>CALFWO010000053.1 GCA_937928045.1 uncultured Saprospiraceae bacterium | reverse complement strand
AGGCTACGTCAATTAAATATCCATAGGCATCTCCGACTTTGTTCATGATTCTTATATGTTCGGGAATTTCTTTGGCTGATCCGCCAAACATAAAAAATTTAACATATCCTTCTGGAAAGGATAGTCCAGGGATGTAAGATTCACTTGGCAAAGTACCCATAGATTTAATTAGAAATTCACGATCTTTTTTTGTTAACAAAAATCGTTCGTCTCTTGAATAAGAGAAAGGAAATAATACCCTGCATAAAATGGTATTTAGATTTTCAAGCGAAATAAAATTTTTAGTTGAAAAATCTTTCGGATGATTAATCAATACCCCATTGCTGTAGTAACCCTCTCCTTTTTTTTCTTTTTCTAAATCAATTTCTGCTAGAAATGTAGAGCTTGCTTCTCCTTGGTAGAAAAGGAGTTGATCTTTATTGAAAAAGGAAACAGGATTGATCAGTTTATTCGCCTCCAGGTCAAAGTTTGGAGCACCAACTCGATGTATAATTCGAGTTTCTTTGATTCCTATTTTGGCCAATTGATTATTGATTCGATTTGCGCCTAAGAATTCAAAAAGTCGATTGTAGGCATCATTTTCTGAATACAGAAATACCTTATGAATGTCATGAGCAATACTTGGTAAACCATCTAACGCTGTGGAATCCCTAATGCGTATGGTTTGTGGTGCTGATACCGAACCAGTTTTCATAGTACTTTCTTTTGACAATCCTATAATGCCTAGTTCGTTGATCTTTTCCAAGGCTTGAATGGCTACCGGGAGTTTTACGGTACTCGCCGGATAAAAGTATTTCCTTTTGTCTAAGCCAATGGAATACCTCATAAATTCAGGTTTATTCTCTTGATTTCTATTGATTTGAGTATAAATCAATTGAACTTCAAATTTTTCCTGGTTTTCTATAACCAAATCAACTATAGAATCCTTGTTGGCTAAGATCTTAGAGAGCATATTTGATTGACAAATCGCAGGAAGTTGAAAGAATGTTAGGACCAAGAGAATGGAAATCGAAATTGACTTGTTCATAATGTTGAAGTTTTGGCAAAATATATCATTTGGAGAAAATTTTAGTTAGGTTTTTTACTTTAAAATGATTTTGAACAGTAAGTTTTACTCGAATTCTGTCGAATTACTATGTCACAAAATGGCTAAACATGTAGATTGTTTTAATATATAATTACTTAATTAATTGATTGTTAAAGATGTAACTTAGTTTTATTTCTACTTTTTTGTTAAAAAATGACCATACATTTCTGAAAATCGCTAAAAATATAACACCATGGAATTGATTTTAATAGTCTATTAACCAATACTTTAGATAAAATAGTTAATAACTTTATGGGTAATTTAACCCAAATGGAGTAATTTCACCGACGGGACGTCAAAATTTTCGCGAAAAACTTGCCCTTTAATGACTAAAAGGACTACATTTGTTTCAAAGGATGAACACGTACTTACAAAATTTACACTTTTGAAGAAATCCTTTCTCCTACGATTCTATCCTGAAAGTCTCTCTACCTACACATTACTGGCTACCTGGTACTTAAACACAAGTCCTAGAAACTTATACATTAAGTCAAAAACTGAACTAATGGTTATGAACCTTAATTTAAGATCAAAAAATTCTTTCTTGCTGGCAATGTTCGTTCTGCTAGCAATTGGAATGAACGCCCAAGACATTCATTATTCTCAATTCAATCATTCTCCTTTGCACTTGAGTCCTGCACAAACAGGAATTTTTGATGGAGATAAAAGAATTATGGCAAACTATCGTGCACAATGGAATACAGTTCCAGTGGGGTATCGAACAGTGTCAGGAGTATTTGATACAAAAGCTTTCCGCCAAGAGGATGGAAATAGCTTTTTTGGATTAGGAGCTTTGTTTAACTATGATGAAGCCGGTGATTCTCAACTGGGAACTGCTGATATCGGAGTTCTTGGTTCTTACTCACATAAAATTTTCAAAAAGCACTGGTTAACAGCTGGAGTTCAGTTAAAAGGATCTCAGAGACGATTCAAAACAGACGACCTGAGAACTGATAACCAATGGACAGGAGGAGAATTTGATCCTAGTCTTTCGATAGGAGAAACTTTTGCCAATCAAAGTATAGTATACGGTGACATTAGTGCTGGAATAAATTGGAGATATGAAAAAGACAATAGTCGTACTACAATGGATTTTGGCGTAGCAATGCACCACATCAATCAGCCAAATAAGTCTTTCTTAGACAATGCTGACGAAAAGCTTCAAAATCGAAGAACTTGGTATGGACTATTTAATTTTCAAGCAACGCAATCAATGGACATCGTTGTCAATGCAACAGGAAATTATCAAACACCGTATATCGAGCATCTAGTTGGTGCAGGTGCGAGACTTCACTTGTCTCAAAAAAGAACAAAAGAACTATCGTTGTTATTTGGATTGAATTATAGGTTTAATGATGGCCTTGGCCGAGATGATGCAATCTTTCCTACAGTGGTGATGAATTATCAAAGTTGGAGAGTCGGCATTAGTTATGATGTTGACATTTCTGAATTCCAACAAGGTACTACTGGTAATGGGGGCCCAGAGCTTTCACTTCAGTACTTGTTTAAAAATGTTGGAAAACCAGATTTCTGTCCAACTTGTCCAGCTTACCTATAATCCCTAATCACCCACACAATTTAAAAATGATGATCAAGAAAATACATATCATAATAACAGCTTTTCTTCTTTCTATCGGAGTAAATGCACAATCCTTGCGTGCTTACGAAACGGCCGCTATTTCTGCCGCCGAAGCTAGAGATTACGCAGGTGCTTTGGGATATTACAGAATAATTATTGAAGAAGCAGGTGACACTAAGCTAAGCAACTATTACCAAGCAGCAGATGCAGCAAGAAAAGCCTTGGCGTTTGGTTATGCTGAAAGTTATTATCAATTTGTTTCTGACAAAAATTCGGAAAGAAAATATAACGATGCCACTTTTTGGTTAGCAATGATGCAAAAAAGCCAAGGTAAATATGAAGCAGCCGCGGCAAACTTTCAAAAATTTGTAACTGCCAATCCTTCAAATACAACAGGAAAAGTAGAAAAGGCACAAAATGAAGTTGCCGTTTGTAATTGGGCTAAGGAAGTTGTAGCAAAAAAGACAGATGTTAATGTTGAGAAATTAAGCGATAACATCAATTCAGGTTATGCGGATTTTGCTCCTGTTTTTAATAATGGAAAACTTTTTTACTCCTCTCTTAGATATGCTGAAGGTATTCCAAATAATGGTCCAGCTCTTGGAAAGATCATGACATCTGTTAATGACGAACTGGGTGTCACGATGAAAGGTGGAATTAATTCGGAAACCAAACATGTAGCAAACGCAGCTTTCAATGCTAGCGGTGACATCATGTATTATACCGTTTGTGATGAGCAAGAAACTGGCGAAAGAAGATGTGATATTTTTATGAAGAAAAAAGAAGGGGATGATTTTGGAGACGCAGTAAAATTACCATCTTCAATTAATAAATCTTCCTCAAATAATACGCAGCCTAATTTTGCAACTGATAAAAAAGGGAACGAGTATTTGTTCTTTGCTTCTGATAGGTCTGGAGGACAAGGAGGAATGGATATTTGGATGTCTATGATTGAAGCTGATGGAACTTATTCTGATCCTCAGAATTTGAAATCAATCAATACCTCGGGAAATGAAATCACACCTTTTTACCATAACAAATCAAGTAGACTTTACTTCTCTACTGATGGTCAAAAGTCTTTAGGAGGATTGGATATTTATTCTGCTCGAATGATGGACAATGATTGGATAGATTTGAAGCATGCAGGTGCTCCAATGAATAGTGCGCTTGATGATACTTATCCAAGTTTGAACGAAAGAGGAGATGAAGCTTATTTTTCATCCAACCGTCCTGGAGCAAACTGTTTAGATTCAATGCAAAATTGTGTATGCAATGATATATATAAAGCAGGAAGACCTGTTGTTGATTTAGTTGTCAAAACATACAATGCCATTACAAAGGAACCTTTAGAAGGTACAACTGTAACCTTATTACCTAAGTTGTTAGATGAAGAATCGCAATTAGATGACGTAAATAATGAATATTATTTTGGTTTAGATTTCGAAAACGAATATGGAATAAAAGGTATAAAAGAAGGATACACGATGGATGAAGCTTCAGCTACAACGGTTGGAGATAATACTTCAAGAACAATAACGAAAGAGTTATTCCTTACTCCTAATGTTGAAATCGACGCCTTAGTTTTTGACCAAAGGTCAGGAGAACCATTGAATGGCGTAACATTGGAATTATATACTTTGGACAATAATGGCTTAGTAGAAAGTAAAATTGAATTAGATAAGAACAACTTTAATTTCCCGTTAGATTGGAAAAAGAAATACAGAATAGTTGCGAAAAAAGATGGTTATCTCTCAGATGAAGTTGATGTAGTGACTAACGGCATTCCTGTTGTTCCTACTAAATTGTTAGAGAACCTTTTCTTGTGTCGTCAACCATTTGCTAATTATCCTTTTATTGCGCTTTACTTTGATAATGACTTCCCTAAAATGGCAGGAAAAGATAGACGTTTAGCAATTAACGATTATGAAGACACCTATAGAAACTACGCAAATGATCAAAAGAGATCTGAATTCCTAAATGCCTTCAATAGAGAAGAAGAAAAGAATGAAATTAGAAACTTCTTTTCTGAAGTGGATGAAGGATTTGTAAGGTTGGAAAAATTTGCAGGTAACCTAACTCAATTGTTAAGCGATGAAAATATTCGCGATACTGTAGTGGTAACTTTGAAAGGATATGCAAGCCCAAGATCTACACCAGATTATAATGTTAAGCTTACTGGGCGTAGAATTAACTCCATGGAACAATACCTTGGAAAATATCGCGGAGGATTGCTTAAGCAATTCTTAGATGATGGAAGAATTAGAATTGTACGCGAACCTTATGGAGAAGAAAGAGCTCAAGGTGGTAGCGAGGATTATAATAACAGAAAAGCATCTGTATACGCAGTAGATGCCTCTAGAGAAAGAAGACTAGAAATTATAAGGGTGACAACTTCAAAATTTGTTTGCCCTGATGAACCACAGAAATTTTAAGACTAGTCACTAAAACTTTATAAAGATTACAACTAATACGCAATGATAAATAAAGCAATATACAAGCTCCTTTTGTTTCCTGCCTTTCTTTTATTTGTATTGACCAATGTTTCTGCAAACAATGGAATTGAAAATTCTAAGAACGATTTTACATTAAATATTTCTGTCGAGAAACATGATGTTCGTTGTAATGGAGAGCCGCAAGGAATTGCCTCTGTTATGATCGATGGAGGTTTACCTCCTTATGATATCCTTTGGAATACTGGACAGGATAATCCAGTAATCGATTATTTGTACGCTGGCACCTATTCAGTAACAGTTACTGACGATGCAGGTGCAACTGCCACTGCTTCTATTGAAGTCAATGAACCATCACTTATGTCTCTAGTTTCGGTTGAGATAATAGATGAAAACTGTAATGAAGAAGATGGTTCAGTCCTGTTTTCAGTCGAAGGAGGAACACCTCCATATGAATACGAGTGGGCAGATAATAGTACAAATCAAAATTTGGAAAACGTTTCTGACGGATCTTACACTGTAGTTGTAACCGACGCGAACAATTGTTTTCAGAAGTTTGGTCCTTATGTTGTAGATAGTGATTGTAATCCTACCACCGGACCATGTGATGATGGACCAGTTTTGACAGATTCCTCCGTTAATGAATCAGATTGCGGTTTAGAAAATGGTTCAATTTTTCTTTCTATTTCAAATGTGGCTTTACCACATACCTTCGAATGGACAGGTGGATATGATACAGAAGATTTAATGAATTTAGCACCTGGGTCATATACACTTACACTCACCGATGCTAATGATTGCTCTCAAGAAATAGGACCTTTTATCATTGAAGAAGATTGCGATATTCCTTGTTTACTTAAGCCAGTAGTTACTTCTTTCATCATAACTAATACTGACTGTGGACTAGAAAATGGAGCAATAGATATTACCGTTGACGGCGGTGATCCACCGTTTACTTTCTCTTGGAACACTAATCCTGCTCAGAATACTGAAGATATACAGAATCTTGCTCCTGGTACATATGGAGTTGTAATTACTGATGCAGAAGGTTGTGATGATAAATTCTCTTTTGAGGTAAAGGAAGATTGTACACCTGAACCACCATGTGTTGCGCCAATAATTGAAAGCGTAGTGGTAATTGAGTCAACTTGTGACAATGCTGATGGAATAGCAAGCGTAAATCTAGTAGGCGGTCCTGCAGGATATGATTTTGATTGGGATCCAGCAGTAAGCAATACGTTCTCAGCTAATAATCTTGAGGCTGGTACATATTCAGTAACGATTTCTGATGTTACAGATCCAGATTGTAATATAGTTGAAGTCTTTTCAGTAGGAAATTCTGACGGACCACAGCCTACAATTTTATCTACAACCCCGGCTTCTTGTAATCAGGACAATGGTACTGCTGTTCTTTCTGATCTGACACTGCTTTATGCTTGGGATAATGGTGAAGTAGGAAACAATCCTACTATGTTGACTGCCGGTCAACATTTGGTAACGGTTACAGATCCAGCTAATGGGTGTATAAACATAATCGAAGTAACAATTGATGAATTTACTGTGCTTCAAGCATCGGCAACTATCAACAGCCAACCAACTTCTGGAAACGCAGATGGCTCAGTAACCATTAATGTAACGAATGGAAGTTTAGCATACAGTTATGAATGGCCAGATGGTCCAGGTCCAGAAACTAGAGATGATTTACCGGCTGGTACTTATTCCGTAACTGTAACTGATTTAGGAATCACAGGATGTGTAGTTGTTGTAAATTTTGTATTGACCAACAATAACGGAGTTACCGTTTCAGTTATTGGTGATCCTACTTTGGACTGTATCGGAAGTATGAATGGAACAGTTGATTTCACTCTAACTCCAGCCAATGCAGATGTAACCATTGAAATAATAGATATGGCTACTGGCCTTCCAGTAAATAATGGAGAGCTTACCGCGGGAAGTTATTGCATGACTGCTACTGACAATGCAACCGGCGATATCGTTGGTGGAGATTGTTTCGATCTTACTCAGCCTTCTCAAATAGACGCTGACTTTGCGTCGTTTCCTCAAGATTGTGATGGACTAGGAAGCATTGAAGTTGTAGATATTATGGGAGGTAACGGGGGTTATCAATACAACTGGGGAGACAATGTTTCCGGAAATCCTTCAGACATGAATCAAAATGGACTTTCCGCAGGTAGTTACGATGTGACTATTACAGATGCGCTAGGTTGTTCGATTACCGCTACTATTCCAGTTGATGAAGATGGAATGCCAATAACGATACAAACTTTAACAGAAATCCAACCTACATGTGAAAATTCTGTAGATGGATCAATTACAGTTCAAGGATCAGGAGGAACCGAACCTTATGTCTATACTTGGAATAATGTTGTAGGAAACGAGACTTCTCCAGATTTAACAGGAGGTATAACTACTTTGGTGATAACGGATGCCGTAGGTTGTTCTACAACTCAAACATATAACTTGGAACCAATTGGAGCTTTAGGATCTGGAACATATCCTACAGACACTATAGCTTGTGAATCGGAAATTGAATTTAATGCATCAGTACAAGGTGCAGATTCGTATGAATGGTTTGACCAGAATGGCGTTTTAATAGGTACGGGACCAACAGTAGTATTACCAGTGGGTGTGGATCCTTCGGAATATACGGTTGTTGCTAGTTCAAACGAAGGATGTACCGATGAAAGTTCTTTTATGGCCTCCGGGGAACCTTTAAATGTTCAAACCGATACAACCTTAGCTTTGGTCGCTTGTGCAAATGAACCTGCTCCGTTAGACGGATTAATCTCAAATCCAAATCCGGATTATACTTATGACTGGATGCCTGATAATTTAATTGCCTCAGGTGATGGAACGGCAAACCCAGTTTTTGTATCTGGTGTACAAGGTGCTAACCAAGTTTCAGTGGAGGTTACAAATAGTATTGGCTGTTCTGAAATATTAAGCTTTATGGTTGGAGTAGCAGACCCAAATATTCAACCAGCTCAACCTCAAGCCTCTTACGACTGCCAAGATTATACTGTGAATTTGACGATACCTAATATTTATCCTGGAGCCATGTGGGATTTTGGAGATGGTTCACCAATAGTTTCAGGAAATGATGTTGTCCATACTTATTCAAATCCTGGTTCTTATGACGTAATTATCACATTTGATCCAGAGATTCCTTGTGTTGATGAAATCATTTATCCAGTTACTGTATTAGAAGCTCTTGAAAATGATGTAGAAGGCACAGATCAAATCGTATGTGCTGATACCATGGTAACATTAAATGCAGTTGGAGCAAATGGTTCCGATTTGACTTGGTATGATGCAAGTGGTGCAGTTATAGGAATGGGAGATAATATTGAGGTTCAGTCTGGAATGCCAAATACAGGAGCTCAGTTTTACATTGTTGAAGCGACAAATTCATTTAATTGTACCAGTACGGATACTGTTTTTGTTGAAAATAATCAGATTCTTGCTGATCCATTTAATTTGGCTGATCTATGTGAAGATGAGCCAGGTCAAGCTGAGGTCCTGTTGAGCGGACTAAGTGGTGAAGTAAATAATATAGTTTGGTCATCAGAAAATACGGAAATCATTTTTAATAATTCTTCTGATCCAGCGATGGTTACTTATTCAAATGCAAATGATGGTGATATGATCACCGCTACGCTTTCAAATGACTATTGTGAATTTTCGACTTCTTCTATGGCCTCTGTTTATAATTTTGATCCAGAACTTGGAGTAGATGTGGCGGATGTGGTTGCGGATCCAATCGAAGTAATTCTAGGCGATGAATTTAACTTTGATATTTTAAATAGCGGAAACCTTATAATAACGGAAGGCGAAGATGTCATTAACCAAGATGGTTTATATTCAGCCATTCCTGATGAACTTGGGAATATCACATACACTTTCATTTTTGAAGACCCGGATACTGGGTGTTCAACAACTAGAAGTGTTACCGTTACTGTAGTAAATCCTAATTGTAGTGCTGACAATATATTTTTCCCAAATCTTTTTACTCCTAATGGAGATGGAATGAATGACATTCTCTATTTGAGAGGAACATTTGTAGAGGAAGTTTTCTTTACAGTTTATGATAGATGGGGAGAAAAAGTATTTGAATCTAATTCTATCGATGAAGGATGGGATGGGACTTTCAAAGGAAAACAACTATGCAATGATGTTTACGGATATTATTTAAGAGTCAGATGTGATGGTCAAGATTACTATCAACAAGGAAATGTGACTTTAATGCATTAAGTATTAAAATGATTTTTAAGGGAAAAAATTCTAGTGAATTTTTTCCCTTTTTTTATGTCATCGCTGAAGCGTCATACCATATTTAGTTTCGGTAAGCTGGTACGAAATTAGTAGTTAAAAGAACCATGAACAGAACAATTGCGGCATTAATATTATGCCCTTTCTTATTTTTTTCCATCAACGTCCATGGGACTACAATTTATGTTTCACAAGGTGAACAAGGAACCGGGAATAGTTGGACTGATGCTTTGGGCAGTTTACAATCAGCTATTGCTTTGGCAGATGCAGGGGATGATATATGGGTAAAAAAAGGAGAATATTTTCCGACAGAATGCTCTGATTGTACAGAGGAACAAAGAGAAATTTCATTTGCTGTTCCTATCGGGGTCAGTTTGTACGGAGGATTTAATGGAACAGAAACTTCATTGACACAGAGAAATATTTCAAGCAATCCAACTATTTTAAATGGAAATATTGGATCCCTTGAATCTCATTTGGATAACTCCTTTTCCATACTAACATTTGAATTTCCAGATGAGCAAAATATTATAGACGGATTCACTATTATAAATGGTCAGGCAAATGGTGATGGAGATTCATTGGGACCTAAACGTTCTGGTGGTGGAATTCATGTACGAGGAAATGGAGCAAATAGCCAAGCTGATTTGATTATTAGGAATTGTAAATTCTTAAACAATCGATCTTCAACGAATGGTGGTGCAATACACTTTTATGGTGGATTCTCTGGTGCCTGCGAATTTGAACTAAAAAATTGTGAATTTGAAGGAAACTATGCTGAACAGAAGGGAGGAGGTATTTTTGCTTATTCCTCATTTGATGGAAGTATAATAGGCAATATATTGAGCTGTAAATTTTCCGAGAATCTGTCATATGAAGGAGGAGCCATTTATACATTAAGTTCAAATGGTCAAGCAAATATTGACTTTTCTTCTACAATTTTTCAATACAATAAAGGACATAATAAAGGAGGGGCCATTACTTGTTTTACATCCGATGGTTCAAGTACTTCAAATTTTATTGATTGCTTATTCAAGGGCAACGAATCCAATAGCGGTGGAGCTTTGTACTTAGATGGGAGTAATCAGGGCTTAGCCAATGATCATTATGAAAACTGTTTGTTCCTTAAAAACAGAGCGAAAAGTGGCGGAGGAGCCATCTTTGCAAATGGTAGCAATGGAACTTCTAACTCCACCTATAAGAATTGTGATTTTGACAGCAATTACTCTATTCAATCAGGTGCAGCATTCTTCAATAGTGGCAGCAATGGTGGCACATGCCTTCCAATTTTTGACAAGTGTCGATTTAAAGATAATAAAACAACCATGTATGGTGCAGGGATGTACAACTTCGGAAAGACTGGACAATCATCACCTATTATAACAAACTGTCTTTTTACAGGCAACGAAGCGGACTCTGGAGCAAGTATTTATAACTATGGTGGACAAAACGGAAATTCGAATCCAAAAATATTGAATTGTACATTCACAACAAACTTTGCTAGAGTTGGTCCATGTGTTTATAATCAAGCGTCAGATACTTCTGGAACAGTTCAAACTTTTGTTTCAAATTGTATCTTCTGGGAAAATATTGCGACTTCTGGTTTTGGACTCGTTTTTCAAAATGGACATGCAGAACCAACAATACAATATTCAATAATTCCTTTTGATGATTGCGATCTGTTAAATACTCAGCCAAATTCTACGCTGACCTGCGGCCCTGGAATTATCTTTAATCAAGATCCTAATTTCAAAAATCCATTCTTGGGTGACTTTAGATTACAAGACGGTTCTCCTGCCTTGAATATCGGGATTTTAGATAGCAATATTCCTGATAGTTTCGATCTAGATGGGAGAAATAGAGTAGTTGGTAATATTGACTTAGGTTCATTTGAATTCGATCCTAATTCGTCCACAGGTATTGTTAATCTCCATCCTGGAGGAGAATATTGTCAAAATGATTCGTTAACACTTTATATCGAAACTTATGGTCCAGTACCATTGAATTATCAATGGTTTTTCAATGGAGTTAGTATAACTGGTGCCAATTCTCAGAGGCTTACAATAGATTCTTTGACACCAAATGATCAAGGAGTCTATTTTTGTGAACTGGAGACTACCGATGGAACTATAACTTCTCAAGAAGTTTCTATCGAAGTCAGAACTGCTATTATTCCTGAAATTGAATTAATTACTGACACTCAGTTCTGTGAAGGTCAAGGAATGAAAAGTGTAAAAGCTATTATGATTGATGTTGGATATTTTCCAGCGTTTTCTTGGATTTTAAATGGAACGGTACAAAATGAAATTTCTACAACATTTGACTTTATAGCGGAGAATCAAGATGAATTGACTTTTGAAGTTATCTCAAATGATTATTGTAATGTTGATCAACAATTGACATCATCATCTCTAATTTTTGAAGAATTAAATGAGGTCGTTGCATTGGCTTCAATTGAATTTGATCAAGAGAAGTACTGCGATTTAGAAGAAGTAATTATGACAGCCGTTTTAACTAATGCAGGTAATCAGCCAGAATTAATTTGGCAAATCAATGGCGAAGTTGTAGCTAATGATACTACGACATTCAGTATCGATAGTGGACTGGGACAAAATGGAGATACCGTTCAGCTATTTTTGACAAGCGATTTGAATTGTGTGGAAAATGCAGAAGTATCATCAGAAGTGTACACATTAGAATTTAATTCGCTTGTAGACCCAGAAATAGATATCAGCTTTGGTACAGATTCAATATGTCAGGATAGTTTGGTGCTCTTTTCTGCTTCGGTGCAAAATGAAGGCGATAATCCCATAATTGACTGGTTTGTGAATGGTAGCTTTATCGAATCAACTGGTGAATTAGAATGGGAAACTTCATTTTCAGAATTACAATCTTACGGAGTTTTAGCTCAGCTAAATTCTGACGCCTTTTGTGCGAGTTCAACGGTGGTTAATTCAAATTTGATAACAATCGAAGTGGTTAATTGTATGACCTCTGGTGTGAATTTTCATGACTTTTT
The DNA here is from genome assembly GCA_937928045.1 of uncultured Saprospiraceae bacterium. Taxonomy (GTDB): domain Bacteria; phylum Bacteroidota; class Bacteroidia; order Chitinophagales; family Saprospiraceae; genus JABDJM01. Next base: position 12,555 of record CALFWO010000053.1, on the reverse strand, counting down.
TGCAAACAATGTTTATCCAAATCCAGCAGAAGATGTGCTTATAATTGAGACCAATCTTGAGGGTTGGTTAAATGCGAACATTGAAATTTTTAATGCTGATGGTTATCAAATTGTAGAAGATTTTGATCTAAAGCTTAGAAATAAGCAGATGAAAATATCTGTAAATAATTTGTTAAATGGTTGGTATTTTGGCCGAATTTCGAATGATGATAAGGTCTTTTATATACGTTTTTTGGTGTTGAGATAGTAGAATATTCTGGTTTTTCAGTCTTTAGTGACATACCAATTTCAAGCTCTTCTTTTTTGCCTAATTTGTGATGAATCATGCCAAATTCTTTTTTCAATAGAATTTTTAATTTTTTTTTGAAAAAAACTTCAAATTCTATATTTGGTATAATTTTGGAATATCAGCTGTAATTTATTGCCATTCAGTCTGTTGCAAAAGGTTTCGTTTTTTACAATCATATTATTTTTTTTTATAATCCTTATTCTACCTGATTTTCACATTATGGGCATAAAGATTGCTCTAAATCCAATTGGTAACAATTTGGGCCAACCAATCTAGTAAATAGGCTGACATTTCAATTGGTTGGCGCTTAGAAAGCGCAGGAAATTGGTAACCCCCCACGGCTATCCAAATTCAAGTGCTCTCTTAACGACTATTTGGAGAAGCTTATGTCAAGAAAATTAATTAATTCCCTCTTGGGAATTTCACTATTCTTTTTGATTCCCTTTTTAGCTAAAGGGCAATCAGGAGATTGTGACTCGTCCACTCCCTTTTACACTGCAGATTTATCTGGAGATGAAGCCGGAGTTTATATCTCGCCCTCGATTGTGCGAGATAGTTTTTGTTGTGGAATCACAGCAGGAATTACTACACCTCGTTGTGTTGAATTTGAAGTAACCTTGGCTCCGACGAGTCAGGGATTCATATTTGATATCAACACAGGATTGATCCCTTCAGGTTCAAACTTCTATCAAATCAATTGTGCAAATCCTACAGCCTTGGGAACTCCATACTGCACAACTGATCCCGGCCCATTTACTGTTACCTTTTGTAGACCTGGAAATTTTTCAAATACTTATAGTATATCTTCTGTCCCAAGTAATGTTGTGGCTGAAGATGTAAACTCAATATTGGATTGTACAACTCCAATTTCTGTAACAAACTTGGTTGAATCTACAGTCGTATGGAATGACATTACTTCTGGAAGTGGTGCGTACAATGCATTATTGGATTGTACTTCGGGTTGCTCGACTACTAATTTTACTCCTTTGCCTTCTTCTCCTTCAACAATTCAATATGAAGTATGTGGTGAAGTTGATAATGCCATCTGTCCTAGTACAGGTGATATTATTTGTGATACAGTTACAGTTACAATTAATCCCGAATTAGAAATAACAAACATTGATTTCTTCAACGGATACTGTCCAACAAGTCCTGGTATTTTATTTACCGCTAGACCAAACCAAACAGGAGGAGATTATCAATATTGGTGGCAAGGAGTGGGACCTACCTCGGACAGTACCTTCTTTGTAAATTCTCCTGGCTTCTATTTCGTAATGATGGAAGATCAAAATTTCGGCGCCTGTTCTAGAGACACTTTAATCTTTACTGCATCTTATGAAACTCCTAATCCTGTAATTTTTGCTCCAGGAACAATTTGTCCAGGAGATGTTGCAACTTTTACAGCAGAAGATTTAGGACCAGATGCAACATATACTTGGCATTTTGGAGCTGGATCTGTTCCTCAAACAGCATCTGGTATTGGACCTCATGTGGTTTTGTATAATGGTTGTGGCGTGCGAGATATTGAATTAACAGCAATTAATAATGGATGTCAAGGAGTTGTGAATACTACATTAAATGTTCAGGATAATATCGCTCCAATTATTACTGTAGACAATGCGACGTTAAATCTAACTTGCACAGATAGTGCTCCGTCGGTTCCAACAGCTTCAGTATTGGATAACTGTGATCCATCACCTATTTTAACTTTCCAAGAAGACATTATTCCAGGATCATGTGGACCTGATTATGAAATTCGTTGGACTTGGACTGCTGTAGATACATGTGGCAATACTAGCACTGTTGTAAAAAATATATATTTTATTGATAACGTCGCACCAATACTTTCTGATTATCCAAATAATCTAATATTGGAATGCGGAGATAGAGCTCCATTAGCGCCTACAATTTCAGCTACGGATAATTGCGATGCATTGCCTTTGGTTTCTTTGACCGAAGATACTAGTCCACATCCTAATGGTTGTTTAGATAATTATATTATTGAAAGAACTTGGGTTGGAATCGATGACTGTAATAATACGGTCACGCATGTTCAAACTATTGAATTCGTAGATTCTCAACATCCTGAGATTACAACTTTTGAACCATTAATTACCTTCGATTGTGATGCTTCGGTTCCATCGCTTTCTGGAATTGAAGGAAATGATGATTGCGATACCAATGTAGACATTTCTTCTACTGATAGCTCATGCGACGATTATTATCCTAATTATTCTCAAACGGGTAGTACCATAAATTACATTGCAGATATTGCAGATCCAAATATTGACTATCCGTCAGTTGTATCCAACTTAGCATTAATTGCCAGCTGTACAGATGATCCAGCTGTTAATAGAAGATGGAATGTTTCTAACCCCAATAGTTTTGATGTTTATGTTTCTTGGACGCTTCAAGGTTCCGCTCAATCAGGTGGATTTCTAGCTCCTCCCGGTGATTCCTATTTTTTCACCAATACCATAGCAGGGGTGAATCAAGTGACTTTAGAATGGAAGGATGAAAATGGAAATGCTGTAACCAGAATTAGCACAAGTGGCAACGCTTCTTGTGCAATACCTTCTGCCGTAAATTGTGGAATTTGTAAAATTGATCGAACAATAACTTTAACGGATAATTGTGGAAACGATACTACTGTTGTTCAAACGCTTTTAAGGGTAGATCAGACTGGTCCAATTATTACTGGAGTTCCTGCAGATGTTAATATTGGATGCGTTCCTTGTTTGCAAGTATTTGAAAATGGAGATTTTGAGGATCATACTGCATTTTCCAATACCGCCGTATTAAATCAAAATGAAGTAGTGGGATGGCAAACAACTGCGGCCGCGAGTCAAATTGAATTGTTTGAAAGTGGTTTTGAAGGAGTTAATGCAGTTTCGGGAACAACCTATGTAGAAGTAAATGCAAATACAACAGGATATTTATATCAAGAATTTTGTTCTATTCCAACAACAATTATTCAAGTTAGTTTCTCTCATAGAAAAAGAAATTCTTCGGGAAATACAAATAATGACATTGTTGAAGTTTTTGCAGGCCCAAATACAGGGGCATTAACATCCTTGGGAGCATTTACAGCTACAACAAGTAGTGGGTGGACAACACACTCAGTCAATTATACAGTACCCGTTGGTCAGTTGAATTCAGTGTTTGCATTTAATGCAGTGCAAGGTGCTGGTTCGGATCTAAATACTGGTAACCTAATTGATAATGTTTCAATGGTTACATTAATAAATACCAACATAGTTCCAAGTGTAACGGATAACTGTGATCCTTCAGTAAGTTTACAAGTGAATGAACAAAGAATTGATGGGACTTGTGAAAATGAATTCTTATTACTAAGAACATGGACTGCTACAGACGCTTGCGGAAATGTTACAACGGAAACCCAAAGGGTTGCAGTAGGGGATTTCGAGCCACCTACATTAGATAATTTACCAGCGGATGTTACTTATAATTGTGATGAAACTTTTACTTTGGTCGACCCAATTTCAATTGCATCTTTCTCATCTTGTAATGACGGAATTCAAAATGGATTAGAAACTGGTATTGACTGTGGTGGACCTAATTGTCCTGCTTGTGTACCTTGTACCGATATCAATGTTTCAATAACATTGGATGATTATCCGCAAGAGACAAGTTGGGAAATTTTAGATGAATTAGGAACACCTTTATTCTCGGGAGGTACTTATGGTGCAAGCTCTCCTGGAGATATAATCAGTGTTGATGAATGTTTAATTGATGGTTGTTATTACTTCGTTATATATGACACAGCAAATGATGGACTATGCTGTGGTTATGGAAATGGATCTTATTCAGTAACTGATGGGGCCGGAACAATTTTGGCGTCTGGTGCTGTATTTGATTCATCGGAAGGTACACAATTCTGTATGAATGCTAGCGCTTCTTCCACATGTAGTGATGGAATTCAGAATGGTTTAGAAACAGGAATTGATTGTGGAGGACCAGGATGCCCAGTTTGTATTACCTGTTCAGATGGTATTCAAAATGGAGATGAAACAGGAGTGGATTGTGGAGGATCAAATTGCCCAGCTTGTCCTACTTGTTTTACAACCAGTAATGTTGGTTTTGAATTTACCGGTTTAGGAATCTGGATAGATGGAGGTGGAGATGCAGCAAGAATTGCTTCTAATGAAAATACGGGCTCCTACAGCATGAGATTGAGGGATAATACAGGACAAGCTTCTTCAATTTATACGGATGTTACTGATTATTCGCCGTATGATCAAGTGAATATTTCGTTCAACTTTTTACCAATTGGAAATGAGAATGGAGAAGATTTAATTCTTGAATATTCCACGAATGGAGGTTCTAGCTATACTTCAGCTCAGACTTGGGTAGCAGGTACGGATTTCACAAATAACAATCGAGTATTTGTAAATCATACTTTTCCTGCCGCAATAATTGACAACGATGTTGTAATTAGATTAAGGGCGGATGGAAGTGGAAATGATGACCAATATTATATTGATGATGTCGTAATTGAAGTTTGCGATATAGGGCCAGGAAATATTAATTTTTGTACCGGTGGTACTATTGTGGATTATGAAGATTTTGAAACGCCTGCAGGAGGATTTGGTAACTGGAATGATGGAGGGACTGATTGTGTTGCAAGAAATGAAAGGTCTAATTCTGGAAATTATTCTATTCGATTAAGAGATGATTCGGGCTCATCACGAATTTATTCAGATCCTTTTAATTTATCATCTTATGCTTCAGCTAACTTTGTCTTTAGCTTTGTAACAAACGGTGTTGAAGTAGGAGAATCTCTAATTTTAGAATATAATATTGGAGGTGGCGCTTATTTAAGTATAAGTACATGGACAAGGGGAACAGATTTTGAAAATGGCATTAGAGAATATGAAACCGTTTCTCTACCTGTTGGAGTATTAGTAAATACTGTAGGTTTCCAATTGAGGAGTACAGGTAATGCAGATAACGATCAATTCTTTGTAGATGATCTTTTAATTCAGGGATGTTCCACTCCCTTTACAACTCCTGGAGGAACAGGTCGTGGAGACATTTTATCAAATGCGGGTTCAGGAAATGGTTCTGGAGTTAAACAAGAAGATCCAAAACGTCCTGGAGTTAATTTCATTATTAATAGAAATGCAGCAACTCATTATAGTGGTTCAAGTTCTAGCCGATCATCGACTTGTACAGATGGCATTCAAAATGGAGATGAAACAGGGATAGATTGTGGAGGATCAGTTTGTGCTCCTTGTGGATCAAATGTTCAGTATGGTGGTGTATCTGATAACTGTTCGAATGATATTGATGTCAGTTATAGTATTGATACAATTCCTGGAGATTGTGCAAGTGAATATGAGATAATCAGATCTTGGACATTAACTGATGGATGTGGAAATGATTCTACTTATACGCAAGTGATAACTGTTGTAGATGAAGAGGCTCCTGTTATATGGGGATCTGAAATCACAGCTTCAGAAGATTGTTCGGCCGCAGGTAATATTTTAATGGAAAAATGGGATGGAATTTCCGGAAATAATGTTGCTAGTATTCCACTAGGAACAGCACCTAATTCTACTTCGTTATTAAATATTTTCCAGTCACCTACTAATGTTGATAACAGTTATGGACTAAGAGTTAGCGGGACGATATGCGCGCCTCAAACTGGTGACTATACTTTTTGGATATCAAGTGATGACAATTCAGAATTGTATTTGTCAACAGATGAAACTGAAGCCAATAAGGTGCTTATAGCTAGCGTACCATCTTGGACTGCTTCACTTGAATGGGATAAATTTCCAAGCCAAGAATCAGGTACTTACAGCCTGGTTCAGGGCCAGGAGTATTATATCGAAGCCTTAATGAAAGAAGGTGGTGGTGGTGATAATCTTGCGGTTGGATGGGAATTACCAGACGGTACTTTAGAAAGACCAATACCTGGTTCTTATTTATCGCCTAATGCAGCTTCGGGATCTGGAAATGGTGTTACTCAAAATTTCAACCAAAGTAATGGAAATGTTTTGGATCGTGGATCAGCTACTGTAACAGAAGCTTGGACTACAATTAATTTTAACGAAAATTTTTCATCCAGTCCTGTTGTCCTTCCACAAGTAGTTACAACCAATGAAGCTACCCCGGTTACTGTTCGTGTTAGAAGTGTATCCTCGAATTCTTTTCAGATGAGATTACAAGAGGAAGTTGGAACTGCTGCGCATGCTTCCGAAACAGTTCATTGGATCGCTCTACAAGAAGGTACCTACAATGATGGATCAGAAAATAGATTCATAGTTGATTTGACTTCTGAAAGTTTTGGTAATGGTTGGAATTGGGTTAATTACGGAGCTAGCTATAATGAACCTCAATGTATAATAGGAAAATACCAAACATATAATAGTGCAGACCCTTTCACTATGAGATCTGCAGATATTGCGAATATATGGGGATGGAATTCAATAGGACAAGAAGTAAATCCTTCTGGAGGTCATGCGAATGAATCGATAGGCTACTTCATGAGTCGAGAAGGAGATATGACGAATGATGCTGGAGAACTAACTGGTGAAATAAGCAGAAATATTATCACCACCTCAAATCGAAACGATTGGGATTTAATTAGTTTTGACCGTTCTTATCAGAACCCGATAGTTGTTGCCGGCCCTGCTAGTATTAGAAATAATTGGGACCCAGGAGAAGTGAGAATTCGAAATGTGAATCCAAATGGATTTGAAGTTCAATTTCAAGAATGGAGCTCATTTGATGGAGTAACAAACGCCGATACTCTAGCTTGGATGGTTATTGGACAAGAATTAAATGTTGAGAATGGTGATACCATGGTTTGGGCTCCAGTTGATACGCTTGTGACTTGTGCGAATGTTCCGCTTCCTCCAACTATAATATTAGAAGATAATTGTTCAAATAATATTAATTATTCTTACGTACAAGATTCAACCGGAGCTGAATGTAATTATCGATTGATTCGGACATGGACAGCAACAGATGATTGTGGTAATGTTAATCAAATAGAACAAGAGATAACTGTGCGAGATACGGTTCCACCAGAATTTACGGATGTTCCGCAGGACATGACTTTATATTGTGATGATTTACCTGCTGCTCCGACTTTAGGGAACGGAATTGAGGTTACAGATGATTGTGGATCAGATATTATTTTAGTAATGGATAGTGTGTCTACTCAAACTAACAATAATAGTTGTACTGATATGAATTTTGTAATCACAAGGACCTGGACGGCTTCGGATAATTGTGGAAATGTTTCTTCTGTATCTCAAACTATTGTTTCTAAATGTGAATGTTGTTCGAATGGAATAGATGATGATGATGACGGATTAATTGATGGAGAAGATCCGGACTGTCCTTGTGTTTCTGGAGGAACATCTACAACTTGTGATACTATTTTGTATTACTATCTTCCTCCTGTTTTACAAACGAATTCTAGTTCATATAATGATCCTTCTGATTTGGTAATGACAACGCCATTTCCATCAGCAAATGTTAGAGTTTACTCAGCAGACGGTTCATTTGATAACACTTATACCGTAGTTAATGGAACACCTACAACTATTAATACTAATATTAATCAATTACAAACTCCAAATAACGCAACTGTTGAAGCTAATCGAGGTTGGATAATTGAATCAGATCGATTCCTTCAAGTTTATTATCGTATTAATGCCAGGTACAATAAGGTCTTAGTAACTATAAAAGGAGAACAAGCACTCGGAACTGCTTTTAGAGCAGGGTCGCAAACTAAAGTTTGTAATCCTCCGAATAATCCAACGGAAGGACACTTTGTTTCTGTAATGGCAATAGAAGACGGAACAGTAGTCGATTTTGAATTTGTTACCCCGATGATGGGAATTGCAGGACTAAATCATTCAGTCACACTTGACGCTGGAGAAACTTATATGGTAAGGGAAGAGGGCAATAACCTTTCTGTTACTGGTACCTTGATTACCTCTGATTTACCTATTGCCGTCTTAAGTGGTTCCCAACACAACAATGTTTGTGGAGTCGGCGGTCGTGATGGTGGTATTGATCAGCTTGTTCCTACTTGTTTGACTGGTACCGACTATGTTGTTTTAAAATCCCAAGGTGATGCTAGACAACATTATGCAATTGTTGTTGCATTAGAAAACGATACTGAAGTGTATATTAATGGAGGAGCAACTCCCGTTGCTAATCTCGGACCTGGACAATATTTTGAATATGATATTTTAGGAACTGCCGGAGATCCTACATTCATTAATACAAGTAAGTCCGCTTATGTTTATCATATTTCTGGTATCGCTCCAAATAATTCGGAAGTAGGTATGGCGTTGTTGGCACCAGTTGGAAATTGTCGTGGTGATACCTATACAGAGTTTCCTAAATTTAATAATGTGGATGATCATTCCGCATATGTTGTAATTCCTAATTCTGGATTAGCTTCTTTAACACTTAATGGTAACGCTTATACAACTTATCAAACCGCTGAAGCAGTTCCCGGATTACCTGGATATTCAACTGTCTATTTTAGAAATACAGATTTACAAAACTATAACACTATTGAATCTGATGATTATTATCATGCAGGTTTGTTAATCGGGAATGCTGGTGCAACAGGAACGCATGGTTATCTGACATCGTTTAAGGATAAGGTTGATGTTATCGATCCTGAGACTGATTTGCCTGTAACGACATACTTTGTTGATACCTTATGTGAAAGAACGACTATTAATCATTGTATTGAAGCTGAATCATGCTCATTTGAACATTACATAACTCAGATAATTCCCGGACCAAATACAGGTTCGGTCAGTCAAACTTCTGACCTTTGTTTTAACTATACTGCAGCAGGTAATTATTCAGGAGAAGATCAAGTTACTTTGATTGTTGAAAACGCTTTTGGACTTCAGCAATCAATTTGTTTGAAATTTTTCGTTTGTTCAGGTGGACCGATATTTTCGAATCTTCAAGCAGATACTACAGTTCTCTGTGATGTTGGACCAATACCTGTAGATACACCAGATGTATTTCATCCTTGTGTCGCAGACATTAATCTGATTTTAACAGAAACTTCTACCCAAACCAATAGTGGTGGATGCAGTGATAACAACTATCAACTATTTAGAACATGGACTGCTTTTGATAATTGTGGAAATCAAAGTTCAGTTGTTCAAACTATTTCTGTTATTGATACAGTGGGGCCAGTACTTACACCCGAGCAATTTGATGTTTCCATTACTTGTGATGGTATACCAGATGTTCCAGAGGTTTTAGGTATAGATAATTGTTTTGATACGCTTGCTGTCTTTTTAGATGAAAATATAGTTGGTGATATATGTACTGGAGTTTATACGATTACAAGAACATGGACATCTTCTGATATTTGTGGTAATCAAACCTCAATGGTTCAAATTATCGAAGTTACTGCTCCAGGTTCTCCTGTGCTGTTAAATGTGCCTGCTGATACCGCTGTGAATTGTGATGATGTTCCTGACCCTATTCTTGTAACATCTCCTGACAATTGTTATGGAGAGGTAAATGTTGTTTTGGCCGAGACAATTGAAAATTTTGATTGTGCAGGTAACTATGATTTAGTAAGAACATGGACCGCAACTGATGTTTGTGGAAATCAAACTTCAGATGATCAAAGGATAACAGTAGTGGATACCGTTGCTCCAATTATTTTTGGAGTTCCTAATGATACAATTGTACAATGTGAATTTATTCCAAGTCCATTTACGGTACTCGGATTTGATAATTGTACTATGTCAACTGTAGATTTGGATGAAGTTGTTTCTGATAGTATTTGTCCAGGGAGATATACATTGACCAGAACATGGACAGTTACAGATGAATGTGATAACTTTAACACGGCAGTTCAAGTAATTCAGATAGTAGATGATTCCGGACCAGTATTAACAGATGTTCCGAATAATATCACAGTTGAATGTACTAATTTACCCGACACCTTTAATATTATTGCTTCAGATAACTGTTCTAGTAATATTGACTATAACTTTGAACAGGTTGAAATCAATTCAGATGTCTATAATATTTCACCTGCATTAAGCTTAAGTCCATCAGGGGTATCTTCTCAGATTACAGTATCTGGCCATCCTTCTTTGAATGCTTCTGATTTTCAGAATATTTCTTTAGAATTTCTATCTGATTTAGGAAAAGGTAATACTGAAATTGTAATGATAGCTCCAAGTGGAGATGCAATTGTTCTAGTAGGAAATCATTGTTCTGGAGGTGATTGTGATGATGGAGATGCTGCACTTGAATCCTACTCACCGACATTCTATCATTGTGGACCAAGACCAATTTCCAGATGGGAAAATTCTAATTTTATCGCTGAAGGATCAGGAGATTTTTTACCAGCTGGTGGAGAATTGATTGGCATTACTGGTGCAACTAGTTTTGTTGATTGTTTTGCTCAATTATCTGGACCATTGGATGGAACTTGGAATTTCTTTGCAAGAAATCAGACAGGTTCAAATGTTACTTTACAGTCTATAGAATTTCTTATTGCCGAGCAACAATGTCCACAACCTGCATTGGTTTTAAGACATTGGGAATTTTTTGATGACTGTGGAAATTACACTTATTTTACTCAAGAAATTACTCTTGAAGATAATGGAAGTCCGTTTGCAGTTAATGAGCCAAACGATACAACTATTCAATGTGGAAGCCCTTTACCAGATACCATTTTGGTATTCGATGATAGTTGTGCAGGAATTGAGAATATTATATTTTCTGAGACAATTGATTCTTCAGATTTATGTGGAATAGAAATTACTAGAACTTGGACAGCTACTGATGATTGTGGAAATTCAGTTGAAGTAGATCAGATAATTACTTTAGAAGATACTACAGATCCAAGTTTCGAAACAGTCTTAGCTCCTACTTTAAATGGAGATTGCTCAGATCGTCCAGCTTTGCCAGATGTTGTAGCCTCAGATAATTGTGATAATGATTTGACAATAACTTTGGATTCGACAATCATTGGAAACATTTGTGATCAAACATACACTGTTCGTAGAACATGGACGGCTACTGACAATTGCTCAAATTCAGTAAGTATCTCACAAGATGTTGTAATAAATACTTTGAATGGACCTGTCTTTAATGAAGTTCCGAATGATACATTAATCATTTGTTCTGGAATTCCTGATGCTCCTGTTGTTACAGCTACGGACCCATGTACTGGTGCTATCATTACAGCCGTTCTTTCAGAAAATACTGTAGATGGAAGATGTGGAGAAAATTTTGTTCTTACAAGAACTTGGACTGCTACTGATGCTTGTGGAAATGTTGAAACTGAGGATCAAATTATTACTGTTCAAGATACTTTTGCTCCAATAATAATTGCTATTCCAAATGATACAACTGTTAACTGTAGTTCAGTTCCTGAAGCTCCACTTTTGACAGCAACAGATGCTTGTGATAATGATCCCATTGCCGTATCAGTATCAGATGAAAATAGAAATGAAATTTGTGTGGGCCGGTATGTTATTGATCGAATATTTACTGCTTCCGATGAATGTGGAAATATAGTTCGTGATACTCAAGTTATTACTGTTATTGATGTAACAGGTCCATCTTTGGTTGGTGTTCCTGCAGATACTACAGTTGCTTGTTCAGACTTTCCTTCGCCTCCTTTGGTAACCGCAATAGATGCTTGTGACACTATTCCTATTATTGTAACCGTTCGAGATTCGGTTGCAAATATTTTATGTCCTGGTACTTTTGAAAATTATCGTATTTGGACGGCCTCGGATGATTGTGGAAATACAACTATAGCAATGCAATTGATAACTGTTCAAGACATTGTTAATCCTGTTTTGGATAATATTCCTGATGACATTACTGTTCAGTGTAATCATATTCCGACAGCACCAACAGTATCAGCAAACGATGCCTGCGGAAATATAACATTTGATGCAGTGCTTTCAATTGTTACCAATCCACCTACTGACCCAAATTGTCCTTCTTCCTATACAATTGAGAGGACGTGGACTGCAACAGATTCATGTGGTAACGATACTTCCGCGACTCAAATAATTTCAGTCGTTGACACTATTGCGCCATACTTTGATAGTCCAGCTGGAGTAGTAGCCGATGTAACATGTGATACTTTGCCGATCCAAGAAATTAGAACAGCGAGTGACTCATGTGGAACAGCAACAGTTACAATGCGTGATAATGTACCGGTGAGTCCAGATTACTGTGCTGGTTTTGCAGTGACGTATTACTGGGAT
>CALFWO010000052.1 GCA_937928045.1 uncultured Saprospiraceae bacterium | reverse complement strand
ATTGGCAATAGGTGAAAATGATGTACCAAATAAAGATTGAGGTTTTGAAAATTCAATTCCAAAAAGTCCATTAACGACAAACAGATTATCAGATGAAAGAAGTGTGGGCAGAATGTGTAATCAATGACAAGCCAGAGGAAGCTGGTGCAGGTGGACATGCTCATGGTGGTGCTCCAGGAATGGGCGGCATGGGCGGCATGATGTAAACAGATTGATCAGAGGTCTGTAGACTTTTGATTGGAAAATATAAAGCGCTTACCGAGAGGTGAGCGCTTTTTTTGGGCCAAGAGGACGGAGGACCTTCTGCTCAGGTATAAACCAATCATCAATTAATCCGAATGAGCGGTTTCCTAACCGCTTCACGAATTACATAAAAATCAATTTATTTTATCCTTGCGATCAATTCCTTCTTTTTTGCTCGGCTTACTCCTAATTTATCTCCGTTAAGCATTTCTACGAATCCGCCATCAGCTTTATGAAAGCTGATCAGGTGTTCCATATTGATTAAATAGCTTTGATGCACTCTAATAAAGTCATAATCTTGAAGTTGAAATTCGACTTCTTTTAAGACTTTTGATACCAATTTCTTTTGTCCGTTGGTGAGAAAAATGGAAGTGTAATTATTATCTGCTTTGCAGTAAATAATATTGTTAACATGGACCAAGTCTACGCCGTCGTGGTGAGGTAAGGCAATCTTATGATTGGTACGCAAGGGATTCTTTATGTAGTCAATAAGAGCTGATATATTGGGTGTTTGAGAATTAGCTAAGTTGTGTCTTACGGACAAGCGATCAACGGCTTCTCTCAACAAAGTACGGTCTACAGGTTTCATCAAATAATCTATGGCGCTTGTTCGGAAGGCTTTGATTGCAAATTGATCATAAGCAGTAACGAATATGACTTGAAAATTAACTGGAGCTGCTAATTCGAGTAATTCAAATCCATTGATCCAGGGCATCTCTATATCTAAGAACACTACATCAGGATCTAGTTCCTTAATTTTTTTCAAACCTTCTTTTGCAGAATTACATGTTGCAATGACCTGAATTTCTGGACAGACTTTCTTGAGATCAATTTCCAATCCTTGAGTACAGAAAGGTTCATCATCAATTAATATTGCCTTTATCATTTTTGTCTTGATTACTTGGTATTTTTATGATTACTCGAGTTCCAATAGCACGCTCTTGATCCTTTAAATCAATAATATTAACCTCCGCTCCTAGTCCGAGAAGATTTATTCGATCTTTGTTGATTGCAGTTCCTCTAGACTCTGTTTTATATTTACTAAAAGCGGACTTTGATCTAGAAGCCAAAGCTCTTCCGACACCATTATCTTCGATTATTATTTCAATAAATTTTTCTTGTTTATCAACAGATATAAGCAAGTTGGCTGGGCCCTCCTTATGTAATAAGCCATGCCAAATAGCATTTTCAACATAAGGCTGTAAAAGTAAAGGAGGAATTTTTTCTTCCCTTGTATTTAGCATGGAATCAATTTGAAATTTATAATTAAACTTTTCTGTAAATCTCAAGGACTCCATTTCAAGATACAAGTCTAGTAATTCTAATTCTCTTTCCAATGAAATAAATGTCTCTTTGGATATGGCTAATATTTCTCGAACCATTCTACTAAATTGAGTGAGATAATTAATTCCTTCGTCTTTACGATCAAGTAGAATGAGTGATTTGATACTATTTAATGCATTGAATACAAAATGAGGATTCATTTGAGCTCGAAGTGATTGATTTACAAGTTGCGCCATTTTTTTCTCTATATCAACTTGACGCATTTTAGCGCGTAAACGAATTCTGTAGATCGTAAATAAAGAACTAAGCAGTGCCAAAATTGCCAAAACTCTAAACCACCAGGTATTCCACCAAGGAGGCGATATATCAAAATTAATTCGTTCTACTCTGCTCCACGCTTCTGATCCGACCTTCGCCTTTACTTCAAATTCGTAGGAACCTGGAGGTAATTCTTCGTAGCGAAATTGTTTTTCTTCTGCATTTGTTTCTTGCCAATCATTTGACAGACCAATCAAACGATGTGAATATGTCAACCTCCTTGGATTACTGAAATACGGAGCGGAAACCTTGCAATAAAAATTGTTTTGCTTAAAAGTATATTTTCTTGAGTTGCCATTCAGAAGATTGAAAGTATCTACCTTTGCGATATCAATGAACAAATTGATCTGACTTTCATCTTTGAGTAAAGTGTTCAAATCAATTTTTGCAAACCCTTTGGTTATACCGACAAATAAGTGATCATTAATCCGAGTTAATCCTTGAGACAAAGTAGGATCGATCAAGCCCTCTCTTTGCCCATAAACTCTAAATGTATTTAGGTTCTTTTCAAGATGAACCAATCCGCTGTTGGTTGCAATCCAATAATCTTCATCGATCCCATCTATCATTTCAATAAGGTCTACTAAAGCCGGAATTTGCTCAAAGTTAATATTCTTTTTGACCGTTAATTCTTTATCTTCACTATTGCTTTCAACTAAAAATATCCCTTTGGTATTTGTTGTCACCCAACATTTTCCTTTTAGCTTTGGAATCACTTGTTGAATAGCATTCCCAGTCGTTTGACCAATTTCATTAGATTTGAGTTTAGTGAATTTTTGACCTTTCAAATTATAGTGGGAAAAGCGTTCCGACCGTATATCAAATATGACTAATTCTGAATTCGCCGGAATCCAAATTTCATTATTGATTAATTCTATATTTCCATAGATGACTTTTTCTTTACCGATCCCTTGATATTGAGGAATTTCAAATGCTTTTACCTCCTTGCTTTCAGTATTAAAATGCACCAATTGGTGATTACCCAACATAACCCAAAGCCAATGGTCTGATTCGACAATAAAATTATGATTGCCAACGTAGTCTGAAAATCCAGGAATTGAAATTGATTCAAATTTTGAAGCGGAATAATTAAATTCTAGAATTCGATCAGATACACAAAAAACTGTGTCTTCATAACTCATTAGGTTGTGAACAGAGCTCCAATTATTCCTACTAGTAAAAAAAGAGTCTTGCAGATTAAAATTTGAATCAAATGTCTTTATTGGGGCATAGTTTCCTGAATAACTTGTAATGAATTGATTAGAAGCTTTATGGTATACTACACCGGTAAAGTAATTGGCATTCTTTTTTTCTCCCTCATAATACTTGAATGATTGAAAACTAGGTACAACGTGAGAGATGCCTTTGCTAGTCATTACCCAGATTTCCTTATTCTTGGACTCATAAATGGAATTGTATTCTCCTTTCAAAAGCCCACTCCTATTGAATGCTTCAGCTTCATAAATCGTCCACTCATTTTTTTCAAAATCATACTTCCCTATTCCCTTAATTCGAAATGTAACCCATAGATATTTAGAATCAGATTTAAAGATTTTCGCCCGCCAAATATTTTCAGCTTTCCATCCTTTTGGGTTGCGACTTATGTATTTATTTTCTTTTGGATCGAATTCGACCACTCCACCTATCCAACCGGATGCAAAAATCCTTCCTGCTTTTGTAATAACTGTACTTGAAGGAGCATACGGAAAGTCAGTCCCAAAAATTTTAGTCGTCTCAATTAAACCTAAGTTGGAAAAAGATTTATTATTAATATTAAAAGAAATAATATTGCCTTGCGCCGCTAAATATATTTGGTTGCTATCTTGAGGCGAGAATTTCATATCAAGAGATAAGTTTTTCCAACTAGATATATTTGGCAGATGGTCAAAAGAAAAGTTTAGAATGGTATCAGAAGCCAATTCTATTTTTCCGAGACCAATATTTTTTGCATTGAACCAGATTTCATTCGACGAAACAAGGATGGAATTTACTTCTTGCAACTTCTCTTCGCCATTCTCCTGAAGAATTAGAGCATAATTTGTCCAATGATTCCTTGAACTATTATATTTAAAAATTCCTTGGCCGAAGCTACCTGCCCAAATGTTATTCATGGCATCCACTTCAAGCGATAATACACGAATGTTTCTTGGTCGATTTCCACTTCCTTTTTCCCCAAAATTTACAAACTCAATTCCATCGAATCTATAAATACCGGATTGGCCTCCAAACCACATGTAACCATTCTTATCCTCAGTTGCACAATTTATACTTTCTTCCGGCAGCCCATTATCAATGGTGTAATTAATGCAATGAATTTGCGAATTAACTAGCATACTGCAATAAAGCAGCAACCCAAAAGTCAGATATATGCTTCGCGTTCCCATTTAATACTCAAAATTGAATCTACAAAATAACATATTTAATAGGCAGCCAAAAATGGCAATTAGGAATCAGCCGGAACTAAGCTGTATTCAGTACAATTTTGCTGGAAAATGGCGATGTTCAGGAGGCTTTTCTTCGCTTATAATCATAAAATAAATCAATTATGCTCCGAATTTCTTTGGATTTCAACCGAAAACTGATTGAACCATACAAGATATTCATTTCAAAAGATATTAAATCCAAATAGGCAGAACTTGAGCTAAAATCAGCGACAAAACCCTTGGAAATGAAATCAATACTGCTCTTTTGTTTAAGTCTTCTTTATCTGTCCGTATTTTCCACTCAACTCTGTTGTCAAACTATTTCAGGAACCTACAGCGGTGGTGATATTCCAACCAACGATCTTTCCTATGATCCCACTTGTAATAGTGCTGGTGGAGATATCCTATCGATTGCACTTCCTTCAGGGTCAATCATTCAAGTTACGGACATTGAAATAGAATACGATATGACTTCCGTTAATGGTCCAGAGATTCATACACAGAGATCTCGAGTTGAATTTTTGAACAAAGGAATAGCAGAAAATACATTTTATTCCGGTGTTGGAAATTCTTCAGGAAGTTATAATTACGTGCGAAACGTAGATTTGGCTAATGGCTATTATAGCGGCGGAGAAGTATTAAATTTCAAAATGCAAGCTTGGCGTGATGTGACCAATACAAGTCCTTCATGCGGCATTGAATGGTGTTATGTAAAAAATAATTCATGGACGATCACTATCGATTACAACATCCTTCCACAAGAACTTGGGGCAGTTGGTATCGGTACCCAAACTCCTGATCCAAGTTCCATCCTAGAATTACAAAGTAGTCAAAAAGGATTTTTACCACCAAGAATGCCTGAGGAATTGATGCAACTGATCCCATCTCCGGAAGAAGGCTTAATGGTCTATTGCACAGATTGTGATCCTCTTGGAATTTATGTAAGAGAAAATAGTCAGTGGCAATCTATCAAAACGGGAGGAACTGTATTTAAGCTTGAAGGGGATGTGATTAGTCAAAATAATATGGATTTTAATGATGCCTTTGTAATAGGGAAAAATGAACTTCCAGGCACTACGATTATCTCTGATACCTTGATGTATTTTGATCATAATAACGGTTCTATTCGAGCAGGGTCACTTCAAAATAATAATTATTGGGGGGGAACAAATGTTGGCGAACATTCCGTAGCATTTGGAAGGAATACTTTATCTTCTGGTTACGGTTCAGTTGCCATGGGAAACCTAACTGAAGCAACCGCGGAGGGCGCTATAGCAGTAGGAACAACTGCTAGTGCTACTGGATATGCTTCTGCAGCTTTTGGAGAAGGAAATGCAAGTGGATATGGTTCGCTCTCAGCAGGAACAGGAGGAAATGCAACAGGCGAAAATGCAATTGCCTTAGGCGCAAATCCACAAGCACAAGGTGAATTTTCCGTAGCCATAGGGCAAAGTGTCCAAGCGCCATCTTGGGGAGAAACTGCTTTAGGAAACTATTCAGATATCTATATTCCCAACAGTAGCACCGCTCCTAATGATTTTGATCGTTTATTTAGCATTGGTAACGGAACCAGTACTGCAAGTCGTTCAAATGCATTGACAATTTTGCAAAATGGAAACATGGGACTTGGACGCACATTTCCTGAATCTAGATTGGATGTCAACGGAGCTGTAAAAATTCGAAGCGCTAATTATTTAGAATTGGGTGCCGGCTTAACCAAAGTAACTGATGGCGGTAAAATTGTTTATGAGGATAGCCGTGTGAAAATTTATGGTGGAGGGATTACAACTGGCCAGAGAAGAATTGATCTCTATGCTGATCAAGGTCTCTATACTTATGGAGCTATCAGAATGCAAGGCGACAATGATTTTTTGATGGACAAAGCTGTTGGTCAAACTACTTTTCAAATACTAGCATCTGAAGGTCCAGGTGAAGGATCAGAACTTACCATGTATAACGAGTCCGGTACGAGGACGATCGAAATTGATGCAGACTTTGGAGTAAATAAAAAAGGCAGAGTTATTACAGATGAAATTCAGATCAAAGGAGGATCTGACCTGGCAGAGTATTTTGATATTGATAAAATAAATGGAACACTAGAACCTGGTAACGTAGTCTGTATTCATCCAGCTCAAGAAGGAAAACTAGTATTGAGTAATTCTAAATATGACAAAAAAGTATTAGGAGTAATTAGTGGTGCAAATGGAATTGATCCAGGAATGATGATGGGCCAGGCGGGTACCATGGCTTATGGAGAACATGCAGTTTCGCTAATTGGGAGGGTTTATGTAAAATGTAATCTCGAAGGCGGAAAAATTCAACCCGGAGATTTTTTAACGACCTCATCAATAAAAGGGGAAGCGATGAAAGTAAAGAAAATAAAAACTTCCCAAGGTGCAATTCTAGGTAAAGCACTTTCATCTATTGATCCAGAAACAGGCTTTGTTTTGGTATTTCTAAATCTTCAATAAATCCATCATGCGAATTTTTAAATATATCCTAGCTTTTCTTGTATTTGGTGGTTTTAATGACCTGAATGCACAAACAAATGCCTTATACATTCCGCCTACACTTTCCGGAACGACTTTCGACCTTAATATGCAACATGGAACCCATGAATATTATCCCGGAACCCCGACAGCTTCCATGGGATTTAATGGTGATATTTTAGGACCAACATTAGTCATAGATAAGAACGATGATATTACCATTAATGTCACCAATAGCCTTGGAGAAGAAACAACAGTGCACTGGCATGGTTTCAGGGTCTCGCCAGATAACGATGGCGGTCCTCATACTGTGATTGATCCGAATACAACTTGGTCACCGGCATTTGAAATGTTGAACAATGCTGCTACTTATTGGTATCATCCGCACTTGCATCATAGAACACTAAAACAAGTTAATCTTGGGCTATCGGGTATGATAATAGTTAAGGACCCAGTTGAAGCTGCGCTGAATTTGCCTAGAACATATGGAGTGGATGATTTTCCATTGATCGTACAAACAAAAACCATTCTTGCAGATACGGTTTATTATTTTACTACGGACAATGGGAACGGTGCTCAAGTATCAAGATTAGATTCTACTGTGGTTGTCAATGCCACAGTCAACGCAGCCCTTGATGTTCCGAAGCAAGTTGTCCGACTAAGAGTATTAAACGCTGCAGATCATCGCGTTTTTAATCTTGGACTTTCTAATGGTGCCAACTTTTCACAAATCGCCAGCGACGGAGGGCTTTTAGAATCACCTGTCAGCTTAAATCGTTTAAGATTGGTACCTGGCGAAAGAGCTGAAATTTTAGTGGATCTTGGTACTATGTCCGTAGGTTCTTCTTTAACATTAAAAAGTTATGGTTCTGAACTTCCAGATGGCTTTTGGGGCGCCCAGAATGCAAGAATCCCACCCGAAGGGTCACCCTTTGGCTATGATGATAATCTCTTAAATGGTTCCGATTTTGATGTGCTCACCCTCAATGTCATAGGTCAAACTGGTACTCCAGTCACAACAATCCCAAACAGTCTTGTCACCATCAATAGAACTCCAGAGACGGAGGCTGATCTTACAAGAACCAAATACTTCCTTGCTACTGGATCGGCCTGTCCTCAAATTTCAAGTACGCCTTCAGCTAGCTCTTCAAATTGTTTTGACATAAATGTAGTCAACGACGAAATTCTATGGAATGCGACTGAAATATGGGAACTGCACGGAGATCCGATTCAATACCATCCATTTCATATTCACGACATTCAATTCTTTATTCTAGATCGAGATGGAAATCCCCCTCCTGCTAATGAAATGGGATGGAAAGATATGGTATCTGTTGGTCCTGGTGAAGTTGTAAGATTCATAGGAACTTTTGACGAATTTGTAGGCACCACTCCATATATGTACCACTGCCATATATTGCCACATGAAGACAAAGGAATGATGCAACAATTTACGGTTGAACAAGAACTCTATGTTGATAAAAACTATACTGGTGTTGAAAAAGGTTCTTTGAACCAGCCGTATAATACCATTCGAGAAGCCCTAAATGTTGCATTCGAAGGTATTCAATTAAATATACTATCAACTGGTTCACATAATGAAGCACCGCCAGATCTTCTTTTTAGTAAAGAAATTGAATTGATTTTACATAATCCTCCAGTAATTATAGAATAAACAAAGATGAAATTAATAGTAGCTCTTGGACTGATGGTATTCCTTTGGATTTTTCCCAACCAATTCTTGTTGGCACAAACTAAAGTTTATGTAATCATCTCAAAGGAGTGTCCTATTTGTCAATATATGGGAAAGGATTTAGAAAAAATAAATAATACTTACGGCGAGCAGGCAGAATTATTCCTAGTATTTCCTTTTAAAAATAGCAATATCAAAAAAGCTTCGTTATACAAATCGCAATTTGGATTATCAAATTTTAAAATTCTAATGGATGTTGATCAAAACATTTCTAGAAAGCTGGGAGCAACAGTCACTCCGGAAGCTATAGTTATGATCAACAATGAAGAAGTAATATACCGAGGAAGAGTAAATGATGGTTATCAAATTGCTGGACGGAAAAAGCACAATCCGTCGAAAAGAGATTTGAATGAAGCCATATGGAATTCACTTAACTCCAAGCCGATTGCTAAACCTTGGCCAGCGGCAGTTGGATGCTACGTAACTTACCAAAAGCAACATTCCAAATGAGATTTTTGCTATACTTCTTTTTGCCAATTCATTTAATTGCACAAGTCAATTACGTTGATGATATCCAACCAATTTTAGCTGTGCATTGCATGCCTTGCCACAGTTCGGGTAACATCGGTCCCATGGCTTTGGACAGCTACGAAAGTGCCGCATCGTTTGCATCTATGATCGCATTCGTTACTTCGGAAAACCTGATGCCTCCTTGGAAAGCTGATTACGGCTATTCTAATTTAGACATTACAGAACCTTTAAATGAGGCCAAAAAATCAACTATCAGAAAATGGATTGACGATGGACTGTATGAAAATAAAACAACTACAGATTCTTTAACCATGCATAATGTAAAAGAACAATATTGCATTGATGGAACCCATTTTCGTCATCAAAACATTAAGAACATATCAAAGTCTAGTCTACTTCAAAGAACCTACGTAGTAAGTGAAAATTATATCCAACAAGATGACTATAAAGCGAGGCAGCAAGTATTTGTTATTCCCAGTAATTTGGAATCAGATATTTTTGTTGAAAAAATAGTTTTTGAGCCTGGAGATTCTTCAATCGTGTTATCTGCCAATATATATTTAGATCAAAGCGACCGAGGCCTTAACCTTGACAAAAAAGATCCAAAATCGGGATATGCAAATTTAGGGAGCATTGGTTTTCGAACCAATAATTCTGTATGGCATCAATGGTGTCCAGATAATGAGCAGGAAGCATTTAAGAACTATGTAAAAAGCATTCCGGCTCGAAGTAATTTTATTTTACAAATCCAATATCTTCCAAGCGCATCTTCAAAATCCGACCAATCGAAATTCACAATATTTTACAACGAAGACAAAAGTAACAAGCCAACACTACATTCTGAATATTTAATAAACTCTAGTCTTTTAAAGAATGAATTTTTAGTTCCAAAAAATAGCCAACAAAACTGTCGGGCCGTCTACACTTTTGACTATGAGGCAAAAATTACAGCCATTATGCCTTATGGCCAATTCATTTGTACTGGTTGGGAAATCTTTATTCATCATAAGAATCAAAGAACTACTCCACTTCTAAAAATTAATGATTGGCAATTGATGTGGAAAAGGCAATATGGATTTGAAAAATTGATCCAAGTACAACCAGGAGATCAACTGATTGCCATTGCTACATATAACAATACCGAAGAAAATCTTGACATACCAATACTTCCAACAAAAATAGTTTACGAAGGCGAAGGTCGATTCAAAGAACAATTCTTAGTCGGAATAGACTACATAAAATTATAATTATGAAGCAATACTTTTCTTTGCTATTACTTTGTTTGCTACTACTTTCTAGCACAGCCCAAAGTGTCGAAATTGATGGATCACTTTCCATAACTAATTCTAATGAACTTCCTATTCCTGGAACCTTGCGCTGGACTGGATCTGACTTTGAAGGCTGGACCGGTTCGGAATGGGTATCTCTTACAGCGGGCAATAAAGTCCAAGATGGTTCTGGTAACAGTTATTCAACCGTAAAAATTGGGAATCAAATTTGGCTGGATGAAAACTTGCGTACCACAAAATACAATGATGGAAGTGATATACCGTTGGCTGAGGATGTTACCGATTGGCAATCCTTCACGAATGGTCAAAGTCCAGGGATGTGTTTCTATGATGATGATAGGTCCGCTAACGAATTCCCATATGGAGCGCTATATAATTTCTATTCAATTGATACATTGGTGAATGGAAATAAAAATGTTTGTCCTGTAGGGTTCCATGTTCCTGACCAAGCTGAACTAGACAGTCTTAAATCTGAACTAGATGCCATTGCTTCTGCTGGCGGGCTTTTAAAAATACCCGGCACTACCTACTGGGACAGTCCTAATACTGACGCTAATAACGCAGTAGGATTCGATGCATATCCAGCGGGAAGAAGAGGTCCAAGTGGAACTTTTGCTGGAAAAGGAAGAAACAATTATTTGCGAAGCATTTCTGAAGTAAATAGTACACCAAACGCATTTTATGGACTTTTAAGTTATGACAATGCTGATTTTATTGTTCAAACTTGGAATCGAGGAATTGGTATGTCGGTAAGATGTTTAAGAGATTAGACAAATTGTGATGAAGGTTTACAGAATTATTTGTTCATTGCATCACAAATGTTCAGATATATGCGTTAATATTCATACAACGTTTAATACCAATGCAAATTCGCAATACATGCTATCAAATTTTTCTAACAGCAATCTTGTTTTTAAGCGCCAGTTGTTGTGGAAACAACGATGAAGGTCCTGTCCCTTTGATCAGTATTAGGATTCAATTTTTCAATTTTGACAAAACCGATAATCTTTTCGACGATAATGGACCATTAACTAGAACAGATCTGAAGTTCGAGTATGGTAGAGCTGGAGAAAGTTTAGAAGAGGATGTAAGGCTAGGCAGTGATGGAACATTCAACCTATTTTTATCTAAATCTAGTAGTTTAAAAGATGATCCCATCTCCGGAGCAAACGGGATAATATTTATTAATAGATCAACAGGTGAAAGAGATTCCTTATTTATCTTTACAGAGATTGTAACTAGTGCTCGTTGTAATACGCAAGAAATATTTCTACGGGCAATTGAATTCAATTCAGAACTACAAGATGTCGATGATCGCCAACCGATTGAATTAGTTTTAGACTAACAATTAGCATCATATGGATTTAGGATCTCCAAATTTCCTATAAATAATTGTACTTTGCAAATGCAAAGTAGCTCTTATGTCCTTCCTAAATCTAAAATTAAAGCTAGAACAATTTCCCGTACTTTCATCGGAACGATTAGCGTTTGTTCCGCTCGTCCAAACTGACTTAGCTGCACTCCTTGAGTTAAGATCTGATCCAGCAGTAATGAAATACATTGACAGACCTCCCATAAAGACAGTAGAAGAGGTCAGTGCTTTCATCGATAAAATCAAAGATGGTGTAAATCGTGGGGAATGGTTATATTGGAAAATACAATTGAAAGGTACTAGTGAATTATTAGGAACGTGTTGTCTTTGGCTGTTTAATGAAGATGGTCTTTCTTGTGACATTGGCTATGAGCTCCGCAAGAAAGCTTGGGGCAATGGTTATATGTCTGAAGCTATTGAAGTTATTTCTCGGTATGGTTTTGAGTATTTAGGATTGAAAAAAATAGTTGCATTAACTGCGCGAGAGAATGAAGCCTCTTTAAGGCTACTTCAGAAAAGTGGATTTATTTTGGATAGTCATAATGGTAATGATTCTATTTATGTTTTATCAAATTTCAAATAATCAGTAATCCGAAAATCAGCCAACGAATTATTTATTTAGGTCAGGAATGAAACAAGTCTATCATTATTTTTTAATATTATTAGTCGCCAACATTTATGCTTGTCAGAAAAGCTCAAAAAAACAGGCCGATAATCGTACACTCGTTAAAAATATAGTTCTGCCAGCTTTCCAAAACATTTTGGATTCCGCGAAGTTAAAAGGATCGATATTAATCTACGATCCAATAAATTTAAAATATTACTCGAATGATTTTGAATGGGTCAAATTAAATAAATTGCCAGCCTCCACATTTAAAATTCCTAATTCTATCATCGCCTTAGAAACGAAAGTTGTACAATCCGATAGCACTATTTTCAATTGGGATGGTTCACGACGCGGCATGAAACAATGGGAAAAAGATATGAGCTTTCGAGAAGCTTTTCATTTATCTTGTGTTCCTTGTTACCAAGAAATAGCAAGGGCTATTGGTGTCAAACGGATGAGAACCTATTTGGACCGTTTTGATTATGGTTCAATAAATGTAAACGCTTCAAACATTGATCAATTCTGGTTACAAGGCACATCACGTATAAATCAAATGGAACAAATAGATTTCCTGCATCGGTTTTACAATGATGATTTACCTATAAGCAAAAGATCTTCGGATATCATGAAACAACTTATGATTATTGAACAAAAGGATGGGTATACAATTAGTGGGAAAACTGGCTGGTCTATTAAAAACGAAATTAATAATGGGTGGTTCGTTGGTCAGGTTAAAAGGGATACAAATATTTATTATTTTGCCACTAATGTTGAACCTACATATTCCTTTGATATGATCAACTTTTCGATTGACCGAAAAAAAGTTACCTATGATGCCTTTAGACTCTTAGGCATTGATAAATAAATCAAAGGTATAACATGGAAGTGGTTAGCAAATTTTCATGGCCATTATTACTCAATGCATTGGAAAGATTTGAATTACTGAGTCATTAGATTGTTCATTAAAATCAAAAGCTTAAAATGAAAAAATTATTATTTTATTTTGGTGCCCCACTGATAGTCACACTCTTCGGTTTCCTGAGTATTTCTAAAAGTACTGAACCATTTCATGATCCAACCTTTATAAACCAACAAAAGAGTAAGGCGATCCTTGAGGTTTCTACTATGTTGAAGAAAATGATGCAAGAAGAGCAAATCGTAGGCATGGCAGTTTCAATTAGCCACAATGATAGTCTTTTGCTGTCTGAAGGTTTTGGTTATTGCGACTTAGGTAAACAAAAAATGATTAATCCAAGAGAAACTCATTTCAGAATCGCAAGTATTTCGAAGCCAATTACCAGTACTATTTTAGGCAGATTGACTGAAAAAGACATAATTGAATTAGATAAAAGTATATATTCCTATGTTTCGGACTTCCCAAAGAAAAATCATGATTTCACCATTCGTCATTTAGCCACCCATCAATCTGGAATTAGACATTATAAACGCAATGAAAAAGAAAATACAATTGCTATTTCTATGGAAGAGGGACTTAATAAATTCAAAAATTCCAAATTGAAATTTGAGCCAGGAACAGAATATCTATACAGTTCATATGGCTACAATCTCTTGGGAGTTGCCATGGAAAAAGCCAGTAATTCGAGCTACGAAGAGTTACTTAAAACTTATGTAACTGATCCTCTTGACATGCAAAACACTAAAGCCGACAATGGGATTTATGAAAACATATCAACTTCAGGCTTTTTCGAGGTTGGAAAAAGAAAAAAAGTAAAGAAAGCCGATAATGTTAACTTTTCTATGAAGCTTCCCTCTGGTGGGCTACTTTCCACGTCTGAAGACTTAGTCAAATTTGGAAATTCCTATATTTATAGTAGTTTGTTAAAAGAAAGCACGCAAAAAGAAATGTTAACAAATACAACTTTAACGAATGGAAAGAGCATAGGATATGGCCTAGGATGGGGAATATCGTATGATCCGACAGGTAGAAAAATAATTAGTCATTCAGGTGGTAATACCGGCTCTGTTTGTCGACTTATTATTTATCCGGAAGAGAAATTAACGGTTGCCGTGGTAAGCAATACTTTTGGAATAGACTGGTTAAAATTTATGAGAACCGTAAACAAAATTCCAAATATTATACTGGATCAATCAAAATAATCTCAGATCATACTATGCATATTTCAACAATAATTTTTTCGTTTAAAAATCTATCGTACCGTGCATTTTAGGCTCAAAATTAAAACCAATGAATAAGCTTTTAACAGGTATATTATTCGTCTTAGTGCTTTTTAATTGTAATGAATCCAGCGATTTAAATGAGCATGTTGTGACTACTGACATTAAAAATTTTTGGTATGCTTATGATCAAATTATTACGACTCCAGATTCCATTGCCCAACTAAATTTACTTGATAGTCTATATTTTCAAAAAGGTTCTGAAGGCCTTGAAGCTATTAGAAAAGTAAGAACCTATTCTGCCGAGGATTACCTACAAGCCATTAATAATTATCCAAATTTTTGGTCTTCAATTAGAAATAATATGCTTACGGCCGATGAGTATAAATCTGAATTGGAACAAGGAATCGAAAAACTTAAAGATTTTTATCCCAGCCTAAAACCAGCAAAAATTTATTTCACGGTAGGAGCATTTAGGACTGGAGGAACAACCTTAGACAGTCTTGTTTTGATTGGTTCAGAAATTTCTATGGCTGATAGTACTACGATTGTCGATGAATTCCCAGATGAGTTATCACATTTACCTGCTCATTTTAAGACAAATCCCATTAATCATCTTGTTTTTCTAAATATTCATGAATATATACACACCCAGCAAAAACCAATTGTAAATAATCTTCTTTCTCAATCTATTCGGGAAGGGGTTGCTGAATTTATCCCAACTATAGTACTCGGCACTTCTTCTCCAAATCCGCAAATAGAATTTGGAAAATCCAATTCAACTAGAATCAGGGAAGTTTATGAAGATGAATTATTTTACGTTGTGAATTTGCCAAAATGGTTAAACTCTAATGCCGCAAACGAATTTGGGATGAGAGATTTGGCCTATTATGTAGGATATCAGATGTGTGAAAATTATTATCTTCAAGCGAAAGATAAAAAGGAAGCTATCCGGCATATGATCAACTTGGACTATAATAATGAAGTAGAAATTGAGGACTTTGTAAAAAAGTCAAATTACCTATCACAACCGCTAGATAGCCTTTACACCAAGTTTCAATCTAAGCGTCCAACCGTTATAAATATTGAACAATTCAAAAACAAAGATCAGGACGTCAATCCTGATTTAAAAGCTATTACCATAGAATTTTCTGAGCAACTTAATGGACATAGTACAAGTGTAGATTTTGGAGCTCTAGGTCAAGAAGCTTTTCCTGAAGGAACAATTATAGGTAGAAAATGGTCAAAGGATAATAAGTCTTGGACGATTCCAGTAGAGCTTCAGCCAAACAAGAATTATCAAATTTTGATTTCCAATAATTTTAGAACAAACGAAAATATTCCGTTAATTCCATTTTTAATTGAATTCAAAACGGCAGACGACTGAAGATATTATGATCGGAATCATTTGAGTACCTAATACTACTGCCGTTTTCGAAACCATTTAAAGTTTAGATATCCAAATCAAATTAAAATGAAAGTTACTGCTGAAAAAAATGAAAAAATAGAGAACATGATTTTTGCATCTATCTACCCTCTTTATTGGAATAGATTGGAAAAGCATGGTAGGACAAAGAAAGAATTCCATCAAGTATTGGAATGGCTTACAGGATTTGATGAAAAAAAGTTAAAAAAGCTTATTGCAGAAAAAGTTACCTATAGAATGTTTTTCGAACAAGCAACAATGCATCCCAATGCGCATATGATTAAAGGGGTTGTTTGTGGATATCGAATTGAAGAAATAGAGGATGAATTTGAGATCTATAAAAAAAGTAGACAAATGGAAAAGTTAATTGATGAATTAGCAAAAGGTCGAAAAATGGAAAAAATTTTACGTAAGTAAAACAGCAGAACTAGTACAATCCACTAAAAAATTATTCCAAAGCAATTTAACGCCAAAATATAAAATTCATGACAATTTCCAATCAAGAACAACTAAGAGAACTATACGGCTGGCCAAAAGGGAGGGCAGAAATAAAAGTACTTTCTGCTCTGGAAAAGCACGCCATAAATTTTATTACACAATCTCCGTTTTTTGTCATGAGTACCTATGATAATGCAGGGAGAACTGATGCTTCGCCTAGAGGAGGACTACCAGGGTTTGTAAAAATACTTGACAATCAAACTTTGTTGGTACCAGATTCTAAAGGAAATAATCGAGTTGATAGTTTAATCAATATCGTAGCTACTGGAAACATTGGTTGTCTCTTTTTAATCCCCGGTATTGATGAAACTCTCCGAGTCAATGGAAAAGCAAGCATCATCAACGATCAAAAATACATTGACTTATTTCCTGAAGAACAAAATATTCCAAAATCTTGTATTAAAATTGAAATCAATGAAGTATTCTTGCATTGTGCCAAAGCCCTGATGAGATCAAAGCTCTGGAAAGATGATTATCGTGTAAAGCGAGGAGATTTTCCAACTATGGGCCGAATGCTTAATGAACAACTTGGTACCAATAATCCTGAAGAAACTCAAGAGGAAATGGTTAAAAGATATACTCCAGATTTGTAGCATTTATTTGATCAAAAATTCATAAGAAAATCGTTCAGGTTAACGGTTTTATCTAATCCCAGTTTTTTTCTTAAGCGATACCTACTTACCTCCACTCCTCGAACAGAAATATTTAGTAAAGGAACAATCTCTTTGGTCGTTAAATTCATTTTCAAGTAGGTACACATTCTCTGGTCTTTCGATGTCAATTCTGGGTAAGCTTCTTTTAGTCTTTTAAGAAAGTCTACATGAACTTCGTCAAAATATTTTGCAAATTGATTCCAGTCTTCATCAAATTGTAAATTATTGTCTAAAAGATTAATGGTTCCTTTAATGTCTTTCTTAATACTATCTGCAAGCGGATTCCTCAAAATTCCTGATAAATTTTCTTTGAGTTTGGCGAGTAAAACTCCTTTTTGGACTAAGTGCATTGTTGTAGTGGCCAATTCTTGATTTTTAAATTGAATTTCATTTTTCATTTTCTCTGCTTGCAACTCTGATATTTCAGCTTTGGACTTTTCTACAATTTCTTCATACTCTTTTGTCTTGGTACTAATAGTTTGTTCTTGCTCTTGCTTTAGTTTAGCCGTTTTGTATTCAAATTGTTTTCTTGGAATAAATATTAATCCTAAAAGAAATAATAAGACAAATAGAGCAAATAAAAATTTTGCCAAATTAGAAAAATACCATGGGGTTAGAATTCTAAATGCGAATGACTTTATTTCAGTTTCAGAATTAAAAGCGTTTTTTGCCTTGATCAGAAACTTATAATCCCCGCAAGGAAGTTCTGTATATTCTTTAATTTTTGTTTTTTTCCACTTAGACCAATCTTCATCCAACCCTTCTAATTTATATTTAAATTCAACTTGATCAACATCACTATATTCGGTTGCGGCATATTTAAAAACAAAATCATTCTCTTTGCAACTAAATTCAGGTAACGCTTGATTTTCATAATTCCATCCGCCAAATACTAATGAATCTTCAGAAACAACTTCTTGAATATGTACTTGAAACATAGAATCTGAGGAAATATTATTCTTTGGATTAAAATGAACAAATCCTCTTTCTACCGGAAAAAAAACATTTTCGTCATTGTAAATGTAGATGTTTTCGAATCCCCCAACTAACTTGTCATTTAATTTTGGAAAATATTCTTTATGTAATTTTTTATTTATTCCAACATCTTCTACTCGAACAACTCCTACTTGGTGATTCTCAACGAACCAAATATTCCCCGAACCATCGGGTATTAGTCTTTTAACAGTATTTTCTTTTGGAAATATTTGATTCCATTCTTCTGACAAAGAAAACTCATCCTGCTTTTCATCGTAAATATAAATGCCTTTTTCTGTAGTAAAAACTACTCCGTTTCCAACATCAAATACATTGACCCAGTTGGATGGGAATCCGGTATCTTGATTATATAATTTAATAGATTTAGCAGCAATATTCTCAACATCAATTTGAATTTTAAATACTCCTCTGTAGGGATGAGATACCCACACATTATCAGAATTATCTGTTGCCAGAATCCTACAGGATTCTTCTGGGATATTTTTTATTCGGCCAAGTAATTCTAGTTTCTCATTTTTATATTTATATAAATTTAGACCGAAGTACGTTCCTTCCACAAAGTAATTGGGAAAACCTTTTAATTGCAAAAATCCCCAACTCCCTTGTACCTCATTCACTTTGATTGCCCTGTCATTTGACACTACAAAGGCTCCTCGATTATGACTAAGTAACAACTGATCGTTTTGCACCCCTAAATTCCATACTTGCCCCTTGCTATTGTCTACTAATTCAAAAGGTGAAATATTTAAAGGATTATAATAGTTCTTCCATTCAGCTTGGTATAATCCATTGGAAGTGCCTAGATATATCTTTTTTTTGTGAATTTTAACAGCATATCCAGAGCTTTCCATATACTCATCTGGAATAATGTTGGAAAAAGGGGCATTAATTTCGATGTATGCAATTCCATTATTAAGTGCCACCCAAATATTGCCAAATTTATCCTTGAATATATCTAAAACCTCATTGGCCAACAATCCATTCTTAGTATCAATATGTTGAATTACTTTTCCAAAGTTATTCATAATAAAAACTCCCCCGCTTAAGGAACCAATTGCAAATAGGTTTCCTCCTAATTCTTGGAGACAGTCTATTCTATGACTTCGAATTAATTCATCTTCTTCTAAGTACCAAGGCTCAAGAACATTATTTTTGAACCGAAAAAGTCCTTTATTTTTTAGACTAAATAGAAGACCATCTTCGAAAGGTATTACATCTAAGATTTCTGTTCCATTTACAATTGGAAAAGAAAGAGAAACTAGATTTTCACCGTTGAGAAGAGAAATACCTTTTTCCGTAGAACCTACATAAATTTTTTCACCGACCTTTGCTAATAATGAAAAGAACTCTGAACTTTCTATGAGCTTTATTTCATCTTTATATTGAAAGAGTTTTTTATGAGTTCTAAAAAGAATCCGACCATTTACTTTTATAATTCTCCAAACATCAGCAATTTTCCTATGTTCAGCAGGGAACTTATCAAGAAGTGAAATATACTGCAGAATACCTTGGTCATTCGCCTCAAAATATCCGAAATCTCCTTGTGATCCTACGTATATTCTTTGTCCATCGATTAAAATAGACCTAACTATTGTATTATTGGGTACTTTCCATATTTGCCAACTACTTCCATCGAAGACCAGAAGGCCCTGATTGTTTGCAAAGTACATTCTACCATCCGCCCCTTGTTGAATCTCCCAATTTTGTAATCCTCCATTAAACACCTCTTTAGGATAGCTGTGAATTATTGGTGTCCCAAGATTCGATTGGCCAAAAGCATTAGTAAAAGGGCCAAACAAAATGACCCAGAGAAAGAATGTTATTCTGATTAGCATAAAATTCAATTGATAGCCCAAATTAGTTACAAATCCAACATGTAGTAGAGAAATTTAGCAGATGTAGTACTCATGTAGTATGGATTTCTCTTTTGAAGTATCCAAATTGTAATGTGCAATTGTTTATTAGTCAAACTGGCCCCTACCTTTAAACCAGAATTCCATTTGGTATTGATCTGCTAAACCAAATGATAATTGGACATTTTAGCATATACCAATCTTAATGGAATTCATAGGCAATACCTAACTAGGGAAGGCCAAAAGTTCTAGGACCAAATAAAAATAGTATAAATCTAAATTGTTTGAAGTATTCGATATTGCAGATTTTGCTGAATATTGAACGTTCGCTAGGAATATATAATTAGAAACAGAAATTCAAATTAATAAAAAACAGAAATTATGACCAAACATCTACTACTATGTCTATTCAGCATGTTTGCTGCGATTAACATACAAGCCCAATACGAAAATGTCAATTTTGAATCTGGCGGTTTAGGTTCATTGTGGACTTGGACAATGGATCAAAATGGAACAAATCCTCCGCTCGAATTCATTGCCAATCCGGTAAGCGGCGGCAGCAATACTACAGCAACCGTAGCAAAGTTCACTGCACTACAGTCCGGACAGCCATGGGCTTTGACCTATACAGACGACATGGATGACTTTATCTTTGATGCCACAAACACTACAGTGAAGATTATGGTATACAAATCTGTTATCAGTGATGTAGCCATTAAATTTGAAGGAGCAAGTGCTCCAATTGAATTGAAACAACCGAATACAGTGGTTGATCAATGGGAAGAATTGACATACGATTTTTCGGCTGTTACAGGAAATACATATGGAAGGTTAGTTATTATTCCTGATTTTCAGTTAGATCCAGTGAGAACTAGTGACAACATCATTTATTTAGACGAAATCCAAATCCCAGAAGGGAATACAACACCACCAAATGAACCAACTGTTGGTGCTCCTATTCCGATTCATGATGAAGCGACTGACTTTGTTCTATCAGTTTTCAGTGACACATACACTGATCTTCCAAATACAGACTTCAATCCTAACTGGGGACAGACAACTGCACAAAGTATAGTTGATATCGCTGGAAATTCTACAAATAAATATGAAAATCTAACCTACCAAGGGACACAATTAGAATCAGCTCAAGATGTTTCAAACAAAGGGTATTTGCATGTTGATTTTTGGACTTCCAATTCAACAAATCTTCAGTTCTTTTTGATAAGTTTAACAACAGGAGAAAAATTATTTAATTTGCCTATAGCCACAGAACAATGGGTTAGCATTGATATTCCGATGCACGAATATGTTTCTCAAGGATTAGGCATAACAGATATACATCAGTTTAAAGTCGTAGGTGACGGAACTGTATTTTTTGATAACTGGTACTGGCATGGCGAATATTTCGAACCACCAGTTGCTATGCCTATGGTTGGGGCTCCAGTTCCAACTCATGATGCTGTAGACAATGATGTTATATCTATTTACAGTGATTCTTATTCTGACATTTCAGTAGATAACTATAATCCACCTTGGGGTCAATCAACAGTTGTAACTTTTGAGCCAATCGACGGGAACAATACAATGAAATATGCAAATTTAAATTACCAGGGTATTGATTTTGCAAGTAATCCACAAGATGTTTCAAATCATGATTTTATTCACCTTGATTTTTGGACAAGCACGTCTACTTCATTGGACTTTTTCCTAATCAGCTTAAATCCAACAATTGAAACTTCAATGCCGTTAACAATTGTTCCTGACCAATGGAATTCAGTGGATATCCCTCTAGCTGCATTTGATCAATTAGTCGGGCCAGATCTTTCAGCAATAGCACAAATGAAAATCGTTGGAGATGGTACCGTATGGTGGGATAACATCTATTTTCATGCAAACGCAGCACTGCCAGTCGAATTGGTTTCTTTCAATGCTATTGCACAGGATAGAAATGTAAAACTTTCATGGGCTACTTCTTCTGAATTTAATAATAGTTATTTCGAAGTAGAGCGTTCAAGAAATGGAAAAGACTTTCAAAGAATTGATATCGTTCAAGGAAGTTCTAATCCTAATGTTTTCAATACTTACAATTCAATTGATAATGCTCCCAATGATGGTCTGAACTACTACAGATTAACACAAGTTGATAATGACGGAAAGTCCAATATATCTCAAGTTGTTTCTGTCGAAATCGGAGGCAATAAGTTGGATCTCGTACGAAAAGCGGTTTCCGGAAATGAGGTAGAACTTCGATATAATATTCCTTACAATGGTAACTATGAAGTGCAAGCCTACTCAATCAATGGCCAACTACTTTATAGTGCTAATATGCTTTTAAGGGCAGGAGAAAACGATGTAAATTTTGCCACAGAGCATAATGGAATTATAGTGGTTAAAATTAATAATAACGTTGATCAACTAGTTCAAAAAATTCTCAAGTAGTTTTTTAGAGAACTAAAGAAAATTCACACAATAGTTTCTGTACAATGTCTAAAGAGAATCTCCTTATTTAAGGAGATTCTTTTGGGCATTTAATCAATATTAGAGAAATGGTAGTTGAGCATAAAAAAGGTCGTCATTTAAGTAAATCTTCTGATTCTATTTATTTCAAAGCTGGAAAACTCACTAAGCTGACAAGTATAATAATTTTACTTTTCTGTTCCTATTCCAGCATTGCTCAATACTCACAAACAGTATGTCAATCTTTTACTGACGCACTGATTGCTCCTGACAGAAATGACTGGTCGCATGCAAATTTACCTATAGTAAATGAGGGATACTTGCATAACTTTGATCCGCCAACTTTGCCCTGCGGAATGAGTAATCCATCTATTAATGCACTAACTATTAACATTGATATCACTAATATTAATACATCTGCCGGATGTACAGGGGTTCCAATTTTTGGAAACGTTCTTAGAAACTGTGCCCTATCAGCTACCTCAGTTTGTCCTATAATTCAAGATGTTTTAACTCCTGGATGTAACACCTTTGGAGGTGGTGCGACAACTACTGGATCTTATTCTTTAAACATTGCCACTTGCGCTCCAGTAAATTTAACTGACGTAATTGGCGTTGATATTATTCCTGCTACTGATTTTTCTGCATCATGTCCATCCACAGGAAACGCAATTAGTTCTGGAAACATTACCCTGGAATATACTATTTGCTTGGACTATCTTTACAACCAAACTCCCCCAGCAGACTGTGCCAATACGACTATCATCGCCTGCGACGATGGCAACCCTTGCACTATTAATGACATGGCAACCGTAGATGTTTGCGATAACTCAATTGAATGTATTCCATGCGCTGGAATCTTGGTTGACTGCTCCAACACTGCGTGTCAAATTACACAGGCTTGTGATGATGGTGATCCCTGTACTTCAAATGACATGGAAACCTTAGCGGCTGATGGTTCGGTTTGTATCCCTTGTGCTGGTATTGTCGATGACTGTTCCAACACCGCTTGTCAAGTTACTCAAGCTTGTGATGATGGTGATCCCTGTACTTCGAATGACATGGAAACTCTAGCAGCTGATGGTTCGGTTTGTATCCCTTGTGCTGGTATTGCCGATGATTGCTCCAACACTGCTTGTCAAGTTACTCAAGCTTGTG
The DNA here is from genome assembly GCA_937928045.1 of uncultured Saprospiraceae bacterium. GTDB lineage: Bacteria > Bacteroidota > Bacteroidia > Chitinophagales > Saprospiraceae > JABDJM01. Next base: position 1,597 of record CALFWO010000052.1, on the reverse strand, counting down.
ATGATGGTGATCCCTGTACAGGAAATGATCTAGAAACTATTGGTGCAGACGGTTCCATTTGTCTGCCATGCGCTGGAACTATTCTTCCATGCGGCAACAATGGCATTTGTGAAATTACAGTTCCATGTGATGATGGAAATCCTTGTACAATCAATGACGAACAAACTATTTTGACTGCTGACGGATCTATTTGTATTCCATGCGCAGGTATAAGTATTGATTGTAATTCCGGTTCAACATCAATCATGGCATGTGATGATGGAAACCCTTGTACTATTAATGACCAACAATTAATATTGGATTGTGATGGATCTATTTGCATTCCTTGTACAGGAACTGTCTTAGACTGCGATAATGGATCAACTACTTTTCTACCATGTAATGATGGCAATCCGAATACTGTAAATGATATGGTCGAAATATTGGATTGTGATGCAAGTGTTTGTTCTTCTTGTATTGGAACCCCAGCGGATTGCACTACAGGAACAACAACTGTTCAATCTTGTGATGATGGTAACCCTTGCACTATAAATGACGAAGAAACCATATTGGATAGCGATGGGACAGTATGTATTCCTTGTCAAGGTCAAGATGCGCCTTGTGGCACTGATGGTTCTTGCGAAATAACACAACCATGCGATGACGGAAATTCATGCACTATAAATGATATAGAAGTTATTCTTTTATCAAATGGTTCGATATGTCAATCTTGCGCAGGAACACCTATTGATTGCAATAATGGTCAGACAACTGTTCAACTTTGCGACGATGGAAATCCATGTACTATTAATGATCAACAAACTATTCTTGATTGTGACGGATCAATTTGTATTCCCTGCTCTGGAATTAGTTTAGATTGTAATTCTGGATCAACAAGCGTTGTAGTTTGTGATGATGGAGATCCCAATACTATTAATGACCTTCAGACAATTTTAGATTGCGATGGATCCATTTGTATTCCTTGCCAAGGAACTTCTACTGATTGCACCAATGGCGCCACTTCAGTAGTGAGCTGTGATGATGGAAATCAGTGTACAATTAATGATGTTCAAACTATTCTTGATAGTGACGGTACTATTTGCGTCCCGTGCATGGGACAAAATGCGCCATGTGGTACTGATGGTTCATGTGAGGTAACCCAAGCATGCGATGATGGAAATCCATGTACTATTAATGATGTCCAAGTCATTCTTCTAGCTGATGGATCAATTTGCCAAACCTGCGCTGGTACTCCGTTGGATTGCAATACTGGTTCAACATCGGTTGCTAATTGTGATGATGGTGATCCAAATACTATTAATGATGTTCAGACAATTTTAGATTGCGATGGATCCATTTGTATTCCTTGCCAAGGAACTTCTACTGATTGCACGAATGGATCAACTTCGATTGTAAGTTGTGATGATGGAAATCCATGTACAATTAATGATATTCAAACTATTCTTGATAGCGACGGTTCTATCTGTGTACCATGTACAGGACAAAATGCACCTTGTGGTACTGATGGTTCATGTGAGGTAACCCAAGCATGCGATGATGGAAATCCATGTACTATTAATGATGTTCAAGTCATTCTTCTAGCTGATGGATCAATTTG
>CALFWO010000051.1 GCA_937928045.1 uncultured Saprospiraceae bacterium | reverse complement strand
CTAATATTTGTAATTATTCGGTTTAATCTTGCCATACTATTTTATTTTTATTAAAAATATGAAGTAGAAATCAAGAGCAATTTAGTTTTTTAGGTCATCCCATTAAAGCATCTAAATATTATCTTTTCTTAAATCAAGACTATCGTGTCCTAGAAATCTGAGTCCATATAATTAAATAGAAAATATTTTTTATTGCTAAAAAAAACATCCGTGCTTAAAGTTAGAATTCAATCCAATAACACATAGCCCAACAATTCAAATTTGGCACATTCAATTGAACATTTAAACATTTACTACAATTCAACATTCCAACCTCTAATTGTATTATCGTTTCCTACAGTAACTATGATATTTTTATTGATCGGATTGAAGGCAGCTTCTCTTATTCTAGCGGTATGTCCAATAATTTCACAAACTTCTTTACCGCCTTTAATTTTCCACAGCTTGGCTACTCCATCTAGATCTGTAGACAAAATATTTTCTCCATCTGGAGAGGTTTTAATAGAGCTAATCCAAGCGCTATGACCACTGATAGTATGTATATGCTTACCAGTCTTTGTCTCCCACAATCTAATTTTCTTATCGCTTCCTGCTGTAAATAATAATCTATCATCCTTGGCAAATGTTACGCCACTAACTCCTCCCGAAATTTCTTCAATTGAATACAAGATTTTCCCTGATTTAACCTCCCATACTTTTGCCATACCATCAGAACTTCCAGTTATTAATAATTTATTGTTGTTTGAAAAAGCAGCTTCTGAAACCTCTCGTTTATGGCCTCGCAATTCATGCAGTTTATTCCCCGAACTAGCATCCCAAATAATAACCAAATTATCCATACCAGTAGTGGCAATGAATTTACCATTAGAGGAAAAAGCCACACAGAAGACAATATCAGCATGGCCTTCTAAACTCCTAATTTCTTTTCCATTGTTTGCATTCCATAATTTGGCTGTGTGGTCACCACTTCCAGTAATTATATATTTACCGTCCGGTGAATATTTAATCGATTGGATTGATTTCGTATGTCCAATTAATCTTTTTATTTCATTCCCTTGCATATCCATTATTGTCGCATAATCATCAAGGCTTCCTATTGCAAAATTATTTCCATCTGGTGAAAAGTCTACGCTTATCTGAATGGAAGATCTATCAATTTTAAAAATATTTGCTGCTTCACACTGAGTATTCGATGATGCAGGGGGCCTTTTGTCGATATTCTTATTTGCGCGAAATACTTTTCCCGATTTATTAAAAGACGCTTCCAATGGAACATTTGTTTTGTTTTCTGTTTTAACTTCTGCCGGCTCTTCTTTCTTTACTCTTGAATTTTCCTTAGTCTTTTTAATTGTTGTTGATTTTGCACTTTCCGCCCCCACTGGCTTTAATGATTTTGGCTTGCCATTACTAGAAATCTTTGACTCATTTTGGGTTGAAGTTGGTACACTAACGTTAATTTTGGTTTCAGATTTACTTACATTATTTAATGGTGCATCTATACCTTCGGCAGTTACTTGAGTACCTGATTCACTGGCTGACAGCGGCAGAAATTTCCAAATACCTAAGCAAATTAAAAATGTCAGTACCAACAATACTATGTAATTTGTTTTTCTATCTCTAGATTTTCTTTCCATATCATCCATTGTTAAATGTTTTCCAGATTGCTCCCTCAACTGTTTTATTTTCCTTTTGAGCTTAATTAAAAGATCATCTTATTTGGTTTGCACAAAACGAAATTGGTGTTGTAAGGATATTTACATCTCATCGTATGTCCTATTTTTTTTGACTTTACAATTCACTCAATCATTTTTTATTTTCTTTCATCAAATAATTATTTTTCAAGCTGCTGCAATTGCTAGAGAATATTCAAAAGTCTCAATTATATTTTCCAATTCACACCTTACTACTCTACTATTTTACAATATTCACATCAAACCTTCGCTGTTGGTTTATCACCTTATTCAGTAGCAATTTCCTGCAAATTCTTCACTTCATGTAATTCTATATTTCTTTGCACATAATATACAACTGCAATATTATCATCAAATACCTTTCAACTAAATTCTTCTTCAATCATTTTCTGCATGGCTTCCTTGGTATAAAAAGTAATTAAAATTTATATTGTTGTTATTTCCTAGTTGATGGCAAGCCGTTTATGCCATCTTACTACATGCAGTAAATAACTCTACTTTAAAAGCTCTACTGCCTTTCTCAATACAACATCCTGCCCTTTTTCTATTTCTGAAAACGTGTTTAACAATTCTATGTCTGGTGGAATTCCTTTTCCTTCATAGTTGACCATATCGCTAGAATAAAATTTTTGATGCGACAAGGAGACTTGCCACTTATTGGACAATTTAAATTCGTACATGTCTGAAAAAATACCTTCTGTAGAATCACCGACGATGGTAATATTCGGTAAATCTTTCATTGCTAACAAAAAAACTTCAGCGGCACTGGCCGTATAATCACTTGTAAGAATAACAACTGGGGCTAAGAATTTGTCTTTTCTAGTTGGTTTCACAATCCATTCATCTAATGGGCCATAATCAGCAGTTCCTTTCTTTCTTGTTTTCTTAAAATGGCCAGTGCGTTCTTCAGTAACAAATCGGCCTGCTAACTTATAAGAAACCACATCCCATCCGCCTTCATTAAATCTCAGGTCAATGATCAATCCATTTTTGATTTAAACTTTTCAAAAGCCGAATTGAAAATTCTATTTAACAATCCTATTTTGAGTGATTCCATCATGCCGTCTAATCTCAAATAACCTAAATCAGCTGAAACGGAATATTCCATATATGTATCATCTGGTAAAACCGTTTCTCCCTTTTTACCAAATCCTAGCTCGGTTAATTCTTTACTAATTACTTTTATGAATTGAGTAATTGATTTTTGATCTTTAAATTCTTCAAAAAGTCTATAGGTATACGGAGGGTCGCATTCCAATGGAGCATCATTATATATCGCTTCCAGAGTCACATGGCCATCGTTCAATTCTTGGAGCATGCTACAACAGATTTCAAACAGTTCTTGGTTCCTTGTTTCTGCAGTCACTTTTGGTCGATAAATCTTATAGACGTCTTTCCAGTTTACTTTTTTCAATTCAAAGTCTGCATACCGATCATTGAATTCATTCCAGAGCTCTTCAAATATTTTGACAGGTTGCTCTACTTGATTGGATTGCGAAAAAATGGGACTTGCAATCAGTACGTAAAATGATATGATTAGGTTTTCGGGAAAGGATTTGTGCATAAAGTAAATATAAACAAAGTGCGTCGAATTCAATGGTCGAAGTTTGAACCCTTTGCGTCAATTTCTAAATATTATAAAAAAAAATATGTTTTGCATTTGGGCCAAAAGTGTAACCACAACAGATAACTGAGCGTAAACTCCTCTACTGACACAAATGCAACGAAATGTCAGTAAGGAATGACCAGAGGTCTTCCTATTCAATGTCAACCAAGTCTCTAATGGTGATCAACATAACCCTAATAAAGGCAACCCATGATCGCTATGCACACAACACTTCGTTCTACAGAGGTAAATATCACAGACCTACTGTTTCAATATGAATTTCATGCTGAACTTGGCATCTTTCCTGGATTCTCAGAATCCGACTTTGTTAAGGTCCATGATCAATACCTTTCTTCAGATTACAAAAAAGATGCTTTGAAAGCATTGGAAGCTGGTTTGAAGCAATTTCCTAAGTCCGCTAATCTATATGCATACAAGGCAATGAGATTGTTAGATGGTCGCAAGACTAAAATGGCTCTAGAGAATCTTGCGGAGGCAGAATTCAGAGGATTTTGTGTAGTGGAAAGCGGAATTATTAGAGCAAAGATATTCTCCAAGCAAAATAAAAACCCTCAAGCCTTAACCATGCTAAAAGGCCTTAAGGAACATGGAAATTTGAATCAAGAACAATTGGTGCAGGTTACATTGACCGAAGTCAGCCTTTTGGAAAAAGAAGGGATGGCGGATGCAGCTTTTGAATTGGTTTCAAATTTACTTTTTCAATATCCGAATCAGGAAGAGTTATTGTTGTCCGCTCGAAATCTAGCTGGGAACCATAGATGGTACCGCGAAAGTGTAGATCTGCATTTGGAGCTTACAACTAAAGATCCTTTCGCTTGGGGAGCATGGTACAATCTAGGTCATGCCTATTATGGTTGTTTTGAGTATGAAAAAGCCATTGAAGCATTTGAATACTGCTATTTGATCAATAAGCGCTTCGCACCAGCCTATTTGGACTGTGCAGAAGTTTGTCAAGAATTGTTGAAATTCAAAAAAGCACTTAGTTGCTATGATGAAGTACTTCAATTCGTGAAGGCCGATGAGAAAATGACCTTTCAGATCGCAGAATGTTACTTTGGCCTCGACAATATCGAAACCGCTAAGAAGTACTACTTAAAAGCTGTACAAATTGATCCTTTAAATGATGAGCTCTTTTTCCAAATTGGGAAGTGCTATCAAAAAGAGTTTTCATTGAAAATGGCAGAACGCTTTTTCATGAAGGCCTGGGAACTGGATCAAACCCGTGAGGACTATGTCGAAGCCTTGGCTTCCTGCTATTTTAAGATGGGCAGACATTCTAAGGTAACACCACTATTGGAAAAAGTGATCGTATTGAATCCAACGGAAGATCATGCCTGGGTGATGTACGCAAAGTACCTTATCCTGACTGGCCAATTCGAAATCGCCAAGTCCTTATTCATCCGCGCCGAAGAACACACTTACTCTGGAAAATTATTGCTTTGCAAAGCGGCAATGCTTTATTTGACGGGAAAAGAAAAAGCAGCCTTTGAAGCATTTGGTGAAGGATTGGAAGCATCTTATGAATCTCTAGGATTATTCTTTGAGTTGGTTCCTCATGTGAGACACAATAAGAAGATCCAAGCCGCGCTGAATTACTATGATCCCGAGTACTTCTTCTAGGCAATAATACAACTCAGTAGTTTGGGCTTTGTGCTACACTTTGAAGTTTTGGTTAAAACATCGTTTGATCACAATCAGTTTTTTCACTAAATCCTAATTCTCCTATGCGAACACTTCATCTAGATCGGCAGAATAAGTGAATTCCCTTTTAAAGATAATATCCCTGAATCTCAGCATTCTGAAAATAATTAGCGTACCTTTGCGCCTTCGTTTGAAAAATGAATATTTATAATTTCTAATTGTCTAGTTTACAGGAGATTACATGCATTTTTCAGAATAACAAACAATTATTTCGCATTACGGAACTAAGTCAGATTTTCCTATGACAAAATTAAGAAATATCGCAATTATTGCGCACGTAGATCACGGTAAGACTACCCTGGTAGACAAGATGTTGATGGCTGGAGAGCTATTCTCGGATAGAGATAAGCCGGGTGAGTTGATCATGGACAATAACGATCTGGAAAGAGAACGTGGTATTACCATTCTTTCTAAGAACGCATCGATGACTTATAAGGATGTGAAAATCAATATTATCGATACGCCTGGTCACAGTGATTTTGGAGGTGAAGTTGAGCGTGTATTGAACATGGCTGATGGTGTGATCTTATTGGTAGATGCATTTGAAGGCCCTATGCCACAGACTCGATTTGTAATGTCTAAAGCGATTGAGTTGGGATTGAAGCCAATCGTAGTAGTCAACAAGGTCGATAAGGAAAACTGTACGCCTGATGAAGCGCATGAAGCGGTATTTGATTTGATGTTTAGTTTAGATGCTACTGAAGATCAATTGGACTTCCCTACGATTTATGGATCTGCTAAGAATGGTTGGATGAGTACCGATTGGAAGAAACCAACGGAGAATATCATTCCGCTTTTGGATGCGATCGTTGAACACATCCCTGAACCAAAAGTAGAAGAAGGAACTTTACAAATGTTGGTGACTTCTTTGGATTATAGCTCCTTTATAGGACGTATTGCGGTAGGAAGATTGCAACGAGGAAGTTTGAAGACTGGACAGCAAGTGGCCTTGATGAAGGCTGATGGTACCGTTAAAAAATTCCCTTTAAGAGGACTTTTTGTATTTGAAGGATTAGGAAAAGTAAAGACGGAGACGGCTCAGGCAGGTGACTTGGTAGCACTGCAAGGGATTGAAGGTTTTGATATTGGAGATACGATCTCTGATCCTGAAAATTTGGATGCATTGCCAGTGATAAAAATTGATGAGCCTACAATGAGTATGGTTTTCACTATTAATGATAGTCCATTTTTCGGCAAGGAAGGAAAGTTTGTGACTTCTCGTCACTTAAAAGAAAGACTGGATAAGGAGTTAGAAAAGAACTTGGCGTTAAAAGTTGAACCAACTGGAACGGGAGACACTTTTAAAGTGTTTGGTCGTGGTGTACTTCACTTGTCTGTATTGATTGAAACGATGAGACGTGAAGGATACGAGCTACAGATTGGTCAACCTCAGGTGATTATCAAGGAAGTAGATGGCGTAAAGTCAGAACCATATGAGGAATTGAACATTGATGTACCAGAACATATTAGCGGTAAGGTCATCGAGATGGTAACCAAGAAAAAAGGCCAAATGTTGAGCATGGATCCAAAAGGAGATCGTATGAAGTTGGTCTTTGAAGTACCTTCAAGAGGTATTATCGGCCTTCGATCAAACATGTTGACCGTTACAGCTGGAGAGGCGATTATGACGCACCGTTTCTTAGAATTCCGCCCTCATTGTGGCGAGATTCCTTCAAGAATCAACGGATCGATGATTTCTATGGAGCAAGGAACAGCGATTCCATTTTCAATCAATAATTTACAAGAACGAGGGAAATTCTTTATTACCTCAAATTCAGAGATATACGAAGGACAAGTTGTTGGAGAGCACTCGCGCCCAACGGATTTGTGTATTAACTTAACCAAGACCAAGAAGATGTCAAACATGCGTTCCGCAGGTAATGACGCGAAGGTGAAGTTGGTTCCACCAAGGGTATTTACCCTTGAAGAAGCGTTAGAATACATCAAAGGAGATGAATATGTGGAAGTAACTCCAGAGAATATTCGTCTGCGTAAAATCTTCTTGAAAGAACACGAACGTAAACGTTCGAAGAATGCTGGTGTATCTGCCTAGCTGATAAATCGCTGATGGCCTGGATTTTGCCATATCTTTGCCATATGCGAATTGAATTTAGAAATGCCTCAGCTATTCTAAGAAATTTGATCAAATTCGGTTCTAGAAGTATTGAATGTAAATAAGGTATTACAACAGGTAATTACCTTTAAAATCGAATTACAAAACAATCTATAAGAGGCTTTCTAATTTACAATGAGCATTCTAAGAACAGCTATCATATGGAAATTTTACAAATACTCTTTTGGACACTTGTATTCATCGTCTTTTACTCCTACCTGGGATATGGTATTCTATTGTTTTTATTCATTCAGATCAAGCGAATATTCAAAGGAAAGGCACAACGGCCTGAGCTCAAGGAACCCTTTCCGAAAGTAACTTTCATGGTTGCAGCTTTTAATGAGGAAGATTGGATTGAAGACAAGATTGAAAACTGTTTGGCATTTGACTATCCAAAAGATAAAATTCATTTCATGTATGTGACGGACGGCTGCTCTGATAGTACACCGGATCGTATCAAGGATTACAATTGGCCGGAAGGGGTCTCTTGGGAATTGGAACATCGTGATGAAAGAAGAGGAAAAATAGCGGCAGTAGAACGTGTAATGCCTTTGGTAAAAACACCGATTGTGATCTATACCGATGCGAATACCTTTGTTAACGAGGGTGCTATCAAAGCAATAGTGGCGCATTATGAGGATCCAAAAGTTGGAGCGGTTGCTGGTGAAAAGCGGGTTTCTATGGAAGCGGCTGATTCTGCTAAAGCGGCCGGAGAAGGGATTTATTGGAAATACGAATCTCAATTGAAAAAGTGGGATTCAGAGTTGTACTCTGTAGTTGGTGCTGCAGGAGAATTGTTCTCCTTACGAACAGAATTGTTCCAAGCGGTGCCTCAAGATACGATCATTGAGGATTTCTATATGACTTTGAAGATTGCGATGAAGGGGTATACTGTGAAGTATGAGCCAGAAGCCCGCGCTGTGGAATCTTCTTCTGCTTCAGTGGGAGAAGAACTCAAAAGAAAAATTAGAATTGCAGCCGGAGGACTACAGGCCATTTCTAGATTGAAACCATTGTTGAATGTATTCAAATACGGCACTTTAAGTTTTCAATATATCTCTCATCGAGTCTTGCGTTGGACGCTTGCTCCCCTAGCCTTGCCAATCATTTTGGTCTTAAATATCTACTTGGCCACTACCAGTACTTTTTATCAATATATTCTATACGCGCAGATTGCATTTTACATCGCTGCGATTATAGGATATGTTTTGGAGAAAAAAGCGTTGAAGATCAAAGCCTTTTTTATTCCGTATTATTTCTGTGTAATGAACTATGCGGTTTATCGTGGGTTTGGAAGATTTATGAAAGGCAGCCAGAGTGTGGTATGGGATAAAGCAAAGCGGGCGTAGTTCGACCAATTGTTTTCATCTCAAATTGGCAAGTACTTTAAGCAAAATCCAAAGTTGTCTTTGATTTGCAAATGTTCGTCTATAATACAACTAGTAGATTAGCAAAAGGAGTATCTTAGCGTTTAAACATATTAGACGTTATGAGAATCCTCCCAATGGTTTTTACCATTCTTTCATTCAGTTTACTTTTTTCCTGTAAGTCCGATCCTTTAGTATCTCGTGAGGCCTTGACCTTGATACCGGAATCTGCATATTCTGTTTCGGAAATTCGCGTTCCGCAACTATTGAAGAAAGCTAATTTTAGCAAGTTTCAACAATCGGAAGTATTTCAGAAAATGGTGGAAGACACGCGCAAGGAGTCCGTTTTCTTTGCTGCCATTTTGGAAGAGCCATCGAAAAGTGGAATTGACTTGGAGCAATCTATTTATTCCTTTTCTACCGTTTCAGAAAAAAATATATCCAAAGGATCTACAGTATTGGTTGCCTCTATTGCGGATGCTAAGCAATTTTTAGAAACGATGTCCAATGTCAACAATGGATCTACTCCGACAACACAAAATGGGATTTCATTCTATAGCAATAGAAATGGAATTGCTGCTTGGACGGAAAACTTTGCTATGTTCGGACTCTCTCAAGATCGATCTGACATTCTTGCTTTAGCGGAAAAGGTGCTAATGAAAAAGCATGATGACAACATGTCTCAAAATAGAAGCTTGATCAACGCGCTTGAGGAGGACCACGACATCAATATTTGGAGTACCATGAATCCGTTTGCTGAAATAGGTGACGCAAAAATGGCGGCCGCATTAATGAATTTAGATCCAGATGTTTTGAAAGACAATTACATCTACAGTTATGTTGACTTTAATGATGGAGAAATAACTGGCCGATCGAAATTTGATTTTCAAAAGAAATTGACTAATGATTTAGATTTGTTTTTTAAGGATGAAGTAAAAACAGATTTTCATAAATATTTACCACAAGAAGATTTGAGCATGGCCTTTACCACGGCTTTTGATTTGAAGGGTTTAAATCAATTGTTAGATGAACGACCATCGACAAAGAAGTTTGTGGAAAGAAGTTTTACTCCTTTTGGTCTAGAGATAAAAGATTTGGCGAATATCTTTCCGGGAGACTTAGCTCTTGCTTTGTACAACATGGGCGATGGTGATACAGACGCATATGGCGTTTTCATGCTAGAAATTGGTGACCAAGATGGTTTACAACAACTGTTAGATGTCGCATTGGAATATGATCTTATACAGAAGAAAGCAGACAGCCAATATGTCATAGATGACGAATTGAATGATAGTTTCTTCAAGCAATTGAATAGAAACACCAAATATAAAAGTCCAGAGCTTCATATCAAAAATGGGAAACTAATGGTCACTGCGAATGCTTCTATATTAGATAATTTTTCCTCTGGAAGTAGTTTATTCAAAACTGGATTAAAAGGAGAAATGAAAGGCCTTCTTCAAGATCACATATTTGGTGGCATCATTAATATTGATGAAATCAAAGTGAAGAACTTGGACATGGAATTGCCATTTGGTGCGATGAATTTCACTGCAGACAGAAAGCAAGCTGACTTTAATGTTGGTTTTACTGATGGCAGTAAGAATAGTCTTGAACAAATATTGGATTTTGTAAATGAAATCTATTTGAGGGAAAAGGACAATCCAAATTCTAACATCAGCTTTTAATGGATATTCGTTTTTCCAATATCATTCCTACTCCACTTGCTGAGCAATCGCTCAACGGAGACATTTGGGGAAAAGAACTCAACTTTTCGTTTGGTGAGCATTATCACATATTAGCTCCTTCAGGAAAAGGCAAAAGTACTTTTGCTCATGTTTTTTATGGTTTGCGAAAAGATTACAGTGGAAATCTATTTTGGAATGAAAAGGATTTTTTAGCCTATTCTATCGATGAGATACAAGCAGTGCGGAGTTCAACTTTTGGAATTGTTTTCCAAGATTTGAGATTATTTTTGGAACAAACACCGCTAGATAATATTGCCATTCATCAGTCTGATCTTTCAGAGGGATTGATTAGTCCAGAAGAGATTATCGCTTTTGCGAAGCGAATGGGCATTGAAGATTTATTGAATAAAAAATGTGCTTTACTCTCCTACGGTCAACGTCAACGAGTCGCTATATTACGGGTCTTATCTAGACCATTCAAATGGTTGATACTGGATGAGCCATTTAGTCATTTGGACAAAGGGAATGAACAGGCAGCTGGTGAATTGATCATGGAAATTGTGCAGCGGAATAATGCTAGTTTGGTAATTACTGGACTGAATGATATTGGGGAGCTGATGGGAGGGGCTGGTAAGTTATTACGTTTGTAGTAGTTTTATTCATCTTAATAAAGAACAAATCCTATCTCAAGAAGGATAGAAATTACATTAAAAAAAGCATGAACTACGGATCCTTTTACAAGTTCATCCTTTAAATTTTTCTTTTTACAAGTATTAGTCAATTATCACTAAGTCAAATTGATGTAGATTCTTTAAGATTTATAGCGGAAAGTAATTATTCAAAGATTGAATCAAAAGCTGATTTTTTTTTGGAAATGTATGTACTAAATACTTGGATGATTAAGGTAATCCTGTTTACTTGATTTATACCAAGAATGAAATAGTCATTGACGGAGATAACAGTTTTAACTATGCAATAAGCCATTCATATTATGACGATAATTCTAGAATAATTAAAAATTTCACCTATGGAGCCGATGGGAATTTTAAATTGGGAGAAACTGCCCCTATAGCTTATTACTACTATGATAAGCGCGGAAATGAAATTCAAGTTGATTGGTTTGACGAAAATAATAAGCCAATGAAAGGAATTGCTAGAATTGAAAGTAAATATGACAGGCGAAATAATCTAACTGAAAAGAAATGGTACAATGAAAAATACAAACTAGCTGGTAAAACTCCAATTTTGATAAATCAATATAGCTATAAAGGAAAAATAATAAAGACATCCAGGTATGACGAAAAAGGAAAGTTATTCGAACAGGATTATGTTGCCTATCAAATTAAGAGATATAAAACGAAAAAAAGAGAATACTTATTGAAGCAGTAATGTTCTTAGATAAAGAAAATCAACCTATAGAGGGATTTTACAATGATGGAACTAAATTCCACAAGGCACAATTCGAATATGATAAGGAGAATAAATTTATTGGTAAGACTATGTTTGACAAAAACGGAATAGAAATAAAAAAGTAATGCACTGTAAATAATAAGGAGTGTAAAACTGCTAAGTGAAAAGTGAATTAAAATATAAAATCTATCGAAAACAATCTTCAATATAGCTTTGACAATTGACTTATAATGCCAAAGATATTAGCAGCGTAAAGTATGAAGGATTTATACCTATCCAAGAAACTGGTATATTGGTCTACTAGGTATTGTGCCTCTAGGTTTTGAAACATTATTTTTTTTCTTTAATTTACCAAGGAGGAAACATTAGCATTTCATTTTTCAAATAATCCATTATGAATAAATTGATTCTTGTGCTTTCACTAGTTTTAATACCAAGTTTAAAATTAATTGGACAGATACCAAATTTCACAGTCTTGGATTCAAATCAAGTTCAATATGAGTTTCATGAGTTTATTGAAGAAAATAAGACCACATTGGTTACTTATTGGGCGGAATGGTGTGCTCCTTGTAGATGGGAATTAAATTCTTGGAAAGATTATACAGAGAATTGGCTAGATCATAAAAACCTAAATCTGATTGCGATTTCGACAGACGATGAAGATGATTATAATGCGGCAATCGCTATGTGGAATGAGAATGAATGGCAAGGACAGCTACTTTTTTCAAATAGCATAGGAAGTTCTATTCCTAGATATTTCCTTTATGATAAAAATCAGGAATTAATAAGAGATAAGACAGGATATTCCAGTGATGATGTTGTAGAATTAGATCATATTATTGACAGTCTGAATAACTTTATTTCACCAATAAGAGAAAAGTTAAAAGAAGAAATTGATGTTGGCATTTTAAATAATCAACTTACTCTAAGATCATCTATTGATTTAGGTTTAGTTGAAATAATGATCTATTCTATAGATGGTGGCTTAGTTGCTTATCACAAAGCAGAAATATTTGGGAACAGTCTATATTTCAACTCCTATAATGATCTCACAGGGATTTTTGTGATTCAACTATTAGGAGAAAATTTGGAATTCAGCCAGTTGCTTTATGCTAACTAATTGATTTGACAATGTTTCAGCTTATTGCTTTAAAATATCTGAAAGCGACAGCCGTCCGAACTTAATGGAATAAGTAAGCTCAGAGAAAAAGTTGTTAGCTCATAAATTAAATACAAGCTTAAGTGAAGCTAATGATTCTGGTTAGCTATCAATCCTTTCCGATCATCAAAAAAGCTTTTAAGAATTCGTCAATATTGCCATCCAAAACAGCGTCGGTTTGACTTGTCTGATAATTACTGCGATGATCTTTTACTCTTCTATCGTCTAGTACATAAGATCTGATCTGAGCTCCCCACTCGATTTTTGTTTTACCTGCTTCTACTTTGTCTCTTTCGGCATGTTGTTTTTTTAGCTCTACTTCATACAGTCTGGATTTCAACATGGTGAGCGCTTTCTCTCTATTTAAATGTTGTGATCTTTCTTCTTGACATTCCGCAACAAGTCCGGAAGGTAAATGACGAACTCTTACGGCTGATTCCGTTTTGTTTACATGTTGACCTCCTGCTCCACTTGCCCTAAAGGTATCCCATTCAATATCAGCTGGATTAATTTCAATTTCGATCGTATCGTCCACCATGGGATGCACAAAAACTGAAGCAAAACTTGTTTGTCTCTTTCCTTGCGCATTGAATGGACTTATACGCACTAATCTATGAACTCCATTTTCACCCTTCAAGAAACCATAAGCATAATCTCCAGTGATTTCAATGGCCACCGACTTAATACCTGCGACATCACCATCTACTCTGTTCAAACCCTTCCACTTGAAACCTGATTTATCCGCCCACATGGTATACATACGCCACAGCATTTCGGACCAATCATTACTTTCGGTTCCTCCTGCGCCTGCATTAATCTCTAGGATCGCAGAAAGCTCATCTTCTGGCTGATTCAGTGTAGATCTGAATTCGAGATCGTCGATCATTTTAACGGCTTTTTGATAGCCAGCTTCAAGGTCTTCCTCAGAACCTTCCCCTTCTTTTAAAAACTCCTGAAGCACTTCTACGTCACCAATGGCATCGGCAACTTTGTGGTAATCATCGACCCACTTTTGGTTGGTCTTGATGAGTTTCATGATTTTCTTTGCTCGTTCTTGATCGTTCCAGAATTCCGGATCCATTGATCTTTCCTTGTTCTCTTCGATCTCTCCGAGCCGCTTATCTACGTCAAAGATACCGCTTTAAAACGGTGATTCTTTTCTGTAATTCTTTCAGATTATCGTAAGTCATGATCTTTATATTAATGAATTCAATAGATAAATGAATTTATTTAGATTCTACTTTTACAAGTTCCACATAAAAAACTAGATCAGCTTTTTCTGGAATATTAGGCTTTCTTCCAGAAGCACCATAGGCCAAAGTATAGGGAACAAATAAAACGACTTGCGCGCCCTCTTTCAAATAACCTATTCCTTCGTCCCATCCTTTGATTACTCTTCCTTGACCGTAGGGGAATCCATATGTTCTACCATCTACGTAGGTATTGTCGAAGGGGATCAGCTCTTTTGCCAGTACTCCAGAGTAATGTACTTTGACATATTCACCAACTTTGGGCTTTGCTCCAGTTCCTTCTTTTAAAACCACATAGTTTAAACCTGAGTTGGTTTTAACCAATTGATCTTTTAGTTTTCCAGCGGCATAATCACCAGCATATTTTTTCACCAACTCCTCTTTCTTTCCTTGCATCGCTTTGATCGCATTGACTTCATCTTCGATGTCTTCTGGTTGGGCAACAGACTCTAATTTAATTCTGTACTCTACTATGTCCTCTTGCTTCCCCCAAGCTGGTAAACTACCAGTTGGAACATCAGACAATGGTTGAAAAATGGTCAGGCTGTCACCGGCACTCATCACTCTCAGCGCCACATAATCTGGTGGCAAAGGTCTAGGTAAATGTTTATAAGCAGGCATAAGCGCTTCTTTAACTCTTCCTCCTTTTCTAGTGGTAAAAATTATTGAATCACCAATAGCGATGTCTTGATGAAAAGCAACTCGAGCACCAACTTTTGGACTTTCACCTCCATTTTTAATATGATGTTTATAATCATATCCTCCGATGGATTTGCCTTCAACAAATCCTTTAAAAATTGGATCTAAATTGGGTCTTGGATTATCGCTTGTTTTGTCACAAGCATTAAGACTAATAATTAGTATTAGGCCTAGAAAATAATTTCTGATCATGCGGATAATAGCTTTTCTTTAAATTCTGGTAAGATTTCTTTGATCTTATTTATTGTTCCATTAAGACTTTGGTATGAGTATCCGCCCGAAGCATTTTTATGTCCACCGCCTTTGAAATATTTTTTGCAAATTTCCTCAACGGAAAAAGATCTTTTGGATCGCATGCTAAGCTTCACTATGGTTGGTTGCTCTGTAACGAATACTGCCATAGTTATGTCCTTCACTTTAAGCATAAAATTCACAATGCCTTCCGTGTCCCCGCGCTGAATTTCGAATTCTTCGTAATCCTTTTTTGAAAGGTAAATAATTCCTGTTTTATATTCCGGAAAGACCTCCATTCTATTTTTCAAACAATGTCCAAGCAATCTTAAGTGCTTCACAGATTGAGCATTAAATATCAGGTCTTGTAGTTTAGAATCATCAATTCCAAGGTCCAATAAATCTGCAACGATTCTTAACAATCTTGAAGAAGTGGCATATTTAAATGATCCAGTATCTGTTAGGATACCGGTGAGAATGCTTTCGCCAATTACTTGATTGATCATTTCTCGCTCTCCAAATTCTTGATCAATCAATCGAAAAATAAGTTCACAAGTAGAACTTGCGGTTGTATCACAATAATTGATTTGTGCGAAGTCTGAAGGATTCAGATGGTGATCAATCATGACTTTAGTGACACTAGTTTTTTTAACCTCCTCCCCTAATCTGTCTATTCGCTCAAGGGCATTAAAATCAAGGCAAAAAATAATCTCCGCATTTTCAACCTTTTCAATGCATGATTTTGCGTCAAGATCATGTACAAAGACTTCATCAGCACCTGTCATCCAAGATAAGAAGTCCGGAAATTCTGAGGGCAATAGTATATCACATTGGTGGCCTTTAAGTCTAAGCCAGCCCGCCAATGCTAATGAAGAGCCTACGGCATCTCCATCTGGGTTGCGATGTGAAGTGATCACGATCTTTTTGGGGCTTTCTAATAGTGTTTTAAGCAGTGTAATTTCTTCCATAGGTGTTTAAAACATCGGCAATTTAAGTGCTCATTGGACAATTCCGTAGGGTAAATATGCCGAATTTTGGCCCAAAGATACGGGTATAATTGAAAGGATGATAGTAGCCATTGTTTTTTCCATCAGGAGAATGTACTTTTGCAGCGCTTTTAAATCATAAACAATTGAAATGGCAACAAATAGAACATTTACGATGATCAAGCCGGATGCAGTGAAGGCAGGTCATACAGGAGCGATCCTAGCACAAATTAACAAAGCAGGATTCAGAATTGTAGCAATGAAAAAGACGCATTTGTCAGCTGGAAAGGCTGGTGAATTCTATGCGGTGCATGCTGAGCGACCATTTTACGGAGAATTGGTTGAATTCATGTCATCTGGACCAATTGTAGCTGCAATTTTGGAAAAAGATAATGCTGTGGAGGATTTCCGAACTTTAATCGGTGCGACAAATCCTGCGGAAGCAGCCCCGGGCACTATCCGTGCATTGTATGCAACAAGCATCGGTGAGAATGCGGTACATGGTGCTGACTCTGATGAGAATGCGAACATTGAAGGAAATTTCCACTTTGCTGGAACAGAGATGTTTTAAGAATCATTAGGAAAGCAAATGAAAAGAGAGCCCGTTCGGAAGAATGGGCTTTTTTTTGAGGCTGTCAAAGGATGTAATCTATACAAAGACTACCCATTTTACTCTTGGTAATACTCTGTTAGAAGTAATTCAATTGTCCAAAAAATTTATCTGAAGCTGGATAATTTTCGGAAAGCATTATGGAACCAATTTGATAAAATTAATCTTTTGTAACAACAAAAGGAATGGTTTTCATTTTAAGACCATTATTAATTGTAGCATAATACCTTCCATTAAAGAATTTCGCAAGATCGATTTGCGCAGTATTTCTTTTTTCAATTGGAGTAAAAAATGTTTTTTCCAAAACCAGATGGCCGAGGCTATCATAGATTTTTAGACGCGTAGCAGACTCTGCTTTTGATTTAAAAACTATATTTATAAAATCATTAGATGGATTAGGGAAGAGTGCAATTTCTGAATCCTCGGATTGAAATACGGAGATAATTTTGCTATACTCGAAAGATCCATCAGTATCGATTGTTTTCAATCTATAATATGTAAATCCTTCAAATGGTTCAACATCCCATTCTTGATAAATACTGGGCTGATTGTTTGCTTTAATAATATGAAATGTTTGCCAGTCTCGCAGGTTTTCACTTTTCTCTAATATAAATTCCAAAATATCTTCTTCCCTGTCTGTTTCCCAATTCAATCGCGTCCTTTTATGGACTAATTTCCCATCAAAAGTAATTAATCTTGCCGGTAAAATACTGCCACTTTTGGTCCATACATATTCGGTATTCAGCGCGCAGGGCTCAAGTTCTGTATCTCCTGCAATGCAATCCCCACATTCATCAATATAAGCAAGGCCGCCTACTACTCCATTACAGTCTTGATTATTACTAATCTTTCGTCCAATTACATCGACTTCTGCCAATCCAATTTTAGTATTCCCGATGGCTTGTATCCGAATATATTGGCCTTTAATATTTAATTTTTCTAAAGAGAAAATTCTTGACTGAATATTATCCTTTAGATATTCATGTTCTGCCATGGCTCTTGCCGCGGCTAAGTCAACGTTACCAAAAGGGGTATCATTTATTAACACATAGAAGTCTTTAAAGTGAGGAGAAATTATTTCTTGGTCCGTTCCATTTAGTTCGACAGTATTCCATATATCAATGTATTCAATAATTTTCTCTTCCCCTAAATCCATTTCCCACCAAGGTTCATCATCAATTTGAGTGATGGCCGAGGATCCAATAGAGTCCAAACCAAATTGATAAAATCCTGAATTAATTCTTGCGTTGCTATTTCCATCTAATGCTCGCATTGCAGGCGTATTGATTAGTTGACTTTTAAAAAATTCCGATTGTGAGTCACTAGCTTGGGTAGCCGTTGCGAATCTACTAATCAATTCATTTTGGGGTTCTAGGCTCTCAGAATTTTCAAGTTGAGGGTTAGCAAAAACTCCTGTATTTGGAGCATTTAGAATTTTCACTCTCATAGGAAAAGACTTGTATTCATAAGTAATTCGATCTGGTACTAATTCTTCCAAAATGATATAAACTTCATTATCATTCGGGTCAAGAAAAATACCATTATCTGTAATGTAGTCCTCCAATTTCTGTTTACTGGCGAATTCATATTTTCTGGCTTTGTATTCATTTCTTAAATTGTCCATGGAGGATGCTTGATCAACCCCGTATTCGTAGGCTCCGATTCTATCGGTTATTACACCGTCAATGGTAAACGACCAGTCTCCAGTATTCCAATCCATCTCTAAATCTGCTTGTTGATTTAGTGTAAAAGTAATTGGTCGAGTTAATGATAGATCATTTGAACTAATGTGTATAACATTATCAGGATGTTCTGAATAAATAGTAGAAGAGCTTTCATCATCCAAATGAATTCCATATAGATTGGCAATTCTTAAAGTATCTAAGTCAATAAAAAGCCATGGTGTAAAACCATTATTTCTAGTTTTAGCTGTTGTATAAGTGCTATTTTCCACTAGTTTTGATGCGGTAATTCCTTCTTTTAAATCTACTAATTTTATTCTTTCAAAAGAATGATTGTGGGAATGTTTCCACATATAGAGACCAATGGAATTATCATTCTTTCCAGAGATAAATAAATCTTTGAAAGAATAATCATTCTGATAGGTAATTCTAACTCCAGTATTTGCTCCCCAGATTTTCATATTTGTAAATATGGATCTAGACTCGTGATTTACGCCCATGTCTCTTTCTATAGAAGAGAATCCTAAATTGGAATTAATTATGGTTGTATTTTCTAGAATCAAAGCGACTTCTAACGGAAGAATTCCGTCGCCTTCAATTGCATATTCATTAGAACTCAATGGAAATTGATTAAATTGAAATCCAGAACGCAGTGATGCTAAGGCTTGAGGATCCATCCTTGCGGTACTATTTATTGCCGCGTTAAAATTGACTATTCCAACGCCCATGTTAGCATCAGCAATTACATTTCCTCTACAAACAACTGCCCTTCCTTTCATACCCATACCTTGGCCTGAGAATAAATAATCATCATAAAAAAGAGATGATTGATAAGGGTCAAAAGTATGTCCTTTATTTACATCAATAATTAAATTGTTATCCCAGAAGCCAGTCTCATCGCCTGCTTCAGATACTAATGCTGATCCAGTAACATTATAAATAAAGTTATCAGAAATATTAGCGTGAGAACTATGATGGGTAATGCCCCAACCAGGATTTCCAGCAATGACATTTCCAACAACCTGAGCCATGTTGCTACCAGCTGTCGATCCTAGTTGGTGTAAATGAATAGAATATCGACCTCTATGATTAGAAATGTAATTTGAAGGCGCATCCACCAGCATCGAACATTCTTGTCCCAAAGCTGAAACATATTCATTAGCAACGACTGGTTCAACCCATGTATTCCAAAGGCGATCATCCAGTAATTTACTTTTATCTGTTCGACCCATATCTAGAAATGCAGCATTTTTTATTTGAACATTCATATGATTGTGCATAGCCATTAAATGCGCGCGATGGGTACTATCCTTTGAAGCAGATTTGAAAACAATGTTTCGATTTAGATTTCCAACGTAACAGTGAAGATTATCTTCACTCCTACCCAAATGATTCTTTTTTAATTTGGAGGTTATTGTAATTGCGCTTCCAGAAATATTTTGGATTTCATGAATTTCATTTCCATTTGAGATTGCATTTTTATTTCCACCCAAGGATACTACAATACTATCTCCTATCTGCCAACCTGAAGGCGGATTTTCTAGATTTAATGAAAGATCATTTTTCAAAGCGTCATGGCTTAATTTCCCCATAACTGATTTAGCCTGACCAAGAATTTCAAGTTGTCCCATTGTAATCAATCCTATGGACAATTGGGTGGGATCCCAGCTGGAACGTCCTAAAACACCCGTTGAGTCATTTATTGATATTTTAGTTAAAGTATCTACTGAGGTATCACCAAGAAGCGCTCGTTCGAAATTTTTAAAACGATTGTCTGGACCGATTTCATAGGTAACATTAAAGTGAGCCTGTTGATCGTTATAATGATTCATTGCGTCTGTATTCCATACTTGGCTATATCCACTATTCCCATTTTTATGCCCTTCAATATCAAATGTTTTAAAAAGTATTTCAATGTTTCCATCTGTCGGATTGTCAGCATGCAATTCGATTTTAGAATTCATTAATCCGGTAATGGTTTCAACCAATAATTTCGTTGTATCGTTAGCATTTGTCTGTTTACAGACGAAGTTTCCTTCTACCCTAATTGCGAAAATATGAGCAGAAGATTGACCTTCAAAAGTCACTGTATCTCCAAAAGGAATATATACAATTGCAGCGTCCTCTGGAATGGCACCATTTAACCAAGTATTAGAATCAAACCAATCACCTGATTGCTGGGCGATATGGGTAGCGGTATTCGCTGGAATTAAGTGGTTTAGGTTATGTTGGGCGTTTAACTGAATTGCATTTAAGAGAACGAAAAGTATAAATACATTAAAGTAATTAGTCATATAAGAGAAAAAGTGGAAATTGATGAAAAGATTGATATTTGGGAGCGTATTGGCATGAATGGATAAGAGAGAAAAAATTATGCCTAAAAGGAGGGGTTGTATTGGGTTAGGGAGGTTTGTTTGGGGTGTGGAGGTTAAATATGAGTGAATCTGGTGATAATAGAAATGATTCAGTGTTGATGATTCAGAGAAAATTGGGTAAATGGCCAACTAAAGCCAGCGGGTGACTCGCGCGCGAGTCACCCGCTGGCTTTAGTTGGCCATTTAGATTACCAGAAGAATACTATTCCTTAAAAATCAAATATTCTTCCTGTACTTAATTTGTAATCCATGTAAGAAATTCCTTAGAAACTGATCTAAACAGGCTCGATACTGACGTTGATCTTTTTTCCTGAACATAGCAGTGATTTCGTGCTTGCTTACTTTCAAATCTGCCAACCCTAAAATGGCAACCATATCGTCATCTCGAAGATTTAATGCAATTTTTAGCTTTCTCAAAATGATGTTGTTATCTAATGTTTTCTCTGGTTTGGGAATTTCTCCATCTCTTTTTCCTCGACGATCAATAATAAAACCGTTGAGAAAAATGGCTAATTGCTTGTCGTGTAGGCTTTGAAATTGTGGATCATCCTCTTTTTTTAACCAATCACTAATTTCAGCCCTGTTTGCGCGACCTCCAGCTGAAGCCCAAAGAGAAATCATTTTGTCATCGTTGAAATCAAAAGTAAAACGAATTCTCCGGAGAATGTCATTATTGCTCATGCGGTGAAGGTATTGAAAATGTGTTGAATTTGAGGTAGTAACCGGATACGGCTGGCTTTAGTTATGCGGTGACTTACGTGCACGTACGCGAGTCACCCCGCAACTATAGCCAGTCTCTCAATACAATTCTCCCCATTCCAATCTCCACCCCAAAATCTCCTTTATCTCCATTATGTCCTAAACCCTAAATCCACCAATTCCACCTCAAACTCAATATTCCACCTCCTAACAAAGCTGGAGTAACTCCTTTCAAAACCATCAACATTACAGCTTTATTCTGTTAGAACTAATGTTATATTCGGCTAAAATAAATTTTCTCACCTCCCTTATCATCTGATTACCAACATTTTAGTTCCATTTTAAGAAATTATATCAGTTAAATACCTTGAAGTTTTCCAATTTCTCCGTCTATGTATCAAACAATCAATTTATCATGAACTTCCAAGCCAACAAACATTACTATATCCACAACAAAGGGATTAACTTCCAGCAAATCTTTTTCTCCAATGAACATCGAATGTACTTCAAAAAGAAAATCAAAACCTTCATTTCACCATACGCCAAAATAATTTCCATAAAATTGGCGGACAACCAGTTTCATATCCTAATCAAAACTAAAAAAGATTACCAAGGACAATTCTTAAACCACAACATAGGTATTATGCTTCGATCTTATACCAGAGCGATAAATAAGCAAAGACTCCGATTCGGTTCTCTATTTACCTCAAGAACAAAAGCTTTTGAAAAATTGTCTGACATTCCTAAAAGACTCCGTGGATTCATCAAACCATTCGTTACACATTTTAGCAAAGGAAATATGGTCAACTTTGAAAAGACAATCACTTCCTTTCTTTCCTTTTTGCAAAGAGACTTAAGAATTGGCATGATTATAAAATTCAAATCTGACAACCTTGATTACCAGAAAATTTTTGATCATCCGTTCAAAGATGAATTAACAAATATTAAAATTTAATATTTACTTTAAACCAATTGGGCCGAATTAGTAGTAGCAGGCTTATAAATGTCCAAGCCTTCAGAAAATTCAACGCCTTGCATCTTCAAACTTTGCATTCGATAAAGATAACTAGCACCAACCATGATCTCCTCAGCAACAGCCGCAGCATTACGATTTGGATACGCTTCCAAATATGTTCCTTTTACCCAATCGTTAAAAGCTCCCATTGAAGGGCCGCACCAAATTTGATAATCAAGTTCCCGACCTTCCGTGCCAGCATTTGCCCAATTGGATGAAAGACCAAGATACCATCTAAATATTAAGGCCATCTTTCGATGAGGATTATCTAAGGCCCTCTCAATTTGTTCTGGATCTCGCTCTTGAAAAAATTCAATGCACCCTTGCCAGATTTCTTCTAAAGGTTTTTTAAATACTTGTGTTTCTAACTTCTTTCGTTCAGCTGATGGAATCTCATCTATAGATTTATACTGCTTATAATATTCATAAAGTTTCTTTGCTCGCGGTCCAAACATTGACCCTCTTTTCAAAACCTGTAATTCCACTCCCATCTCAAACATATCTGAGGCAGGTGCCATAATAATATCAGTCGAAGAAACAGTTTGCAATAACTTTCGAACATGCTCCGAAGTTCCTGCTTCAATACAACCCTGGTTTACTGAGCCGGTTACTATATAAGCTGCCCCCATCATGAAGGCCGCCAATGCAGAAGCAGGAGTAGATATCCCCCCCGCTGCTCCTATCCTAATTCGCTGTTTGAATTGATGCTTAGACTGCAGTTCATCTCTCAATTGAATAATTATCGGAAGGATGGCTACCAATGGCCTATTATCAGTATGACCACCAGAATCCGCCTCAACGGTAATGTCATCTGCCATTGGAACTTGCTTCGCTAATTGAGCTTGCAAAGGAGTTATCTTTCCCTTTTCTAAAAGTATATTTAAGAACGAATCAGGAGCCGCTTGCATAAAATGTGCAGCAACTTCTTTTCTTGAAATTTTTGCAATTACCCGATTTCCAATGACAACTTCACCATCTTTTCCTTGGCTTAAACCGGCCACTCGATAATGTACAATATGCTCCGTTAAGGCTAAAAATGCAGAGGCTTCAACTACTTTCACTCCATGTTCTAAAAACAACTTTACAGCACCAGATTCCAGAGCAGTCTCGTTCGGACTATGAATCAAGTTAAATGCAAAAGACTGAGTTGGTAAATTACTTTGTATTTTTTCGATGGCTTGTAATACTCTCTTAGGAACCAAACCAGCTGCACCAAATGATCCTAATAAATTTGCCTGACCAATTGCAATTACCAGTTCTTCTGAAGCAATTCCATTAGCCATTGCTCCAGTCTTATAGGCATACTTCAAACCATAATCTTGAATAAAAGTTGGATCTCCTAATTGTGAAGGTGACATCGCATTAGCCATTGCCAAAACTTGTAATCCTCTTCCTTCCGCGACCAATTGCCCTCCATTACTCGCTCCAATCCTACCTTGAAAGTCCTTCATTACATAACATGGACGAGAAGTATCGTTTAATTTTTCCTTGATAGACTGCGTATCAAATACTATATCTCTCGGCGAACCTTGCCAAAATAATTGTGTTGCTTTTCCAGAGTATCCTAAACTCATTTTTTAAAATTTTTATTTTTGTCTGCTCCCGAATGATTAGTCTTCTTACAAATTATCCAAACTGAATACTCAAACTTATGAGTGACAATCTATCGACCGTTTTACAAAATTCAAATCTTCAATTACCCTTCTTCAATCCCCAAAGCCAGATCAGTAACTTGATAAATTCTCATTTTATCATTCCACAAATATGCATCTCCAATAATTGCCAACTGCTGTCCTTGCATTTGAACCGATTTAATATGAACTTCCAAATGCATTTCCTTAACATGCAAAAGTATCTGACCTCTATATTTCCAAATAGTTTTATGATTTGCAAGCTGCACAAACTTCGGAGAATTAAAATCCTTTCCTAAATCTTGTTGCAAAGCATAGACTTGCATGGCTTGCAGTATCGCTTCTACACCAAGTGAGCCTGGCATAACAGGATCTTGATAAAAATGACAGGTAAAAAACCAATCATAAGTTTTCATAAACTTGGTGGCATGAATATAACCTTGTCCATATTCTCCTTGATTTTTTGATATTATTAATTTATCCAATAATACCAACTGGTCAGTCCCCAAACGATAGTTCGGCTTATCTTCAGGGGCCTTAAACAATTTCATTTTGCCATATAGAGAATCAAGCTTTACTTGCATATAATCTGAAGCGGCCAATTGATTCGTCTCATACCATGCAGGAATTTCTTTCCCGCCATCTAGTCCAACTTGAGAAGCTAAAGCGTCTCCTGGAAAAAATCCAAAAGAAGATTTTCCTTTGTAAAAAACATGACCATCTACACTTAATTCAAAAGTATAATTCTGCAAGATCGTCCCTCCTAAAGCAACAGAAGATTTAAGTACAGAAGTATTAGAAATCGTTTTTCCTCTTAGATCCGTTCCTAATGGCAAATCGAAAGTCTCGCCATCTCCATCAAGATTTCTAAAGAATAAATTCTTATCAGCAAATTGTAAAGTACTTCCTAAATATGCGCCCAATAAACCACAGGGTTGCAAAGCGATTTCCATAAGGATTGAATACGGCATGGTGTAAGTCGAGTTCTGATCGTAATACCATGCATCTTCAGGAACATCGTATTCTGCATAGATCGTAGAAGGCTTGGTGAAATCACCCCGAACTCCATCAACTTTTAGCACACGACTAATTACTTGTAAATCTGTATTGGGTTGTCTAGAAACAGTCCTTCCATCATATACCGCGAAGTCTGGCCCAAAACATTTGGACAAATCATCCAAAGCAAATGTTGTGATAGTTTCTTCATTCATCAATGCTCCTTCAGATCGCGGAGAAATCTTTACACCTGAAGTCGTTTCCAAATACTTAGGATTGCTTTTTTCTCTCAATTGTAATCCCAAATTCTCAAAATGAACAGTGACAACGCCGTCAGAAATAATTTCTAAATCTCCGATGACATAAGGATTTGGAATCAATCCAATTTCTTTTATTTCCAATTTATAAACAAGTTTGGTATCCTTTCCAGGAGTCACTTGCTTTCGGCATCGAACTTTTTGCGGTAAGTCAAAAATTGGCTGATATCTCGCATCTTTAGTTAGGCGCTGTAATCCTAACATAAGCATAAAGAATCGAAGTAAATTTCCTCCACCTTCAGCTTGTAATGATCCGGCAAGTACTTCATCATCTCTGAAATGGCATGGAAAATACCAATCATCAGGATGCAAATCCTTTTCAGCAACAATATATCCAAGACCATAGGCTCCACCGCTCAAATCCACAGATGCAATTCTATCAATCATCAATATTTGCTCTGGTGGCAAACACAAGGAAGGATTTCGGCCGTTCGAATAATATGATTCGTCCCCAAAACACTTTTCAATATCACCATTAATTAAGTGCTGTAAGTCGATTTTTGTAAAACTTTTTTTAGCTGTATTTAATAATGGTGTGAAATGTCTTTTTTTAGCATTCGCTCGAACTTCATTCTCAGCGTCGGTATAAACGACTCCATTTCCTTCTTCTAATTGTTCATCACTAAAAAATCCTGCACAACCACCATCCATTTTTAACACCAATCGATCTTGAACATAACATCGATAACTAAAAAAGAACAACAAATTCTCTCCGTTTCGGACAAAATTATTAATTGAAATATCATACCTCAAGGTCTGACCTTCAAATGGTAAATCATCAACAAATGTTAAAGTGCAATCTAGCAAGCGATAAACAAGATTTCCCTTATTTTGAAAATCAATGCCTAAATATGAAATTAACATCAAATCACATTGACCAGATTCTACTGAAACCGCCCATGGAATTTGCCCATCTGTCGTAAACCAAGCATTATACGGAATATCGTATTCCGTTTGCATAGTCGACGGTTTATATTCTCCTAATTTCGCATTCAATCCAGTTACTCTACTGACTAATAAGTATGGATCCATTGGCAACATTACTCTTCGGGAATAATTGTCAATCGGAGCATATTCAGGTCCAAATACATTCGCAATTTTACCTTTCGCAAATTCAATTAGATCTTCTTGCGAAAACACAATTTCTTTTCCTTCTAAATGCTCCCCAGATGTATAGTCTTGTAATCTCAAACCATTCTCCCCTATATTTATACCTGAAGATCTTTTTGAGTTAGATTTCGAATTTACTATTTTAACTTCCATAGAGGAATTTGATTTTTGTTTATTTAAAATTTTGGTCGCTCCCACTTTCTGAACTATCCTTTCCTTTATTTCACTTCTAGCAACCATTTGTTCTTCTATTATCCCGGCATTCGCAAATACTGATTCTCGAACAATAGCTTTTTTGTTATCAGAACTGACTTGGGAGAAAAACAGGATTTCATCTTCATGCAACATGGTATCAAAAATCCTTTTTCCTCCTGGAATTATTTTTTTCCAAAAGCTTGCTTTCTTTTTCTTCAATATAACCTTCGGGTACAATATGGATAAATCAAGATCCAAACCATTCGTCCAAAGTTGAGCTACAACTTCAACTATCGATTGCGCATCTGATTTGCCTTTTTGATTAATACTGATTGCAAGATGTTCTCTATCTTTTAAAATACTTTTCACCCAATTTGTGCAAGTCGCATTGGCGCCCAACTCAATAAACATATTTGCTCCTGCAGCAAATACCCTGTTTACAGTTCTCGGAAAATCCACAGCTTGACAACAAACACCAGTAGAATTTTCAGCGATTAGTTTGCTATCCAATGGTATTTTATTTAGCGATAAACTGGAATAAAACTCAACATCAGGTTTCTCTTGCTGATCAAAATGATGCATACTCAACAGTCCTTCACGCTCTTCTTCACAAAATTCATGATGAATAATATTCTGAAAAGGAATTTCTACTACACCACAATTCAATTCTTTGGCAATCTTTTCACAAGCTTTGCGATCACCAGAAATCACTACTTCATTTTCAGTATTGACAAAGGTCAAATAGACTTTATCTATGTCTTTAATTAATGTTTCAACTTTTTTGCGAGGCGCTAACAACACCAAACTAACCCAGCGTTTTTTGGCTTGAGTTTCAGTAATTTTCCAATGTTTCGCTAACAACTTCAAATCTCCAGCAAAGTGATTTTTAAAGATTGGCGAATCTTGAAATTCTTTAGCTTCAGCTGCTCCCCAAACTCCAAGCGAATACCACATACTACTACATTCTCCCATACTGTAGCCAAAAGCAATGTCCGGATTCAACTTGAAATTATTTCTTAAAATATGAGTAAAACTTACAGAGAAAAACACACCAACCGACATCATAGCGATGGCATTATCATAAATATTAAGCGTTTTATCTGTTGCCGTTTTTTGCTTTGGATATAAATAATCTGAACAGATATAATCATCCAAATTTTCCACCAGTTTATCAAAATGAGGATGCAATTGAGGAAACAATTGAAATAATTCTTGCCCCATTCCTTGATATGCAGTAGAAGATCCAGGATAAACAAATGCCAATTTACCGCGTCCAGCTAACGGCGCTGGTGTAAAGCAACTACCTTTTGGTGTCTTAATAATTTTCTGCGCACCTCCCTTTCTACTCAATTGATTTTTAAAGAAAATTATCTCCTTTTTTAAGGCATATTTATCCTTTGCTAACAAAGCCAATCTTACCGATCCCGGCCCACTTAAAAACGCATGGTAATATTCATGCGCTATATTCAAAATTGCCTTTTCTCCTTCCAGTGCTATGCTTAATGATTCCAATTGCTCAAGAACTCCATCTAAAGAGTTAGAACTTACCGGTATCAAGTGAGGTGCATTATTATGTAAAAAGTGAGTGTCACTATCCGCTTCAGGAACATTTACCGCTTCGCTCAACTGGAGTTGCACATCTTGAATGCCATTAACCAAGGCAATCCGCTCTTTTTGTTTCCCCTGAAGTACCCAAGGCCTAGACTGCATTGGGAAATAATATTTAGTCTTTGAAAATGAAGAATCATCTTTTGGTCCTATCCAATTAGGAATACCCGGAATAAATTTATGATAAACACAAAGGGCAGATTTGATGATTGATGCGATTCCAGAAGCCGCATAAGTATTTCCAATATTCGCTTTTACCGAACCAAGTGCTTGATATACGCTAGGCTTATATTTAGTTAACTGCTTTAATTCCGCGGAATCTTGATGCTCAATTCCAGTGGACGCTAATTCAACATATCCTGCGGCATTGTTCTTTCTAGCTTTACCCAAATGATCAATATGACCATATACTTTCTCATTTTCGATCGTTGATTTCGCCTTTAGCACAATCGCCCCTGCCCCTTCACCAACTAACCAACCATTGTCTCCTTTATTCAGAGATAAACTCGGTGTATTAGAAGAATTGATTGGATCTTTTTGATTCCTTAATATTACGTTTTCTAGACCTCCAGAAAAATCAACACCACCGACAACTACGGCATCTACTTCTCCCAAAGACAGTAAATTTTGTGCAACTTCAAGTGCTTTGAATACTGAATTTTCAGCACATGAAACTGTAAAAGCAGCCCCTGAAAAGTCCCAAAGTGCAGCTATTCTACTAGCCATTATGTTTCCAACAAAGCTTGTGTGTTGACTTGGCGTTTGAGCTCCTTGGCGATAATACACTCCATTTTTCCCTAACTCTTCTAATCGCTCAGCTTCGGCTTCTGTCAAATCCAAATTAGATTGTTCAAGGGCTTTTTTCAATTGCCACTTTACATCCCATCTTGCCAAATAGTGATGAATCGCCAATTCTGATTCCATAGCAATTAATACCGCCACATTTTGACTTTCATCCAAACCGGCATCCTTAATCGCATTATCGGCAACTTTTAAAATTAAAGCCTGTTGCGGTTCTAATGTCTCTGCTTCTTTTGGCTGAATTTTATAGCGCAATAAGTCTATTTCGAAATCTTCAATATAAGCACCTTTAGGAGCCTCGCCGGATTCAAAACCAAATTCTTTTAAAAGCGATTTATTTTCTTCGAATCCTTTCCAACGTCCTTTTGGAAGTTCCCGAAAATGTTGCTTTCCATAAAAAATTGTACTGTAAAATTCTGCTAGATTTTTACAATCTCCAAAATGGGCATCCATTCCAATTATTGACATTGGAACCAAACTTGGTTTCTTCGTTTTTTTAGTTTTTGATTTGGTCTTGATATAATTGTTAACCACCATATGGGCGTTGGTTCCGCCAAATCCGAAAGAATTAATTCCAGCCTGTTTTTCTTTATTATTCCAAGTGTGAGTTTTCGTGATCATTTGGTTTTGCCCGATCCAATTATTTTCGGCAAGCACGGGTTCCCTTAGATTAATATTAGGCGGAATCAATTCTTTTTGCATGGCCAATAACACCTTAAGCAAACCGGTCATTCCGGCAGCTGTCAAAAGGTGTCCCATGTTGGATTTTACAGAACCTAAAAGTGGTTTTGTTTTATGTTGAAAAAAGTAATTCGAAATTGAATTCAATTCGGTAACATCACCCAGCGGAGTTCCTGTGGCATGACATTCCAAATAAGAAGTATTCGAAGCTTTGATATCATTTCCATCGTATGCTCGATCAAAAGCCAATTGCTGTCCTTTAGGATTTGGGCTCAGTAAAAATTTACCACGTCCATCATTCGATAAACCAATTCCTCCAATGACACCTAGAATTTTATCTCCATCCTTTTCAGCATCTTCCAATCGCTTCAAAACCACCATCCCTGCACCTTCGGAAGAAACCAAACCAGCTGAGTTTCTATCCAGTGGAACAAATTTTTCACCTCTTGGAGCATAGGCATGAAAAATCGAAAATCCCATATGAATAAACAATTGATCTGAGGCACAGACTGCTCCTGCCAACATCAAATCTGTCTTTCCAGTTATCAATTCATCGCAAGCCAATTTGATTGCATAAAGCGATGTAGCACAAGCGGCGTCCAATGCATAATGCGTTTCCCCTAAACCCAATGCTTTACAAACCAACTCAGAAGGAGAATATTCTATAACCTTATTATCAGGTACATTTAGCTCACTTGAGTGAATCTTAAGTTGATCATTGGCTAACAATTTTTGGGTCGCAGATTCTATAGTTTTACTGTAAACAGAAGAAAGAATTCGATGTGACGAGCCCGTGGGAAAAGACAAATTTCCTAGGATCAAACCACATTTTTTCAATGCCTTTGAATTATCAACATAACCCGCATCTTTTAACGCTTCTCTAGCTACATATAATGACCATTGATACAATTTATCTTGTCTTGCCAAGTAATCCGCTGGCATATGATAACCATTGGCATCGAATTTAAAATCTCGAATATAGCCTCCTCTCAGAGAATAGCATCGGTCTACTATACCCTTTTCATTCTCAAAGAATTGCTCCGGTTCAACCCCAAAATCTTCGGCTGTTGCCAAACCCGTTAAGTCCTTTTCTTGCATCAAATTATCCCAAAATTCTTCCGGCGTGGAAGAACCTGGAAATAATCCTGATGTTCCTATAATGGCTATTTTTGACATTAATTATTTTCCATTTCTACCAAAACAATTGTTTCGAAACAGTAACTGTTGCCCCTTCGGTCAACATGTAAACCGTACCCGCTTTATCATATACTGTACAAGTGGCCATCATTCTAAAATCATCAGCCTCTTTGATATCAATATTTACAAATAGTTTCTTCCCAAAAGGAATTGATTTGTAAAGAATTGCACTATCCGTCTGAAGTGGCAAGCTCTTCGCCCCATCTCTAAACTGTTGTACCCAAACTACCATACCTTGATATTGGATATCAGCAAAAAAGGTATTTACAGAATATACCGGAAATTGACCTTGCTCACTAACTGGAACTTCTGGCGCCGTACATTCCAAAACGACTCCTTTGTCATCCATGTCCAATATCTGATCGATTCCTTGAAAATATTTCCCATGAAATAATGAACCATCCGTATATAGATTAGCGCCAGGACTTGGTGCAAAGGTTCCAGAGATAGCGTGCTTGAATTTTGCAGTACTCGGTATTGACGCAGGTTTCATCAAAGTTACCTTCGCTTTGTAGTGATACGTTGGAAGTTTTGCCCCAGCACTTAAGACAGTAGTTTCAAAAACAATTTTTTCCCCTGTCTTTTCAATCTCTTTCAATTCGACTTGATAAGAATCCTTCTGTGATCCGTCAAATACAATACCTTTGAATAATCTTGTATCTTCAACTCGGAAGACCTTAAAATCTGGATATAGTTTTTCACAACTTTGCGACATCCATCCAACTGCATTTACAACAGGCATCACGGCATTACCTTGAATGACATGATGCATCAAGAATGGATTTTCTTCTAACACAACTTCTCGATGAATTATATGTGTTTGCAAATCGCCAATGTAGCTGACCGCCGCAGGCAAAGTTCCACCAATTATAACTTGCGGCTGATCACTATATTGAACATTAAATTCATTAACCATCATGGCCGCTCCACCCTCGCTATTCACAAGAGATACTCCTGCCGCTTCAAATTGCTCCTTTAATGCGCCGCTAACCATGCCACTATCCCATGCCCCCCAATTAATGGCAGACACATGAGTCTTAGGATGATTGGTTTTAAATAGATGCGCAGCTTTACTCAGAATTTCATTGGCAATTGCATAATCTGTTTGACCAACATTTCCATAAAACCCTGCAACAGAAGAAAACATAAATAGATGTTCTAATTTATTCAAACTCACCGAACTTAATAAAGTAAGCAATCCATTTAGCTTCACTGATAATACATTTTCAAAATCAGATTCAGATTTGTCTTGAATATATTTATCTGCCAATCTTCCAGCTCCGTGTATAACGCCTGTTACAGCTCCAAAGGTTTTTGTAATATTTACTAAACCAACTTTGAAGCTTTTTAAATTCATAACATCTCCTTGCAAATATTTCACTTGCGCTCCAGCCGATTCTATTGCTTTGATCGTTCCATCAATTTCTTGTTTGGCAACAATGTCCTTAAATATTGCCTTGATCGCAGAAAGACTAGGTTTGATTCCCTGCTTCTTTAAGTCATCCATGATCAGCCCTTTCAATATTCCTTCTTTAACAATTCCATTAGCATAAGCTGGAACTTTGAAATTATAATCTGATCGACCTAATAGGATAAATTTACATTTGAAAGCCTTGGCCATATCTATGACACAATTAGCGGTCACTCCTCGTGCTCCGCCACTGACCAAGAAAACAGAATCTTCAGTCAACGTTGTCTTGATTGAACTATTTTCCTTAACAGTAACCTTTTTGACAGCAGTCGTTACTCTGCCATTTTCATTGTATCCAACTTCAACAATTTTTACATTGGCATCATGTAATTCTGAAAATATCTGATTTGCTATTTTATCGACTTTTAACTCTGGCTGAATATCTACTGCTCTGCAAAAAACAGGAGACCATTCTAAGTTCAAACATTTTACTAAGCCGGTTAACCCTCCTCCAACTACAGAAACATTTCCTCTTTTGCCTTGACCCAATTCACCGTCCATTCTAGTTACCGTCAAGAAATTTGAACGTTGTTTTTCTCCAAGTTCGTTCAGATCATTCTTTAAATGTTTAGCCAGAAAAAATACAGTTTTAACAATAGCTCTTTCGGCTTCAAAATGCTGTGTGAAATTTCCTTTCGCAAATTCAAAATGAGGATGTAGGTGAATGAAGCTTCCTATTTTCCCATATGTGCTTTGCACTTCTGCAAGGGCTGCTCCAATACCCTCATCGGTGTTTGCAGAAACAGAGATTCCATTTTTCGAAATTGCCTTTGGTACATTTGGAAGATTCAATACCGCTACTTTGTTTCCTTTGGCTTCTAAAAGTTTAATCACTTTCTTAGTCAAAGAACTACCGTCATTTGTAACAAGTGTGCAATGCGTACTAGGCAATGAAAATTCTATGAAATCAGCTTGAGGTAAATACTCCAAGCTAATTTCATTTCGATCTACGCCGTGAAAGGTCGTTGTTTGATGTTGACCTTGAACCGGATTAGCAACTGGCGCTGTTACTAAACCGCTAGCTTTTTTTTTTCAGGATTGCTTACAAATGAAACAATCTCGCCAAGAGTTCTTAGTTCGGTTAATTCATTCGGATTGATACCGGACATCTCTGGATATTGCTGTGTCAAAGCTCCAAATATTTCTACACGCTTAATAGAATCAATTCCTAAATCGGCTTCCATATCCATAGTCATTTCCAACATCTCAGCAGGATAACCTGTCTTTTCAGAAACAACCGCTAAGAGAATTTTCTCTAAATCCGCATTGTTCATTCCACTACTTGTCACTGCTTTGGCATTCGTGTTGGGTGCTTCTTCTACCAACGGAGTTGAAGGTGCACTCATAGCATTATTCGCTACTGTAGCCCCTCCTTTTCCACTTACAAAAGAAACGATCTCTCCAAGAGTTCTAAGCTCGGTTAGTTCGTTAGGATTGATACCGGACATCTCAGGATATTGCTGAGTCAAGGCTCCAAATATTTCTACACGCTTAATGGAATCAATTCCTAAATCGGCTTCCATATCCATACCTAATTCTAACATCTCAGCTGGATAACCAGTCTTTTCTGAAACGACGGCTAGCAAAATGTTTTGTAAATTGGTATTCCCAGTGCTGTCATTTTTCGCTGGAGCAACTGATGTTGGAGCGACTGAGGTAGACTTTGCGGCTCCGTTGCTTGGAGCTGAGGCTTGTACAGCATTATTCGCGACTACATTACCGCCTTTGGCTCCTACAAAGTTTACAATTTCGCCCAGTGTTCTTAGCTCAGTTAATTCATTCGGATTAATACCCGACATCTCAGGATATTGTTGTGTTAACGCTCCAAATATTTCTACACGCTTGATGGAATCAATTCCTAAATCTGCTTCCATGTCCATTGTCAATTCTAACATTTCTGCAGGATATCCAGTCTTCTCAGAAACAACTTCTAAAAGAATCTTTTCCAAATTCCCAGACATTGGAGTTGACACTTGCGATGCTCCATTTGATGAACCATTTGAAACAATCGGTTGCACTTTTGGAACAACCGGAGATGCAACAGCGTGTCCGTTAGATCCATTATTGTTCGCTGCAACTTCACGAACAACTGGTGGCGTATTTTTCAATATTGCAGCCGTTCCATTACCATTTTGAGAGGTATTAGAAACTGCACGATTTAAGGGCGCATTACCTTGACCAACATGTTGTGAAAGTATATTTAATAATTGTTGCGATTGCTGATTCTGTTCACTCATGAACCTTTCAAAAATCTCTAAGGACTTTGTCTGATTTGCTTTGAACGAATCTATGGTCGTTTGCAAGAATTGGAAAACTTCTTTATTCATGACTTCTTCTTCATTTTCAATTTGATTAGAAAAATTGTTCCCAGTTGGAACTTCTACATAACGATCTACCTCTACTATTTTTTCAACTTCTACTATTTTCTCTACGAATTGTGTTCCTCCATTTGAAATCTTAACTCCATCATTCAAAATGTCTTGATAAGCTTTTTGCGTCGGAGGGGATACATAGTTGTAACCACTTAAACTCACATTCATCTTAGATTTAGCAGGCAGCGGTGTAATATCCATCTTATATGGATCGATATTGTTCAATTTAACTCCTAGTACTTTCAGTTGGATAGCAGCTAATCTGAACTGCGCATCACTGTCTTTCTTGGCATTTGCGTTAACAGCAATGGCGGAAAACTCTTTGTCTTTTAAAATATTCTTAACCAAAGAAGTCAATACGCCTTTTGGACCAAATTCTACAAAAATTCGCCCACCAGCTTCGTGAATATTTTCAATTTGATTTTTGAAAAGTACTGGATTTAAGATTTGGTTCTTCAGCAAAGATTTTAGCGTCTTTAGATTTGAAGGATAAACCTCTCCAGTTGTATTAGAGAAAACGGGTATCTTCGGTTTACTTATTTTTTGTTTAGCAACAAAAGCTGAAAATGGCTTCTGCGCATGCTTTACAAATTCTGTATGAAAAGCTGCAGATACCGGCAATGGTACAACTGAGAATCCAGCAGTTTTTAAATATTCTTCTGCATTGTCAATTGCCTCACTTGAACCACCGAGTACAACTTGGTTATGGCTATTTACATTTGCTATTTTAACCCCTTTAAGTTTTGCAATAGCTTTACTAACTAACTCTTCTGAAGATTTTACTGCTAGCATTTTACCAGCATCTGCCTTTGGATTAGCTGCTGCCATAGCTGCCCCCCTAGCTCTTGCCATTGCTAAAAAAGTAGCATCATCATAGGCGCCCCCAGCCCAAAGTGCGGTTAGTTCTCCAAAGCTATGACCAGCGGTAAAGCTTGGTACAAACCCAGCATTATTCAATACTAAATATTGGCCCATGGATAATGTTCCTATGGCCGGTTGAGCAAATTGAGTTTTTGTTAATATTGATTGTTGAGCTTTTCGATCTTCATTTGAGAAAACAGGTTTGGGGAAAACGGTTGAAGATAAAGCGGCTTCGCCTTCTGATGTAAACAGTTCATCCGCTTGCTCAAAATAACTAGCTACTTCTGGAAAAGCATTTGCCAATTCTTTCCCCATGCCGACATACTGAGATCCTTGGCCTGCGAATAGTGCAACTACTTTTTGTTTCTTAGTATCAATTCCTTGAGCTCGGAAATAAATTCCTTTGGGGTGATCCCACTGCTCAGAATTTGTATTAATATTATCAATGGCAGTTTTTAAACTGCTGATACAGTCTTCAATATTTTGCGAGACAAATCCTACGCGGGCCGATTGTCTCTCTGGATGATCACCTTCAGATTTTTTCACCAAATCATTAAAAGCCGCTGCAGCATTAGGTCCATTTAATTCATCAATATTAGCTTGACAAAGTTCTTGTAAACTAGTAGGGTTATCAGCCGACAAAATGATCATTTTATTTGGCTGATGTAATCGATAGGCTGCTTCTTTTTTACCTTCATATTCCTCCATTGCGATATGAACATTGATGCCGCCAAAACCAAATGCACTTACTCCTGCCCGTCGCGGATGTTCACCTTTCATCCAAGGCCTTGTCTCAGTGTTGATGTAAATCGCAGAATTTTCAATGTCGAATTTTGAATTTGGTTGCTCAACATTGATCGTTGGAGGCAATACCTTATGGTGTAATGCCAAAACGGCTTTAACCATTCCCGCTGCTCCTGCAGCCGCTTTGGTATGTCCAATCTGCGACTTAACAGAACCCAAGGCGATGTGCTGTTTTTTGGGGTTGTTAGCGCCAAAAACCATTTGCATCGAAGTGAATTCCGTAGGATCTCCGGCCCCAGTGCCAGTACCATGGGCTTCCAGAAGTCCTACAGTTTGTGGTGCATAACCAGCATCTTCGTAAGCGCGATTCATTGCCAATGCTTGTCCTGAAGGACGTGGGGCATACACCGATTTGAATCTTCCATCAGAGGAAGTACCAACGCCTTTTATTACCGCATAAATGCGATCTCCATCACGCTCTGCATCTTCTAATCTTTTCAAGACCATCATACCCAATCCTTCTCCAATCAACATTCCATCTGCTTTATCACTAAATGGACTTATGTTTCCAGATCTGGAAAAAGCAGGAGTCTTACTAAAAGACATATACATAAATGG
Organism: uncultured Saprospiraceae bacterium; assembly: GCA_937928045.1. Taxonomy (GTDB): domain Bacteria; phylum Bacteroidota; class Bacteroidia; order Chitinophagales; family Saprospiraceae; genus JABDJM01. The sequence goes on along the minus strand of CALFWO010000051.1, from coordinate 8,477 downwards.
TGAATTGTCGGTATCTACACCACCTGTCAACATCATGTCGCATCGTCCTTCGACCAGTTCACTCAATGACATTTTTATTGCACTCAATGAAGCAGCACATGCAGCATCAACTACAGAATTTATTCCACCTAAATCAAATCTATTTGTAATTCTTCCGGAGATAACATTTCCCAAAAGACCTGGGAAAGAATTTTCGTTCCAGCCAATGTAGGCCTTCTTCATTTTCTCTACAATATTTGGTATATCAGCTTCGGCAATTCCACTTGCTCGAAGAGCTTTCTCCCAAATCGGATATTGCAACCTTGCGATCAAAGGCGTAATTAACTTCTGGCCTCCACCAACACCAAGTAGGACCCCAGTCTTTTCTTTGACAGCTGCAGTAAATTTTTCTGATGCTCTACCATAGCCAGCATCTTCCAAAGCATCTCTAGCCGCAACAAGGCCTAAAAGTTGACTAGCATCAGTAACTTCAAGAATATTTGGCGGTAAGCCAAACTCCATTGGATTGAAATCTATATTCGGAATAAATCCACCACGCTTACAATAAGTTTTGTCAGGCGCCGTCATATCCGGATCGTAGTAATCTTCAATTTTCCAACGGTCGGCAGGTACATCCTTGATGCTGTCTTTTGCCAAGATTATATTTTCCCAATATTCTTCAATATTCTTTGCATCCGCAAACAACGCTGATAAACCGATAACGGCGATGGGAGTTTTTCGTAAAGAGCTGTTTATATTCATTAATTAAATAGTTAAATCGTAACCCTAAATAATTCTTCTTGCTTAGCCAACAATTGTATTCCTTTCGGCGTGCATAATCCTTTCATATATGGCAGCATGATTCCAAAAGTCAATCGTTCTTTGCTAAATTCAGTCACTGGAAATTGACTGTTGTCTTTCAATAACTTTAGCAATGACAACACCGTTTTGCCAACTACCTCTATGTCCATATCCTCTTCAAAGATTTTATCCTCAATTCCCCATTGAGCTAACTCTAGTAGTTGCATATGAGCAAAATTTCCAGTCTCGCGATAAGATTCGTTGAGCAATCCTGGATAGTAATGAAGGATATCATTGAAAAAATTTGGATTCACTTGATGCGATCGACGAACAATCATTTGGTGTAAATATCCCATGGCCTCGATTACATTAGAGGCATTACGAATGATCTCTTCATTTTCTTTTCTCACTTTTGTGTGATACTCTGCCAAGCAGGCCTTTAAAAGCTTGGTTTTATCAGAAAAATGAGCGTATAGTGTTCTTTTTGAAGTATGTAATTCTTTGACAATCTTATCTATAGTAACTGACTTAACCCCATTCTTTACGAATGAGTTTGTTGCTGTTTCAATGATTAATTCTCGAGTTATCATTAGATATTCTTGGTGAAATATACCTGTGGTAATATTTTAGTTCCAAAAGTACCATTAAAAACTGAAAGTTATCCGATATATTGCTCAATAACTTCAAATAAGTTTTTGATTTAATATGATACACGTCTATTCAATAAATAGTCTGAAGGTTAGAAAGCATAGAGATTTATCGCAATTATTGCTGGAATTGCCCTCTGAAATGCACGGCAAGGCGCATCGTTATCGCTTTAAAAAGGATGCTTTCAACTATGTCTTGGGCCGATTGCTACTGAAAAATGGACTTAAAAACCTAAATGCTGCAGATTCAATTGAATCTATAACTTATGCCGAAAATGGAAAGCCATTATTACCGGAAACACATTTCAATATTTCTCATAGCGGGGATCTTGTCGTTTGCGCGATTCAAAATGACTATGAAATCGGCATTGACATAGAAGTTCATAAATCCATCAACTTACCTCATTTTTCAAATTATTTTACTCAAAAAGAATGGCATTCAATCAACTCGAGTGAAAATCCTGACAAAAAATTCTTTTGGTACTGGACTAGAAAAGAAAGCATTATAAAGGCGTTGGGCAAAAACTTGGCCTTTCTGCATGAGATTGAGTTGGATACCACAAAAGAACATTTCATTTATCAGGACGAAAAATGGTTTTTAAGTGATTTCAATATTCAAGATGGAAGTTCGGGATGCATCTGTTCAAAAAGCTCTATAAAATGGGTTCATCAGCAAATTGAAATCTAAGTCGGATTTTGGATATAAATATTTGATTGTCAATAATATTAGTCCCTTTTCAACTATGTCTACTACCAATTAGCTTTAATTCTTTGAAAACAAGAATTCTATCTATTAAAAAACCGTATCTTCGAAGCGCAAAACTACTGATGTTTGCTATCTATCTCAAACAGAAACTATTGATGAAAAAAATTATAATTTTCCTAGGTTGTGCCTTGTTTTCACTAAGCATTTTTGGTCAACTTGATGAGTCTTCAGCTAAAAATATTCTGGTCCAAAATTCCGTTCTGGAATCCATTCATCCAAATGATTTTGAAGGTGCAGTAATAACTGACAATTATACTTCTCAAGGAATTGACCATGTATATTTTAGTCAGGCGATAAATTCGATAAGGATTCATAGATCATTTGCCGCCATTCATGGTAAAGATGGTAAATACAATCTAGTCTATAACGACCTAGTACGAGGACTTGCCGATATTAGTATTGACAATAGTCCAGCAATGGATGTCATCGCAGCAATTAACGCAATTAGTACTCAAAAGAATTATGAGCAAGTCAGTAATCCTGTAGTTGTAACTGCTGAGAATATTCCGGATAAATATACTGAACTTAGTATCCCGAATGTTTCAGAATCTAACATCAGAGCGCGACAACTTTATTATCGAAACACAAAAAGCAGTTTAAAATTAGCTTGGTCTATTGAAATTGAAGATGTCAAATCAGACGACTATATTAACTTTATCATTGACGGAACAAGTGGAAATATTTTAGCTGAATATAATTACACTGTTTATTGTTCGTTCGAACACGATCACAGTCACGACACCAAGGAAGATATTGTTTGCAGTCATATAACTGACAAGGAAGCTAATATTAATAATAAATATTCAACCGTTGGACCAGACAGTAGTTACAATGTATTTCCATGGCCAGTTGAAGCTCCTCACAATGGATCGAGAAGTTTTGAAGCAACACCTTGGAATGATAATTTAAACGCCTCTCCAAACGGTTGGCATTCTTATGGAACCAGTGACTTTCAGCATACAAGAGGAAATAATGTTGATGCTTACGATGATTCTAACAACAGCAATGGCCCAACTGGTGGCGATGCGGCTAGAGCTGATGGTGGAGCCAATTTAGATTTTGATTTCGCATTAGATGTCAACGGAAATGTTGCCGACTATAAGGATGCAGCAGTAACTAATTTATTTTATTGGAACAATGTTATTCATGACGTTTGGTGGAATTATGGATTTGATGAACAGTCCGGAAATTTCCAAGAAGAAAACAACAGTGGGAACGGTGGCGCAGCAAGCGATTATGTGAGAGCGGAAGCACAAGACGGCCAAGGAACCTGCAATGCAAATATGTCTACTGGACCGGATGGAAATAATCCAAGAATGCAGATGTATGTCTGTACACGAAATGGAGTAACTAGAGATGGAGATTTTGACAATGGAGTTATTGTTCATGAATATGGACACGGAATATCAATTCGTTTGACAGGTGGACCTTCGACTAGTGGTTGTCTATCCGGAAGCGAACAAATGGGAGAAGGTTGGTCGGACTACTTTGGAATGGTGATGACTATTGAGCCAGGTGATCTTGGAACAGATTCAAGAGGAATGGGAACTTGGTTATTTGGCCAAAGCGCCAGTGGCCCTGGGATTCGACCTTATCCCTACTCGACAGATTTCGCTGTCAATCCTTTTACCTATGATAATATTCAATCAGGAGTGAGTGTGCCACATGGTGTAGGTTCAGTTTGGGCGACAATGCTTTGGGATTTAACTTGGGCATTAATTGATGTTTATGGCTGGGATCCGGATATTTATAATGGTACCGGAGGAAATAATATCGCAATGGCTCTAGTCATTGAAGGTTTAAAGCAACAGCCATGTAATCCTGGTTTTGTAGATGGTCGTGATGGAATTTTAGCGGCAGATCAAATGCTTTATGGCGGTGCAAATCAATGTCTAATTTGGGAAGCCTTTGCTAATCGCGGTTTAGGATATTCTGCAGTCCAAGGAAGTTCTGGGAGTCGAACAGATAACAGTGAGGCTTTCGATTTGGCTCCGTCTTGTATTCTTGCTTTTACAAAAACTGCTGATCGACTTACAGCTGAAGTTGGTGATACTATCACTTTTAAATTGAAAGTTAGGAATGATTTAGACTCTACCGTTTTAGGATTGGTTATTACTGATGATATGCCAGAAAACACTTTGTTCGTTAGTGCCACTAACAGTGGTGCCCATGATGCTGTTACAGACTTAGTTACTTGGCCTCCTTTCGACTTAATGGCTTCGGATAGTTTAGAATATTATTTAAAAGTGAGAATTGATCCAGCTGTAAATGCAACTCAATCCGATATCATTGATGATGTAGAAAATGGTGGTGGGATATGGTCGGCAACGAATTCGGGGGCATCAGATTGGGATATTACAGGAACTCAATCCAATAGCGGTTCTTTTTCATGGTTTGCGGAGGATGTTGGAAATCCAAGCATTGCGAATTTAACCTTAGCGAGTCCAGTAGGAGCATCGGATTCTACCCTACTTTCCTTTGCACATTGGTATGACACCGAGGCTACTTGGGATGGAGGAATTGTAGAGATCTCAACAAATGGAGGGATGGATTGGATTGATCTAGAAAATCAATTTATCAGTAATGGATATAATTCAACCATTTATAATTCCCAGCCCGGTTTTTCTGGAAACTCGGGAGGTTTTATTGTTTCTGAAATTGACTTGTCCAGTTTTTCAGGAAATACATTTCAAATAAGATTCCAAATGAATTGTGATCAAACTGTAGCCGGAAATGGCTGGTGGATTGATGATATTTCTTTAACGAATTTAGCGCTTTACATTCCAAATACTGCAAACATCACTAACACTGATTTCGATATTGATGCTACGCTTATGGACCCGATTCTGGTAACTCCTGGGCCTGGGCCATTGGCATTAAATTTATTGCTTGATGATATTTCTTGCTTTGGTGAAGTTGATGGAGTAGCTGTGGCCAATGCTACCGGTGGAACTCAGAATTATACTTATTTATGGAACACAGGAGCTACCACCCCATCTATCACAGGTTTGATGGCTGGTTCTTATTCAGTGACGGTAGATGACGGAATGAATACGGTTAGTGCTTCGGGTATCATTGGCGAGCCGGATTCATTAGATTTGGTTATGTCATCTACTCAAGCTATTGGTCCAATAGGTACAGCTTCTGTTGTAGTGTCCGGCGGAACCTTGGATTACAGCTATATTTGGAACACTGGAGATACAACTGCTACAATAGATGATATTGACGCGGGTATGTATTTCGTAACTGTTACAGACGGTTCTATGTGTCAGAAAATTGATTCTGTTGAAGTGACAACTCCAATAGTCTGTTCTAAGGATGTTTTATTAATGTACATTCAAATGGACCAAGATGCTGATCAAATTGAATTGAGAGTTCGAGATTCAGGGGACAATATTGTTTTTGAAAAAATATATGATTCATCAGACCAAGGTCAATTTGTAGCTGAATGGGCTTGCTTACCTCAGGATTGTTATGAAATTGAGCTATTAGATTCGGGTGGAGACGGCTTGTGTAACGGTTCATCAAATCCTGTTGGTTCCTATAAGTTTATGGATCGTACATCAGGAAATATTATTGACGAAGGTTGTGCAATAGGTTCTGGAATTACTAGAAATTTTTGCTATCCAGTTTTCAATACAGATGCAGTAATTGTCCAACCGAGTTGTGTCGGAACTGCGGATGGTTCTATTACTTTAACGATTAATGGTGGCTCAGGAACTTACAGCTATGCTTGGAGTGATGGCTCTTCAGCGAATCCAAATAATAATTTAAGTGGAGGAATTTACACCGTGACAATTGATGATGGAGTAAGCACCGCAGTTGAGTCTTATCAGCTTTACAATTCAGTAGCGGCAGTATATACCAATCAAAACCAAGGACCAGGCTCGCTGAGGTTTGCAGTGGACAATGGATGTGCTACAGATACCATCTTTTTTGAAACTGTACTCATGGGAGATACGATTAGTTTAATAACACCTATTGTTATTAGTTCTACCAAAGTAATCTCCGGACTTGGCCAAAACGACCTTCAATTATCTGGTGATAATAACAATAGAATATTCCAAGTAAACCTTGGAGCGAATTTGAGTTTATTAAACTTAGGACTTTACAATACGGATGAGGCGACCAATGGCGGTGCTATTTGGAATCGAGGTACATTGAATGTAGAGAATGTAATATTTGATAATAATAAGGAAGCCGGTGTTCCTAAAGCATGGTCAGGTGATGGCCAATTTTTTATACAAGGTGAAATTATAATCAAAGAATAAATTTGGAGTCGATAAAAATTAATGAACAAGAATATAAGCGGTTGCTAGAGCTATCAAAATCTAGTAACCATAAGCTTTATTCATTTCCCATTTTTTATTTACTACCAATAATTATTATTTCAATCTTACCGGTCAAATACTTGCCTAGAAAGTTAGGGAACAATTCTGGAAATCAGTTTAATGATGATACTTTAATTTCGTTAATTGGAACAAAATACTTTCTAATATTTTTATTACTATGGACGATAATTATGGGTATAGCATCACTAGCAACTTATAAAAATATTGGTCTGAGAAAAGACTTAAAACAAAAAACCAAATTAAGACTGACTGCTAAAATTTCAAGAGTAGATAAATATGATGGTGTTCATTATGTAAGATTAAAAGGAAGTAAGCAAGTAAACATTTTACATTTTGATAAAACCAATTACGTGCCCTTACAAGTTGGGGACAACATTGAATTTGAAATTTATGAATTCTCGAAAAAATTAATTAGGGTTATTAGCAGGGTTTAGAGATTTTCTTTTTGAATTACATCTTCCTGCGCTCACCCATTCGGGTGATTTTCATTCCCAATGATCTTTTCACCCATTCGGGTGGATTGCAAATTTGCTTTCATTTTTAGATTTGTGGCTCATTAAAATATATCTAAAATGAAAAAATTTTTAACGCTTTTAATAGCCTTCCTATTTATCAATACTTCATACGCAACAGTTACTTGGTTAGGAGGTGCTGGAAATTGGACCAATGGTGCAAATTGGGATAATGGCGTTGGCGTTGGCGTTGGAGATGACGCAATAATTCCGGCTGGTGGCAATGTAACAATTCCATTGGGCGTGTTAGCATTCGCCAAAAGTGTTGAGGTACAATCTGGCGCAAGACTTAGAATTCACACAACGGCTACATTGGAAATTGACGGCACTGAAGATCTCTCAGGACTTACAATTAATGGTACGCTATTTCATTTCGGGACGATCAACATATATAATGTAATTAATCCTTCCAATTTTTTGAACGCCGGAAACGGAATTTATTGCAATGGTAGAATCGTTACCTATCCCAACTCAACTGTAAATATCATGAGTACAGATGACGAAGGAATTGCCATTGGCGCCGCAGGGAAATTATACCAATATGGAACCACCACAATAGAAGATACTTATTCAAATGGAATTTCTAATCAGAACAGGTTTTATAACTATGGTAATATTCATATTTACATGAACAATATTAATCCAGTCGCTAATGCGATTTTCAATGCAAGACATTTTAGAAATTATGCAACTGGATATATTGTAACTGACCAAGGTCATTCTGGTTTAGCAAATACAACCGCTACTTCTATTGCTAAAAACTATGGTAGCCTAATACTGTCCTATGCCACACATTCAGGACTAAACAATGGTAATAATTTTATAAATCACACAGATGCTTCTTTGATGGCCAGTCATTCAGGATTTGCTGGAATTTACAATACCGGAAATTTAACAAATTGGTCTGGTTGTTCAGTCCATAGTAATTCAACTGGTATTTACTCATTTGGCAACATTATTAATCATGACATCATAAGTACTTATTTTAATATAAATAATGGCATAGTTGGCCAGATAGGATCAACTTTCCAAAACAACTATTCTTTAAGCGTGAGGGAAGGTATTTATTTGGATGGTTCGACAATTTCTAATTCAAGTCTGGGTTCTTTAATTATTGACGGTAGACTTAATTTAAATAATTCTACAATTTCTAATGATTGGTATATGGAATGCATTTATAATGCTGCACATGTCTTCACTGGCATAAATACCTTCACTAACAATGGAATATTGGATGACAGATATGACAAACTTAGTGGTAATTTTACCAACACTCAGGTTAGATCTCACAAGCAATCAGGCACTCTACAGAATGGTGTTGATTTTCCAAACATACTTGACCTTGGGGCATTTAGCACCGTTACCGTTGGTACCACTTGGTATGACGCTGAAATCGGTGGAACTGCCGTTGGAACCTATG
>CALFWO010000050.1 GCA_937928045.1 uncultured Saprospiraceae bacterium | reverse complement strand
GGCGCGGATGCAGTAGTAAAAGGTAAAATTATTAAGAATCAATTCTTTTCAGATGCAGCATCGGCAGGAGCGGAAATAGGACAAATAGTATTGAGAGAAGTAACCGGAGGATCGATTTTAGGGTCTGCTGCAAATTCAATTCAAAGAAATAAAAGAGTGGTAGCCAATTTTGAATTGGTAAATGCTCAAGATGGAACAATACTCTGGGCGAATGGCTGCGAAGCTTCATTTGACTGGAAAAGTCAGCACAATGATGTTGTTCGATATGTATCCCGAAGAGTGGCGCGAAGGTTTCCTTATCGAAGGTGAATCAAGATAGAGAACAACAATCGCCTCAAAATAAAAGCCTGATACAACTTAGTGTGTATCAGGCTTTTGATATTAGCGGTGGAGGCGGGATTCGAACCCGCGGTACGGTTGCCCGTACGTCAGTTTAGCAAACTGGTGGTTTCAGCCACTCACCCACTCCACCTTCACTTAGAAATAGGCCTTTTTTAGACCAATTGTTTAACGAGGATTCAATCAAAAAAGTTCGAATTCTCATAATTTAAACAGCTTTCTTTCTAAAGCGAGCCAAAGGTACGTTTAGGTATTCTCTTATGCAAGCAGTTTGTACATTTTATATTTCTAAATTCTTGATTCCTACGTGACGCTGTAAGCGATTGAAAATGAAGGAATTTAATCTGCATAAGGATATTCAATAGCGCGCACCAAGAAATTTTAGATAACTTTAGAGTTCTAATTATTTTCAAAACCTATGATTGTTTGTATTGCGGAAAAGCCCAGTGTCGCGAGAGAAATTGCTGCTATTCTAGGAGCTAAAACCAGGCAAGATGGTTACATAGAAGGTAATGGATATGCCGTGACTTGGACCTTTGGACATTTCTGCACATTGAAAACACCCGATGACTACAACAAACTTTGGAAAAAATGGGATCTGTACGCTTTACCCATGATGCCCGATAAGTTTGAAACTAAGTTGATTTCAAACACCGGTGTAAAAAAACAATTCGGAATCATTAAAAAGTTATTGAAAAAAACCGAATTGGTCATCAATTGTGGGGATGCCGGTCAAGAAGGAGAACTCATACAGCGATGGGTGCTCAACGAGGCGAATTACAAAGGTAAAGTCCAACGGCTATGGATTTCGTCCTTAACCTCGCAAGCCATTCAAGCGGGTTTTCAAAATTTAAAGCCAGCAAGTGATTTTGACAATTTATACTACGCTGGATATTCGCGGGCCATCGGAGACTGGTTGCTAGGAATGAATGCCACCAGATTATTTACTTTGAAGTATGGCGGATTCAAACAATTGTTATCAATTGGTCGAGTTCAAACACCGACTTTAGCAATGTTGGTTACTAGAAGAAAAGAAATTGAAAATTTTAAACCTGCCCCATTTTGGGAATTACATACCAAGTACCGAGAGGTTGACTTTCATTATGAGGAGGGTAGGTTTGAGAAAAAACAGGAGGGGGCCACTTTGCTGAAGCAGGTAACTGGAAAGCCATTTGTGATTTTATCTTTTATCAAAAAGAAAGGCAAAGAATATCCACCGAGTTTATTCGACCTAACTAGTCTACAAGTTTTTTGCAACAAGCGATTTGGTTTTTCGGCGAATCAAACTTTACAATTGGTTCAAGCATTATATGAAAAAAAGGTGGTGACTTATCCAAGAGTTGATACCACTTATTTGCCGACAGATATATATCCTAAGGTGCCAAGAATTCTTCAGCAACTCAGTAACTATAGTCAATTTACAACAAACTTATTGAGTAACTCCATTCGAAAATCTAAGAAAGTATTTGACGACAAAAAAGTAACAGATCATCATGCGATAATACCAACTGGAGTCCAACAGACCTTGCCAGATAATGAGCAAAAAGTTTATGATGTAATTACTCGGAGATTTATTGCTGCTTTTTATCCAGATTGTATCGTTTCAAACAATACCGTTATTGGCGAAGTTGATGGCGTGAAATTCAAAGCAACAGGAAAAGAAATTTTAGATCAAGGTTGGAGAATCCTTTTTCCAAAAGTGAAAAAGTCAAAAGAAGGAAAATCTGGTAAGGACGAAGAAAAATTCTTGCCTAATTTTGTGAAAGGAGAATCAGGTCCACATGAGCCTTCGTTAATTGAAAAAATGACACAAGCGCCAAAGCATTTTACAGAGGCGACATTGTTAAGAGCGATGGAAACAGCCGGGAAAAAAGTTGATGATGAAGAACTGAGAGAATTGATGAAGGCTAATGGTATCGGTCGACCTAGTACAAGAGCCAATATTATTGAAACACTTTTTAAAAGGAAATACATAGAAAGAAAAAGAAAATCTGTCATGGCAACCCTCACTGGAGTAGCGTTAATTGATACCATTAATAACGATCTGCTTAAATCTGCAGAATTGACTGGGACATGGGAAAAGAAATTAAGGGAGATAGAACAAGGAAGTTTTAATGCAAAGACTTTTATTGGCGAAATGAAAAATATGGTTGCGACTTTGGTGAACGAAGTGCAGATGGAAAAAAATGTTAAAAAGATTTCAGCCAATATTGGAGCCAGTAATAAAAAAGGCAAGAAAAAACCAACAACGAAATCATTACCTGCCGCAGAGATTCTGAAAACTCAAGTTTGCCCAAAGTGCAATACAGGAAATATTATCAAAGGTAAAACTGCCTTTGGATGTAGCAATTATAAATCTGGCTGCTCATTTAGATTACCTTTTATGCATCTTGGAAAAAAGATTCCAGAAAAACAGATCCTTAGATTATTTAAACTAGGATCGACTGTAAATTTGAAAGGATTTAAAGTAGCAGGAGCAAAGAAGGAAGGGGTAGTTAAATTTTCTAAATCATTTGAACTGCTTTTCGAAGAAAAACAAAAGCAAATTAAGGCTGCCTCTGTTAAGAAAACTACACAAGCGAGTAGTGCTCCAATTTGTCCTAAATGTGGTAAGGGAAAAGTTATTAAAGGAAATAGTGCTTATGGATGTAGCAATTATAAGGCCGGATGTACACTTCGTTATTCTTTTGAAGATCTTAAACTAAAACTTGCCGGAAAAAAAATGACCAAAGATATTGTACTACAAGTGTTGAGAGAATTCGGATAATTTTTTATTAAATATTCCAAGCAATTTAATGCCAATCGACGATGGAAAAATCAGAATCTGGAAGTCCAATTTACAGATATTCAAAAGAGCAAAAAAATGAATTTGTAGGCCCTCTTGGGGAGTCATCAATTGAAGAAATATCTGATCACATTGAAAAATATGTCGGAACCATCGATATGGTGTTTCATGAATTAATTTCCGAGCAAGTGCATATCGATGTACATTGGGTTAAACCAACTAAAGAAAAACCTTTTCATACTTTAGTGACTTCCGGAATGAGTGATAAACCCATGAAAACTCCCGAAGAAATTCAAGGCCTTGAATTTGCCGAACTAAGTATCTGTCTTCCTCCAGAATGGAAATTGTCTGAAATAGAATTTAAAGACGAATCAAATTATTGGCCAGTGAGTTGGCTGAAAACAATTGCAAGGTTTCCACATGAATACAATACTTGGATGAGTTATGGCCATACTATTCCAAATGGTGATCCAGCCACTCCGTTGGCTAACAATACAAAACTGAACACCATCTTATTGATGCCTTCAATTGTGTTTCAAGACGAATTTCAAACGCTAAAATTAGATGGAAAAAGTATAAATTTCTATACAATGATTCCACTTTATACGGATGAAGTGAATTTGAAAATGAAAAAAGGAGTTGAGGCACTATTTGATGGATTTGACAAACATGGTGTGAATGACATTGTTCGATTAGATCGTCCCAATACTGCCAAGCGAAAGAAATTTTTTGGATTGTTTTAATCAATACATCACGATATAGTTCGCTGCAAACAGTAAATATTTTCGTATAATTAGAAATCTAAATTTACAAGTATGAGTTCGGAACAAAATGCGAAATATTGGAAACGAAATATTCGCTACTTATTATCATTGTTAGCAGTTTGGTTTTTGGTCTCATACGGCTGCGGTATTCTTTTCGCTCCTCAATTAAATACCATTAAAATAGGAGGATTCCCACTTGGATTCTGGTTCGCCCAGCAAGGTTCTATCTATATCTTTGTTTTACTGATTTTTCTCTATGTCTATCTAATGAATAGATTAGATAAAGAGTTTGATGTGGATGAAGAATAACTAGAATTTAATTTCAACTTAAAATTACAATGGGCGTACAAACTTGGACATTTATAATTGTAGGATTCACATTTATTTTATACATCGGCGTTGCGATTTGGGCTAGAGCTGGTTCTACCAAAGAATTTTATGTGGCAGGCGGAGGGGTTTCTCCGTTGGCAAATGGGATGGCCACCGCGGCAGATTGGATGTCTGCGGCTTCCTACTTGTCTATGGCAGGTTTGATATCTTTTATGGGATATGCAGGTTCGCAATACTTGATGGGCTGGACCGGAGGATATGTTTTGCTAGCATTGTTACTAGCTCCTTACTTAAGGAAATTTGGAAAGTTTACTGTGCCTGACTTTATCGGAGAAAGATATTACTCCAGACAAGCTCGATTGGTGGCACTTATTTGCGCAATCTTTGTTTCATTCACTTATGTAGTTGGTCAGATGAAAGGGGTAGGGGTAGCATTCGCCAGATTTTTGGAAGTTCCATTTTCATTGGGAATATTGATCGGAATTGGCATTGTATTTTTCTATGCCGTTCTGGGAGGTATGAAGGGAATTACCTACACACAAGTAGCCCAATATTGCGTTCTAATATTTGCTTTTACAGTTCCGGCAATATTTATTTCATTACAAATGGTCGGCAATCCAATTCCACAAATAGGAATGGGAGGTACAATGGCAGATGGCACATACCTTTTAGACAAACTAAATGCACTGAGTACGGACTTGGGCTTTGGTGCTTATACCGAAATGGGGATGGACAATCGTGTCAATGTATTTTTTATTACCGCAGCATTGATGTTTGGAACTGCAGGATTGCCTCATGTTATCGTTAGATTTTTTACAGTGCCGAAAGTAAAAGATGCAAGAATATCCGCAGGATATGCTCTTTTCTTTATTGCAATACTGTATACCACCGCGCCAGCCGTCGCTTCGTTTGCTAGAACTAATCTAATCGAAACGGTTAGTGAAAAACCATATAATGAAATGCCTGAATGGTTTAGCAAATGGGAAAGTGCAGAGTTAATCAAATTTGAAGATAAAAATAATGATGGGCGTATTCAATACGTGGCGGACAAGGATAGAAATGAATTATCAATCGATCGAGACATCATGGTTTTAGCAAATCCTGAAATTGCTAACTTACCGGCTTGGGTTATTGCCTTAGTAATTGCTGGCGGTCTAGCTGCGGCGTTGTCTACTGCAGCTGGTTTGCTATTAGTAATTGCTACTTCAATTTCACATGATTTGTTAAAGAATTATTTAAAGCCAGATATTTCTGAAAAGGGAGAATTGATTGCTGCTAGAATTGCAATTGCAGTTGCTGTAATTTGTGCAGGGCTAGCTGGATTGAACCCCCCGGGATTTGTGGCGCAGGTGGTAGCACTCGCTTTTGGATTGGCAGCCTCTTCTTTTTTCCCAGCGATCATCTTAGGGATATTTGACAAACGCATGAACAAAGAAGGTGCAATTTCAGGAATGATTGTCGGTATTCTTTTTACCACTGCTTATATTATTTATTTTAAACCCCAACTAGGAGGACCGGGTACACCTGAAGGGTATTGGTTTGGAATTAGTCCTGAAGGAATTGGAACATTGGGAATGTTTATAAATTTAATCGTTTCATTAGTGGTAAGTAGAATGACACCGGCACCACCGCAAGAAGTGCAAAATTTAGTAGAAGATATTCGCATTCCTAGAGGCTCAAAAGCAGCAAGCTCGGCCCATTGATTTATTTTAAAAGATTGAAAAAATTATGACGACTCAAATAAGTACACTTCAAGAATACAAAGAAGCTTACGACCAAAGTGTCAAAGATCCGGAAGGATTCTGGAGAAAAGAAGCCAGCACTTTTCAATGGGAAAAAGATTTTGACCAAGTACTCGATTGGAATTTTGAAGAACCAAATGTTAAGTGGTTTTTAAATGGTAAATTAAATATAACCCTAAATTGTTTAGATAGACATATTAAAGATCGTGGTGATCAGACCGCAATTCTTTGGGAAGCAAATGATCCAGATGCTCCTTCAATTAGATATACCTACAAAGAATTATTGGCTGAGGTATGTAAGTGTGCAAATGGCCTTAAAGCCCAGGGAATAAAGAAAGGCGATCGAGTTGTATTTTATATGCCGATGGTTCCGCAATTGGCCATTGGAGTTTTGGCTTGTGCTAGAATCGGCGCGATACATTCTGTTGTGTTTGCAGGATTTTCTGCGCAAGCATTAGCGGATAGAGTTGATGATGCCACGGCCAAAATGATTATTTGTGCAGATTATAACAATAGAGGTAGTAAGAGAATTCCTGTAAAAAAAGTGGTGGATGATGCCATGGACTTGGGATGTAACTCTGTCGATAAAGTGGTTGTATATAAGCAAACAGAATTGCCGTTAAATTGGTCCGATGATGTTGACATCTCTTGGCTTGATTTAACAAAAGAACAATCGGACTTCTGTGAAGCGGAGATCATGGATAGTGAGGACATGCTATTTATCTTATATACTTCCGGTTCTACAGGAAAACCGAAAGGTGTTGTACATTCTTGTGGCGGGTACATGGTTTATACTTGTTATTCATTTAGAAATGTTTTCCAATACAAAGAAGGAGATGTTTATTGGTGTACTGCAGATATTGGATGGATTACCGGTCACTCTTATATTGTATATGGTCCATTACTTGCCGGTGCTACCACGATGATGTTTGAAGGAGTCCCGACTTATCCAGATGCTGGAAGATTTTGGAAGATTTGTGAAAAACATAAGGTGAATCAATTTTACACAGCGCCTACTGCCATTAGAGCATTAATGGCGAAAGGAAATGATTGGCCAGCTCAGTATGATTTATCAAGTATTAAACTATTAGGTTCAGTTGGTGAACCTATTAACGAAGAGGCTTGGCATTGGTATGATAAACATATTGGAAAAGGGAAATCTCCAATTATTGATACTTGGTGGCAGACAGAGACAGGTGGTATTATGATCACTCCGTTGCCGGGCATTACAGATACGAAACCAACTTATGCTTCTTATCCAATGCCAGGAATTCAAACGGTTTTAATGGATGCAGATGGAAATGAATTAGAAGGAAACAATTGCGAGGGACTACTTTGTATTAAATTTCCTTGGCCATCAATGGTAAGAACAACTTACGGCGATCATGAACGCTGTAGAACGACTTATTTTTCAACATTTAAAAATAAATATTTTACTGGTGATGGCGCACGACGAGATGAAGATGGGAGGATTAGAGTCATCGGTAGGGTAGACGACGTCATTAATGTTTCAGGCCATAGAATGGGAACTGCGGAGGTTGAAAATGCGATTAATGAACATCCTAATGTTATCGAATCTGCTGTCGTTGGTTATCCTCATGACATTAAAGGACAAGGAATATATGCTTACATCATTTCTCAGGATAAAGGTGTAGATGATGATTTTCGAAAAGAAATTCTAGCGGTCGTTACTCGGGAAATTGGCCCAATTGCTAAGCCCGACAAAATTCAATTTGTTTCTGGTTTACCTAAGACGAGATCAGGAAAGATCATGAGAAGAATTTTGAGAAAAATAGCATCGAATGAAACTGAAAATTTAGGCGATGTTTCTACTTTATTAAATCCTGAAGTTGTTCAGGAAGTTATGGACGGAGCATTGAAATAGCAAAACAAAAAAAGCCGCTTCTGTAAGAAGCGGCTTAGTAAAAAATGTTAACCTATCAAAAAACTTTAATTATTCCGTAATTATAAATCTTCCCGCTTCGCGGTTGTCATCAATCATGATGTAGTAAATTCCAACGTTTAAATCTGATACATCAAGGTTTACTACATTCCATTCAAGATCTACAGTGTATGGGTGACTTGAAATGATTCTACCCATTCCGTCGATAATGTGAACATTTGTAGCTTCAGTATTTGAGAAGAATTTTACTTGAATGTTTGCATCTTCTTGGTTTACTGGGTTAGGGAAAATACTCATTCCAGCTGTTGCATTACAATCATGCTGCAAGAATACAACATCAGAATATTCAAATGTACCGTCAAGATCTACCATCTTTAATCTGTAGTAGTTTTGCTCAGCTGTATTCGTATGCTTTGCGAAGTAATGTTGAACTCCTCTTCCTCCTTCAGCTCCAATGATGTCAATTCTATCGTAGTTGATACTGTTCTTGCTATACTCTAGTTCATAGTGTGAGAAGTTTTCTTCTGTTTCAGATGTCCATTGTAACTGAGTGATACAATTGAATTTATCTGCTGTGAATCTGATAAGTGATACAGGAAGACTTCCAGTTGCAATTAATCCTGCATCTAAATTGAATACGTCTACTCCTGATGTCATCATAAATACTGGTGTATTTCCTGAAGAAATATCTGCATCACTATCAATCGTATCATCCGAACCAGTATCAGCATCTGAGAAAGCAAACTCTAATGGTAAAAGTGAAGCTAAGTCAAAGTTTACAAAGTATTTTCCAACTCCTACGTTTGTGAAAAGGTAAGCTCCAAATTCATCTGTACTTGTAGTATTGATTAATGCGTCATCATTCGTTCCTGCAATCATATCTGGTCCTGCACTGTAAAGTCTTACAACCATTCCTTCAACATCTAGTTCACTAGGATCTTGAGTACCTTCTTGACTATCATCTTCCCAAACATATCCTCCAACTTTAATTGGCACTACATATCCAGCGTCAATTGTTAAGTCATCCGCATTCTCTTCAGTCAACAAGATTACATGAGATTTTCCATCAATAATACTTGCATCACTGTCTAGTGAGTCATCATTACCCATATTTGCATCAGTAGAAGTCAATGAAAATCCAGTTGGCGTTGCAAATCTTACGATATACTTTCCTAATGGAATTCCTTTGAATAGGTAAGATCCACTTGCATCAGTATATTCGAAAGGAAGGTTTTCTATTGGCATTCCAAATTCATCTTCCAAGAAAACAAATACTCCAGGAAGTCCAGGCTCAGTTGCATCAAGAATTCCGTTTGCATTTTCATCTAACCAAACCTTGTTTCCAATAGATCCCACTAATAGTATTCCTGCGTCAAAGTCTAGATTCATTGCTTGTCCAGCTACCACTGTGAATGCTTCAGATGTTCCTACTTGATTGAAGTCAGAATCTGCTACATCATTTCCACCTTGGTCAGGGAATGTAAATCCATATCCGATTGGTAAAGTACCTTGATCAATTCGTAGGTAGTATGTACCTGGATCAACATTTTGGAATTGGTAAAATCCATCTTGGTCAGTTCCTTCTGTTCTTTCAACTACATCATCAGCCGTGAAAAGTGTTCCATCATTTCCTGCAGAGTACAATTGAACAATTACATTAGGTAATCCTTCTTCTCCGTTATCCTGGATTCCGTTTCCATTTGTATCAAGAAATATTCTATCTCCGATTAATTGTTTTGACGCACATGGAAGTGGATCAGAAAGGTCAAAGTTGAAATCTGTGTTTATACCATCAGCCTTGAACCAACCAGAAGCACCGTATGCGTCATTTTTTACATTCGCACCAAATCCAACTTGGAAAGGATGGTCAGGGTTTGGTACAATATTCATTCCTCCGATATGTCCACTGAAGTTATCGTAGTAGTACCAGTCGCTAGATTGAGAATCATCTGCACATCCGACATATGGATTTCCAGATTCGTTTCTGTCAGTAAATAATACATCAATATAATTAATGTTACCTCCGTTTAATTCTTGTACTCTACCTTTTAGCGTAGCTGTACCATTTGCATATTCAACGAAGTATAAATCTCCAATTTCTTTGCATAGTGCTCCATTCATCCAGATTACTCTTTCGTGATTAGCACTTGAGCAAGAAGAACTTAAATTTAAAACTCTTTTAATTGAAATGATATCTTCACAATCATGCTCAGTATCACAAACATCTCCAATACCATCGTTGTCATAATCAGCTTGAACAGGATTGAATGTGTTTACACAATTATCATCAGCATCTGCAATTCCATCCTGATCAGCATCTACAAAAGCACACGGTAGTGGATCAGATAGATCGAAGTTGAAATCAGTTGCAATTCCATCTAACTTAAACCAACCAGAAGCTCCATAAGTATCATTTTTTACATTTGCTCCAAGGCCAACTTGAAATCCATGCGCTGGATTTGGTACCACATTTAAACCTCCGATTGTACCACTGAAATCGCTATAGTAATACCAGTCATCTGCATGTGCTTGTGTAGCACAATCAAAATAAGGATTTCCAGAATTTGTTTTTCCAGTAAAAGTTACATCAACAATACTGATGTTGCTTCCATTATATTCTTGTATACTTCCTTTAAGGGTTGCTGTTCCATTGTCATATTCAACAAAGTACAAATCTCCAATTTCTTTGTAAAGTGTTCCGTTCATCCAGATTACTCTTTTGTCGTCAGAACTTGAGCAAGAAGAACTCATGTTTAGAACTCTTTTTATTGAAAGTATTTTGTCACAATCATGCTCAGTATCACAAACATCTCCAATGCCATCGTTGTCATAATCAGCTTGAATAGGATTGAAAGTATTTACGCAATTATCATCAGCATCTGCAATTCCATCTTCGTCAGCATCTTCAATAGCACAAGTTAATGGATCGGATAGATCGAAATTGAAATCAGTTGCAACTCCATCTAACTTAAACCAGCCAGAAGCTCCGTAAGTATCATTTTTTACATTTGCTCCAAAGCCAACTTGAAATCCATGTGCCGGATTTGGTACAACATCTAAGCCACCGATGGTTCCACTGAAATCACTATAGTAATACCAGTCATCCGCATGCGCTTGTGTAGCACAATCAAAATAAGGATTTCCAGAATTTGTTTTTCCAGTAAAAGTTACATCAACATAACTGATGTTACCTCCATTGTATTCTTGTACTCTTCCTTTAAGAGTAGCTGTTCCGTTGTCATATTCAACAAAGTACAAATCACCTATTTCCTTACAAAGTGCTCCGTTCATCCAGATTACTCTTTCGTGATTTGAACTTGAGCAAGAAGAACTCATATTTAGAACTCTCTTAATTGAAGTAATTTTGTCGCAATCGTGATCATTATCGCAAACATCTCCAATTCCATCATTATCGTAATCGGCTTGAACAGGATTGTAAGTGTTAATGCAATTGTCCTGATCGTCGAAGATTCCATCACCATCAGTATCAGTTACAAAGTTTGAACTTGCAAATGTAGTTGGTGCAGATACTAGAAGTGCCAAAAGAATTGTGAAAACAAAGATCAAGTTTGATCCGGGTAAGAAAAAGATTTTTGTGTTCTGTGTAAAAAATTTTTTCATCGTAAAAAAGTTTTTGGTAATAATTGATAAGTTCGGTTCCTAAGTACGTTGTTGATTTTAAATTTTGCACCGAATTGTTATTTCGTTTATTGGTGCTTTTTTAATTTCAGCATATATAAAACAGGGGATGACTTATTTTAATTTATGTTACTAGGAGTAGGAAGAGTGTAGTGTAATTCTAAAAAGGGAAATCGATCTTAGTCGATACGATTTTTCAAAAGGTAGGTTGAGTTTTTATAGCTTAAATGAAATGGCAGGTAACCAATCATTTCCTCTTGCAAGTTGTACCCATTCAAGAGATATTACAATACTAAGATCAATGTATTTTACTAATATGAAGTAATTGATCTGTGTAATTGACAGATAATGAGTAATATATCTGCGGATTGTACACGCTTGTTAGGTCGAGGGATACAATAAAAAAAGTGAAAATACCCTAACTGTGGTAGGCAAAGAAATGGCAGGATTTGAAAATCACTATGAACATCTTGTAAAGTCTTAACACCTATATATATGATATCAGCAATTATTGTACAGTTTTCCATTAGCAGGAAAGCTTGTTTACAATTATATATTGTAACTGTAAATAAATGTAAAACTTGTTTAAGATTATTAAATCCTATGGCAAATTAGCCATTGCATGGAACTTAAAATATAATATGGTGTAAATTGTAACAAATGACTTTCTGTTGATAAATGTTAAAATCTTTTTATTCGTGGAATATTTAGAACATATCTGCAACCAATCTAGAACTTATAAGTCCTTAAAGCATAGATGGATTTCAATGTTAAATAAAATACATGGATGCATCCGAGCTTTACCTAAAACCATTGATAATGATTACTCGCTTGTTGGTCACCTCCAGTTTTTTTTTCATACTCTTCCTCTCCCTAAATGCGCAGAACAACAAGGTAGATTTGGATCATAAGAAAAGCTATCGGACAAAAAAGGTAGTGAATAAGGCTCCTTCCATAGATGCTGATTTATCTGATCCCGTATGGAGAACCGTCGAGTGGGGAGGTGATTTTATTCAAAGGGAACCCAATCAAGGTGAGTCTCCAACGAGAGAAACGCGATTTAAAATCCTGTATGATTCCAAAAACCTATATGTCGCTTTTAAATGCTTAGATGGCGAACCTGAAAAAATCGAGAAAAGACTTTCCAGAAGAGATGGATTTGCTGGTGACTGGGTAGAAATAAATATTGATTCTTACCATGACTTGAGATCTGCTTTTTCGTTTACAATCACAGCTGCGGGTGTTAAAGGGGATGAATTTATTTCTAATGATGGAAATAATTGGGATGCCAGTTGGGATCCGATCTGGTTTGTTAAATCTGCCGTTGTTGAAGACGGATGGATTGCTGAAGCTAGAATTCCTTTGAGCCAATTGAGATTCAATAATGAAGAAAAACAAGTTTGGGGTATTCAAATTAATCGAAGAGATTTTCGGGCTGACGAAAAATCTAATTGGCAATACGTTCCAAACAATTCATCAACATGGGTCAGTGAATTTGGAGAATTACATGGCATTGAAGGAATAAAATCTCAAAAGCAATTGGAAATCCAGCCCTATGTTTTAGGCAAGTTGGAGAATTATGAGGCAGAAGAAGGTAATCCATTTGCTACAGGTAAAGACTTTGGTCACTCGATTGGTGTTGATGGAAAAATTGGGATTACTTCCGACTTTACTTTGGATTTTACAATCAATCCTGATTTCGGTCAAGTGGAAGCTGATCCTTCCGTTTTGAATTTGGATGGTTTTCAAGTCTTCTTCAATGAACGTCGCCCGTTTTTCATCGAAGGAAGAAATATTTTTGATTATCGACTAACTTCTGCGGAAGCAGGTGGTCCATTCAATGGTGATCGTCTTTTTTATTCTAGAAGAATTGGAGGTGCCCCACATGGTTACCCTGATCTAGGGAATAACGAATATGCCAATCGTCCGAACAATACTTCCATTTTGGGCGCTGCGAAATTTAGCGGGAAATCTAAGAATGGATTTTCCATAGGAATATTAGAGTCAGTTACTCAATCAGAATATGCAGAGATAGACAATGACGGAGAAAGGAGGGAAGAGTTGATTGAACCGCTGACTAATTATTTTGTTGGTCGCGTGCGTCAGGATTTGAATGAAGGGAATACGGTAATTGGTGGAATGTTAACTTCAGTGAATAGAAAAAATAAAGATACCGATTTAGATTTCTTGCATAAGGATGCTTACAGCGGTGGTTTTGATTTTCTCCATCGTTGGAATGATCAACTTTGGTACGTAGCTGGGAATGCAACTTTTTCTAAAGTATTGGGAACGAAGGAAGCTATTGAAAATACACAAACTAGTTTCAGTCATAGTTTTCAGCGAGTGGATGCGAATCATTTAAGTGTAGATACAACTAGGACTTCGTTAGCCGGAAATGGTGGTTCACTGCGCCTTGGAAAATCAGGAGGCGGAAAGCGCTTTAACTTTGAAGGCGGATTTAGTTGGCGAACACCGGAGTTCGAAATTAATGATATTGGATTTAATCGGAATACCGATGAGGCGATTCATTTCTTCTGGGCCGGATACCGCAAGGATAAACCTTTTTCCGTTTTTCGAAATTTTAGAGTCAGTTATAATCATTGGTTTGCTTGGGATTTCAGCGGAGCAAATAATTATGTTGGCTGGAATGTAAATGCGCACACACAGACTAAAAATTCTATGAACTTTGGATCGGGAATGAACATCAATGCTAGAAACATTGATACAAGAGCATTGCGCGGAGGGCCAAGAATTAAGGGTGGAAACAATATTAATAATTGGATGTATTGTTCTACAAATCAAAGAAAGAAGCTTGTGTTTTATTGGAATATGTTTCATTCTTGGGGAATGGATAATGACTCTAAAACAAAAAGTTATTCTTTAAATGCAAATTTCCAGCCTTTTAACAGGCTGCGTGTAAATGTTGGTCCAAGCTTTAACAAGAATTTAAATCCGCTTCAGTATGTTGAAAATATAGATTACGAAGGGCAACAAAGATATGTAAATGCTACATTGAATCGATCTACGATCTCCGCAAACATTAATATCAACTTTAGTATAACCCCAACGATGACTATTCAATATTTTGGTTCTCCATTTATTACTAAAGGAAGGTACACTGAATTTAAGCAGGTTGATAATCCCTTAGCCTCAAATTTCAATGATCAGTTTTCAAACTATTCTTCAGATCAAATCGCCTATTTCGGAGAAGATAATCTTTATAAGGTGGACGAAAATATGGATGGAACAATTGATTATAGTTTCGGAAATCCTGATTTTAATTTTTTCCAATTTCGATCTAATCTTGTCGCGCGATGGGAATATGTACCGGGCTCTGAGTTATTCTTAGTCTGGTCTCAAGGGAAAACTAATTTTGACAACGAATTTGATGAATTGGTACCAAACCTTTTTGGAGAGCTTTTTTCGAATAAAGCGCAAAATATCTTCTTAGTGAAGTATACTTATCGATTTATAAAATAGTCGCTCAATTTCTATTTGATCAGCATCATAATTTCGATATTGTGAACTATGAGAAGTTATTTATTCGGATTGCTTTTTCTTAGTTTGATGCTCACTTCTTGTGGTGAGGATGAAGTTCCGGTAGAGCAAATCGAAGATGAAGTAGCCTTTAATTTTATTGGACATCCTCGAATGTCCAATATAGGGGAAATAAACCCCCAATTGCTCAATGTAAATTGGAAAGAAAAAGGACCACTGGTGCTTGGTGGTGATTTGGACAAAGAAACAGCGATAAATATTGATGTTCTAAACTCTTATGATGATGTCTTAGAATTCTCTGATCCCAACACTATTTTATCCTTAGGAAATCACGACTATGCAAATTTAGAAGATTGGGAAACCTTAACTGGTCGCAAAACATTTTATACAACTACTTTGGATAAGACTGTGTTTTTTATATCAGATAATCAGTCGGATAAAGGAAGTTTAAAGGGAGAACAACTAGAATTGTTCGATGCGGTTATGGATTCCATTTCGGATTCTAATACATTTATTTTTTTATCACATAAATTACTTTGGCTTTCTGGGAATGCTGCTTTGACCGAGGATTTAAATATGATACCAAATGGCGGAGCTGGAGATTGCTGGCATTGTACGAATGAAAATAATTTTTACCAAGTTGTATATCCAAAGTTAGTGGAATTAAAAAACAAAGGCATTCAAGTAATTTGTTTAGCTGGAGATGTGGGGAAAAGGGTTTCTTTTTATGAAAGGCAAACAGAAGATAATATTTACTTTTTAGCAAATGGATGGGAGTTGGATAACGATTCAAATGAGTATTTAAAATTTTATTCTACTGCAAACGATAGTTTACGCTGGGCGTTATTAAGCCATGATGAATAAAATTTATCAATCTTCAAAAGTAAATCCCGTCTGACGTTTTCTATTAACAGATAAGTCAAAGACATCTGGCCTAGAATAATGACCAACCGGATCAAAATTCTGTCTTTCTTCTAATACTTTATTGAAATCCAATTCTACAATAAATACTCCTTCTTTTTCTGCTATAGGAGCTTGTAACCAATCACCATTTGGTAAGGCTACGCAACTTCCTCCATCAGCTAAGACATCTGACGCATTGGAAATAAATAAATCACGATGAGGAAAATCTTGCGGAATATCTGCTTTGGTCATTAATCCGCAAACGCTAATCACATAAGATCTTCCTTCGCGTGCCAGGAATCTCGTAAGAATTTCAGTATTTCTCACGCAACCTGGCCAAATCGCGATGTGCAAATTTTCTCCTTGAGCATATAAGGATGTTCTAGCCATCGGCATCCAATTCTCCCAGCAATTCAACCCGCCCATTGTGAAAGGCCCAATAGGGAAGGTCTTCAAGCCATGACCATCTCCCGCAGCCCAGCTTAATCGTTCTTCATAAGTAGGCATCAATTTTCGATGTACATTTTTGACAATTCCATTTTGATCAATATATACTAAAGAGCAATAGATGCTATGGCCACCTCGATCCTGAGCGCGTTCCATGGAGCCAGTAACAATTGCCATCTTGTATGCTTTGGCTAAATTTTGCAGCGAAGTTAAATCTGAAAATGGATCTATCGCTTGGTCGATATAAACAGCATGAATTTCTTTTTGAATTTGATTATTGAATTTAGCACCTTCTGTGTTTTCAATCCAAAAAGGATAACCAGGGATCATCGATTCTCCAAATATGCAAAGTTCCGCTCCATCTTTTGCCGCTCGTTCAGCATAAGTTATCATTTTGTCTAAAGTGCCATTTCGGTCCAACAGAACGGCCGACATTTGCACCATAGCAACTTTAAGAGATTTCTTCATATTCGAAAGATAAACTTATTCATGCTCTGCAGAAATAAAAAAAGGTATTATTTCAATTTGAAATAATACCTCTCAAAATAGGACAAACAAAATTAGATGTTTGCTTTTTTCTTTGGCTTATGAACGGTAAACACCCGGCTGACATTGAATCCAAAGTGAACACCTCCATCTGCCCAGTTCCCGACGGTCTCCGTGATGAAGCCTTTTTCAATCATCGATGTGCTATTGGTAAAATGAAGCTGGAATACATGGCCACCAGTTTCAATATCAAAACCAATACTGAATGAATTTCTAAATCCTGGCAGTAGTTGATCTGGCAAGAGATAAATATATTCACCATTGATGGCGACACGTTTGCTTAGTTTTATTCTTGTACCTGCCGAAACTGAAATGACATCATGCGCTTCGGTTTTTAACTTCGTCAAGTTTCTATGTACTAGAGTAGGAGCAATTTGCAAAGAAAGTCGGTCAGAAAATTTGCGGCCAACGATTGCTTGAAAGGTATAAAACATTCTATGACGGAAAAAATTCTCTCTATCAGGATCCTGGAATCTTAACCCTCTTATGGCAGTAGTTGCTAAAAGCGCTGCAGTTATTGGCATGTTTTTCACCCCACTACTTTGTCTTAAAAATTTGTATTTCACAAACCCATCATAAGTTTTTTCAAAACTGCTTCGTCCAACTCCGATCGTTATTTGATCAGTGATTCCGTAGTCTCCACCGATTCTTATTGATGCTTGGTCTAAACCAAATAATTCATAAAAACCACCATTCAGAAAACCAAATCGGTGAGATATTTTAATATCTAAAACACCTGCTGCCGTGCTCTCCAAGCTGTGAAGATTAATTATTCTGTTGGTCTTGAAAGATGCCGATGCATATTCTGTTGTTTCTTCTTCATCTAATAAAGAGAGTAGATCTTCCTCTTCTTCTTGTGCTTGTAAGTTGGTTGTTCCGACGAAAAAACATAAGGAGAGCAACCAAATGAGGGGTTTACTTTTGAAGTAGTTCATAGTTTGCAGCAATATTAATATCAATTTCTGAAGCGATGTTCTTATTTACAACAGCCGGAATTTCGATTCCATAGTCTGCTACCTTGGCTTTCATTGCACAAGTTCCTTTTATTGCACCATTACTAACTTCGAAAGTTGCAGTAGTCGTAATTTGCTGAGTAACACCATGAATAGTTAGTGCTCCCTTGATCTCGGCTGAATAGGTTCCATCTTGGTTTAAATTTAAACTAGAGGGATCTAGGAATTCTCCCGAAAACTTCGCTTTGGGAAATTCACTGCTTTCCATGTAGTTTTCATTGAAATGCTCTTGCATGAGTGCTTTTTCAAATTCAAATGATTTGATTAATACAGCCCACTGAATTTTTCTAGAGGTTAAATCAAATACTGTTGATGCGGAATTAGAAACGGCTTGAATATCTTCAATTGGTGTTTCACTTAAGAATGAAATTTCCCCAGTTTTGGAAAAATATTTTTGAGCTGATATGCTATTCACAATGCATAGCATAAGAATCAGCGATACGACTTTAGTTGCTTTCATTTGTATAGTTACTTTATTAGAACAGATCGGACAAGAACTACATCAGAAAGGTATCCTGTGCATACACCTTTTATCGTGACCTTGTCTCCTTCCTTTGGAATTATTTTCAACGGTGATTCCATCTGGCAAAAAATATTTGCAAGCATGTCTTCAGTTTCTAAATAAATATTTGTTTTTCCATCTTCTACTTTTGTGGAAGATACAATACCATTGACTGTGACTATTTTATCGAGAAAAGTTTTATTCGCAGCACTTTCATCCTTCTCAAACTCGGTAAATAGTTCTTGAGCACTCAATGAGATTTCCGATTTTAGATCAGCAGTATTGTCTAGTTTTTTTGAAAATTGTTGATAGCCAAAGATTGCTCCAAGCAGTCCAACAATAATCACTAAACCAATTATCTTTTTAATCATCTGTATTATGAATTAATTGTCTTTAGTACCTTGCTCTATCCAGGCTTCAATTTTTTCAATTTCACAACTTAGTAATTGAGGAGCCCCTTGAGGCATAAAAGAAAATCCAGATTCATGCCTTATTGTTCCGACCAATAGACCATTGTCCGCAAATGTTTTGAGCCCTTCATAACCTTCTAAGGTGATTCCACCAAAGTTATTGGCGGCATCATGGCATTGATAACAATTGGATTCTATAATTGGAAGGATGTCAGCGGTGTAACTCATTTCTGCTGTTTGGCATTCGATACTTGGATACAATTCTTCTTCCACATCGGTAGAGCATCCTACTAAAAATAGTATTACTATTATTAAAATCAGTTGTATATTTTTCATTTGTCAATTTTCACTTAAAGACAATAGCAATGTAGACATTCTTCGACTTTAAAACCGTATGGATAACTCTAAAAATGTGAAGTAAAAGTTAAAAACGATGAAAATTGGAAATGCCGTCGCTTACTATACATTATAGGACAGTCATTAGACGCATAGACCAATTCAAATAGAGCCGTTTTTAGGCTTGTTAAAAGAAAAGCGTTTCTTTACCATATGCCAAATAAATTTGCAATTCCGTTAATAATTGTCTCGCAATTTTGTTGCACAAGTCTTTGGTTTGCTGGCAATGCGATAATTGAAGAGTTGGCTGGAGCAAACGAAATTCAAGGTGATCATTTAGTGACATGGACTATAATGGTACAGCTAGGTTTTATAATAGGAACAATTATTACTGCATTTTTACTATTGGCTGATCGATACTCCCCATCTAAGGTATTCTTGATAGCTGGTCTGGTTGGTGGAGTTATAAATTTTGGATTGCTAATCCCAAACCAGACTGCTTTCACCGTGGCTATTCTTCGTTTTTTAAGTGGACTTTCGTTGGCCGGAATATATCCAATTGGAATGAAAATCGCCGCAGATTATCGCAAGGAAGGGTTAGGAATTGCCTTGGGTTTTCTTGTAGGAGCTTTGGTGCTAGGAACTGCTTTCCCCCATTTACTAAAAAATCTGTTGGGCAATTTTTCGTGGAAATGGGTGGTTGTTGGAATTTCTTTGCTTTCAATCATAGGGGCATTTTTAGTATTTATTTTTGTAAAAAATGGACCTTACAGAAAAGCGCAGACAAAGTTTGATTCGAGTACTTTTTTGAATGGATTTAAAAATCGAAAATTCCGAGCAGCGGCTTTTGGCTATTTTGGACATATGTGGGAGCTTTATGCTTTTTGGACATTTGTTCCAGTCATTATTGGAAACTATCTAGTTGAAAGTCCTGAAATTGGAATTGAAATTACACTCCCTTCGTTTGCTGTTATTGCCATAGGTGGAATAGGTTGTATTATTGGTGGTTATTTAGCTAATCGTTGGAGCTCTCAAAAAGTGAGTATTTTATTTTTATTTGGGTCTATGATATGCTGTTTGCTAAGTCCCTTTATTTACCAACTTTCTTTTCCTGTGCTAATGCTCTTTTTGTTGACTTGGGGTTTTTTAGTTGCGGGGGATTCTCCACAATTTTCTACCTTAGTAGCGAACTATGCGAGCCCAGAAAATAAAGGATCTTCTTTGACAATAGTTAATGGTATTGGATTTTCAATTACGATTGTTGCTTTGATGTTGTTGGGAAATTTAAGTAAAATATTGTCAAAAGAATATCTTTTAGTTGTTTTAGCCATTGGCCCAATGTTAGGAGTCTTTATGATGTATACTACTTTTTATAGAATTTCAAAAGATCTTGATAATTGAAGCAGTCGGTAAAATATATTTTTCCAATACTTTTTATTTTTGTTGGAATTGATTTCTTGTGGAATTTGCAGGAATTTTATAACCAGCCACTGCAGGGTGATATTGTTCCGTTGGTTTTGCCGGACAAAGTAAATGCTCCTGTGCTCAAAGACCCTTTTGGTATAAATGCACTTATAACTGAAAACTACCACCCCAATATTAATCGATTTTTTTCAACAATAACTTTATATTCATTATTTCATTCTGTACCATTTGCATTGCAGCAGGTTGTCCATCCGGTTGAAAGTTTATATTTAACTGCTGCGATATTTAAAGGAATGGTGTATCTGGGATTCCTATTAATGATCACTCGATTGGTTGTGGGCCCAAAGGCTGGCTGGAAGGATTGGATCTTGTCACTTTTTTTACTAACACCTTTGATGCAAGTTGGCGGCTATTTTGGAAATATTGAATTGGTCGGCAGTTCCATAGTCTATCAATGTTTTTATAGTTTTCCGTTGTTATTATTGTTGGTCTGGTGCCTTCCATTTTTTGATGCCTTGAAGCCCAATTTATATTTCAAATTTGAATGGTGGAAATTACTGCTGCTTTTAGGGTTGACCATCTTTTGTAGTTTTAGTTCTGCATTGATGCCGGGAATAGTATTGATAGGAGGAAGTTTATATTATTATTTCTTTTACTTGAAAAATAGAAATTTACTTTTTGAAGGGGGAAAACCTGTTTCATTATTCAGCCTTTTGAATTATCAGCATTTGCTCCTACTGTTATTTATGTTTTTATCTGCCTATAGTTTTTTCTTAGGCGGATACAATCCAGAATCAGTTACTGAGTTTTCGATTATTGAAAGATATCAAAAGATGTGTTCTGGTATGGTAAAACATTATTTAGAAGTGCCATCACTTCCAATCATTTTTGTTTCTATTTTAATAAATTACTTTATTCTTAAAAGGAATAAAGCCTTAATATGGAATCGATCTTTTGGGTCATTGGCAAAACCGATTTTACTCTTTATATTCTTTTATGTACTGTTGTTGCCTTTAGGAGGGTATCGAAGTTATAGAGAGGTAATATTAAGAAGTGATGTTTTATTGCCAACAACCATTCTAATATTTTTTCTATTTGTTATTTCAAGTTTTACGGTTATCAAATTTCTTAAAGGAACTCTGTTGAAAAGATATTCGATTTTTATAGGATTGCTTACTTTTATTTTTACATTCTACGATATCGGTTCAATTCCGTCCGGTAAAAATTGTGAAGCCAAAGTATTGTATCAAATATCAAATACTGAAGATGAAATTCTTAACTTGTCAACATCATGTAAGGTAATGGATTGGGAAGCCGTTGAAAATCCAATGTATTATAAAAATCATGCAAAGTTCTGGCAAAAATGGAATCTAGCGAATCAGAAAGTATTAATTGCAATGCCCAAAAATTAAAAACGAATATTTTATGAATCCTCAATTTGATCATAAATTTCTAGAGCAATATTTGGCTGGAAAGATGTCACCAGTGGAGAAGATGGCTTTTGAGGCAAGATTAGCAGGAGATAATGTTTTGAGAGCAGAGCTCGAAGCTATGAAGCGCATGCAATCATCTTCCTCAGAAGTACAGCGACCCGAAATTGCAGCAACATCATATCCAGTCGATGAAATTGATGAAAATTCAAGAACTTATTGGCCATATTTGGTGATCGCATTTTTAAGTTTTGTAGCTCTGGTTTACATTGCATTATTTAGGTTGTAATGAAAAAATTATCAAAGCGGACTAGCGTAATTGAAGACTATTAATGTTTATCCAAGAAATATCTAAGGCTGATTTGGGAATAATAGATGCCGAATTGCAATTTACAATCTGGATTTGGAATCATACTTAGAAAATAATAATATTATTTTGGCAATGCACCGAGAAATAAAGTTTCGCGATTTGGCAATAAAGGATGTAGAACGTCTGAAGGAAATATATGCTGACAAAGAGGCGATGAAATATCGTGGAAGCCAACCAATCCTAAGTAATCAAGATGCCTTAAATTTTATCAGTAATCAATACCTACAAGAAGGTAAGAAATTGACCATTAGAAAAGGAGTAGTTTTAAAGGCGGAAAGAAAGCTTATTGGAAGTGTTATGTTTAGATATTACGAGGATAGGAATGGGGAATGTGAAATTGGCTATTCTATCGATCGGAGTTATTGGGGCAAAGGAGTTGGTAACACCATTTTGAAACATTTAATTGATACTATCAAGTCAGAAAGGGAAATCAAAAAAGTGTTGGCTTGGAGCCATAAAGATAATTTGGCTTCAATAAGAATATTAGAAAAAAATGGATTCTCTATTTTAAAGGGGAATATTGATTCCGAAACGATATTATTTTATCGTCCAATTTAGTATTGTAGAGAAAATATTCGTTAAATTATATTGTTGGTTTACAACTAACTTTAAAAGTGGGTTGTATAATATCTACATATTATGGTATTTTTAAATAAGTTAAAATAGTAGCGAATGAAGTATCGGTTTCCAATAATATTTTTGGTTTTGATATTGTTTACCAATTGTAGATCATTACCAAAGAAACTGTCTCAAGCATCTATAATGAAAGTTACTTACGAAGTTAAAGATGATTCTTTGCGAATCCAGTTAAGTAATCCGCTTAATTGTCCATTAAGATATTCGGTAAGTTCATCTGACATAGTAATTCAAGAGATTTTGGCTACAGGTTTTCCTGTTATATTGAGCTCAGTAAGCGATACGGTGGTAACATTTCGAACAGATAAATCTAAAGAAGAAATTTCAATGAAGTTTTCTGCAACCTTGGGAAATCAAAATGCCCGTATTTTTGTTGATCAAATAAATTTACCTTTTAGGAAAGATCAAGAATATGAAGTTATTCAAGGATATAACGGCAGTTATTCTCACAATTCGGAATATTCAAAATATGCAATTGATTTTAATCTGAAGATTGGAGACACAATTTGTGCGGCTGCAGATGGCTACGTAGTTGGAGTAATAGAAGATTATATCGAAGGTGGAAAATCGAAAAAATGGAGAGACTATGCTAATTATATAACGATTTTCCATCCAGAAATGAACTTGTATACTCAATATGTACACTTAATGAACAAAGGCAGTTTAGTAGAAGTTGGCGATTATGTGAAGTCAGAACAAGCCATTGGTTTTTCAGGTAAGACTGGCCAAACTGATATGGAGCATCTTCACTTTAATGTACTCAAGCCAAATGAAATAGGAATGGAATCTGTGAAAATTGAATTCAAAGAAGGGTATAAGGGAAGTGAAATGAAAAGAGGTGACTTGGTTAAAAAATAGGAATAATAAGAACTTTGTTTTGTAACAGCTCTTTGTTGTTTTGGGAAAATATGATATGCATTGGTAGTTTTTAGCTCCACTTATTTTTATTAATTTTTTTTTGAAATTTCAGTAATTCATTTAAAATTTCCCCTACGAGTCTATGGGCCACAACTAAACGATTTGGAGAATTTTACCTCTCATGGATGGATATAATTTTACTAAGTAAAATGCGACTCGTCTTCCGAATCAGCGATCTAGTTTGACCCAATATTGGAATTTCAGCGCTTCCGCTTTAATAATCATATGCCAAAGGGTCCTTTGTGTTTAATTTTTATTCTACAAAATAATTTTCTTGACCGATTAGTGTCATGAGATTGTGGATGTCTGGCTTTTTATAAATAGTCTCAGTCATCTTCGAATAATAATTTAGGAATCTTTCGCTTTCTAGTAAGTTCCCAAAAATATCTGAGATTCTTAAAAAGCTAAATTCGTCTTGTTCATATTGTTTTGCAAATTGATGAAGTTCTTCTTTTCTCTCATCGATTATTTCAATTTTATTTTTATTAATATCCACTCTTTTGTAGCTGTAGTATGACCAAACCGCCAGTACAAATATTCCATACTTTATACTACCTCCAGTATCTAAATTTTTTTGAATGGTAGGAATTAGGAATTTAGGTAACTTTGCAGAGCTTTCTGAGCAAATTCTACTCACACCATCTTTTATATTGGGATTAGCGAATCTTTTTTCTAAACTATTTTTATAATCAGCCAGATCAATTCCTTCAATTTTACCCAAATGAGGAGTTACTTCATTGTCCATAAATTTTCTCATGAATGATGCAAATATCTCGTCTTCCATACACGCGTTGATTGTGGCATGTCCATGAACTGCTCCGGGAATTCCTAAAACTGAATGCCCAGCATTCAGCAAACGAATCTTCATTTTCTCATATGGTGTAACATCTGGAACAAACTGGACGCCAAGTTTTTCAAGGGGAGGTTTACCATTAGAAAAATTATCTTCTATTACCCATTGAATATATGGTTCACATACTATTGGCCAATTGTCGATTAGCTGATGTTTATTTTTTAATAATGCAACGGAAGACTTTGGGGTAACTGGTGTTATACGATCTACCATAGAGTTGGGAAAGCTAACTTCATGTTTTATCCATTTGAAAAGTGTTTGATCTTGTTGTTTAACAAAAGACAATAGCATTTTGCGAGCGACATCTCCGTTGTGTTGAATATTATCACAAGATAAAATCGTAAATGCCGGTATGCCTTTTTCCTTTCGTTTTTTTAAGGCTGTAGTCAAAAATCCAAATACCGTTTTGGGTTCGTTTGGATAGCGAAGGTCGTGTTGGATATCTGGATTGTCGAAATCAAAGTCTCCAGTGTTGGGATTGAAATTATAGCCTCCTTCAGTTATAGTTAATGAAACAATCTTGGTGTCAGGATGCGCTAATCTATCAATTGCTTGAAGGGGTGTTTCTTTTGCGAAAATGTAATCTACAATTGAACCTATAATTTCACAAATGTCTTTCCCATCAGCATGTTGAGTGATGAGCGTATAAAGACAATCTTGTTCCTTTAATACTTTAGCAATGGTCCTGTCCTCTTCTCGCAATCCGATACCACAAATTCCCCAATTTGAATTTTGAGAGTCTTCAAGTAATTGATGGATATAGTAAGCCTGATGTGAGCGATGAAATCCCCCAACACCTATGTGAACGATTCCTGCTTTGACAGCTTTTCTATCGTATTTTGGATAAGCAAGTCGTGAGGCAATGGAAGATAAGTTCTGTTGATTTAATTGTAATAAACCCATTTAATTTAATTTGTTTATTAAAGACTTTCTTCTGTGCATGGCCCAATAGGCGGTAATAAAATATAGTATGGTACAAGCAAAACCGATTTGATAAAAAGTATCTCTGTTCGCAATATAGATTCCTTCATCTGGGCTTGCAACCAATGTTTTTATGGCTAAAAATAAAGTAAGCCCAAGTGCGGCGTACGCTATAAATTTTAAAACTTTAGTGAAAATTGAATTGTCTAACGCTATTTCCGAGGCTTCCTGAGCTAATTTATTGTGATACTTTTCTATGGATAGATTAAGTGCTTTTTCTTTCTTTTCACCTTCAGGATATTTTTTGTTTGCTCCATTTCTTCCAGCTAGGAAAGTGTAAACTGCTATGGTAAAAAACCATGTTGGGATAAATAAGTAATAGAAGGACATTACGTCCAACATATTTAGGCCAAAGCCAAATATTAAACCAAGTATCCATGAAATGACTGCAGGCGAGCTATTTTTATAATCTTGGAATTTCGACCAATAACGGGTATAGCCAATTTTTGGAAAAAGCTGGTGCTCTGCAAAAACAATCGCTCCAACAGGAACAACCAATAATCCGGCATAAGTTAGTAGCGGCAGTATTTGCGAAAAAACAAAAGGAAAACAAGCAACAATTACCATAGCTACTCCTACAATCATAGTTGTTTTTTTCCTGG
>CALFWO010000049.1 GCA_937928045.1 uncultured Saprospiraceae bacterium | reverse complement strand
GCATGTCCTTTGGGAAAAGATTTGAATTGCCCCTTTTGTTCTTAAAACTACCATCCTTACCAGTCTTTGAATGCACCGTCTCAGTTACCGGACACCCTGTTTTCTTACTACAAGAAGTCGATCCAGTGAATAACAATGCTCCAAAAAGGAAGAAAAATGTGATTTTGATGGCCTTTTTCATATCTGTAAACATAAGCAAAACTTAAAAAATACGTGCTATTTCAGTAATTCAACTACCAATTTCGAGCCGTATTGTCTTTTAGGGTAATAAAAACAGTAAAAATCAGGTGGTACAACTGGACAAATCGCTGAAACCCCAATAAATACTACATTTTTATGAAGGAATCTTTGAATAAGTTAGATAGCAGCGTATTTTTGTCCAATATTATTCACATTATTAAATTCTCTAACATGAACAAAGGAGATCTTATAAATATGGTAGCTGAAGAAGCTAACCTAACCAAAACTCAGGCTGCTGAAGCCGTTAACTGTGTAATGGGTTGTATCGGTAATGCCTTGAAAGATGGTGATAAAGCATCTCTCGTTGGATTCGGAACTTTCTCAGTAAACAGACGTGAAGCAAGAATGGGTCGAAATCCTAAAACAGGAAAAGCCATAGAAATCGCAGCGAAAAATGTTGTTAAGTTCAAGCCAGGAAAAGAACTTACTGAAAGCGTAAACTAATTACGACAACAAACCAACTAAAATTAGGGGTCGTCTCAATTCTTTGAGGTGACCCCTACTTATTTTAGATCATAAATAACTACTTTTGACGCTCACCAAAACAGGGGCCAAAAGGCTTATATCCAAATGGTAGACATTGCTAAACTCGAGCAAATCGCATCCCAAGTTAGAAGGGATATTATTCGGCAAACTCATTTTGTAAATTCAGGACACCCAGGGGGCTCACTTGGTTGTGCAGATTTTTTTACCGCACTCTATTTTGAAGTAATGGATCATGATCCTAAATTCAATATGGAAGGAAAAAATGAAGACTTATTTTTTCTGTCTAATGGTCACATCTCTCCAGTATGGTATTCTGTACTGGCAAGATCTGGTTATTTTCCAGTAGAAGAATTAGCAACTTTTAGAAACATCAATTCAAGATTGCAGGGACATCCTACAACACATGAGGGACTTCCAGGTGTGAGAATCGCTTCTGGTTCTTTGGGACAAGGAATGTCAGTTGCCATTGGAGCTGCATTGTCCAAAAAGATGGAAGGCGATGACAAAACAGTTTATGCCCTGACTGGAGATGGAGAATTACAAGAAGGACAATGTTGGGAAGCAATTATGTTTGCGGCTCATCATAAAGTGGATAATTTGATTGTAGCTGTAGATTGGAATGGTCAACAAATTGACGGACCAACAAAGAGCGTCATGGCACTCGGTGATCTAGAAGCCAAATGGAAAAGCTTTGGTTGGGAAATCTTGATAATGGATGGCAACAACATGGCAGATGTCCTTAAAGTGTTGGCAGAGGCCAAGGCGAAAAAAGGTAACGGAAAACCGATTGTGATTTTAATGAAAACAGCAATGGGACATGGCGTGGACTTCATGGCAGGTACTCACAAATGGCATGGGAAAGCAACAAATAAAGAACAAACAGCAAATGCTTTGAGTCAACTTGAAGAGACCCTTGGCGATTATCCTCACCCTGAAGACAATTAATTAAAATGAGCGAAGTAAAAACATCTTTATCTCTAGATAATTTAATTTCAACTGAAAAGAAATCTACGCGCGATGGATTTGGGGCGGGATTGCTAGAAGTAGGCCGAAATAATGACCAAGCAATTGCACTATGTGCAGATCTTATTGGTTCTCTGAAAATGAATGCTTTCATCGATGAATTTCCAGACAGATTTATTCAAGTCGGAATTGCAGAAGCAAATATGATGGGTATCGCCGCTGGATTAGCGACTACCGGAAAAATTCCATTTACTGGAACTTTTGCAAATTTTGCCACAGGCAGAGTTTATGATCAGATCCGCCAGTCTATTGCTTATTCCCACAAGAATGTAAAAATCTGTGCAAGTCATGCTGGATTGACACTTGGTGAAGACGGTGCGACGCATCAGATTCTAGAAGATATTGGAATGATGAAAATGTTGCCCGGAATGACTGTAATCAATCCTTGCGATTATAATCAAACTAAAGCAGCTACCATCGCAATTGCTGAACATCACGGTCCAGTCTATTTAAGATTTGGCAGACCGGGATGGCCTGTTTTCACAACTCCTAATCACAAATTTGAAATAGGAAAAGCTTTGCACCTTGCAGAAGGATCTGATGTAAGTATTTTTGCGACGGGGCATTTGGTATGGACAGCTATAGAAGCAGCAAAGGAATTAGAAAAAGACGGAATCTCGGTTGACTTGATAAATATTCATACCATCAAGCCTTTGGATAACGCAGCAGTTATAAAATCTATTACCAAAACAAAGTGTGCGGTTACCTGTGAAGAGCACAATCGTTTTGGTGGATTGGGTGATAGTATTGCTCAAGTTATTGCAACGAAAATGCCAGTCCCCCAAGAATATGTTGCAGTGAACGATTCTTTTGGTGAAAGTGGAAAACCAGCACAATTATTGGATAAGTATGGACTAGGTAAAGCAGATATAATTTCTGCCGTGCGTAGAGCCATTGCTAGAAAATAGATCAAATATTTTTCATGAAAATTGAAAGTAAGGTAATTCATGCTGGGATAGAACCAGATCCATCAACTGGGGCAATTATGACCCCTATTTTTCAAACTTCCACCTATGTACAATCGAGTCCTGGAGATCACAAAGGATTCGAATATGCAAGAACCGGTAACCCTACTCGTAAAGCGCTGGAGACCAATCTTGCAGCACTAGAGAATGGGAAATATGGAGTTTGTTTCAGCAGTGGAATGGCCGCTATGGATGCCATTCTGCAACTGTTAGACCCAGGAGATGAGGTTATTGCTACGAATGATTTGTACGGTGGATCTTATCGATTGATCACAAAAGTCCACGCACGATATGGATTGAATGCTAAGTTTATTGACATGTCGAAGCCGACTGCTGTAGCAAGGAAAATTAGCAAAAACACCAAGATGGTTTGGATTGAAACACCAACCAATCCAATGCTCAACATTGTAAATATCGCGGCTATTGCGAAAAGTGCGAAAAGAAAAGGAGCAATCGTGGTTGTAGACAATACTTTTGCTTCTCCCTATTTACAAAATCCTTTAGATCTAGGAGCTGATATCGTTTTGCATTCCGCTACAAAATATTTAGGTGGTCACTCAGATGTAATTTTGGGTGCAGTTGTAACTAAGAAAAAGGAGCTTGCAGAACAACTATTTTTTACTCAGAATGCGGTAGGTGCAGTTCCAGGACCGCAAGATTGTTTCTTAGTACTTAGAGGAATAAAAACATTGCACGTAAGAGTAGATCGTGCTTGTAAGAATGCTAAGAAAGTTGCGAAATATTTAGACCGACATCCTAAAGTAGGTCGAGTATATTATCCCGGATTCAAATCTCATCCAGGTCATGAAATTGCTAAAAAGCAAATGAGAGATTTTGGGGGAATGCTTAGTTTTGATTTGGTTGATGACAAATTGGATGCGGCCCATAAAGTTATGAGCTCGACAAAGATGTTCGCACTTGCAGAATCGTTAGGTGGAGTAGAGTCGCTGATTGGACATCCGGCTTCGATGACACATGGAAGTATTCCAAAGAAAGAAAGATTAAAAGTCGGAATAACCGATTCATTGATTAGATTGTCTGTTGGGATCGAGCACGTAGATGACCTCATTGCAGATTTGGAAACTGCCCTTACAGAGATTTAAATTCATATTTAGACATTAAGAAAAGGCGGTTGGATAATTCCAAGCGCCTTTTTTATTTGAGACAATAGAATATTAAATTCATTTGGCGCCATCCTGACATTGTGGTCAGGACCGGGCTATTCGCTCCATCCTTAGACTTTCGTCAGGATCAGCTGCTATCCCTTGTCGGTTCCACATTAAATAGACAATTCATTCATATTCGCAAATCCGCTGTCATAACCTGCTTTCTAATTTTCGAATACGGTTGGTTTCGGATGACAGTTGAAATACAAAACCTTTCCAAGCGTAATCGGATAAGACTTGTGAAAACGTTTTCATTATTAAGTATCTAGCTTAAGTTAGGGACTGACTCACGCGCACGCGCACGCGCATAAGCACACGCACACACACACACACACACAGACACACGCACACGCACACGCTCAGACACACACTCGTGCGATATATATTGGATTCACGGTGCAATGAAACACCAATTCCCAAATCCTGCAACCGCTAGATAATCTTCCCAAACAAGAAATTAATTCTGTTAGATTAAATGTTATATTTTTTCAATTCTTATTTTTTTCAAATTTTTAATTTTTCTTAAAATTCACAAAATCAACTAATTACATCCTGGAAGCGAAAGATTTTAGATTTTATTTTTTACAACTTTCTTGAAGATTCTTGAATTCTCCGTCAATGTATCGAAATCAAGTTTAATTAACTAAAAATCATTCAAGTCATGGAGAACAAGAATCTCTTACACACCGAACAAGTTTCAGGACCAACAAAATCTTTTTTCTTAGATCTTAAGAAAACTGAAAATGGAAAAAATTATTTAGTCATTACTCAATCAAGAAGAGTAGATGAAGAAAACCGAGAGCGAACTCGTATTATTCTTTTCGAAAATGAAATCGCAAAATTCAGTGAAGCAATGATGAGATCACTCTTGCAATTCTCAATGGTACAAGATGCAGAAGTGCGCAGATACAAAAGTCATGTGCAAGAGCAATTTCCTAAGGCGTACAGCAGATGGTCTACTGAGGACGAAATGCAATTGAAAAATCTTTTTGAGCAAGGACATGGTGTAGAAGATCTAACCATTAGCTTAGAGAGAAATGCAGCTGGAGTTATGGCTAGATTAAAAAAATTAGGATTGATTGGCGAAGAAGTTACTCAAGTAGCCTAACCGCTAGCAGCAACTATAAACTTAAGTTTTATCACCTCTAAATACAATCGGTCTGATCTTAATTCTAGGGTCGGGCCGATTTTCTTTTATTATGAATTACAAATCGAATCTTAGCATAAAAATGTGGGCAGAAGAAGATCGGCCCCGAGAAAAATTAATTCGACTCGGGAGTCACAATTTGTCCGACGCAGAATTGATCGCCATTATTTTAAAAACTGGAACCATAAAATTTTCTGCATTGGATATTGCCAGAAATATTTTGAACGAACTGGATCAGGATCTAAACAAACTTGCTAAATGCACTTTAGAAAATTTAACTAGTTTTTCCGGTATTGGTCCTTCCAAAGCGATAACATTAATGGCAACTATGGAAATTGGAAAAAGGAGACAAATCTCGGTGATTAAATCAAAGCCCAAAATCCAATCCAGTAAAGAAGCCTATGATATTATTGGACCTACGTTGCAGGATTTGGCAATCGAAGAGTTTTGGATAATCCTTCTAAATAGTGCTGGCAAATTGATCTCTAGAGAATGCATTAGTCGTGGAGGAATTAATTCTACAGTGGTAGATTCTCGAATCATTTTTAAGCGAGCTATTGCTCAAGGAGCAACTTCTATCATTTTAATTCACAATCACCCTTCAGGAAAAATAAATCCCAGCCAACAAGACATTGCTTTAACTAAGAATCTTGTATCCGCAGGCAAAATTTTGGGCATTCCAATTTCAGATCATCTTATCATTGGAAATAAAGATTATTATAGTTTTTGCGATGAAGGCAGATTAAACTGAGTAATATTAAAAGCCTACCTTTGTAGCCAACTTTTCTCTATCGAAGTTGTTAGAAAAATACAAATCAGGTTCACATTTATGAGTCAATCCAAATTTGATTATCAAATTTTAGGAAGGGTAATAAAGCTAGCGTTTCCATTCAAATCCATTTTGATAGCAGCTTGTCTATTGGCAATAGTAATAGCTCCCTTGGCTGCGCTACGTCCCTATTTGATTCAGACAATGGTGGATGATTATATCTTTAAGTTTGACGTGCAAGGAATGACAACCATCGCGCTTATCATCTTAGGAGTATTATTGCTTCAAACAGTTTGTCAATATTGGTTTATTTTTTCTACTAACTATTTGGGTCAATCAGTGATCAGAGATTTAAGAGTAAAAGTATTTCAACATATTTCTAGTCTTAAGTTGACCTATTTTGATCGAACGGCAATTGGAACTTCGACTACAAGAACAATCAATGATATTGAAACAATTAATACTGTCTTTACCCAAGGAGCAATAACGATTATTGCCGATCTATTGACTTTAATAGCTGTTCTGGTTTTGATGACGATGACCAGTTGGAAATTGACCTTGATTTGTTTGACAACTATGCCTTTCCTAATTATCGCAACTTACGTTTTTAAAGAAAAAGTGAAAGCCTCATTTCAAAGAGTACGGACTCAGGTTTCGAAATTAAATGCATTTCTGCAAGAACGAATCACTGGGATGAGGATTGTTCAAATTTTTAGCGCTGAGAAACAAGAGGCAGCTAAGTTCAAAGAAATTAATTATGAATATACGCAGGCCAACTTGGATGCAATTTTTTACTATGCGGTATTCTTCCCAGTTGTGGAAATAATATCAGCAGCTTCTTTAGGCCTTATGGTTTGGTGGGGAGCAAAAGGAGTGATCAGTGCGGAAGTTACCTTGGGAGCATTGGTGGCTTTCCCGATTTACTTGAGTATGTTGTTTCGGCCGATTAGAATGTTGGCAGATAAGTTTAACACCTTGCAAATGGGATTGGTGGCTTCGGAAAGAGTTTTCAAAGTATTGGATCGAACAGATAAGATAAAAGATGAAGGTGAATTGACTCCTGGTAAGTTAAAGGGAAATATTAAGTTGGATAAAGTCTGGTTCGCGTACAATGAGAAAGATAATATATTAAAAGATATTTCTTTGGAAATAAAAGCAGGGGAGACCTTGGCTATTGTGGGAAGCACCGGTTCAGGTAAAACTACGATCATTAATATTATCAATCGTTTTTACGAAATTCAAAAAGGAAAGATTTTGATTGATGATGTTCCTATTGATCAATATAAACTTTCTGCCTTGAGAGCTAGAATGGGAATGGTGCTGCAGGATGTTTTTCTCTTCACTGGTTCTGTCTTGGAGAACATCAATCTTCGCAATGAAGATATCAGCCGAGAAGAAATAATTGAAGCAGCAAAAATGATTGGAGCACATGATTTTATTTCGAAATTACCTAACGGCTATGATCACCAATTGATCGAACGGGGTTCTACTTTATCAATGGGGCAGCGGCAATTGATTTCATTTGTCAGGGCTTTGGTCTTTAACCCTGACATATTGATTCTAGATGAAGCAACTTCTTCCATTGATCCAGAAACAGAGGGAATCATTCAGTATGCAATTGAAAAATTAATTGACAAAAGAACTTCAATTATTATCGCCCATAGATTATCGACGATTCGACATGCCGATAAGATATTGGTGTTGGATAAAGGAGAAATCCAAGAGTTTGGCAGTCATGATGAATTGATGAAAATTGAAGACGGTCATTATCGCTCGTTATTTGAAATGCAATTTGTGGCTACTTTAAAAGCAAGTTAAGCTGCGAATTGCACGAACAACAACTGATTTTCGTCCATTTCTATTCGTTCTCTATCTAATAATTACGATGAAATAACGATCTAAGTGTTATTTTTACAAAAAAATAAAATATGTCAAGTTCTCGAGTAAATATGAATCCGTTCAACAGTATCACATCCGTGATCGGGGTGGTTCTATTTTTCGTGGTAGCATATTATGTCCTCAAAGGAGCTTTCTTTATTCTAGGCTTGATCACCCCGGCCTTGTTAATTGGGGCAGCAATTTTGGATTTCAAAGTATATCCTGATTACGCCAAATGGATTTGGAAAACCTTACAGAACAATCCTATAATGGGAATCCTCGCAGTTATTGGATCTGTTGTAGCTTTGCCCGTACTTTCAGGATTTCTTTTCATTAAAGCTTTATTTAGAAGAAGGTTGAAAAAAATGGGAGTAAACATGGATCAAGGTTTTCCCGGGCAAGCTTCAAACGAACCTAAAGAAGAAGACTTTGTAGATTTTGAAATCGTCGAAGAGGAAATGAACAAACCCTTAGAACTTCCGCAAATGGATAAGCCAAAGCCTGAGACTAGAGGAGGAGATTATGAAGGTTTGTTTGATTAACCTACTGTCAATTCCTTACATTAGCAAATGCTTAGTTGGGGATTAGTTCCATTACTTATTATTTTTTTTGGAGGGTTGACTAGCCTATACTATTGTTATACAAATATTCGAAATCTGATCGCATGGAAGTCCATTCCCATTTTTTCAGATACAAATATTAACCAAGATCTTTTTTTTTCGATTTTAGTTCCCGCCCGTAACGAATCCAAAAATATTATTGAGTGCATAAGTTCC
The DNA here is from genome assembly GCA_937928045.1 of uncultured Saprospiraceae bacterium. Taxonomy (GTDB): domain Bacteria; phylum Bacteroidota; class Bacteroidia; order Chitinophagales; family Saprospiraceae; genus JABDJM01. The sequence continues at coordinate 13,081 of CALFWO010000049.1, read as the reverse complement.
ATCTTGGCTCAAAATTTTCCAACCTTTCAATTCGAAATAATATTCATTAATGATCATTCCTCGGACAATACCTTGGAACTTGTACGACAAAATTTTCAAGACAAAATAAAGATTGTCAATTTGGAAGATGAATCTGCGTTTGGAAAAAAAAATGCCATTAAAAGAGGAATTGAAGTTTCAAAAGGGAATTGGATAGTTACTACTGATGCGGATTGTAGGGTAGGGAAAAACTGGTTGCATCAATTTGCGAATTGTATACAGCAGACTGATACTGTCTTTTGTTGTTCGCCAGTTATGTTTTCAACCAGTGAGAATAGCCTGGAAATATTCCAACAACTTGATATAATTGGAATGATGGGAGCCACAGCTGGGGGAATTCAGCGTAAGTCAGCCTTCCTGGCAAATGGTGCAAACTTGGCGTATAAAAAATCTGTTTTTTATGAGGTAAATGGATTCCGAGGAATAGATCGAAAGGCATCAGGAGATGACATGCTATTGCTTCAAAAAGTTGTCAAAAAATATCCTGATCAGATCGCATTTGTAAAATCTTTTGAAAGCTTAGTGATCACTCCACCAGAGTCGAATTTAAATGGGTTTTTAAATCAGAGATTGCGATGGGCTTCTAAAGGAGATGGATTTCCAAATATCGCCACTTGGTTGCAAATGATTTTCATTTTTCTTTTTTGCTTTTTCTTGATGTTGAGTTTAGTATTGACACCTTTACAACCTTTCATTTACATCAAGCTATTTTTGGGATTGTATTGTATAAAATTTGTTAGCGATTATTTTTACCTAAAACAACTGTCAAAATTCTTTGATCAGGAAAATCTGAGTAAGCATATTTGGTGGGCAACCTTGGCTCATGCCCTTTACGTTGTGACGATAGGAATATGGGCACAGTTTTATAAATCTTACGAGTGGAAGGGACGAAGGACCAAGTAACTCACCAGCTAAAAATGACAATTCCGGATCGGCTTTTCACTAATAAAAAAATAAAAAAACAGGAGCTAGAAAAATCTAACTCCTGTTTAATATTATTCTAAGACTGGTCATCCAGTAACTTATTTTTCTAGATATCTACATTTGCATATTTAGCATTTGCTTCGATGAACGCTCGACGAGGTGGAACTTCATCTCCCATTAGCATGGAGAAAACATGATCAGCTTCCAATGCATCTTCTATGGTCACTTGTCGCAAGATTCTTGTGCTTGGATCCATTGTCGTCTCCCATAATTGATCTGCATTCATCTCTCCAAGTCCCTTATAACGTTGGATCTTGATGCCCGAATCATTTTCTCCTTTTGAGTAAGTATCGATTGCTTCTTGGCGCTCTTCTTCATTCCAGCAGTATCTAAATTGCTTTCCTTTCTTTACTAAATACAATGGCGGAGCTGCGATATAAATATAACCTTGTTCGACCAATGGTTTCATATATCTAAAAAAGAAGGTTAAGATCAAAGTAACAATGTGAGACCCATCGACGTCGGCGTCACACATGATTACGATCTTGTGATACCTTAATTTTTCGATGTTCAAAACGCGTTCTCCTTCTTTTTCCTCAATACTCACACCCAGCGCAGTAAACATATTCTTGATCTCCTCGTTTTCATAGATCTTATGTTCCATTGCTTTTTCAACATTCAGAATCTTTCCACGAAGAGGTAAAATTGCTTGGAACATTCTATCTCTTCCTTGTTTGGCAGTACCACCTGCCGAATCTCCCTCAACCAAGAAAATTTCGGAGTCTACGGGATCTTTCGAACTACAATCTGAAAGTTTACCAGGAAGCCCTGAGCCGGTAAGTACATTTTTTCTCTGTACCATCTCTCTGGCTTTCCGAGCCGCATGCCTAGCAGTCGCAGCAATGATCACTTTATTGATGATCTTCTTGGCCTGCATTGGATTCTCTTCCAAGTAATTGGTCAAGACTTCTCCAACAACTCGAGAAACAATACCTGTAACTTCTGAATTTCCTAGTTCTCCTTTCGTTTGACCTTTGAATTGAGGCTCTGGCACCTTTACAGAAATAACGGCCGTCATACCTTCTCTAAAGTCTTCTCCAGAAACTGCAAACTTTAGTTTTTTGAAATATCCATTCTCTTCACCGTAAGCTTTGAACAAACGATTGACCGCTCTTCTAAAACCAGCAACGTGCGTTCCTCCTTCTCTTGTATTGATATTATTTACATAAGAGAATACCGTTTCTGAATAAGTGGTGTTGTATTGAAGGGCTACTTCGACTTCCACGTTTTCTTCCTTACCAGTAACATGGATTGGTTGCTCGATTAAGTTGGTCTTACCCGTGTTCAGATAGGAAACAAATTCTTTAAGACCTCCTTCAGAATGAAATTTTTCAGATTTGAATTCCCCATCTTCTCCTTTTGTACGCTCATCAATGAGGACTAAATTAAGTCCTTGGTTTAGATAAGCTAATTCTCTCATTCTTCCAGACAGTGTATCCCATCTGTATTCTAAACTTTCAAATATTTCAGGATCTGGAGTAAAATGAATAGTCGTTCCATGACCATCAGATTTTCCAATCACCTCAACATCTTTCTGAGGTTTACCTTGGTTATAAACTTGCTTGAAAATTTGACCTTCTCGGTGTACTGTGGCCACTAATTCTGAAGACAAAGCATTCACACAAGAAACCCCAACTCCGTGAAGTCCTCCTGAGACTTTGTAGGTGTCTTTGTCGAATTTTCCACCGGCATGAAGAACTGTCATTACCACTTCAAGTGCAGATTTTTGAAGCTTTTGATGCATTCCTGTTGGAATACCACGTCCATCATCTGTTACGCTGATCGAGTTATCTGGATGGATTGTAGTTGTAATCTTTGAACAATGACCAGCCAGGTGCTCATCAATTGAATTATCTACTACCTCCCAGACCAAGTGGTGAAGTCCCTTTGCATCAGTACTTCCAATGTACATCCCAGGTCTTTTTCGCACAGCCTCCAGTCCTTCTAAGGCCTGAATATTATTTGCGCTATAACCCGGTTTTTTACCCTTTTCAGGGTCTTTGTTTTCATTTTCTGCCATAGGTACAAAGATACGTATTTTCCGTGGCTAAATGAAACTATTTGACCTTCCGTTTTTAGCCGTTTTTCCTAATAAAATAAAGGATTTCGGCCAATTCTTGAAGCTTTTTTTAAGATTCAAAATGAGATTGCTTTTCGAGTACAATTTTCGTTAAAAAATGCAACTCAGATTGGTCTTTTTTATTGCTTGGAATGTCAATAATTTCGAGGATTTAATTTGTCAAATCTGAGAGGTTTTAAAGTTTTAGAATCAATCTTAAAATTTTCTATTTTATTCATTGATTTGATGCCTATTTTAGCGTCCGAATCAGACCTTATTTTTTATAAAATTTGATTGCTGTGGAATGGATCGTTAAATCAGAAATAGAACTACCAGCCGTTTTGAAAGAAATGTTAGAAACGGCTGGAAATCGTAAAAAATGGATGTTTACCGGTGATCTTGGAGCCGGAAAAACAACAATGATCAAGCAAATTTGTAAAATCCTTGGTTGTAACGATGATATTACCAGTCCTACATTTTCGATTGTTAATGAATATGAGGTAGAAAAGGGAGTTATCTTTCATCTAGATTTGTATCGATTGAAAGATCTAGAGGAGGCATTAAATATGGGAATCGAAGAATATTTGGACCAAGATGTCTATTGTTTTATTGAATGGCCTGCGGTAATTAAGCCAATTTGGCCTTTGGATGCTGTTCAAATTAGCGTTCAAATCTTGGATGATTCGACAAGGAAAATTTTATTTTTGTAGTGTGGCCATAAACATTGAACTATTGATACCCAAGAATAGAACTATTCATGTTTTTTATGCGTACCTTAATATTGTAATCAATAAGCACACTGTTCTAATAATTAGTACCTAAGACGTTAATGAGCGATAAAAAGAAAGTCTCCATTTCCCCTAGTTTGACAGACGAATCCTTAGCACCACAAGCAGAGATGCTTCAATTGCAAAGGAAACCCAACAAGCTCTTTATCGGAATTCCTAAGGAATCTACTATGATTGAGAACCGAGTGGCGTTGGTGCCTGCTTCGGTTGCCACTTTGACCAGCCATGGACATAGAGTCGTCATTGAATCAGGTGCAGGTGAAAAAGCAAATTATGATGATCACCGATTTTCTGAAGCCGGGGCTGAAATTGCTCATTCCACTCAAGAGGTTTACAAGGCAGATATACTTTTAAAGGTTTCTCCTCCAACATTGGATGAGATTGATTTGCTTCATCCAAACCAAATATTGATTTCACCACTTCATTTGCCAATCATTACTGCTGAAATTCTTTACCGATTAAAGAATAAGAAAGTGATTGCTTTGGCAATGGAATACATAAAGGATGAAGAAGGAGGATTTCCGGTTGTGAGAATCATGAGTGAGATGGCGGGAAATGTTGCCATGTTGACAGCGGCAGATTTAATGACGAATGCAAAAGGCGGAAAGGGAGTGTTGCTTGGCGGAGTATCAGGAGTTCCTCCGGCAAAGGTTGTTATTTTGGGAGCCGGTGTTGTTGCAGAATTTGCTACTAGAGTAGCATTAGGATTAGGCGCGGAAGTCAGAATCTTTGATGACAATATTTATAAATTAATGCGGATCCAAAATAGAGTTGGCCGCCCTCTAAATACTTCCTCTCTTTTACCATATCAATTGGAAAAAGAATTGCTTGGTGCCGATGTAGCCATTGGAGCTATGCATTCGAAAACGGGAAGAACGCCGATCATCGTTTCAGAAGATGTTGTTTCTAGGATGAAGCCTGGAGCCGTAATTGTTGATATTAGTATTGATCAAGGAGGTTGTTTTGCAACTTCCGAAGTGACGACACTAAAGCATCCTACATTCACTAAACATGATGTTATTCATTACTGTGTGCCTAATATTTCTTCTAAGGTGGCAAGAACTGCATCTATCGCGGTAAGTAATATTTTGACAAGTATATTAATGAAAGCTGCAACAACCGGATCCATAGAACAGACCATATATCAAGACCCGGGAATTAGAAATGGCGTTTATACTTACAAGGGTTGTCTTGTGAATGAATATCTCGGCGAGCGATTCAAGATTAAATCAATGGATCTAAATCTGCTGTTGGCTTCTCATCTTTAGCGCCAAGCGATCAGGTAGTTTTTCCTTCTTATGATGCTGAAAAAATTAGATGTAATCTTCATCCAAATGATTGTGATCGTATAGCTTTTCTAACTCCAGGTTCATTTTGGTTTCTAATGCCAAGAATTTGTCAGGATTTGATCTATAAGGTTCTTTTAGGGTCCAAAATTTCCTTCCGGTCATACCGTCCGCTGTGTATTCTGTCATAGATTCAATTACTTTTTCCTTTTCAAAATATTTCATTTCTTTTTTAATTACCGATAGGGGTAATCCAGTAGCAATGCACATGTTTTGTAAGGATAGTTGGAAGTCATAAGTTTTGAAAAGTTTCAGAATATCCTCGACTGTTAGAAATGGTTTGTTAGACAATTCAGGGATTTCTCTTCGATCTAATTTTTTGTTTAAACTGTAAACAGATTTGTAGGATGAGTTGTAGGAGGTTTTTAAAAACCCCATGTAACTTAAATAAGTCATTCTAAATTTAGCTTCCGATTTTGTCAAATCGGAATTTTCCATCAATCGTTTTACAGTCAAAAATCCATCCGGTTCGGCTTCAAATTTAAGCAGCAGTTCTTTATCACTCAACTTATGTTGCGTGTTTTCAACATGCTTTACCTGTTTATAATATTGCCAAATTGCAATAAGCATTAGTAAAATACCCCCACCAAATAAACAACCAAGGATTATACTTTTCACTAATGGAGTCGCTAGAAATATCATATAAAGCAAGTTAATTGATCTTTCTATAATTTCAATTAATTCCTTGTCATTTGGCGCTGTTTTCATCGAGTTTCGACGAATGGCTGATAATTTTCGACAAGTACTAGGTTTAAATTAGTACTATGTATTGCATAGTACTATGATCTGCCTTATATTTGTATTATGAAGTTGGAAAACACCAAAGCACAGATGAGGAAGGGAGTTCTGGAACTCTGTATCCTTTCTATTATTGCTGAAAAGGAATCTTACCCTTCTGATATAATAAAGAAGCTCAAGGAATCTGAAATGATAGTAGTAGAAGGAACATTGTATCCACTATTGACCCGATTGAAAAATGCAGGCTTGCTGCATTACAATTGGCAAGAATCTACTACCGGACCTCCAAGGAAATATTTTAACCTGACGGAAGAAGGCGATGCTTTTCTTCAGGAACTTATGGGAACATGGAATGCCTTAATGCATGCCGTAAATCAATCAACGAAAAATCTGCAAACCAAATGAATAAAGTATTAAATATCAATCTAGGCGGTTATCCATTTACAATTGACTTGGATGCTTACGCAATGCTGGAAGATTATCTTCAAACAATTGAACATCATTTTCATAATTCAGAAGGCTGTGATGAAATTATAGCGGATATCGAAAATCGTATGGCTGAACTTTTCAATGAAGAGTTAGGTAAGCGAGGTATTGTGGGTGAAAAGGATGTTGAGAGAGCGATAGCGATTATGGGGACTCCAGAGGATTTTGGAGCCGAACCCATGGAAGCCGGTCCCAAAAAATCAAAAAAACGAAAGAAAAAATCAAGTGATTTTGATGGTTTTAAATTTGGAAAAAGACTATTTCGCGATCCTGAGGACACCCAAGTAGCTGGGGTGTGTAGTGGTCTAGCTGCTTACTTCGGGATCGAAGATCCGCTTTGGGTGAGATTAGGCTTTGTAGGATTCACACTTTCTGGAGGAGTAGGAATACCATTGTATATTATTCTATGGGCGATTACTAAGGAGGCCAATTCTCCTTCTGATCGATTGTCCATGAAGGGCGAACCTATCAATGTCTCTAACATTGGTAAAAAGGTAGAAGAGGAAATGGAACGTTTTTCTGAAAAAGTAAATGAGTGGGGTGAATCTGAAAAGTGGGAAGAGTGGAAAGACAAAAAGAAGTGGAAATCCAGCAAGGAAAAAATAAAGAAAAAATTTAAAAAAAAAATGAATCAAGGATTCAGGGCAGGGGAGGTCTAGCTTCCGGAATATCCATGATTGCTAAAATGTTCGGAAAGCTTGTTTCTTTCATTGCCCTGGTGCTTAAGCCGTTCATATATGTTTTTATCGCATTGCTTTGTATTACACTGCTGTTGTTATGGATTTCAGCAATTATAGCAATCATTTTTGGTCAACCTTACAGCGAGTTTTTCTTTGGGGACCACAACATACTTTCCATCAGCTTATATGGCCTTGGATTTATAATTCTCAGTGTTCCTTTATTGACGACAGGGTTTGCGTTATGGAGCATAGTAAATACCCGCAGCCTACAAACTGTTCGATTAAAGAAAAAGCTTGGATGGGTTTGGTTGACTGCGGTTATCGTTTTTGTTTCCCTTTTATCTTTATCAATCCGAGAGTTCACCACCACTTCTCAAAATAGCATGACTTCAAATCTGAATGACCTTCCAGAAGTAATAGAAATAAATTTCAACAGATACAGTTCAAACGATGAAATTTTCAAGATGGATACCGGTGAATTTCTTTTGACTGGTGATAAATTTATTGGTAAAAATGTTGACTGCGAATTTTATCCGACTACCCAAACTCCTAATGTTCAGAAAATAAAATATGCTAAAGGACGAACTTCAGTTGCAGCTGAAACGCGAGCTTCTGCTTTTGACTATGACTTAGAAGTTAGTGATGGTCGTTGGACAATTCCTCAATATTTTGAAATTGATCGTGGAGATCAATGGCGAGCGCAAAAGGTACAATTGAATTTCCACTTGCCTATTGGTCAGAAAGTTAAAGTGAAAAAAGCAGAGCGGTACTATCTTAAAAATGTTGAATTTAACGATTGTAAAGAGCAAAATGAGCACTACCTTTTCGAAATGACCAGTAATGGATTAAAATGTCTTCTAGCCATTTGATTTAGACTCATTGGTACTCAGAAGGGTAATAATATTCTGAACTATGCCCCAAAAGAATTGTTGTTAAAATAAAAATCATGAAGAAAAGAGCAATTTGGAACGGTAAAGTTATCGCAGAAAGTGATGATTTAGTAAACATCGAGGGCAACTACTATTTCCCATACAATAGTCTAAATAAAGAGTATCTAAAACCAAGTAAGACTATAACGAACTGCCATTGGAAGGGTGATGCAAATTATCATTCAATAGAAGTCGAAGGTAAAACCAATGCAGATGCCGCTTGGTACTATTCTGATCCCAAAGATGCTGCTAAAGCTATCAAAGGCCGAGTTGCTTTTTGGAAAGGAGTTACAATTGAAGATGTCTAGTTAACCTTTAGTGGTTGTGCCCAGCGTGAGGGTGTTCTTGATTTTCGACATAATCCATCTTACAAGTTGGACATGTTCCAGCTACCGCTGCACCACTTCCTTCACAATGCATTGGGCAGATCCATCTAGAAGAGTATTCAGGTCCGGATTTATCAGAACTTTGACTAGCAACGGAATTATTTCCACAACTCATTAGAAGAACAAAGAATAAGGAAATGATGGAGATTGATTTCAAGATTTTCATAACAAGTAGTTAAAATAAAAAAGATTCTTCCGCAAAATACGGAAGAATCTTTTGATTTTTTAGTACTTCGTAAAGAACGACTATTAATGGTTGTGTCCTTCGTGTCCTGTAACTTCTTTTGCTTTCTTTACTACGTTTCCAGCAGCATTCTTTGTTGCATCAACAGCATTACCAGCAGCGTCTTTTGCACCAGCAACTACGTTTTCAGCAGCATTCTTTGTTGCATCAACAGCATTACCAGCAGCGTCCTTTGCACCAGCGACTACATTTCCAGCAGCATCTTTGGTAGCATTCATTGCATTACCAGCAGCATTTCCTAAAGAGTCTACAGCATTACCAGCCGCATCTACTACATTTCCAGCCGCATTCTTTGTTGCATTTGCAGCATCTCCTGCCATTTCAGCAGCAGCATTAGTCATATCGCCAGCAGCATTTTTCATTTTTTCAGCAGCAGAATTTTCACCACATGAGAAAGCTAAAATAGCAATTGCTATTACGGGGATTAATTTTAAAAACTTCATCAAGTAAATTTTTGGTTTGAATGATTGATATTGTGAATTAGTGATTCAAGTCAATTGTAAGATTGTTCTGGAATTTAAATTTGGTAGGTCAGGGTAAAAAAATCTCTCTACTTAAATTAGACCGAAATTGTTAACTAAAGTCACTTTATTTGGTCCTTATTTAATCAGACAGCTTTATTCATTAATAGGTTGCATTGTTTAAACAAATTCCCAGTTATCCTTCCAACATTTCTTTTATTCTCGCCGGACTATAATTAACACTTTTCAACGTCTTTTTATCCGCATCTCTGTAAACTAAATACATTTCGCCATCCTTTTCATAATGACAAGGAAAACCTTTAGAACTGTAATGAGCAACCGTAGCTTCTGCTTCTTCAACAGTTTTGCAAGCCTTACTCATATTGGAGCGTTGAACTTCATTAAAGAGTTTTGGAAATTTTTCAGCTAAACCAAATTCCAAAACAGCACCTGATAAGACATACTGAATATCGCAAAGTGCATCCGCAATTTCAACCATGTCATTTTCCTTAATAGCTTCTTTTAATTCCTCAAGTTCCTCAGCCAATAAAGCTACACGCAGCTCACATCTTTTTTCTTCAGGAATAGTTGGACTATTTAGAACAGGATGCTTAAACAATCTATGAAAATCAGCAACCTGATTAAGACTATCTAGCTTACCAAATTTCAGATCTTTTTTATCAGCTAAGTTTGCCTCCATTTTATTAGGGTGAATTTGGTTCAAAGATATATAAAATCAAGCATATCAAAAGATTATCGAAGGGTTGAGGCACTAATGTTCAAATCAGCAGATGATCCCATCGAATCGAATATTCATTCTAATTAAAACAATAGTTCTTTTCTTGACAATTTGACCAAATATATTATTGTCATTTGAACACTATTCGATTCTAAATTGCTATTTTTCGGAAAAAAAAGAAGTGAATTTTAACAGCAAAGGAAAAGAAGAAGTCACTTATGACGCTATAGTTGTAGGTACTGGCATATCTGGTGGCTGGGCTGCTAAGGAGTTATGCGAAAAAGGATTGAAGACTTTGGTCTTAGAAAAAGGGAGAGATGTACGACATGTACAAGACTATCCGACCGCGGCGATGGATCCTTGGGATTTTCCTAATAAAGGAAAACTTCCAGCTGAAGAGTTGAAAGATTACTTGAAGCAAAACAGGACTGGTTATACCATTCAAGAAGCCTATAAACATTGGTGGGTAAAAGACACCGAACATCCATATACCGAAGTAAAGCGATTTGATTGGATCAGAGGAAATCATGTTGGAGGTCGTTCACTCATGTGGGGAAGACAATCCTATCGGTTAAGCGATTTGGATTTTGAGGCAAATGCCAAGGAAGGAATTGGTGTAGACTGGCCGATCCGCTACAAAGATTTGGCCCCGTGGTATGATCACGTGGAGCAATTTGCAGGCATCAGTGGACAAAATGAAGGATTACCGCAATTGCCAGATGGCAAATTTTTGCCTCCAATGGAGATGAATTGTCTTGAAAAAGATATGAAAAGGAAAATCGAAGCAGCATTTCCGCGTAGAAGGATGACCATAGGTCGCGCCGCGCATTTAACAAAAGCTCACAATGGAAGAGGTAAATGTCAATTTCGAAATAGATGTATGCGCGGATGCCCTTATGGTGGATACTTTTCTTCCAATGCTTCCACATTACCAGCTGCGGCAGCCACTGGAAATATGACACTTCGCCCTCACAGCAACGTTTATCAAATAATATATGATAAAGATACCAAGAAGGCTAAAGGAGTTCGAGTAATGGACACCACAACTAAAAAAACACATGAGTATTTTGCCAAAATTATCTTCTGTAATGCATCTGCCTTGGCTACGACTCATATCTTTTTAAATTCAGTATCTGATCGATTCCCTAATGGCTTTGGAAATGATTCAGGGGAATTGGGACACAACTTAATGGATCACCATTTCAGAGTTGGTGCAAGAGGTGTTTCTGATCAATTTGGGGATAAATTTTATAAAGGAAGAAGACCAAATGGAATCTACCTAGTTCGATTTAGAAACTTAGACAAGGCTACAAAGCATAAAGATTTCCTCAGAGGATATGGTTTTCAAGGTGGAGCAAAAAGGGGAAATTGGACTGCTTATGTTAAGGAAATGGGATTTGGTGCAGGCTTCAAAGAAAAGTTATTCAAACCAGGACCTTGGAATTTTGGTATGACTGCTTTCGGGGAGTGCCTTCCTTATCATGAAAATAAAGTTACTCTGAACAAAGATGTATTGGACATTTATGGAATGCCAACTTTAACCTTTGATGCAGAATGGAAAGAAAACGAATGGAAGATGAGAAAGGACATGGCAAATACTGCTGCTGAAATGTTAGAGGCTGCTGGATTGAAAGATGTAAATACCTATGATGCCGGATCATATCCAGGAACAGGAATTCATGAAATGGGAACTGCAAGGATGGGGAAGGACCCTAAAACTTCTGTATTGAATAAGTACAATCAAGTACATGCCGCTAAAAATGTTTTTGTAACGGATGGAGCAGCAATGACTTCTTCTGGTTGTCAAAACCCATCATTAACTTATATGGCATTAACGGCAAGAGCTGCAGATCATGCTGTTAAAGAATTGAATAAGCAAAATTTATAATTCCAATACAATGAATAGAAGAAAAGCGATAAGAAACGCCGGCTTACTTTTGGGATATAGTATCTCTGCTCCGGCAATTGTTGGGATCATGAATGGTTGTAAGCCAGATCCCGGAAAGGTTACGAAAGAATGGTTGCCGAAATTTATGAATGCAGGACAAGTCGCAGATCTCAAGGCATTTGTAGATCATATTATTCCAAAGACAGATACTCCTTCTGCATCTGAAGTTGGAGTAGTAGAATTTATAGATGAAATCATGGCAGATTATCTTCCAGCAGAAGATCAAGCAATGTTTAAAGCTGGTTTGGAACGATTGAATTTGAATAAAAAATCATTCTCAACTTTAACCAACAAAGAGCAAACTACTTTGATGATGGATATGGAAAAAGTAGATATAGAATCTCTTAAACAGGAAGGTGTCAAAGAATCATTTTTCACAAAGATGAAAGGGCTTATTGTCACTGGATATATGCTCTCGGAAGAAATAGGAGTCAATCATTTGGCTTATGATCCAATACCTCAAAATTACGATGGATGTATTCCGCTCGAACAAAATGGAGGAGTCAATTGGTCATTGTAAAAATTAATATTTTAGTCTAAAATCAACCCCAAGGAATTTATTCTTTGGGGTTTTTTATTCTATTTAATGACTTGTTTGTAATATATTATTTCACAATTATTAAAGCTGGCACTTCATTTGCACTATACCGCTAAAATCCATCGAAAATGCCCAATTTGTTATTAGATCGCTCGAACTATCAAGTCAATTTCTCTGGCTCAAATATTCCTCTTTCCGACTTAGAATTTGAGATCCTTTGGCAGCTTGTTAACAAACCAGGAAAAGTTTTTTCCGCAGATGATTTATACAATTCATTGCCAGAAAAAGTAGATAGTCTAAAAGGAAGCATTTCAAAAATAGCTCATCTAGTAAGTTACAAACTCGGTCATCCTGGAATCCATTTTATTCAAAATCGTGGTTTCACTTTCTGTCTTTCTAAGGCTCGACCATAAAATTTATCGAGCAAAAATTATTAGGAAATATTAATTTTTTTTCCAATTAAAAATACGTTCATATTCAGAAAAATCTGGAGTGAACGAACGTTTTCTTTCCAATTCATAGTGGTAAATAATTTCACCAACTGCTTTGAAAAAAGGGAGGCCAATCTCCTCGTATTGATATTGATCATCATTGTAAATTTGATTTTCATTTACATGAATAACGCCAGACAGCATAAATTCAATATTATTTTTTAAATCAACTATGTAGGCTACGTCAATTAAATATCCATAGGCATCTCCGACTTTGTTCATGAT
>CALFWO010000048.1 GCA_937928045.1 uncultured Saprospiraceae bacterium | reverse complement strand
TAGACTTCAATTACGAAAACACCAGTGATCAATTTATATTATTCGGAAATGGTCAAGACTACGGAATATTTAACTATTCTGACCTACCGGTAACAATTGATGGATTCGATGGAAATGGTAGTACGGTTTACGAATTGATCGTTGAGGATATTAACAATAATAACTGTTCATCTGAGATTGAATTTGGACCAATTAATTGTCCAACAAATAATTGCGATATCGCAATCGTTGAAATGAATAATATTAAATGCGAAGGCGATATTCTTTATGGCACCATTCTCTTAGATGTTATCGATCCAGGAAATGATTTTTTCGAATATTGGATTAATGGTACTTATGTTAGCAGTGTTGCCCTTAATGCACAAAACGAATATGTAATTAGTTTGGAAGCGGCAGACCCGACGCTGCTAAACATGATTCAGGTATGTATAAACGATCAACCTGATTGCTGCGATACTTATTCGTTTGAAGCTCTTGACTGCAATTCTTCGGATTGTTCTATGGAAAACTTAGGACTTAGTCCAATAGATTGTTTACCAGATGGAACCAGAGGAGTTGGAATTTTCTTTGAACATAGTTACCCTTTAAATGAATTTTTTGAAGTGTTCATAGATGGTGAATTTATCGGTCAATACAATTTTGCGAGCCTTCCCTTAAGCCTGCTACATATTCAGCCAACCTCAAGTGGCAATGCCGTGATAAGTGTAAATCCTGTGGGATTGCCTGAATGTGAACTAATGGGATTAGTAGGAGTAGGAACTTGTCCAGAAATCTATTGTATGGATTTTGAGTCTATACCTTCTGATTTTAAACTGAATTCCGATGACGTATCAAATCTTCCTTTAGAGTTATTTGCACAGGAAAATGTTACGGTAAGTCTTGATATATGTGGAAATCCAAATCAATTTCTAGCAGAAATAACAACCAATAATAGCTGTCAAGTAGTTGGATACGATCAGCAAGCATTGTTTATACAAGGTGGCTCATTGAACTATGACTTCAATAACCTTGCTGTTGTTCCCAATTCCATTTCATTTGAATACTGTGGTGAAGGCGAATTAACAATAAATGGAGATAATCCAATTTCATTTGGAAATTCTTTCTATGGGCAATCGTTTTCTCAAAACGGATACACAGTTCAAAGTTCTATGATTTCAACCGCGCCTTCACATGGCTATGTTAAAATTACTGGAGCCTCGGTCAACACCTTAGATATTTGCGGATTAGAAACAACCCTTAGTCCGATATGCTACGAAGTCGTTTCTTCCCCAACTGGTGATGATTGCTATGGCTTCGAAAATTTAATGGACGGTGGATACTACCCTATTGGCACTGTAAATCCTGTGATATACGAAACATCAGAATTTAAAGTCAGCCTAGTTGACGATGTTTATGATAATGGATTTTTGGGTGTCTCTTCTACACCAATTGCGCCACCTTTTAATGGAGCTGTTGGAAACTTTGGTGTACTGAGAGGCGGATTAGAATTTGACTTCACACAACTTTCTGAGCCAACTGAATTTGTAAGCTTCGAATTTTCCGGAGCCTCTTTCGCCGTATCCGTTAACAACGAGCCAGAAGTTGTAATTGATGGATTTAATCCGACGGATTCACTTATCGCTATTGGTAATGGAGTTGTAATGTACTACAGCAGAGAGAATTCAAATATCTGGGAAGGAGAAGTTAATTTCTTTGGTAATGTTGAGACACTATTAATTACAAGTGAAGAAATCAAGTTAGACAACATCTGCTATTTCTTAGAAATTCAAGGAGCGGAAGTTTGGCCAGGTGATATAAACAGTGATAACATTGCGGACCATTGTGATGTCTTATATTTAGGAATTGCAAATGGTTCTGAAGGTCTTGCAAGATCAAATCAGACAGAAGATTGGTCAGGGCAATTTGCTGAAGACTGGAGCGATAAATTTGAATTTAACAATACCAACTACAAGCATGCAGATGCCAACGGAGATGGAATTGTGGATGAAAAAGACCTTGAAGTTCTTCAAACTAATCTAGGAAAAGTACATGGACCCGTTCCATCTTGGAATGGTATTATTGGATCAGAATTAGACCCACCACTCTATGTTGATTTGAATACTAATGGACCATTAATTTCGGGCGGAGCTTTTTCTATACCTATCATACTTGGTTCCGAAGACCTACCCGTCGAAGACATTTATGGATTGGCGTTTTCGATAGTATTCGATACTGATGAAATGGATCTGAGCAATACTTCAATTTCTGTTGACAATTCTTGGCTTGGTAATGATCTTTGGAAAGTTGAAGATATGGATATCACCCAAGGAAGAATCAATATCGGAATGACGCGAACCGGACTGATCGATACAACAGGTTATGGAGAGATCGGATCATTCACAGGAATTATTGAAGACTTGGTTGGAAAAATTATTAATATAGAAATTGTTGACATCAAAGCCATGTCTCATGACGAAACACTTATTCCAATTAATGGAAAAGAAACATCAGGATCTGTTACTACTAACACAGAAAAAGACAATCTTGAAGACGGACTTCATGTTTTCCCGATTCCAACTTCAGAGAACTTGCACATTAGAAATTACAATGAGGATGATTTAACCACTATTAAAATCTATAATGTGTTAGGTCAGGTAATGATGTTGGATGTCGATCCAAACAATATTAATCTTTACGACCTAAGAGAATATGTAAGCGGGATTTACTTTGTAGAAATGGAATTCAAAGGAACAAGTGTCGTTCGAAAGATAGAGGTTTTAAAATAGTTCTTATTCCAACTTGGCTAGCTACATAGCCATATGGTTAACTAAATCTGAGGCCCGTAACATACTTTTGTTGCGGGCTTTTTTTACCTTCGGGCATGTTGAAAGGCACATTGATCTATGAACTTTTAAGTCTTCCAAATTATTGGAGAAAAGTTTGGATGATTCC
This sequence comes from uncultured Saprospiraceae bacterium, assembly GCA_937928045.1. Classification (GTDB taxonomy): domain Bacteria; phylum Bacteroidota; class Bacteroidia; order Chitinophagales; family Saprospiraceae; genus JABDJM01. Next base: position 17,567 of record CALFWO010000048.1, on the reverse strand, counting down.
TACCTCGAGCCTTCGAATAAAAAAAATCAAATTTGGTACTCAAAGAAGGCAATATTACTTAAAGGTCACTGGACCTGAAAGCAAGTCCGAAAAAGTTGTTATCTATCTACACGGCGGAGGTTGGCTGTTTGGTACTCCTGAAGGGTTTGTTCAAAATGCAATGGTGTTTACGAAAAAAGGATACACGGTTTATATGCCTTCCTATCGTCGCCTTCCGGTTTATGATTTTCAAGACATGTATAATGATTTGAAAAATGCTTGCCATAAAATCAAAAACACACGCCATAATAATATTAATGAATTGATAATTTCCGGAATGTCTGCTGGTGCACACCTAGGTGCAATTCTAGCCTTAGACAAAAATCTTGACTGGGAAAAAATGCTAAATAGTGTTCGACCAAAATCTTATATCGGCATTGGTTCTCCACTCGACTTAACGAAAATGTGGCAAAGTCCAGTTATAAAATTTTTAACAAGAAAAGATTATACCACAGCAAATCCAATCAGCTATTTGCATTCAGACGCTCCATCAATGTTGTCAATTTCTGCGGGACGTGATGGAATCGTATATCATCAAGCACAGCAGTCATTTGAATTTGCAGCGAATACAATGAACCTGCAGATTGAGACTCATCATGAACCTGAGTCGACTCATATGCAAATAGCAGAATGGTCAATACCAGGAAATAAAACATGGAAAGTGGTTAATAATTTTTTAAATTATTCTTCCAACAAGGCAGTTAACTCAGGTACACCTTGAAACTCGGCATGCATGAAAGCGGTGTTTCCTCTCTTGTCTTTGATTGACTTATCCGCACCAGAGGCGATCAAAAGTTTTGTAATATTTATTCTTCCAAATGTAGCGGCATAAATCAAAGCAGTTGCTCCATTCAAATTTTGAACATTAACTTCGGCTCCATTTTTAATGAGCAGTTCAGCGATCTCCGTGAAGCCTTTGAAACTGACTCCCATCAGCGCCGTATTCCCAGCAACATCCAATGCATTAACATCAGCACCTTGCTCCAATAAAAAAGATGTGATTTCCAATTGCTCACTGTAGGAGGCCAAAATTAGAGGTGGAAACCCTTTTTTGTCTTTATCAGAAACTAAGTTAGGCGCTTCAGTGATTGCTGACTTAACAGCCTCCACTTTTCCTTGTCTTATTAGGTCAAAAAAATCCATGTGCAAATTTGGTAAAAAAAAGGAGGGAATAATAATCCTTTGATGGAAAGTAAAAAAAAAATAGCCCTATGTCATTTTGTCTATTTAAAAACAAGCATCCTTTCTGTATTCTCCTTGAACCATCGTCTTCTTCTGATCTATTGTAAATGATTGCTTTACTCCTTTTTCAGTATCTGTATAACTCGCATAAACCCATTCTCCCGATTGCGTTAGATTCAGAATGGCACTTTTCACACCTTTATCAATTACAAAATATTGATCAATTGTTGCCTGCATTGCTCCTTCATCCACCACTTGGCTTGTATTATATTGCAGCGGTATCCACCTATCATCGCTATCAAATTTAATGGAATTCGCCATTCCCTGCACATCATAATAAATGGACATTTGATTTTGCTCGCCTTGATTCCCAACAAAACAAATAAAGAATCCATCCAAAGGTGCTCGATTTTTTAGATCAAATTTTCTTATTTGATTAAACGGTTTTGCATCTGGAGCTGCGATGGGACTTCCTTTATCAAATGCTTGTCCATACAACTCCACTCCTCCGTCTTTAAATAATCCATAGTAATTGGTTCCACCTCCTCCATAAGTTGATTTGAATAAAAAATTAGCATTCATTGGAATTTTCAATCTTCTGATCTCTTCTGGGTTCATTGGCTCGCAATTAAAATCATTTACCAAATATATCAACTCTGGGAAATCAGGAGAATAAATGTAGATTTTAGTATTTGGAATCTTGGTATTTGGATCAATCACCGGCAAACCCGGAACAACAGCAATTGAAAATTCGGAAACGTCTTTAGGCAGCTTGGTCGAAACATTTTTTTTCTTCTTATTTAATACAGGTCTTTCCACAGGTTTGGAACCACAACCGATAATAAATAAAAGCAAAGAGATATTTAATAAATATTTCATTTCAATAATAAAATTTGCCTACAATAGTAAATAATTGATGGACTCGTATACATTAATATGGTGGGCTAAAATGGATAAGCTGCAGCATCCATCCACCATGCTGCATTTTGAACATAACTGGCTGGATATTTTTCATATTTTCCAGTGCTGGTGAAAATTTCTTTCAGTACCGATCGCTTGGCTTCACCTGCGACTAAAAAATGAACTTGACTTGCTGCATTGATCACTTGTCCGGTAAGTGAAATTCTTTTTTGTCCAGAATCAGGATGCGTAGCTACTTCACACATCTTTTTACTATTCCATAGCCTGCGCTGATGCGGAAAAATTGAGGCCGTGTGACCATCGCTGCCCATACCTAAAATCACCAAGTCAAATCTTGGAGTTCCATCATCGATAGGTAAATTATCTACCAATTTTTTAGAGTAGCGCATGGCTTCAGTTCTTGGATCTTTTTCACCAAGTATGCGATGAATATTTTCAGATGGAATATCGATATGATCCAACAACAATTTTTTCGTCATCCCATAATTGCTATCCTTGCTGGTTGGTGTAACACATCTTTCATCACCCCAATACAAATGAACATTTTTCCACTTGATTTTCTTCTTGTAGTCCTTTGCCAAAATTTGGAACAGTAACTTAGGGGTACTCCCTCCAGACAATGCAATATTAAATTGACTTTGACCTTTGATTTCCTGAATCAAGTATTTTGCAAATACTTTGGCCAATTCTTCTATGTCTTTGTAGTAGGGTTTCTTTTTCATCAAGGGAATTTTTGGTGCTGCGCTTACAATAATCTTCTTAATTGATTTATCAATTATAATTCTACAAAAGAGCCATCCGTCGTCAATTCTTTACAAGGATTTCTCCAAGTGACATCATCAGACTCGATTAACTTCGGAACTACAGCTGGGCCCCAGCTTCCGGCAGGGTACCCATAAACTTTAATCTTAGGATCATCCTTCCAAGCTTTTAATATTGGTGCCACAAATCTCCATGCCTCTTCGACAGAATCTCCCCTAGCATACAGCGTCGCATCTCCTTTTATAACGTCTAACAACAATCGCTCATAGGCCGCTGGAACATGCGCGTTGGTTAAATCTGAATAATGAAAATCCATTCCTACATCTTTCACTTCAAATCCAGAGCCCGGAACTTTCATTCCAAATTTTAGTAAAATACCTTCATCCGGCTGAATCCGAATAATCAGCTGGTTATTGTCATTGTAAACCATTTCCTCTTTTCTGAAAAGACTGTGTGGAGGATCTTTGAAAGTGATCACAGCTTCAGTAACTTTTGTAGGCATTCCCTTTCCAGACCTAACATAGAATGGCACATCCGCCCAGCGCCAATTGTCTATAAAAAATTTCAATGCGACAAAAGTCTCGGTTCTCGATTCATCCGGAACTCCTTTTTCATCTCTATATCCTTTCACAGGTTTTCCATCAATTGTTGACTTGGTATATTGTCCACGAATCACTTGCTTTTTGACATCCTCTTCACTTAAAGGTCGTATAGATTGTAGCAACTTTAATTTTTCATCTCTAATCGCTTTTGAATCAGCAGCAATTGGAGGTTCCATGGCAAGATGTGCAATGATCTGCATCAAATGATTTTGGAACATATCTCGTAAGGCACCAGACTTATCATAGTATCCTCCACGATCACCAATCGTCAAATTTTCAGCATTCGTAATTTGAACATGTTGGATATAATTTCGATTCCAAAGTGGTTCAAATATTCCATTCGCAAACCTGGTAACCAGCAAATTCTGCACGGTTTCCTTTCCCAAGTAATGATCAATTCTATAGATTTGATCTTCGTCAAAATCTTTACGAATTTTAGCATTCAGTGCAACCGCTGATTCTAAATCATAACCAAAGGGTTTTTCTATGACCAACCTTTTCCATCCATCTTCTTCTGTATTCAATCCATGGGCAGCCAAACAAGCTGGAATGGTCTCATATAAAAAAGGAGGAGTTGATAAATAATAAATATAGTTTCCATTTATTTGGTACTGATTATCCAGTTCAGCTAAAGTCGATTTGACTTTTGCATAATCGGCAGTTTCAGCAGTTTGAATCGCCAGATAAGAAAGTCGCTGGGCAAATTCTTTGTTTTCTTCCGCCTCCCCTTGATCCAGTTCAATAAACTCACTTTCAAAAAATACTTTTTTCTGAAAAGCTTCATTGGTGTATGAAGACCGGCTGATCCCAAGCACAGCAAAATTCTCTGGCAGATAGTTTCCTTTATACAATTCAAAAATTGCTGGAATAAGTTTTCTTTTGGCAAGATCTCCCGATGCTCCAAATATGGTAAATATGACTGGATCCATTTTCTTCAATTGCTTTGGTGAACAAAAACTAAATTGATCAGGCCTAAAGCTAGAACAATGGTCTTAATTTATTTAAGAAAGAAGGGAATAATATTCAAAATCATATCATTAAAATTCCAGATATTACCAGCTCAACAGAAAAAACAGTATGGCAAAGCAATTATATGACTTCGGAATGATAGGCCTTGGAGTAATGGGTCGCAATTTTTTACTAAACGTAGCTGACAATGGATTCTCAGTTGCTGGTCTAGATACCAATAAGGATCAAGCCAAAGCCTTGGAAGAAGAAGCGGTTGGAAAAAAGGTTTTTGGTACTACTGATATGAAAGAATTTGTAACCTCCTTAAAAAAACCTAGAAAAATAATGATGCTCGTTCCTGCGGGAAAAGTAGTGGACATCGTGATCAACGGGCTTTTAAAGCATGTAGAAAAAGGAGACCTTATTATTGATGGCGGGAATTCATTCTTTGAAGATACGGATCGCCGTGTGGCCATGTTGAAAGAAAAGAAGATTGACTTTTTAGGCGTAGGTGTTTCGGGTGGCGCAGAAGGTGCGCGCTTAGGGCCAAGTATTATGCCTGGTGGCGCCAAAGGCGCGTATAACAAGGTGCGCAAAATATTGGAAGCAGTTTCTGCAAAAGTGGAAGGTGATCCATGCGTAGCTTATATGGGCAAAGGTTCTGCAGGAAATTATGTTAAGATGGTTCACAATGGGATTGAATATGCCATGATGGAATTACTGGCGGAAAGTTATGATATATTGAAAAATGTGGGCGGACTGAATAACGAAGAATTACACCAAACATTTTCTAAGTACAACAAGGGAAAATTAAAGTCATTCCTAGTAGAAATCACGGCTGAAATATTTGCGCAAAAAGATGAACTCGGACGTGGAATGCTGATCGATAAAATCTTAGACAAAGCCAAACAAAAAGGTACCGGCAAATGGACTTCTCAAAATGCAATGGACTTTGGAATTCCCGTGCCTTCCATCGATGCGGCAGTAACCATGAGAGGAATTTCTTTTCTAAAAGAGGAGCGCATCAAGGCCTCCAAGATTTTGAAAGTAAGGGCTAAGAAATCAAAAGTTGACAAGAAGAAATTGATCAAAGAGGTTGAAAATGGCTTGTTCTTCGCATTCATCACTGCATATGCACAAGGATTAGCTTTGCTTACAGATGCCTCGGAAGAAAAAGGGTACGGCTTGGACCTAGAAGCCACTGCAAGAATTTGGAGAGGAGGATGTATCATTCGTGCGAAGTTGTTAGAAGATATTCGCAAGGCATACTCCGCTAATAATTCGCTGCCCAACCTAATGATGGATAAAACCTTCGCTAAGTATTTGAAAGCTTCGCAATCTTCTGCTCGAAGTATTATTAAATATGCCATTGACGCAGGTATTCCTGCAATGGCCTTTTCCGCTTCTTTGGCCTACTTCGATGCTACTAGAACAGCTAGATTACCTTTGAACTTGGTGCAGGCGCAACGCGATCATTTTGGATCCCATACCTATGAACGATTGGACAAGAAAGGTTCATTTCATACTGAATGGTAAAACTGATTGGCCAATAAACTAATGATATATCATGAGTAAAAATCAATCTTCAAAAAAACCAATTTGGCGCAGCAAATATATCCTTTGGTTTTTTCTAATGCTGCCGGGCCTACTATTTACAATAGGTTTTGCCGATGGTAAAATGACTTACAATAGCCTGATGCATTCAACGGGAGAATTCTCGGCAAGATTTCTAATATTTACTTTGATTGCTTCGCCATTGGTGCTCATGTTCCAAGGGAAAAAATTTCCAAAGTGGTTATTGAGGAATCGCAGATACTTTGGAGTCGCAGCCTTCGCCTATGGCCTGCACCATACGATCACTTACTTAATGGAAGTTCCAACTGATCAAGTCTGGAAGGAGTTTTTTCAGTTTGGTATGCTGACTGGATGGATTGCCATGATTATTTGGATTCCTTTGGCAATTACCAGCACTGATGGTATGGTTCGAAAATTAAAAAGCAATTGGCAACAGTTGCATAACTTCACTTACTTGGCAGCTTTGATGGTTGTGTTACATTGGTCATTCTTGCATTACAACTGGAAGCCTGCACTAGTTCATTTTGTTCCGGTACTTTTATTACAAGTATATCGCTTTATTAAAGTTAGGAAAAAATAGTTGTTGAATTTATGGCTAAGATTTATGAATTTGGTATTCGCACCAATGATAAATTAGATGAACAAAAATTGAAAGCATTTTTTCAAGCTAAAAACAACTTCAATATATAAATATGATTACCGACCTGACACATACCTTAAAGAATGGCATCACCATATGGCCCGGCTCCCCTACTCCATCTTTCAATCAAATTAACAATATTTCAAAAGATGGATTTGCCCAAATAGCCATCAACATGTGTACGCACATGGGTACCCACATCGATGCCCCTGCCCACATCCTTGCCAATACTAAAACTTTAGATCAATTTCCTTTAAACAAATTTATTGGTCCTGCAATTGTTTTAGATGTTTCAAAAATGACTTCTATTTCTTTGGAATTTCTAAAAGCTAAAGAGCAAGTCATCAACAAGGTGGACTTTGTATTGTTCTATTCTGGTTGGCAACACAAATGGAACTCTCCAGCATATTCAGAAGCATTCCCCAGCTTGACTCAAGAAGCGACTACTTGGCTGCTGAACTTTAACCTAAAAGCTTTGGGCTTTGATTATTTCTCGATCGACGACTTGGAAAGCAAAGAATTACCCAATCACCGACTGGTCTTGGCCAAAGAATTATTGATCATTGAAAACATGAACAATTTGGATAAAATGCTTGGGAAAGAATTTGAATTGAATTGTATTCCGATGAAGATAAAGGATGCGGATGGTGCTCCGGTTCGGGTGTTTGGTAGAACGTATTGATTTATTGAATATTAGGAGAAAACATTGAAGGTGATTGGTGCAATGGGGGATCTAGCTATGACAAGTATTACTGCGGAGTGCGTCAGGGATAGTAGCGGGTTCCAGACCAAAGGGCAGGATACTAGTGGATAGCCCGACCTGAAAGGGGACGCCCAAAATAATTACCGTATTAATACTGATATTTTCAAGAATACACAAAGTTGAACTACGCTAAGTAGGTTAAGGAGTCGCAAGGCCATACCTTGTTGGGAAATATCCTTGCAACATGCGTATTCTTTTCATTCTCCTCCTTAGCCAATTTATCGTTTTAAATTCTTGGTCTCAGGATTGCCCCCAGATCAATACTACATTCTCCACTCAAGCCCAGATCGATAGCTTTGGTATTTTGTATCCAAATTGTACAGATTTATCAAATATTAATATCATCATTTCTGGTAATGATATTGATAACTTAGATGCATTTGGGAGTATAAAACATGTTAGTGCATTTCAAATTACAGCATGCCCATTACTTACTAGCATTTCCGGATTTGATAGTCTTCGAACGGTTGAAAGTATTTTATCCATAGGAGTTTGTGAAAATCTAATTAGTATTTCGGGATTCAACAATGCCGAAGAATTAATTCATTTAGGCATTAACGGAAATCCACTATTGGAAAGTTTTAGTGCCTTTCCTAATATTAACTCTTCGGTTTCAGCTTCCTTTTCTAACAACCAATCTTTGGCCAATATTACAGGATTGAGCAAAATAGAATTTTCTAGACAGCTAGGAATCAAATTTGAGAACCTTCCTTCTTTAAATTCGATTCCACGATTTGACTCTTTGATTTTAAGCGCTGGTCCAATTCAAATATTAAACGTCGGTTTAGATTCAATAAATGGATTTGAAAACTTGTTGTCGCTTCCTAAAATAGCTATTCGCTTCAATGAAAAATTAAAAGCAATTAATGGATTCTCAAAACTCATAAAAGTGGACGAGGTCCTCTATCTAGATCAAAACTTATTGTTGAATTACATTCCCCCTTTCCCACAGTTGGAGCGTACTGGAGAAATAGCTATTGGCGCAAACCCAAGTTTGAAATATTTAGATGGATTTAACAACCTGTTGATTTGTGGCCATTTAAATATGGGCGTAAACGATTCACTGGTTACCATTTCCGGTTTTGAAAGATTAGAAGAATTTAATGGAATCGGAATTGGATTCTATGCGATGAAGTCATTAGTAAACATACCTAGTTTTAACACCGTCACCGGTAAAGTGGCTAGAATTGACTTGGATAATATTGGTCTTCCAAGCTTAGACTTCATGAATAACGTTGACACGGTTGACATTTTACAAATATTCAGTTGCGATAATATAGCTACTATCTCCGGATTTGATGCACTAAAGCGCATTAATGACTTAGTCATCGTGGTCAATGATTCTTTAACATTAATTGAAGGTTTTGATTCAATTACTGAAATTAACAACAATATTATTGTACAACAAAATCCGATTTTAGAAACTATAAATGGTTTTGAAAAACTAACTAACATTCAAAGTGTTGGAGCAATAGAAGAAAATCCACTACTTGCAAACATTAGCGCGTTTAATAATCTAGAAAGTTCAAATCGCTTTGTTCTAAATGAACTAAATATTGAAAATTTAGATTTCCTTAATAGAATTAATGTTGTTGAAGAACTAGAGATTAAGAATCTTCCTGAACTGTCAAATGTATCAGGCCTAGACTCCATTGAAATCGACAGTCTTGAAAGTTTGGTAATTGTAAATAATCCAAAACTAACTTCCTGTAAAACAGATTTTCTTTGCACGTTTGTTGATCTTTCTAATACCCAAGACATTTCAAACATTTCAAACAACGGTTCATTGTGTAGTGATCTGATTACAATAAAAAATGTATGCAAAACAGACATCTGTCCTACTGAACCTGTAGTCATTAGTTCTCAATTAGAAGCTGACCAATTCCTTCAATTATATCCTGATTGTAAAATTCTTGAACAAGAACTTTTGATTAACGGCATTGATGTTTCAGATCTTTCTCCATTTGACAATTTGGAGTTCGTTAATAGTTTGACAATTGAAGGATGTGATAGTTTAAAGCAAATTGACAATTTCAATAATTTAATTCATGTTGATGGACCAATCTATATTGACAACAATAATGAACTGTTAAGTATTGAAGGATTCAGTCAAATAGATACTTCAAAAAGTGTAGAAATAAGGTTCAATGACAAACTTGAAACTGTTAATGGATTTAATACACTTAGAACATTAGATTTCGCGCTTAACATTGATGACAATGAAAAATTGAATACAATCGCTGGTTTCGGAAATCTAGAATACGCATCAGTATTATTCATTTACCGCAATGAGCAACTCAATTCGTTAGCAACATTTCCTAAGTTAAAAGAAGTAGGTGTACTGTCAATGTCTGACAATAATTCTTTGCTAAGTTTGAATGGATTCAATGCCTTATTAACTACAGAATTTTCTGTGGATATTATTAGAATGAATAGTTTAGTTGAAATTCTCGGATTTGATAGTCTCGAGAATTCTGAAATTGGTATTTTCGGAAACATCAATTTGAAAGAAGTTGATGCTTTCCATAATTTACAAACTGCAAGAAGTATCAGTTTAAGAAACAATCCATCATTAGAGTCTATCATAGCTTTTGAAAATCTTACTAATTTATCCGCAGATATAAATGAAGAGTCATTTGACATTTTAGACAGTCCAATACTAAAGTCCATTCCGAATTTCGATAATGTACAAGCCGTAAACGGAGAAATCAAAATTCAAGAAACGGGACTTCAGTCTATAAATATATTCAATAGCATTTCAAGTGCCAATAATATTTTCATTTATGACAATCCAGAATTAATAGAATTTGAAGGATTTAATTCTGTACTAAACTTTGACTCTTTAGCTATTATAAATAACACCAATTTAGTTCTTTGCTATTCTGAATTCCTTTGCAATGTATCAGATTCTCCAATCCTTATTGCAAAATCAAATTCAGATGCAAATGGCGCTTCATGCAATGATTTCACTAGCATAGCTCAAGGTTGTCAACCTTCAGGCAATACTATAGATTTAGAATTATCCATGTCGCAATCAACACCATCACCAGAACAATGGTCTACTTATTCGGTGACTGCAACATTGGTCAATAATGGTGATCTATCAGCAACCGGAATTACTGTTGATTTATTAAGTCCAGATGGAGTTGTTTTCGTTGGCGGCAACGAATTTAGTGCCAGTCAAGGTTCATTGTCCATTTATACGGATCAAGTTTGGAATGTTGGAAATTTAGCAATAGGCGAATCAGCAATCTTAACGATCAATTACTTTTCACTTGTTGAGAATGTTACTGCTACTTACGTTCAAGTATTGACGGCAAATGAGTTGGATTTTGACTCCACTCCTGCGAATGGAACTCCGCCTTATGTGAATGAAGATGATGAAGCCAGTACAGATGACAATCCTATTGTTGTATTATTCCCGGATTTAACTTTAGGCGCCTTGCCTTTTACGGATTCTCTTTTTTCAGGTGACACCTTTAATGTTCAAGTTGAAATAATTAATCAAGGTGATACAGTTGTTCCGAGTACTTATTCCATAGCTACTTATTTAAGTACTGATAGTGACTTGTCCAGTGATGATTTCGAACTACAGACTAGTACTTCCAATTATTTGGATATTGGAACAACAACGCTAGAGATAGAAAATAATATACTTCCCTTAAATACAGCTTCAGGAAATTACTTCATTATTGTAAAAATAGATTCGCAAGATGACATCACTGAGTCTAACGAATTGAATAATACATTAGCTTATAACTTAGCGATCACCAACCCGGATGGCAATGGCAATCCAGTACCAACAGGCGATAGTCTTGGTTGTAATACTTTTTATACCCTTGTTGGTAACATCCTGACTATTTCTGGCGAGGGATTAAACAGTCCGCATGTTATTGTAAAAGTATTTTCACCAAATTGGTCAACAATTTTTAACTGTGTTGATCTATGCGACAATCCAATTGTATTTAAAGAACTCACAGCGCCAGGTGATTATCATATTGAGATTTCCACTTTTGATGAGCACTGGACAAGGACTTGTTATTTAATTGAATCCGTGACCGTTGAAGATCCCCTATTGAAAGAACAAATTCAAAATGAAAACCTTCAGCTCTATCCTAACCCAGCGTTTGATTTAATTCATGTCCGTTTTGACCACAAAGGAAAAAATACGAGGTTGATCTTATCCAATGGTTTTGGTCAAGAACTACAGCGTTTAAATTTAGATTTGAATCAGCAGGAAGAATACTTATTAGATGTATCTGAACTTCAAGGAGGGATGTATTGGGTCAGTATGATTTCTGATTCAGGCAGGATTATTTCTGTTCCGTTTGTGAAGGTTAGGGATTAGCAAGCTCAGACTCGCAAATTGAAATAAAAAAAGGTATAAGCGATGCTTATACCTTTTACAATGTTTGTCGGGAAGACAGGATTTGAACCTGCGACCCCACGCCCCCCAGGCGTGTGCGCTACCGGACTGCGCTACATCCCGAAATAAAATACTGACATCATACGAAGCCCTAAAAATACAAAAGCTAAACGTATTGTAAGCTTGCTTGATGAATGTAAAAAGCCATTCCAATGAATTGAAATGGCTTTCACTTGGTGCTCGCTATTGGATTGCAAATGCGATCCAAAAAAGAGGTTTTGTTCGGAAAATCAAATTGAAAAAACACCAAAGTGTTTTATTGCCCTTGAAAACATTTTATCCCTTGAGCAAAGCTCAGACTCCAAAATGATTACAAGAACAATTCAAGCAAAGCTTGATATTTCAATTTAATTAGTGCTCGCTATTGGATTCGAACCAATGACCCCCGCCCTGTCAAGGCGATCACATCTCAAGCACTTTAAGTGAGACTAGAGGGATTCGAACCCCCGACCTATGCCCTGTCAAGGCATCGCTCTGAACCAACTGAGCTATAGTCTCTCTCCATTATGGTGTCAGAAAAGGTGTCAGTATTCCACCAGTCCTCGATATCGTTGCAAAGAAACTAAGATTAAGTGAAAGTTTAAAGGAAGTCAGAATAAATTATAAAATTAATAAAGGAAAAAGGCGATAGAGAAGAAAAAAGTATGTAATAATATTTATTATTTAGATTTCTTTTTAGAAAAGCTTTTTTTTGATAAAACAAAGTCAAAAGTAATATAGCTCCCTCCATTATTGTACTACTGACTGTTAATATTTAGTTGAATTGAAAAGTACTTTACGCCCATAATATTTTTCGGTTGGTGTTACTTTTCCTATTGTTTTATGTTGCCTTTCAAAGTTATAAAATTCCATGTATTCTTTTGTTCCATCGTAAAGATCTTTCCCTCCGATCGGCAAAATTAAATACAAGTATTTATATTTGTAGATCCTCCAAAATCGTTCGATAAAGATATAATCAATTGCTCGTCCTTCCCCATCCATGCTTATTTTTATTCGGTTATCCTTTAAATAATCAATCCAAATTTCTGAAGTAAATTGACTGCCTTGATCACTATTTAGAATATTAGGAGTTGGATAAAATTTCAAAACAGACTCTAAAACATGTTTGCACCATTTAACAGTCATAGAATTCGAAATATCTCAACCAATAATCATCCTAGAATAAATGTCAATTACAGCAAATAAATATATATAACCGTTTCTCAAGCCTACATAAATTATGTCTACTGCCCATACTTGATTTGGATGATTTATCTTCAAACCTTCAAGCAAGTAGGGATACTTAAATGAAGTAGGATCAGACTTACTATTATTTGGATTGGGCCCGACAGCCATTATATTCATTAGCTTGTAGAGGCATTCTACTCGTTTTTTATTGAATGGTTGATGCCCAAGTCCATTCAAATAATCTGTCATTCTTGGAACGCCATAAAATGGTGTTCTTTGATATTGTTGATTAAACAATTTCATTATATAGACATTTCTGAGACTTTCAGGTTTTGATTTGTAGAAAATTTTCTTCTTTGAATCGAAAGTAAATCTACCTGTCTACGTAGGCTTAATTCTATGCTGGAATCCAGATACGAATACCTTACAGACTTATCTATAAGGACAGCTTTTTTTAAGAAAATCTACCTCCATTTTCAATTGGCCAATCTTCTTATACAAATGATCTAACTCTACATTTGATTTGCCTTTTTCTGAATTGGTTATTGGCTTTAAGTTGTCTTAGGCATTTTCTATAAAATCAGTCTTCCATTTTGAGATCTGATTTGGATGCAATTCGTATTTCTGAGAAATTTCAGCCAAGGTTAGTCGCTCTTTTAGCGATTCAAGAATTACCTTTAATTTAAATTCTGATGTAAATGTCCTTCTTTTTCTTCTCATAATTAGTGACTTAAGGTAAGAGTTTACTAATTAAGTCGGTGGTGTTAAATTTTTTTTTGGGGGGGGGGGGAAGCATAACTAAGGCATATTGAAAACCTCTGCCTGAATGTATGTATCATCAATTGCGATCCTATGGTAATTCCTCTTTTTCTAACAGCGTCTGCTAATTAAACTCTTTTTCTAACTGATACCGAAATATCTTTTCGTTACGATAACTCTGACGACACATCTACAAAAAAATATGCCGTCCTCACATAGTTAGATATAGCAATAAAACCTCTGCAATGAATTTTGACTGCCCTTCGAAAGTTATTCATTTTGGATAATATTGAATCAATCATCATCTTTCTGGTGGTAAATAATCATGACAGTAATTTTGATTACTGTTTAGCTTTGCGTCATTGTTCATTTACTTTTTTGCTAATATATACATCGAGAAGTTTTTATTTTACCCTAATATTTTTTAATAACTTGCATTCCTATTGTTTTATAACTCGGGTCATATTTTCTTTTCCATTTAAAAATTTAGTTTTCAAGATATAAGTAGATGGAGGCAAGGTAATTAGGTTTATTTCACTTTTATATGGAGTTTTAAATACTAATTTCCCAGAAGAATCGTATACCTCCAAAAGCTGAGGGGGAGACTCAAAGGATGAATCTTTGATTTTCAATTGATTTGAAAATGGATTTGGATAGACTCTTAGTTTATCTTCTCCTGAAAGACTATAGATGTTTGAGGTAATTGATTCGTCTATTCTACATAATGAGCTGACAATAACAAGCTGCGGGAATAGTAATTGTTTAGAAAGAACATAAAACCGATTACCTACCACACTAGGTTTAATTACTTCATTAGCGCCAGCACTAGGATCTGCAGAAATGATTTGTGTTCCATTGCTGGAAAATGAAAGGTCTAAATCGCCTTGTTTTGTTAATTTGATTAAACCAGCAAATCCATTTCCCATCTGCAATGCTGTAGTCCCTGCAAATAGTAAAGAACCATCTGGATAAATATAAACTGAATTAAGGTCTTTAGAATCGATTTCGGCAATACCATTAAGGCCAAAATCAGGGTCATAATGTCCATCATCATCTAATCCGATTACAATTGTACCTGTGGGTGAATTAATGGGTAGTATAAGTTTGTAGTCTGCTGTGGAGACAATACTTTTAGGATTACCCGTAAAATTAAATTTTCCATTGTCACTGAATTCGTCATCAATAGTTCCATCAGTATTACATCGATATAATTCTAGTTGACCTTGAGTTCCTAATCCTAGTAAGGCTAAAACTTTATTATTTTTTGTGGGTATTAATTTAAAAAAATCGTGAGCATACTCTTCTGATTCAGTTGGAAATTCAAGAAATCCATTAACACCAAAACTCTCATCTACGTTGCCTTCTAAATCTAACTTTGCTAAAAGTGCATATGATCGAGCCGGATACACGCTATGTCCTTTATTATAAGCTATGTATATTCCCGACGACTTAATAAGTATATCAGTAATAGATTCTTGTCCATTGTTAACTAAAGATGGCATGATTAATATCCCTCCAGTCTGAAAGCCATTATCGAGACTGCCATCAGAATTTAATTTCAATATAAAACCGTGCATATTTCCAGAAATACTTGCAGCACCAGCTATTAATATTTTTCCATCATCAAATACAATTGCTTTCTCTATTCTGTTAAATTGGTTCTCAAAACCATAGCGGAAGATTCCGTTGGTAGCAAAATCTAAATCAGTAGAGCCATCCTCATTAAGTTTGACTAACATGATATCAGCTTTGGATCCAAAAGTTGCTGATAATTTTTTGTTACCATAAACAAGTAATTCTTTTGAAGGTAGCTCTATAAAATCAATAATATCAAACGGCCCTTCGTTAATTTGGTCGTTGTCATGATATTCACCTCCTGATCCAAATGAATAATCTATTGAAAACTGGCCGTAACCTTGGTGGAATACAATTAAAAAGAAAATAACATGAATGCATTTTAACTTACTATACATATGATTTGTTTTAAATTATTTTGTAAATCTTATATTTTAATAACTTTCTGGGTGTAAACCTCATTATCTGAGTAGATATTAATGATATAAGTACCAGCCACAAAACTGCTTAGATTAATTTTATTGTTAGATAATTTACTACTATATAGTTGCTTACCAGATAGGTTACTTATTCTTAATGAATATGCTCTTGTGAGGTCTATATTGTTTAAAGTCAAATAATGAGATACAGGGTTAGGGGATACCTCAAGTTCTTTTACAGTTAAGGAACCATTTATCGAAGTTGTCTCTAATTGAGTCATGTCAAAATACCAAGTTGTTTTTTCTGGAATAAAATTCAGTCCTCCTGAGACAACATACAATTTATCATCTATTATAAAAGTTCCAGGTCCAAATCTTCTAGTATCGGAAGGAATAGGAGGAAGTTTTTTCCAAGTATCCATTACAGGGTCGTATTCCATAAAGAGCTCATCATATGGCATCTGTTCGTGCCCGTCTACGTCTCCACCATAAACATAAACTTTTCCATTGTATTTTTGTACCCCAGAGACATGTCGAGAGCCCCACTGGTCATTGATAGTAGACCAAGTATCGTTAATAATATCATATTTGTACCATGAGTAAGCTTCATGACTTCCGATCACATAGATAAAATCGCCTATGACAAAACTTATCGGTCTATGAATGTCTGAATCTGGTAAATCACTTTTTTTAGTCCATTCTCCTGTATTTAAATCATAGGCCCACCAATCATTATATTTATCAGTATCAGTCTCGTAGTTCCAACCAGAACCTGAATATATGACATCATTATGGACTAATAGTGCCCCAGCAAATCGTCCTCCTCCCGGGCAGGTGGACAGTTCCGTATAAGTCCCATCAGCAGGGTCGAATGACCATATCCTATCCTCAACAGCAACAGGGTCCTGAGAAAAATCTGTTTGTCCATATCCAAAATATATTTTCTCGTTATAGATATCTCCCATTTCTAAATTAGTATGAGGAAAATCGTCGTTAGGAAGCTCCATCCAAGTATCTATAACTGGGTCATACTCAAATAATTTATAATTTAAAAGATATGGTCCTGGATCGGATTGACTTGAATTATGGTCGAGAGGAGCTAACCAATAGCCCTTATCTTCATATGCGTAGGAGAATCCTCCAGAAGTTGCATCAAGTGGAAAATCGCTAACCTGCGTCCAAGTTTGGGCAAAAGAAGAGTTAAGGAATAAGAAATGTATTGAAATTAGAAATATTTTTTTCATTTTGAGTAAATTTTAATGGAAATTAGCCTGACATGTATTTATATGCTTACAACATAATATCTCAGAATAGTCTCTAATTTTCAAGAAAAAGGGTAGACTAAGTGCCCGGACATAATTAGTTGGTGGAATAGAGTTTTTTCTATTCCTACAGCCAAGTTTTCAGTAAGGAAGATTCATGATTTTATCAGAACTACATTCTTAGAAGATACTATATGACCTTTGTAAATAAAGTTTAACCAATAAAGACCTTCAGGGTAATCCAGATTTAATTGGTTCAAAGAATTATAATATTCTAATTCATCTACTTGGTGACCATAAAGATTAATTACCTGAATTTTATCAATTTCAAAATCGGTTTCTATCTGTAGCACTCCATTATTGGGATTGGGGTAGATACTTACAGACTTATCGTTTCGTAATTTTTTTGTAGAAGTATTCAGAATTGTTAGTTCATCAATACATATTATGTCATCATCAATGACTATATCATTACCTATATAAGTACCTTGCGCACCCCAGGGTGGAGTACCGCTGGAGACAACACC
>CALFWO010000047.1 GCA_937928045.1 uncultured Saprospiraceae bacterium | reverse complement strand
CTTAATATGGCACTTATCTTTTGAAGATGGCTTACAAGGTGCTGCTGTTGGAATGAATGCGAACGACCTCCAAGGATGTTATTCTCTTTCTAATCCAATTACTGTGGTTAGAAATCAGCCGGAAGGCGGAATGCTCGCTGGTGGACCTTTCGAATTTTGTGTTGGTGATGGTATCGCAGACAACGTTTCAGGAATTACCCTAGCAGGAAATTCTGGTTCTAATTCGCAATGGGTGGTCACTGATGATCAAGGAAATATTTTAGGTCTTCCTCCTATGCCGAGTGCGGTTGATTTTGACGGAGCCGGACCAGGTACTTGCCTAATTTGGCATTTATCTTTTGAAGATGGTTTACAAGGTGCGGAAGTTGGAATGAATGCAAATGAATTAGAAGGTTGTTATTCTCTTTCCAATCCTATAACTGTGGTTAGAAATCAGCCAGAAGGTGGAACCATTACTGGTGGACCATTCGAGTTCTGTGTTGATGATGGAATTGCAGACAATGTTTCTGGAATTATTTTAGAAGGAAATTCTGGTTCAAACTCACAATGGGTGGTCACTGACGATCAAGGAAATATTTTAGGTCTTCCTCCTATGCCAAGTGCTGTTGATTTTGAAGGCGCAGGTCCGGGTACTTGCCTAATTTGGCATTTATCTTTTGAAGATGGTTTGCAAGGTGCAGCTGTTGGAATGAATGCGAATGATTTACAAGGTTGTTTTTCCCTTTCCAATCCTATAACTGTCGTTAGAAATACTGGAGATGATTGTAATGCTCCATGTACTGTTGAAGGAGGAATGATCAATGGCGGACCTTTCGAATTTTGTGTTGGTGATGGTATCGCAGATAATGTTTCTGGAATTACTTTAGAAGGAAATACTGGTTCTAATTCGCAATGGGTGGTTACTGATGATCAAGGAAATATTCTAGGTCTTCCTCCAATGCCAAGTGTTGTTGATTTTGATGGTGCAGGACCAGGTACATGCTTAATCTGGCACTTATCTTTTGAAGATGGTTTACAAGGTGCGGAAGTTGGAATGAATGCAAATGAATTGCAAGGATGCTTTTCACTTTCTAACCCGATAACTGTAATAAGAAATCAACCGGAAGGTGGAATGATCACCGGCGGACCTTTCGAATTTTGTGTTGGTGATGGTATCGCAGATAATGTTTCTGGAATTACTTTAGAAGGAAATTCTGGTTCTAATTCGCAATGGGTGGTCACTGATGATCAAGGAAATATTCTAGGTCTTCCTCCTATGCCGAGCGCGGTTAACTTTGATGGTGCAGGTCCAGGTAAATGCTTAATCTGGCACTTATCTTTTGAAGATGGCTTACAAGGTGCGGAAGTTGGAATGAATGCAAATGACTTGGAAGGTTGTTATTCTCTTTCCAATCCTATAACTGTGGTTAGAAATACTGGATCTGATTGTGATAATACAGATGGAGTAGATTTAGAATTGTCGATTACCGTAGCTGATGGCCTATACGATCAATACGAAGAGGTAGAGTATAGCATAACGATTGAAAACAAGGGCACTAGCACTGCTACTAATGTTGACATTTCAGCAGCCATTCCAAACGGGATGGTTTTCACAAACGCTGATGCTTCACAAGGAGAATATGAATTATTCTTTGAAGAATGGTATGTAGGAAATTTAAATCCAGGACAAAGTGAAACGCTAGTCTTGACTTTGTTTACATTGGTAGAAGATGTTGACATTGTAAATTACGTTCAAGTAATTGCGCAAGATCAATCTGATACTGACTCGACTCCTGACAATAACGCCGGACCAGTTCCTTCAGAAGATGATGAAGCCGCGATTACGATAACACCAAGATCTGAAGGAGGGCCAGGAACAGGAGATGGAAGTATTGATTTGGAATTATCCATTACCAGTTCAAATTCTACTTATGATCAGTATGAGAATGTTGAATATGAAATCACATTGGTAAATAATGGTCAGGATGATGCCAATAACATTATTGTGGCTGCAGGCTTGCCTGATGGTATGGTTTACACCTCCTCATCAACTACAGCTGGTGACTACAATTTGTTCTTTGAACAATGGAGTCTTGAGTCATTGGGTGCTGGTGAATCTGCCACATTAACATTAGTCCTATTTACTCTTGTAGAGGATGTTTCAATTAGCAATTTTGTTGAAGTATTCACCGCTGCTGAGGAAGATACCGATTCTACCCCAGGGAATGGAAACGGATCAACTCCTCAAGAGGATGATGAGGCCGTGTTAACCATCGATTACTTAGACAGTGCAATAGATCCTATTGTCATTCAATTGATAAATAATGATGCACAAGAGATTCAATCCTCTATTTATCCTAATCCAGCTATAGATGTATCAAAATTGGTGATTAAGCAAGGACTTGAAACTACCGCAATGGTAACCATTTTAGATCTTACAGGAAGAAAGATGGCTCAATTGGAAGTTGAATTGTTCAAAGGGATGAATGATATCAGTTTAGATGTATCCGCATTCGAACCTGGAAATTACATAGTAAATGTTGTAACAGAGCTTGGAGCGGTAAGCAATCACAGACTAGTCAAAATAACGAAATAGCATATTTATGAGCTATTAATATTGGTTGAATAGTAATTGGGAAGCCGGCTGAAAAGCCGGCTTCCCTTTGTTTATAGTTAACCTTTCTTTGGAAAAATGAATTTTGTTATTTTTGCACTTCACACACAAACAATTCAGATATGAAAAAAGGAATTTTAACATTTTGCTCAATCCTAGTATTTGCTGGATCAATGCTTGCACAAAATTTATTGACACCGGTAAACACATTCAGTCATAAAAAGACATCTTACATTACAATGAAAGATGGCTCTACGATTGAGGGTACCATAAAAGATTTAGATCGCAAGAAAGGTATTATTGAAGAGGTAAAATTAAAGGATGCCAATGGAAAAAGCATCAAATTAAAGCCTGAGGAAATTGCTTACATGTATTTACCACAATCTGGAGGCAGTAAGATTGCTAACTCTTTCAGTTTTTTGAATGACGCAACAAAGTGGGATAATGACGATCTTAATCAAGAATTATTCGGAAGAGGTTATGTTTACATGGAAAGTACTCCAGTGATGTTAAAGAAAAAAAGATTGGTATTATTGATGCAATTGTTAAATCCTCATTTCAGTGATAAAATAAAAGTTTACCAGGATTTTCAAGCTGGAGAGACGATGTCACTAGGAGTTGGTGGTGTATCCGTAGTTGGCGGTTTAGACAAATCGTATTATGTCAAAAAACAGAGCGCCAAGGCTGCAGTTAGATTGAAGAAAAAAGATTACGACACTGAATTTCAAGGGTTTTTTAGCTCTTGCAAATCTGTTTCAAAGTTAGATCCCAAATGGTCTGAATTTGTAAATCACGTTCACACATTCGCAACAGAATGTAAATAATACTTGATTCAATAAAAAAAAGAGGGATTGATCTATTTCAATCCCTTTTTTTTTACCATATCATTATCTTACATACCTCAGTATTATTCTTGCCAGAATATTGAATACTTCCTACAAGTCTCTTGAACATAATTTGTTTAAGAAAAATTTATTCAGATTATTCTAAGTCAGTATTCCCAATTTATTATTGGAGATGATAAAACTTTGTATCATTCAAGAAATAATTCTATCTTTAAAAGGCTTTCGAATAAACACATACATGAGAATCCTTACATTTTTATTGGTATTGATTTGCTTTTCTATGGCAAATGCTCAAAATGCTTACAGTAGTTCAGATCTTCAGCAATTTACCGATCTTTATTTCGATGTTAAAGCATTCAAACCTGATACAGAAGCTAATTTCCAAGATTTACTGACCACTCATGCCATTAGTCTTCTTAGATACAGGGAGATCTTGCATTTATCTTTAGTAGATGATCTTCCAGATTTAGAAGCCAATGAATTGGCATTTATTAATGACCTTAAGTCGCAGAGAACTAAAGCGATGAGAGAAAAAGAAGAATTTACTAAAGCTTTGGTCGTGGAGAATAATTTCGACTATCCATTGTATTTAGAATTGCAAGCAAAGTTCAAAACTGACCTGAAATTCCAAAGTGTTCTGAAACCCTATTTTGAAAATAGTTTAAATAGAAATTGATGAATTTTTCTAAAATATCTTCAGTTCTTTTATTCGTATTTCTGTATGTCGTAGCTATTGCTCAACCACCAGCTGGAAGATATACCAGTGAAATATTTACTGCGATAAACGAGACAAATGATATTCAGTTTAGCACTGCGGTACCACAACCCAATCCCGGTGGAGGATTTTATGAATTTATTACAGGCCTTCCATTAAATGTCGATGAGTTCGCAACAACTCCAATCGATCTAAAGATGGATATTTTTGAGCCACAGGGGGATACCTTAAGCAAAAGACCTTTAGTCATTTTAGCCTTTGGCGGAGGATTCTTATCTGGGGAAAGAACATATTGGAGCATTAGACTACTAGCTCAAGAATTGGCTAAAAGAGGATTTGTAACGGCGAGTATAGATTACCGACTTGGTATGAATATTTTTGACGAAGATCTTTCCAAACGTGCTGTATATCGAGGAGTTCAAGATGGTCGTTCAGCAGTAAGGTTTTTCAGAGAAGATGCTGCTGGTGCCAATCAATACAGAATTGATCCTGATCAGATTTATTTAGGAGGACATAGCGCAGGATGTTTCATTGCACTACACAATGCATACTTAGAAAAAGAATCTGAGCGTCCATTATCTACTTTTGCATGGAGTCAAGATGGAACACCTATTCCGGATCTACAATGTCTAGATTGCGTTGGAGACAATCAAACTTTTGATGGTCATGCAAATGCACTGTTTAGCCTAGCAGGAGGTATTGGCGATGTAAATTATATGGAGACTGAAAATGATCCAAAACTAATTATGTTTCATTCTGAAGATGATGGCACTGTGCCTTATGATTCTGGGGAACCATTTGGTTCAATACTCATATTGGTTATTGGCTCTGATCTTCCAACAAGTTATGGATCCCTACCAATATCCAACAAGGCAAATAGCTTAGGACTTCCATATCAATTTAATAGCTACACGAATAGAGGTCATGGTGTTCATGAAGATGGTAGTTCAGCTTTGCATGACGATATCATTCCTGGTATTTCGGAATGGTTTCACGATCAAGAATTAAAACCAGTCTATGATACCATTTATGGTTTAGAATTAATCTGTACTGGTGGACTGGAACAAACTTATTCGTTACCGGACGGTACTGGAAAATACTTTGATTGGATAGTGACGGGTGGAACTTTTCTCCAAACCTCTCCTTATTCTAAAGAGGCTACGGTCTTATGGGATAACTCAGCTACGACCCATATCTTACAAATTATTCCTTACAGCGAGCTCGATGCAAAAGGTGATACTCTAATTCTAAATATAGATATTCAATCAAGTGCTACTAATCAATATTTGGACAATACTGGAGATTGGGCAGATGCTCTAAATTGGAGTTTAGGACGAACTCCTCTTCCATGTGATGATGTAAATATTTCAGGAAGCATAATACCTTTAAGTATTTCCAATAGCGCTACGATTAATTCTTTGGTTGTTGATCTAAATGAAAATTTAAATATTCTAAATTCAGCAAATTTAACGATTCGTCAAAAATCCGTAACCTTTGCTTCGGAGGCTTTAACAATTGAAGGTAACTTGATTAATAATGGTCATCTAACAATTCAAAATATTGTAACTCAAAAAGAAGTAAAGTTGTTAGGTCCTGGCAAACTTCAAAATTTCAACATTTTGGATATTGGATTTGAATAAAGATCGAAAAATTCTTACCAATTCATTTTTAAATTTATAAATATTGCTCAAAGCATTTTTGTATTTTGAGACGGCAATTGAGCTGTCACCAAAAAACTAATTATGCGCTTTCGATCAATCTTTACCATCTTAATCGTCTCTCTTTTTTGCCTACCAACAAGTGCACAGAAAAAGAAAAAAAAGAGAACGACCCAACCTGTTGTAAATAACGATGCCTCTTCACATTTCAAGGCTACTAATTTTGAAGCTTTGAAATGGCGCAACATTGGACCATTCAGAGGAGGTCGTTCAAACGCAGCGATTGGCGTAATTGGTGACGACCAGAAATACTATTTCGGATCTGTGGGCGGAGGAATCTGGAAAACGACAGACGCCGGAATTACTTGGTCTAATATATCTGACGGTTTTTTAAATACCAATTCAATCGGAGCATTAGCAATCGCTCCTTCTGATCAAAATGTTATTTACGTAGGAACCGGTGAGCACGCAGTTAGAGGCGTTATGAGCTCTCATGGAGATGGTCTTTATAAGTCTACTGATGAAGGAAAAACTTGGAAACACATTGGGCTTAAAAATTCTAGGCACATCGCTAAAATAATTGTTCACCCAAGCAATCCAGATTGGGTTTATGTTGCCGTACAAGGAGCCGTTTGGAAAGGGTCTAAAGAAAGAGGAATTTACCAATCGAAAGATGGCGGAAATAGTTGGCAACAATTGTTGTTTGTAGATGAAACTGCAAGTGCATCAGATATCAGTATGGATGCGAATAATCCACGAATTTTATATGCAGCATTTTGGGACAACCAAAGGTTTCCTTGGCAAGTGAGATCTGGCGGACCAAATTCTTCAATTTACAAATCAACTGATGCAGGTCTAACTTGGAAAAAAATAAATAAAGGGCTGCCTGACTTATTGGGGAAAATCGCAGTAGATGTCTCTCCAGCGAATTCCAATAGGGTTTTTGCAAACATAGAGGCTGAAGGTGAAAAAGGAGGAGTCTACAGATCGGACGATGCTGGCGAAAGTTGGAAACAAGTAAATTCAACGCGGGTTACGGTGGCTCGTGCTTGGTACTATATTGAAATATTCGCAGATCCTTTGAATGAAGATGTTGTATATGTGCTAAATGCACCGATGCTTAAATCTACCGACGGTGGAAAAACCTTTATTCCCATTTCCAATCCACATTCGGATCAACATGATTTATGGATCAATCCTAATAACCCAAAGAACATCATTTTGGCGAATGACGGTGGAGCTTGTATTACATTCAATGGAGGTAATAGTTGGTCGTCGCAGAATAATCAACCAACGGCTCAATTCTATCGTGTGATCGCGGACAATCAATTCCCATATCATGTCTATGGAGGACAACAAGACAATAGTACAGTATGTATAGCAAGCAGTACAAATAGCGGCTCTATTACCGCCAATGATTGGTATCCAGTCGCGGGAGGTGAATCCGCTTTTATTGCATTCAATAATCCGGATGATCCACAGAAAATATACGGAACCACAATTCAAGGATTTATTGATGTTTACGATCGTGCAACGAAGACAACAAAAGATATCATGGCTTATCCTTCTGTGAATCTAGGATCAAACCCTGATCAACAGAAATATAGATTTAATTGGAACGGGCCATTGGCACATGATGTCGTAAATCCGCAAATCATTTATCATGGAGCTAACAAACTTTTACAATCTTCCAACGGCGGATACGACTGGATTGAAATAAGTCCTGATTTGACAAGAAATGATGCTAATAAACATGGGGCTGCTGGAATACCGTTCACTAATGAAGCTGCAGGTGGTGAAATTTATAACACTATAAGTTACATTGCGCCTTCGCCTCATCAAGAAGGACAAATTTGGATTGGGACTGATGATGGACTCGTTCATCTTACAAATGACTCAGGAGAGAACTGGTTGAATATTAGTCCAAATATTACTGGAGAATCGTTAATCAATGCGATTGAAGTATCGCCTCATGACGCCGACAAAGCTTTTTTGGCAGTCACCAAGTACAAGTATGATGATCATAAACCTATGATTTATAAAACATTGGATCAAGGAAAAACTTGGACATCAATAACCAATGGAATTCCTGCTGATAATTATGTTCGAGTGGTAAGAGAAGATAGAACCCAGCCAGGTTTGCTTTTTGCCGGAACAGAACGCGGTTTATATATATCATTTAATGATGGTAATTCCTGGAATGCCTTTCAAGGCAATTTACCAATGTGTCCGAT
This sequence comes from uncultured Saprospiraceae bacterium, assembly GCA_937928045.1. GTDB lineage: Bacteria > Bacteroidota > Bacteroidia > Chitinophagales > Saprospiraceae > JABDJM01. The sequence continues at coordinate 56,081 of CALFWO010000047.1, read as the reverse complement.
TACAGATTTATATATAAAAGACAATGACCTCATTGCGGCTACCTCAGGCAGAGCGTTTTGGATATTGGATGACATAGGAGCACTACAAGCTTCAAGTGAAAAAATGGATAGTACTCAAATGCATTTGTATAAACCCAATACCACTTTTAAATTTGCACTTTCACAAGAAAAGAATTCAAAATTCAACGGACAAAATCCATTACCTGGTGTTACCATTGATTATTATTTACCAAATAATTTTACGGATAGTTCTGATTTAAAGCTTGAGATTATTGATGAGAATGGAGTTGTAGTTCGAACAATGACAAATAAAAAAGATAAGAAATTTAAAAGCTGGCCAGGCGGACCTTCGAAGCCCAAAGTAATTCCTTCAAAACCACATTTGAATAGAATGAGTTGGGACATGAGAAGAGATCAGATGCCAGCAGTTGATGGTTTATTTGTTTTAGGCGGTTACCAAGGTTCAAGAGTTGCCCCAGGAATTTATTCCGTAAGATTGACAAATGAGGATCAAATTCAAACCCAAGAATTTGAGATTAAAGCAGACCCTCGAGTCAAGGCTACTCTTGAAGATTATTTAGAACAACAAAAACTTTTAAACAACATTGCGAATTCTGTTAAAGACATTAATGAAGCGGTTAATGAATTTAGATCTGTCAAAAAACAATTAAAGGGTCAATTGGAATTCATTAAGAAAGATACTGAACTAAAAGATTTGAAGGAAAAAGGAACAGAAGTTATGAATTTGCTGAAGGAGTGGGAGAGTCAGGTAGTCCAAGTCAAGCAAAAAACATTTCAAGATGTAATCAATTTCGAAAACAAACTCAATTCGCAGTTAATGATGTTACAAGGTCGTATAGACGAAACAGCGCCAAAGCCAACAGGCGGCGTTAAGCTTCGACTAAAAGAGTTAATCGCTGAATGGAACCTACATAAAAAAGAAATGAACAAAATAATAGACGTAGACATTAATGAATTTAACGAAATGTATAAAGCAGCTGATTTACCAGCTCTTTTCTTGAAACAAGCAAAAGAGATTAAGCCATAAATTCAGAATTAATCTCTTATGAAAATATTGCACATCAGCGACCTGCACTACCCAGAAACTGAGGATAATCCTGAATTGTTGGTAACAAAAATAATTAGTCATTACAAAAGAGTAAAAAGTAAACCCTGTATAGTTCTGACCGGCGATATTTTAGAAACTTCCACTAGCAAAAGGTCGTTTCATGAGGCTAGAAAAATTTTGCAACCGCTAAAAGATTCTGGATTTCCATTGATGATATGTCCGGGCAATCATGATCTTAAGGCCTTTGGAATCGGCCCAGTGATCACTGGAAGATTTAGATTCAATAATTATTTCAAAAGCTTATTGCCAGCGGAAAATAATTATTATGGCCCAGAAGATAATGAGCTTCATGATTTCCCAATTGTACATCAATTTAAAAATCATTATTTCATTGGCTTAGATTCTATGGCCGCAGAATCTGGCCCTGGAACAACTGGTGAGCTAGGAGCAGAACAATTGGATGAGTTAGAATTAATTTTACAAGAAATAAGAAACAAAGAAAAACTGCCAGTAATTATCGTTTACTTGCATCATCATCCATTAAAATTTTCCTATCGTCCTAGACTCCTTCGTTTGAAGGATAAAAAGCAACTGCTCAAAATTGTTCAAGGAATCAATATCCTTTTGTTTGGGCATATTCATTTCATAGAAAGATTCCCTGCAGATGAAAAGAAATACAACATTGATGTCATCCACTTAACTGGAGGTTCGGCCTACGGTCGACATATCGACTGGACGGAAATAGATACCAAAGACTACAGTGTCAAGGTAGTTTCATACAAAAAAGTAAAACTAAATTAAGCGAATTGAAGCTTGTTCATATACTGGGCATTGTCTTCAGCGCTTTTCATTGGTGTAGTACCATCATACCGTTCTTGCTCTACAAAGAAATATTTCATTCCATTGTCTTTGGCCACTTTTAGAATTGACGCAAAATCGATAGTACCTGTACCCAACGTACAAGAAGCCTGCGCATCTGGAATATCTTTCATCCGATCTTTCACATGACAAAGTCTAAATCTATTCGGATACTTTTTTAAGTATTCAATTGGATCTGCTCCACCAGTAACTACCCAATAAATATCCATTTCATGATCCACCGTATCAGGATTAGTATTTTCCATAATGAAATCGTGAGGAATCATACCGGAAAAAGCTTTGAAGGAATAATCATGATTATGATAAGCGAATCTAATTCCATTCTTTTTACAAATTTCCCCGCATTCATTGAAACGATCAGTTACCTTTTTCCAAGCATCCATACTTGTTTGAGGTCCGATATATGGACAAACCAAATATTCCATTCCGATCTCAGCAGCCTGTGCGGCCTTTTCTTCAAAGTTTTCTTTGATGTTACAATGTGCTGCCGGCATTTCCATACCTAGATCAGTAATATATTTTTTAAAATCCTTATTTCCCATGTCCCACCACAAACCTTTTTCTCCATCAAATCCTTCAATTTGCTTGTAGCCGAAATCAGCAAGTTGCTTCAAGGTTCCTTTTGGATCAGAAGGAAAGACATCTCTCAATGTCCAAAGCTGAATCCCAAACTTATCTATGCTTGGTTTAACAATATTCTTCATAGCATCTACAGTTGCAGCTGTTGACTTTTCTACTGTTGGATTACAGCCAATTGTTGGAAGTAATAATGAGCCAGCAGTTACTGTTCCTGCCAATTGAATAAACTTTCTTCTTTGATTTCCCATAATATTTGATTACTCCAACAAGGATTTATAAAACCACTCGTGAAAAGCTATGGTTACTAATAGCTTACCACTTACTTTTTCAGTGTTTCAATATATTTTGCTACTGCAATGATCTCTGCATCCTCCATGATGCCTTTAAAAGGAGTCATAACTCCTTTTCCAAAATAAATTTGAGCGACTTTTCTCGTCAGTGACGATTTCAACTTTGTAAGATCCGTTGCTGCATTAATTTTAGCATTCCCTTTAAAGCCATGACAAGAAGTACAAAACTTCTTATAGTTCTTTTTAGCATCAACAGCTGCGACATCTTCTTCAGAGGTAGCAGCTATTAATTTCTCAGCTGCTTCTAATTTTTCCGGGTCCATTTCACTGGATTGGACGCCTGATTTCGTAGTTGGAATGGTCGTCGCTTTCTTAGGCTTGGGCTTAGATTGTGATTTCTCTACTTTGGCCTTTTTCTTTGGAGGTTTCTTGTCTTCTCCACAACCGATAAATAGGAGAGTACAACAAAATAACAGGAGAATTGGGGAAATTGAAATTTTCATTGGTCGATTTTTAACTGCTGCAAATATAAATTACATTCAACGTTTTCTCTAACGGTTTTATTAAATTGCTTGAAAGTTTTAGAATAAATAACACCTAGTCATGAAAAATCTACTTCTGTTCACCGCGTTGCTGATGCCATTTATTGGATTTTCACAATCTAGCCATGCAAACCCCAACAAAGAAGCCGTTATCAATACGGTTACTTCGCATTTCAAAGAATTCACTGATCTCAGTGATAGAATCTGGTCTTACGAAGAGATTGCTTTCGAAGAGGTTAAGTCTTCCAAAGATTTATCAGACTTTGCAGCATCGAAAGGGTTTACGGTAACTAAAAATATTGGAGACATTCCGACCGCTTTTATTGCCGAATATGGCTCAGGCCAACCAGTAATCGGAATTTTGGGTGAATTTGATGCTTTGCCCGGGCTCTCTCAAAAAACAGTCCCGCACAAAGCTCCTTTGAATAAAGGCGGGGCAGGTCATGGTTGCGGACACAATTTATTCGGTGTCGCCTCCCTTGGTGCAGCAATGGCTGTAAAGGAGCTCATTGAGGAGGGAAAACTTCAAGGCACCATCAGATTTTATGGAACTCCAGCTGAGGAAAAATTCTTTGGTAAACTATGGATGGTTAGAGCTGGTGTATTTGATGATGTAGATGTAGTCCTAGATTGGCACCCAAGTGGGGAAACAAAAGTTGCAGTTCAAAAAGGATTGGCTTTGGTAGACTTCATCGTAGAGTATACCGGCCAAGCGGCACATGCTTCAGGAGATCCTTGGAATGGTCGTGATGCATCAGATGCTCTAGAATTGTACACGACAGGAATCAATTATTACAGAGAGCATGTCAAACCAACTGTGAGAATTCATTATGACATTCAAAACGCCGGAGAAGTTGTCAATGTGGTTCCAGACTATTCGCGAATTTGGACTCGAGTTAGAGATACCAGAAGATCAGGAATGGAAGAAGTATGGAAACAAGTAGAGAAAATTGCGGAAGGCGCAGCGCTTATGGCCAATTGTGAATATAAAATCACCTTAGTATCTGGCGTTCATGAAATCTTGGTAAATAGAACTGGTTCTGCTGCAATGCAAAAGAACCTAGAATTTTTAGGGCCAATCGAATATACCAACGAAGAACAAGAATTTGCCAAGGGTATTCAAGCGGCTACAAAAAAAGAGCAAGTCGGAATCGAGTCAATAATTGTGCCGATGGAAGAAACTGAAGAACATCCAAGGGGTGGATCTACTGATGTTGGAGATGTTAGCTGGGTAGTGCCCGTGGTAAGAATGGTGGCGACTACAGCTCCAAAAGGAACGCCATGGCACTCTTGGGCCGTGGTGGCTTGTGGAGGCATGTCGATAGGCCATAAAGGAATGGATTATGCTGCGAAAGCCCTATCCATGACTCTAGTAGATTTATTTGAAAATGAAACACTTCGACAGGAAATCAAAAGTGAATTTGTTGAGAAAAAAGGGGATTACATTTACAAAGGAATTATTCCCGAAGGACCTCCACCATTGAATACCGGCTACTAAGATCATCCTACGCAAATTTATAAATATAAATTTGCAAAATAGAAAGTGGGTTATATTCTAAATTGAATATAACCCACTTTTTCGTCGAACAATTAATCTAAAAACCCAAGCTAATTTCGAATTATTTGGCCTTCAATATAAGGAGCTCCTAATTTTATTAACTCCTCTTCAATATTTGGAATTACATTCTTTGTAATATCATTAATATCAGTTTTCATGTTAGACATTTCGGCTTTTGCAAGTGCCAAACATTCTTTGTGCATTTTTGTAGGACCGTAAGCCCCTCTGGCTCCATTGGTAGCAACAAAATACCAACTCTGAAAACTAGGATTTGTTCTTTCGCCAATGTCACTTGGGGTATTATCGCCGTAAAGTTTTAAAGCCAAAGCTTTCAACATTTCCTGAGTTTCATAAATACTCAATAAGACTTCCCTGGTATCCGACTTTGTATTGACCGCTGCTCTTTTCAAGGCATCTAGCATCTTTCGATTGGATCTCATCGCATCGTTCATTGCGTTCAAATCAGTTCGAACTGAAGCAATTTCTTTTCTGAATGCTTTGGTTTCCGCTAAAGGAATACCTTCCAATGCTCCTGCCCTTAAAGGTTGTACTTCAAAAGTCTGAGTCGATCCTAAATCGGTCAACACTCCCTGATATTCTTTACTCATGGAAACAGAATATTTACCGGGAATAACGGCATAGCCCCGATTCCACCAAGAAACCTCGCCTGAAGGTTTTTTTAACGAAACTTGATTCGAAGAAGCTTGGCTTAAGTCCCAATTGGTCCGATGAATTCCTTGCTTATATTTGCCTTTAATTCTATTAACAATATTTCCAGCTTCATCTTTAATGGTAAACCAAAGGGTAGGCTGCTCTTCTTCTTTTTCCTGTCGCAATGCTTCCCAACCTGGAAAAGGAATATCACTATCTGTTTTGTTCAATTCTTTTTCACGCTTTTTACGTTCTGATTTATTCGTTTTAAAATTTTCAGCAATTGAGTAAGTAAAAGTAGCGCCATACTTTGGATTTTTGGCTTTGTACATTCCGGCACCAGTGCTCCCAGCCATATCTCTGTAACCAAACTGATAACAGTTTTTCACTGGAAACAATTGATCCTTTAAAACAGCAGTGATCGTCGCTGGCTTTTCAGATTCAACATCCTTAGATTTCTTACCTTTTTTCTTTGGGACGACATCTGTAATTTTAGGTTTAGCTGATGGATATTTGGCGATCTCTCGAAGCCCAGAGTAGTCATCTAAAATGTAAATTCCCCTTCCGAAACTGGCTGCCACTAAATCATTTTCTCTTCGCTGAATCGTTACATCTCTGAAAGAGATCGTAGGTAATCCAGAAGAAAGTTTAACCCATTTTTCTCCGCCATTAAAAGAAGTATACATACCAAATTCTGTCGCCGCAAAAATTAAATTGGGATCAACATGATCTTGAACAGTTCGCCAGATCATACAAGTATCTGGTATTCCGGATGTAATTTTTCTCCAAGATTTTCCTTTGTCATTACTTTTGTAGAGGTAAGGCGAAAAATCACCGTACTTGTGATTATCCAATGATAAATAAACTGTCGATTCATCATGAAGATCGGCCCTAATGTCATTTACAAAGGCCCGATCAGGCAAACCCGCAATTGATGAGACCTCTTTTTTCATCCAATCATTTCCACCATTCTCGCTTATCTGAATGATTCCATCATCTGTTCCAGCGTAAAGCAATCCTTGTTTAATTGGAGATTCGGAAAGAGAAGTTATGGTATTGTAAACTGACATGGCATTGAAATCCCATGGAGAATCATAACTTTGTTTTCTACCCATTATAGGCAATTCCAATCTGTTTTCATTCCTTGTGAGATCCCCGGAAATAACTGTCCAACTGTCACCACGATCATCAGATCTAAACACCTTTTGAGCGGCAAAATACAATTGATCTGGATTGTGTGGACTTACCACAATTGGTGCATCCCAGTTAAATCTATTTCGTTCCCCTTTTTTAGTGGTTTGAGGCTGAATCAAAACTTGTTCACCCGTTAACCTGTCGATGCGATACAATCTACCTTGCTGCATCTCTGCATAAAAAATATCCGGATTACCAGGAGTTGTTGCTGATTGATGTCCATCGGCTCCCAAAGTTTTATACCAGTGTGCATTGCGAATGCCATCACGATCATTCGTTCGACTTGGTCCAGAATGCGAACCGTTATCTTGCGTTCCTGCATAGATCCAATAAAATGGTTTCTGGTCATCCACTGCCACCTTATAATATTGAGTCAACGGTAAGTTGTCAATGAATTTCCAATTTTTTTCTCCATCTAAAGTCTCATAGATTCCTGCATCTGTTCCAATCAATAAATAATTTGGATCATCTTGTCTCCAAACAATAGCATGATTGTCTGAATGCTTATCGGTCTCTTTCATTCTATTGAAAGTCTTTCCTCCATCTGTTGAAATCTGTACTCGAACGTCCATCAAATAAAGCTTATCAAAAACATGTGGAGAAGCATACAATTCTTGATAATAGTGAGGACCAGTAGCACCGGAAACAGCATCGGATTTTTTCTCCCAAGAAGCACCTTGGTCTGTTGATTTATAAACACCACCTTTAGCTTGATCCAATTCTATGGCTGCATATAACACATCAGGTTGTTGTGGTGAAATAGCCATTCCAATTTTACCCATATTGCCAGAAGGCAACCCTTTGGTCAATTTTGTCCATGTTTTTCCTGCATCATAAGACTTGTGAATTCCGGATTTAGGACCACCTCCCATATATGCCGCGACTGTGCGATGCCTTTGCCAAGTAGCTGCATACATAATATTTGCGTTACGAGGATCTACCGCAATGTCAGTTACTCCTGTCCACTCATCGTCTCCTAAAGTTCTATTCCAAGATTTTCCGCCATCTTCAGATCGATAAAAGCCTCTTTCTCCGCCTTTGTTCCAAAGTGGACCTTGAGCTGCGACCATAATTACATTTGGATTATCCGGATGAACTATAATCTCTGAAATATGCTGGGTTCCATTTAGTCCCATATTTTTCCATGTATTGCCATCATCTTCAGACAAGTAAATTCCATCTCCAAAAGCGGCATGTCTTCCCCCTACATTTTCACCAGTACCCAACCAGACGCGATGCGTATTGTGCGGATCTATCGTAATACATCCAGTTGAATATACTTTTTGATTATCGAATATTGGTAGCCAAGTCACGCCAGAATTCACTGTTTTCCAAACTCCACCAGAACCAGTAGCTACATACCAAGTATGTTCATGATTTGGGTGAACAGCAATGTCCGCAATTCGACCAGAAGCAAAGGCAGGACCAATTGATCTCCATTTAAATGCGCTTAAAGCACTGGAACTTTGTGGATCAAAATTTTCATCTTGAGCATTTAATATCGGCAAAGAGATGAGAAGGGTGAATAAGAAAAATAAGTTTTTCATTTGAGGTAGTTTGTTATGATAAGCGCATTATAATTATGAAGCTTCCAAGGTAATCAATATCAAAGTGACTTCGAAATCCAAAGACCTTAATCCGCTTAAATTGTGATAACTTATTCGAACAAACCATAAGCTAAAGATTTGCCAAACGTTTTAACTATATTTCGGAAGTAAACATTTTTAAAAAGCCGTTCGTAATGAAATTTATACCGACATTTTTATTCTTGATTCTATTTGGTCAACTATTGGGTCAAAGTATTCCTGCTTCAGAAGATAGTCGATTGTATGACATCGTGGCATCTTCTTCGGCAGAGCGCATTGAATCAGATATTAGAACCCTCGCTAATTTTGGAACCCGAAATACCTTATCAGATACCCTTTCTGACATCCGAGGTATAGGAGCAGCTAGAAGATGGATAAAAAAGGAGTTTGACAAAATCTCCAAGGATTGTGGCGACTGTCTCGAGGTCTACTATCAAAGAAATCTTGTCCCAGCCGAAGGAAACAGAAGAATTCTTGAAGACACTTGGGTTGTAAATGTTATCGCCATTCAAAGAGGAAATCAGCATCCCAATAAGTATGTGATCATGTCAGGTGATATAGATTCTCGTGCGTCAGATCCATCGGATGGAACCACAGATTCTCCTGGTGCCAATGACAATGCATCTGGAATGGCTGGAACGATTGAGGCCGCTAGAATTTTATCTAAATATAAATTTTCAAATACTGTAGTTTATGCTGGCTTATCTGGTGAAGAGCAAGGACTCTTTGGTGGAAAACACATGGCCGCAGAAGCAAAAAAAGATGGATGGGAAATCATTGGAATTTTAAACAATGATATGATCGGAAACATTGAAGGAATAGATGGCGTCATTGAAAATAATTCATTTAGGATCTTTTCTGAACCGACCCCTTTCGATCAAGATGAACAGAAACAAATTTGGCGAAGATTTTATGGTGGAGAAGTTGACGGACCATCTAGGCAACTCGCTCGTTATGTTGATAAAATGACTAGAAAATATATGACCAATCTTGAACCAAAATTAATTTATCGATTAGATCGTTTTGGAAGAGGAGGTCATCATCGACCATTTAACGACGAAGGGTTTCCTGGAATTAGAATTATGGAAACACATGAAAACTATAATCGACAGCATCAGGATATCCGCGAGGAGAATGGAATAAAATATGGGGATGTCATCGAGGGCGTCAATTTTGACTATGCTTCAAAACTCACAGCAGTAAACGCAATATCTCTGGCAAGCTTGGCATGGGCTCCAGCGCCACCAACTGGACTGATGATTGGTGGAGTTGTACAACCTTCTACGACTTTACAGTGGACAAAAACACCTGATGACAATTTGGCTGGTTATAAAATTTATTGGCGAGAAACTACATCCCCTCAATGGGAATTTTCAAGATATGTAGGAGATGTTGAAAAATTCACTTTGGAAGGAATCGTCATTGATAACTATCTTTTTGGAGTTGCTGCAGTAGGAAAAGATGGCAATGAATCTGTTGTTACTTATCCTATGACATTAATTCCTAGAGGCTTATAATTTCAGTCCAGTTTGATTGATTAATAAATATTATAAATGTCTCAATCGTTAAAAAATAAGACTGCTTTTCTAACCATTGATGATTCACCTTCAAGTGCATTTATCAGTAAGATGAATTACCTGAAAGATAAGAATATTCCAGCAGTCTTCTTCTGTATTGGGAATTTAATGGAGAAATATCCTGACGAAATTGTTCAAGCTATTCATAAAGGATTTGTAATTGCCAATCACAGTTATGCGCATCCTTCTTTTTCCAAAATCTCCGTTGAAGAATGTAAAGAAGAGATTAGCAAGACAGACAAAATAATTGAAGAATTATACCAACGAGCTGAGGTAAAAAGACCGGCGAAATGGTTTAGATTTCCATATGGAGACAAGGGGGATAAAAAAAATGGTCGCGTATTTAGTCGGTGGAAAAGGGCAGATAAATCTCGGAAAAGTGAGATTCAAAAACACTTAGCACAACTTGGGTACACGCAGCCTGATTTCACAGAAGTCAACTATAAATTTATGAGTCAAGCTGGCTTGTATGATGACATAGATTGGTCTTGGACTTTTGACATAATGGAATGGGCCTTGTCTGAGAAAAAGCCAACCCTGGGTTTGAAAAACATGGATAAGATTTTCAAAAGAATGGAACAAGGACGACCTAGTGATTGTAGAGGATTTTTGGGATTTGAAAAAAGGTGGATGAGCAGTGATTCCGCAGAGGTGATTTTACTTCATGATCATGAAGAAACCAACGAAGCTTTCTTTCAAATCATTGATAAGCTGTCAACCATGCGGTTAGATTTCGAAGATATCTAAGAGGACTTTTTGAAGTCAAATTTAATTCCGTTTCGAGGTTTTAGTGTAACTGCGGGAAGCATTTTCACTTGTTGATTTGGCTTAAGTTGGAAATCGTATCGCTTTAGCAATTTGATAATGATCATCTTCATTTCCATCATTGCAAAATTTCTTCCGATGCACATTCTAGGACCGGCGCCAAAAGGCATGTGTGCGAAATTGTGTCTTTTCATTCTAGCTGCCTTGGTAAACCTTGAAGGATCAAACTTCGAAGGGTTTTTCCAGTGTTCTTTGTTGTGATGCAAACCATAAATGAAAGGAATCACTCTAGAGCCTTTTGGAATTTTAAATCCTTTAATTTCATCTTCCTCTTTTGCTATTCTTGATGTAATCCAAGATGGAGGATATATTCGCAAACACTCGTCAATAACTTGACTCAAATATTCCATTTTCATCAGTTCTCCAAAAGTTGGAATACGTCCTTCAAGCATGGCTGAATATTCATTCTTAATTCCATCAATAGCTTCCGGATGCTTGCCTAGGATATAAAAAATCCAGGACAAAATATTTGAGGCCGTTTCATGGCCCGCAACAAAAAGAATCAAGCTTTCTTCTTTCAATTGTCGATCGGACATTCCATCATCAGAGTTTTCATACTTACTTGCCATTAGCATTCCCAAAAGATCATCTTTAGGTGCTTGAGATCTTCTTTTACCAATAATGTCTAACAGTGCCTGATTATTCTCATAAGAGATTCCATCGTAGTATTGGGATCTTCCAGTAAACTTGTAGACTTTCATCAAACTAGGTAATCTTGCCAATTTGATCAATAGACTTTGAATGGTCTGAAATCTATGAGAAAACTTTTCAATCTCTTGGGCGTCCATATCGTTGCCAAAAATAGCCTTAGACATCACTTGAAAAGTAAGTGTTCTCATTTCATCATCGATGGTAATCCTTGATGATTTGTCTATTCTTGAATCCAATTGATCGAAATACGCATCAATTTCTTTATCCATTAAATCAACGAGATTGGAAAGGCTTTTTGGTCTAAATCCTGGAGCCATCAGCTTTCGTTGCTCGGTATGTTTTTTCCCTCGAGCTAATAATAAACCTTCTCCGATAAATCTACTAAATACATCGGTTGTCTCTATAGGTTTTTCATAATTGTCCGCATTTTTTCTTAAAATATGCTGAATAATATCAGGATCAATGGTGAGAATGTTTGACTTATTAAATCTCAAACTAAAAGAGTAGGTATCTCCATATTTCTCTAGGTTATCATTCATGAATGGAATAGGATTCTTCATGAAACGCTGTAACCTTAGTATTGATCTATACCTTGGGGCCCTTGGTGGAATTATGGCATTGTTATCCATAGTATATTATACTTTATTCTTTCTTTTTTGTTCATGTGCCCAAGTGGCAAAAGATTTACAGGAGTCAAAATAATATTGGTGCTCCTCGCTGTATTTATTTGGATCCAAATACCAATCTTCATGTTTTAAACAATATGGAGGTACTGTTCTGATCGCTGGCTCAGTAGCCAATATTTTTGAACCCTTACGATACATAGCGAAGGTGGTATCAATTTTACCAAAATAGCCATCCGTACCAGCCTTTTTAGCAACAGGTGGCCAGAATTCTTTTTCGTAATTTATTATGGTTGCTTTTAACGGGTTATGTTCCGGCAAGTCATTGATAGCCAAGGACGTCCCAATGTGATTAACCGTTGGATATTTCAGCATGAGCTGTGCCAAATAACTGACTAAATCTTTTGGTGTAGTCGAGTAGGGTAATAAATCAGAATCGGTAATTACGACGTTCTCAAATTTTTTAAGCAACAAATTAGCAATATGTTCTGCTCCTTTTCTCCAAGAATTAAAATTTAGCATGATTACTTGAATCGAAGGATGATCTAATTCTTTATAAAAGTCTAAAAGTGGAGGATAGTCAGACTTATTGTCCAAAATTATAATTGAGATTTCATCACTTAGAGTTTTCAACCAATCCAACTGAGCCTTGAGCAACTCTAGTCTATTGAAATTATTTATAATGATTGGTGTGCTAGTAGGTTTAATCTTACTAAAGTCAGGCGCAATATGATTCAGACGAACATGTATCCACCAAAGGAAGTATCTTCTATATTTATAATAGCGATTACTAAGTCCTTTTTTTTTCCTTTGTAACCAATTGAGATGATCACTTCCTGAATAATTTATTACTTCTTCTGACATGACTAAGCTAAGCCAGCTGTTTGTTGCTTAGAAAGTAAATACTTATGGTACTGCTTTATCCCTTCCTCCAAACAAGTATTGGGTTTATAATTTGTAAATCGATAAAGCTTTTGAGCACTTCCTATTCTTCTATCCACTTTGAATGATGTCCGGTTTGAAGGAAATTGCAATCTTATAATTTCTGACTTAGAACTAGTGATTGATTTGACCGCAGTAGCCAATTCAAAAATATTGGTTTCAACGCCACGAGAGATATTAAAAACACCAGACAAATTATTTCTAAACAACAATATCGTCATGGCTTGAACAACATCATCAATGTAAGTGAAATCTCGAGTTTGCCTACCACTTCCAAAAATTTCAATTGATGTATTGGTCATGGCTTGCTTAAAAAATCTTGGAACAACCATTCTTTCATCTTGCCTTCCACCGTATACATTAAAAAATCGCATGGCGTTGGTACTAATATTAAAATCAGTCGAAAGCGCTTCTAAATATTTTTCATTCAGCCGTTTGGCAACTGCATATGTATTTACTAATCCAAGTTGATCTGTTTCTTTACTGAAATCAGAATACAATTTATGATAAACAGCACTTGACGATGCGTAAAGAAGCTTTTTAACTTTATGTTTTTTTGCAGCAGTAACGACATTGAATGTACCAATCGTTTCCGTCTCTACCATATCAAAAGCCTTTTTGATTACCTCATCTACTCCTACAATTGCAGCTAGATGAACTATTCTAGAACAACCTTCTGAAGCCCTTACTACGGTAGATAGATCTCTGACATCTCCTTCAATTAACTCCACTTTATCGGCATCTCTAAACAAAAGCTTATTTCCCATTGATAGATTATCGAGCACAACCACTTGAAACCCTCTTTGGAGTAGGTATTCTGTTAAATGGCTTCCAATGAATCCTGCTCCGCCAGTAATTAAAATCTTTCCTGATTTCATATCATATCGTCGTCTTTAATCACAAAGTCTTAGGACTAGTGTTTAAAAAATTAGTAATTGAAATAAATCGGAATTTTGTTTGTTAAGTTTTTTGGAAGAACTCTAATACCTCATAAGAAGGAATACCAATAGGGGAAAAGTAACCGATACTGGGTATAAGATTAGATAAGATAAGACAATTATTAAAAGAATCAATAATTGAGATAGTAACAAAGTAAATCTAGGCAGTTTCCTAGGCAATTCTCACCAAAGTATCAAACAGAATAAATAAAACTATCAGTACTTTTACTTAATTCAATTAATAGTTAAATTGGCCGTATTATAGATATTTATCATGACTGAAAAAAAGACTAGCCAAACCGATAAATCCGTATTGGCATTCATTGACGTACTTCCAACAGCATCTAAAAAGGAAGATGCAATAAAAATACTGGAGCTACTTCGGAAAATCACAAAAGAAGAACCGAGAATGTGGGGATCTTCAATCATTGGATTCGGATCTTATACTTACCAATTGGCCAATGGCAAAGAGAGCACTTACGCACGAATGTCTTACTCCCCAAGAAAAACCAATCTTGTTTTTTACGTACTTTCGAATTTTGAAGATCAAGATACTTTGTTAAAAAAACTAGGGAAACACAGAACAGGAAAAATTTGCTTATACATCAATAAATTGGCTGATGTAGATATGAAAGTATTAACCACCATCTTGAAAAAAGCATGGCATCACTCCAAAAATAATCCTGGATGTTAAATTATTTTTATGATGAATGTAGAACTTAAAAGATCGAACGCAAAACATCCAGATTTTATTAATTTAGTTAAAGAACTAGATCGCGTTTTAGCCATTTCTGATGGAGAAGATCATGAATTCTATGATCAATATAATCAACTGGATTCAATAAAGTATACTGTAATTGCCTATTTGGATAAAAAACCAATTGGCTGTGGAGCCATAAAAATTTTTGATAAAACCAATATGGAGATCAAACGCATGTATGTTAGTGACAATGCGCGCGGAAAAGGGATTGGGGGAATGATTATTTCAGCTTTAGAAATCTGGAGCAAAGAATTAAATTTTACGCAGTGTATTTTGGAAACTGGCATTAGACAAAAATCAGCCATTCGATTGTACGAAAAAAGTGGATACAATCGAATGACCAATTATGGTCAGTACGCTGGAGTAAAAGACTCTATTTGTTTTAGAAAAACGCTTTAATTAGTGACCAGATTCATTCAGCAACCTTTCAGTTCTTGCCGTTTCTACTTTATTAATAAATTTCTCAGACTCATCTTTATCGCGTACGACTTTAGCCAAGGTGAAACAAGAAGTAACACTGAACAAATAACTCATTGTTAGAAACCCTTTTAGTTCAATTGAAGCATCCATGTATAGGACCCCAACCAGCATACCAATAAATGATAAGCCAAAGGCAATCCAAGCCATGTTGTAAAATGACTTGGTATTTCGATTTTCAAAAATGTAAGAACTCATAATATTGATTTTGTTCTATAATGATTTAATCAAAATAAAAGTATCCGGAACACGGTAACCTTTTGGCTTTAATAGACAAAAGACCACCAACTTTCGATTAAGCGGTAGTCTTTAAAGAAAAAGCACCCATCATCCAGCCGAGTTTTATTAAGACATGACTGAACGACAGGCACTTTGACTAGTTACTATTTTGAATTACTTTTTGCGGGCCATAGATTGCGCCGCGTTTTCATTATATACATCGAGACCACTTAGTTCCATTATTCCTTCGGCAAGCATAATGACATCTGTTCCATCCATATTTGCCATATTCAATTGATCACCTTCTTTATAGAAAATCTTTGAAGATGCTGGATCAAGACAAATTGTTCCTGCCAAGTTTGACAATTCGATAACCTCAGTTAGATTTTTACCATTATAATCAACTCTTAAAATAGCATTGTTCGAACGATCCGTAAAATACAGTTGCTCATTGATATGATCAGATGCTAAATCGAAAAAGATCATTTCTTCATTTTCGAAAATAACTTCTCTATTCGTACCATCCATACTAATTCTTGTAATATTGCCATGGGTCAAATCTGTCCAAAAAACTCGCTGGCTAGCTTGATCAAAGGCAAATCCTTTAATGTTACCAACTTCACTCGCAAATGGAGTTGAATTCTTACCATCAAGATCAGCGGTCATAATTCTATGACCTGCATCATCTGCATAGTAGATCTTTTCATTTTCCTGATCAATTGCAAAAATTGACAAAGCTCCGGTAATAGAAATAATAACAGTTGACTCGGAACCGTCAAAATTCGATCTATAAATCTTACCCATATTCTTGTCAGCCCAATATATTTTTTCATTAATAGCATCAACTTTCACTCGACTTGCGTCCGTAATATTAGAGGCAACTACATTGGTCATATCCATGTCGTTAGCGGAAGAGGTAATCGTGGAACTTGCTTTATCACCCCAAAAAATATTGTATTGAGCGTAAGAAAAATTTAGTGAGAGCGATAGCACTAGTGTAAATAAAAAGGTTTTCATATTGGATATTAATTATTAACGTTAACTAATTTGCCTATGCAAATTAGAATAGATTTAAAAAATAATTGGGAGAGTTTAATTCGGACTTTTAAGAAAAGGCGAGGGGAGTATTTTGCCTTATGGTTATCACAATTTATTCTAAGCTCAGTCCAATATTGCCGAAATATTTAAGCCTCTGTGACTGGACAATGAAGAGTATATAATTATTGATACTATATAACAAACCGTCGACAAGAACAAATGACTACTTTAAGTAAACTATAAACAACTGTTTTCTAATTATTAGTCAAAAAATAACGTCATAAAGCAAAATTCTAAATAGAAATTGGTTGTGTTATATTTCCGGGAATAAATAATCCAAAACATTCATCTGTAGCTATCTTAATACAATTCTATATTAACCAAAAAGAGCCATCCTTTGGACAGCCCTTTTTGGTTAAACCTAATACAACGTTCTTCAATCAGATTAATCTAACCTTCCCGAAGTTAAAATGTCAATTGGTTTAATTAATCCTTTAAGTTGATTATTGTATTGGTAATCTCCAAGATGCAGAAAAATCATACGCTACAGAATATGGTGTTCCAGTTTCATCATTAAATATAGCTGTACCAGTCATATTACCTTCAAGATTTCCTCCAACGCCCTCATTACTGGTAATGTTTACTTCTAATACCGTTAGGTCATTACAGCCTGATTGACCTTGTTGATTCCAACAGCTAAATGAAGAAGTCTGAGAATAATTAGGCATAGTTGTATTCATATTTATGGAATTAAGATCAGTCAATCCGTAAGTTCCCACATTTCCAAATGTTAGACTTATTGAGAAGGCATCTTGGCTGTTAGGATTTCCGGATAAAGAATCATTAACCGAAAGGAATAAGTACTCATTTGTAGTAGGGATTTCAAAGAATACAGATCCTTCATTAAATGTATGAGTTTCACCATTAACAGTAAATGTAAAGAATTCGGTAATCGCAGTTCCACAAGCCATTATCTCGCCAGCGTCTACATTAGGTGTAATAGCTATTGTTTGCGGATCTGATCCTTCTTGACTTACAAAATTATCAGCTCTGATTACTAAATCTGACACAGCATCACAATTAAGTATGCCTACATTAAAACTATTTGAACCATCCAAAATAATGGTCGTTAAACGTGTTCCAACTAATATTTTGACTCGACCATCAGTAACCGGTGCTCCTGAGCAGTCAACAACTGTTCCGGATACTTCAAAAGCAGCGCCACTATCAGCAAGCGTAATATCTCCGATATTCGTATCAGCATCGAATGGTCCAATTTGAGTTGCTGCGAAATCACATAAATCCCAATCACTACCAGCTGAGATATTCAATACTTCTCCTTTAGGCAATTTTCCAGAAAAATATCCTTCGCTATCTGTATATCCATAACCACAGATACTTGTACTTGCTACTTGAACTTTCACGACTGCATCAGCAATTGGCGCTCCGTTATCTGTAAGCAATCTTCCTTCAACAAAAACAATTGGAAATGGTGCATCGCAATTCCAAAATGAAAAGTGACTAACTTCACCTACATAAAAATCTCCTTGGCGCGTCGCTTTTCCTTCTTCCACCCATATTCCATATTGCGCATCTTCGAATGACCATAATGGAATTTCATCTGGTGCAGTAGAACCCATGTCTGCTGGCAATGGAAATGATAATTCCACCTTTTTTCCATCTGCAACATTCAATTCCTCGCCGTTTTCACCAAATAGCTCAACAGCCATCATACCATATGTTGCTAAAGCCACTTCTTCAACCTTATTGTTCAATCCAAAAAGATTTCCAGGCATTAATTCTGTAACATTATCTGCTGTTGGGTCCAACCACTTTGCAGCAACAGTTACATCACCATTATAAATGGTGCCATCTGCTTTTTTAATACCATTCGCGGGAAATGAAAGCTTGATACCGTCTGTGCCGGTAAGTGTAGCTGCAGTATTAGAAGCAAAAGACCCAATGTTGTTTAATTCCATCAGTTGAACTCTTGTATAACTGACAACATTTGCTCTAGGATAGAATCTACGAGATCCATCAAAATAGCCGTTTTTCTCTACCGTAAAAAAGGTGCCTTCAGCATCCAATTCTACATCTTTAGCTAAAAAGTAACCTTCATCATCTGTTGTGTAAGATACACCTCGCATGCGTACAGTTGCTCCTTCTACAGGAACATCCGCCTCGTCAAAAATATATCCAGATACTGTTCCAGACACCAAATTTGAAGTGGGATCATAATCGTCAATTACAACCGGCGGGTTAGTAACTGTTGTGGTGTCAAATTCGGTATCCACATCTTCCCGGCAGCCAAATAGACCAAGGAATAATAGACTTAAAAAGAATAATTTTTTCATTTCAAATAGTTGTAGTTAACAATAGGTTTAAGAATCCTATACCACTATAATCAGCGAACCTTCTAAAACGCTGCACAAGGACACTAAATTAATTAAAAGAAAAGTGATTTTTTTCTCATTTACTTCGAAAACACCAATATCTATCTGATATTCTGACAGTTACACATCCTAAATAATTAAAAAAAAGTCTTCAGTACACTAGACCTTAGTTATTAATATTCTTTCACCAAGGACAAAATGGGTTATAATGAAGAGTTGATAAATTGCGCTTGAATAACCCATTTTATTTTGCTTACCCACTTGATTCCCAATTTAAAGAACCAATTTCAAAAAATTGTGCAATAGTGGATTACTGTTGCTAGGATTCCAAACCATAAAAAGTTTTGTTCGTTGAGCGATCATATCGAGTTCAATGAATTTAATCCCTTTTTCCGATGGAGACATTAATGATTTTGGAACAATTGATATCCCAAAACCATTTTTTACTAAGGCGAAAATTGAACTAGCATGGATCGTATTGTGCATGGCATTTGGAACAAAACCAGCATCTCGGAATATATGCATGATTTTGTCATAATAAGTATGACTATAGGTTTGCTCAAATAAAATAAAAGAAGCCTCCTTAAATTGCTCCAAGTTTTTAAAATTACTTTTTGACACTTTATGATTTTCAGGCAGAACAAGACAAAAGGGCTCATTCAGCAATTCAATCTTTTTCAACCCTTTTGGCACCTCTTCCAGACGTACAAATGCGACGTCTATTTCTTGAGCCAACAATCCTGCTATTTGCGTCTGGTTTTCTTGCTCTTTTAAGTCGAATAATACCTTAGGATATGACTTTCTAAACGTTACCAGCAAATTTGGAATCACCTCTTTCATTGCGGAGCCTACATATCCAAATGACAACTCACCAACCATCCCTTCTTGTAACAATTTTGCTTTTTGGAATACATCATTTAGTCCTTTAAAATAATGATCCAATTCGGTCTTCAAATATTTACCGGACTTTGTCAATTGAACTTTCCGATTGTGTCTTTCGAATAGGACAATCCCAAGCTCTTCTTCCAATTGCTTGATCTGCCGACTTAATCCTGGCTGAGACATGTATAATTTTTCTGCTGCTTTGCGAAAGTGCAATTCTGCGGCCACAGCTTGAAAATATCGAAGATGACGAAATTCTATCTGATTACTCATAATAATTAATACTTAACCTATTCAAACCTCAAAAGCATCAAATATAGAAAGAGTTCAATTATCTTTGTAGGCATAATAGCACATCAATCGCTTGTTAACTATGGAAAATTGTACTATTTATTCGCACTACATGCGCTTTGAGGAAGTTTTGTCCACTGTGAGGAGAGAAATACCAAGGGGAGAAATTTCTGTGGATGAAAATGGTGCAAACCGGATAATTATTGCAAAAGTTAAAGGAGGTCTCTTCGCAAAAGATAAAACGCTGAAATTGAGTTATCGCCAGCGCTTAAGACCTTCACATGAATTACATGGAGCGGAATGCCCATTGACGAAAAATCTGATGGGTATGGTTGGCTTTGTTATGAATATACCGACCGCTCATCACGAAGTTCGCAATCAGTTAGTTTACAAAATAAGATCAATTAATACGGAAATGAGTTTTATGGCTGAACCAAAAATCATTTCAGAGTTCGAAGGTGCCCTTAGAGAAATTCTATGCGATTTAGATGGAATTGCTTTTGTAAAACCAAATTCCGTTTTAAACAAATCAACAACTCAATATTTCGCTGATTCAAATCTAAATTTAATATTAGATCAAAATGGGAAAAGCGATATTCAAGAACTAAAAGTTGTAGTTGATTCCAAGTATGCGGACCAGCCCCAGGCATCTTACACAGGGAAACAAGTCGGACGCAAAGAAAGATCCATTCAAACACTTTCAGCGCATCAAATAAAAATAAATAAAAATCTCCCTTGCGTTGCAGATGATTCAATTGTAAATATAAGATCAAAGGAAGAAGTTCTAGATCGTCTTTATGCTTTACTTGTAATTGCAGTTAAGGGCGAAGGTGTTGACCAAGCAACAATTAACAAATTTATACTTGATAAAAATATCAAACATTTTTCACCTAAAGAAAATTCACTAATCACACAATTCAAATTGTCTGACACAGATAAAGCTTATGCCACTTGGCGGTACGAAAGTTATACTGCTTTGCTTTGGGCAGCAGGACTATTAGAACACTTACCATTCCCTTCTGAAATTTGTGATGTTAAAAATGTAGTAACCATTTTACGAAATCCAAGTCGCTCTGAAATGGAATCAACTATTGAATTGAGAAGCAAAGCTGAAATACTTGATCAATTGGATTTACATTATAGAATGAATTGGGCTTGTGTAGATGCTAGAATTAAAGGAGAACAAGTTACTGGTAACCTAAATCCTTCGGTAGTTTACGAACGCCATTACTTATTAAATTGGCTAACAGGATACTTAGGTTCTGACTGGGATGATGTAATGACCAACACCTAAAACTTATCTTTTAAACATTCTCCGTCAAATTCACGACGATTAGTAGGGGAAGCCAGAATGTATTCAACTCTTTTCTGCTAATTTGACTACTTTGTGATATGAGAAAACTATTGATAATTACACTCTTCTTTTTCGGCTTTAACTTGGTGCAAGCACAAGAAACTGGAGCATTTGCCAAAGAATATTCTTTTGATCAAATGGATTATGATTTTACAAGAAATCTTTATTACTACGTACCAATAGATTATGACGCCAGCCAAGCTTACAAATTGGTTGTTGGATTCAGAGGAGGACCACATTCTAATGCTGGTCAATTCCGAACGCAATTGCAATTTTTATCAGATAGCTTGAACGCTATAATAATCTGTCCAGAAAACGAAGATCACTTTTGGAATAACGAAGGCCAAACCAAACTTTTGTTCAAATACACTGTGGAGCATGTCATGGAGGATTATAATATTGATCCAAATTTCATCTACCTAACTGGTCTTTCTTACGGAGGACGGCATGCTGTAATCGTCGCGATGGATACCGACGATGGTGAGATTCCTGCAATAAGAGGTGTAATCCCTTTCGCCGCCGGTTCAGAAGCGGATCTTCAGCCTAACTATGATAGCATAGATCAATTCGCACCAGCTTGCATCTGTATTGGATTGGCTGATTCTCCAAATTTT
This sequence comes from uncultured Saprospiraceae bacterium, assembly GCA_937928045.1. Lineage (GTDB taxonomy): Bacteria > Bacteroidota > Bacteroidia > Chitinophagales > Saprospiraceae > JABDJM01. The sequence goes on along the minus strand of CALFWO010000047.1, from coordinate 34,149 downwards.
ATAAATGTTTCGAACAACCTACACAGTGACATACAATCCAATGAAGGAAAATCATTTTTGAATGAAATTCCTCAAGTTGGACATACAGTTTCATTTGGAAGTTATCCTGAAGAAATGATGGAGTGCATCAATTGGATAGAAAACGAGTTGGAAAACCCAAGTGCATCGGAAAATATATCTGCTTTGAACAACAGCATTCAACTTTATCCAAATCCCAGTTCAACAATCGTTCAATTGAATATTCCTGTATCCATCGTAGTAAAAAGTATTCAATTGTTTGACACGAATGGCGCCTTGTTAGAAATCTATGAAAAGACTGAACGCAGTATTGACATATCTCAGCATACCAATGCGAACTATCTTTTGATAATCGATACAAACCAAGGAAAAGCCACTAAGCAAATTTCTAAGGTGAAATAGCATTACTTTTATATATTGTTTCCATTAAATCATGCAGATGAAATCAGTTTACTATTTTCTTTTTTCAATTCTAGTCAGCATATCTTCTTTTAGTTGTAAAACTACTCAGCGTTTAAATGTAGATATTCCGGAAGGATTGATGAAGCTTGAAAATCGTGAAAAGGCGCTTCATTTTTTTGTGGTTGGTGATTGGGGGAGAGAGGGCAAAGAGGGACAACAGGAAGTTGCTGACATGATGGATTTGGCGGGCTATGTAGTGAAGCCGGATTTCATAGTGTCTGTTGGTGACAACTTTTACCCTGATGGTGTTTCTGGGGTTAATGATCCACAGTTTCAGAATTCCTATGAATTGGTTTATACAGGAAAGAATTTATTTTGTCCATGGTATTTGGCATTAGGGAATCACGATTACATCGGGGACCCAGAAGCACAAATTGCTTATGCGAAAATGAGCAACCGATGGAATATGCCAGCACGTTATTATGATATTGATAAAAAAGTAGGGAATAATTCGAATGGCTTGAAGCTAACTTTCATTGATACCTCTCCGTTTGATGATCCGTACTATGAAAAAGAACACTATGCAAAGGTGAGAACGCAGGATACTGTTGCACAAAAAACTTGGTTTGACAATACTTTGAAAAATTCTAACGCTGATTGGAATATTGTTATCGGTCATCATCCATTTTACACTTCTGGTCTTCGTAAAAAATTTGAAAATCATGTGCGCCCGCATTTGAACGAAGTGCTCCAAAGAAACAGAGTAGATGCTTATTTCGCAGGTCATGAACACGATCTTCAGCATCAAAAACCTGAAGAAATATACACACACCACTTTGTATCTGGGGCAGGATCTTCGGTAAGAGCTGCTGGTAAATTACCTTATACTAAATTTGCGGAGTCAGTATCCGGATTTATGATCGTTTCCCTAACAAGGGATGAAATGATGGTGCAAGTAGTTAGTATAAACGCGGAAGTTATTTACAAGACGGTTGTCAATCGAGAACGAGAGTAATCATTATGTTTCGGCTATTTTTTTTATGGTTTATATACATCTTGAGTTGTTCCAATCTTTTTGCGCAACAAAATTCTATTTCATTTTTACTATTGGAATCTGAAACCAAATCTCCAGTGGTAAATGCTCATGCATTTTTAGCCTCATCGACTTATGGAAGTATTACCAATAGCGATGGTTTTTGCGAAATTACTTTACCTAATGATGCCGATGGTCAATTGATAATTACACACATAAACTACGAAACTCTAATCTTTGAGCAGCATGAATTTCAGGTACAAAAACAATTGGACACCATTTACATCAGCAAGAATGGAATTAACCTTTCAGACATTACAGTCACTGCAAAACGGGATAAAAAGTGGCGGCAAAATCTAAAGAAATTTCGAGCAACTTTACTTGGAGAATCCGATGAAGCAAAGTTGGCAAAAATATTAAATCCTGAAGTTCTACGATTTGAAGAGAGCAAAGTCGGCTTAAAAGCCACTGCCGTTGATGCTATTGAAATTCGAAATGAATTCTTGGGATATAACATTTCCTTCTATCTTGATGAATTGGTCCTCAAAAAAGACAATTCCAAATATTATAAAGGTCATGCAAAATTCACAAATTTTCCGATGTTAGAGCTGACGAAAAGAATGATCAAAAACAGATCCGTAGTTTTCAATAGGAGCGCAAGACATTTCTTTTTGGCATTAATAAACGATGACAAATTAGCCACTAAGTATAAATTCAGGATGGCTAAATATGAAAATGGAAGCTTCAACACTTTGATGGTTCCTGAGGCAGAAAAGTTGCTCCAATGGCATGATGAGTCAGACAATTATAGACTTTATTTTTCAGACTTCTTAGAAGTAGAGAACTTATCGCATAAGCAAATTGACTATACTGAAACAAGAATTAATACGGCCGGCTTAGAGTCAGCAAGGTTCAACACTGATGCTACTTCCAAAATGGAAATTAGTTCGCCAACAGTTTCACAAATATTTAAAGTTTCACCATACCTAGAGGTTTCAAAGAATGGCAATGTTCTTAATATTAACAATCTAAAGGAATATGGCTTTTGGGCAACCCAACGCATGGCGCATACTTTGCCTTTAGACTACGAATATCAAAGTAAAAACCAAGAAAGAAAGCAATTAGCAAATACAGCTGAGCGCAAGTCTGAAAAAGTCGCGGAAGGATATTCTTGGAAACGATTACATCCTCTTTTTTTCAACAATAAAGAAGAAAAAGAAAAGGTATTTGAATCCCTTAGAGCTGATTGGCAAGAGGAAGATATTCCGCCATTACTCGACATACTGCTGATGACGCAAGAAGATCTTCTCGCTGAGCAAATCACAACTTTACTTCAAGAAAAAATTGGAAAGCATCAAATTCCAAATTACTTTGATGGTATACGTTGGTTGTGGACACAAGATCAAAAATATGCGCAAGATTATTTTGAATTTAAAGCGGAACTTTTCAAACACATAGATCCAAAATTTAAGAACTACTTTCTAAAAAGAGAAAACCTTGCTAATATTCGCTTGGATGAAATTGTTTGGGGTGGGGTAAAGCAAGATGGCATTCCTCCACTAGTTTTACCAAAATTAATAACAGCAGAAAAAGCCGACTATCTTGATGAAAACGATGTTGTATTTGGAGTTAGTATTGATGGCCAGGCGAGGGCATACCCGAAGAGAATTCTGGGCTGGCATGAAATGGTTAATGATACACTAGCCAAGAAATCTATTGCTGGAGTCTACTGTACACTATGTGGAACCATGATTGTCTACAATCAAAGTAATAATGGCACGCATCACAAGTTAGGCACAAGTGGTTTTTTGTATAGATCTAACAAACTAATGTACGATGAAGCTACTCAATCACTATGGAGCACCATTGAAGGAAAGCCTGTACTGGGACCACTAATAAATAAAAATATAGAATTAGATTTATTCCCGGTAGTGACTACTACATGGGGAGCTTGGTCACAATTGCATCCCACAACGACTGTTTTAGATTTAAATACTGGACATCAGCGAAACTATGATGAGGGGGAAGCTTACCGTCAATATTTTTCATCAGATGAATTAATGTTTCCTGTCCCACTTAAAGACAACAGATTAAATAATAAGACTGAGATTATAGGTTTACCTCCAGAAAATGATTCATCTACTCCGCTTGCAATTGACTTATTATTCTTATCAAGAAATAATATTTTTCAATTTGAAAATGACGATAAAAATTACGTCTGTATTGCCACAGAATCGGGGACTAGAATTTACGAAGCAGAAGAGCTGAAATTTAAAAAATATAAAAGTTCAAAACTCGAAGACAAAAGTCAAAACGAATGGAAAATTACCGAAGACTTCCTTCTAAACGAATATGGGCGAAAATTAGAGAGAATCAAAACGCATCAATCTTTTTGGTTCGCTTGGTTAAATAATTATCCAGCTACAAGACTTATAAATTAACACACCGAAGACAGAAACATAGAGATTTCAACAACTCTATTACGTAATAAATTAATTTGAATTTTGGATAAAAATTTTTCCAATTTGGATTAAAATATTTGCACCAATCCATATAACTATGGGGTTTTTCCCTTATATATTATATTTTCTTGGTATTTCAACAATTTCTTGTTAAGTTCAATTGCTAATTGCCGTTCAAACCGTCATACCCCCCAGGAGTTGACCTGGCATGTTTATGTCTAATTCATTAGAGTGTTTGGATAGTTAGTTAATTACAGAGCAAAACTTCTACCACACATGCGCTTAGAATCTATCTACAGTTCCTTTCTACTCATTGTATTTGTTGCCTTTCCAATTATTGGTCATACGCAAGGCTCAACATGTGAAACTGCGAACTCTATAAATCTGGGATTTCAGCCTTATTATTTAAATGGTAATATCGAAGCGAATAGCTCTGGAATGATTGGGAACACTGGATGTGCAAATTTTTCTAATCTCCCAGTTCAATGGTTAAAAATTCCTTTCAACAATTCAAATTTAACGTTGTCTATTACCAACAATAGTCAGATGGAAATGCAAATAGCATTGTATCGTGGAGATTGTACCGAAAGAACGTTTATTAATTGTGGTGTTTTGGCAAGTTCAATTAATTATGATCCTAATAGTAGAATTAATTTTCACATTTCCTCTCCTGATGATTATTACTTGCAAATCGCATATTCAGATGGAAGTGCAGGTGATTTTGATCTAGAACTATTAAAACATTTAGAAATTGATTATTGCTACCTGTATGAACCTCAATCCTACATTACTGTAGAAAATACAAGCATGGGCTCTCCTTTCGAAGGTCCATTTGCACCTGGCGAAATCGTTTCATTTAGAACATTAATTTTATGGAACAGCGGAATAAACGGATGCCAATATTTGCATGGAATTGTACCACGGTTGGGAAATGGATGGCAAGAAATTCCGCAATTCACTGGACCTTTCTTCGAGTTTTTTGCTGCCGATTTGAACTGGCATGAAATAGGATTAGTACAATACAATTATAACGGTAGATATCACCAAGAAGGAGAATTCATCCAATCAGGATGGTTTGTAACCGGAGAACCCGGAAATACCTCAAACTGTAGTTCTGGACAATATCAATTTGACCCGAACTGTTCTTTTGGAATCCAACAGACTTGTAGTACTATAGAAGCTTATGAACTTTATTTTGAACTGCAAGTGAATGATAACATAGACTGCTCAGTATCTTCACAAGGAGATCTATCTGTTTCTTTAGAATTATTTTCTGATGGTGAAACCGGTGGTTATTTTAGCAATGGTGGATGTGATAAAGACCTACCAATTATGGCAAACTATGGAGCTCAATGCTGTGATCAAATAAGTGTAAGTCCCATCAGCCCAATCAATTCAATTTGCAATAATCAAGAGGTAAACGTTGATTTAAATAATCTTTTGAACAACGTACCAAATCCGCAAGACTATTCTTTTGTTTATCGAATCAACTCAACTGAACCAATAGTTGGTCTTAATAATTGTTTTGGCAATTGTGGAAACAATATTGACGCAACACCGTCTTTGTCTAACCCTAATTGGCCCGCACAGGTATCAATAGATATTTCCATTGTAAATCAAGATGGTTGTTTTGTTGGTCGCTATGAACTTGAATTTGAAATAAGGCCAGATTCAGGACCATCAGTGCAGATTCAAAGTAGTACCGGTTCAAATTTCGTTTGTGAAAGTCCAAATGGATTTCCTATCACACTTTTTGCAGAAACCTCGAGCAGTTGTAGTAATATTATTGAAATAGAGTGGATTGGACCAAATGGAATTACTCAAACCGGCGCCAATTTTACTGCTACAAATCCAGGTATTTATACTGCTATTGTATATGATAATTTCGATAACTTTAGTTCAGCGAATTATGAGATAAACTATTACACAGAAGTTCCGATTGAATTTAGTGGCCCAACTCAACTATGTCCTTCTGATATTCTTCAAGACGTTTTAGTGGCTGATCCTCCGGGCGGAACTTGGTCGGGTGATGGAGTAGAAGTTGATAAATTTTATGGGCCAGTTCCAGGGGATTACAACATTAATTATAGTTATCAAGATATTAACGGATGTATCTCTTCAGACAATTATCTTTTAATGGTAACATTAGATCCGGATGTTTCGGTAGAAGCTCCAGATTTTGTTTGTGTCTCTAGCAGTCTTCAAGATGTACTAATTCCTATACCCGCTGGGGGCACGTTTGATGCCTCTCCTATATTAGACAATGGTATGGTCATAGCCAATTCGCCAGGAACTTATAACCTTACTTATAGATACGGTGATCCTAATTCGGCATGTTCTGAAAGTTTTACTTTCGATTTGACCATAATTGATCAACCTATGGTGACATTGGAAGCAACTGAATCTGAAATATGCATCGGAGGTAGTGGTATTTATGATATTTTAATTCCTTCTCCGCTTGGTGGACAGTACATTTCTAATAATGTAAATTCAAATGGTGAGTTTGTTTCTTCAACTTTGGGTTCAAACATTGTCGAGTATCAATATATCGATCCAATTACTGGTTGTTCCAATATTGCTATTACAGAAATAATTCTAATTGATGGTGATCCAATATCGATTATATCCCCAGCGGACATATGCCAATCGAATACTCCGATTCAGATAGAAGCAACACCGCCCGGAGGAGAGTTCTCAGGGAATAACATTACTCCAGAAGGATTATTCACACCATCTAATCTTGGAAGTGAAACAATAGAATATACCTATTACAATTCCGCCGGTTGCACAACCATTCAAACTGCAATAATTGATGTAACCTTGGGAACAAATATTACCGTAGTTCATCCTCCAACAGCTTGTCTAAACTCAGGGTTGGTTTTAGTTAATGCTTTCCCTGTCGGAGGTACCTATTCCGGAAATATAGATCAAAACGGAGCTTTTTATCCAGACCAAATAGGAGTAAATAATATGGTATACTCTTACGAAAATACTCAAGGCTGTATCACTAATCACAATTTCAGTATTGAAGTTTTGAATTACGTCATCCCCCAAATAACTAGCCTTCCCATTTCTGTGTGTTACAGTCAGAGTGATGTTTATCAGTTAATCGCCGAACCTGCCGGAGGGACATTTGATGGAAATATCAGTGCCTCTGGCGAGTTCATTCCTAATCAAATTGGAGTCAACACCATCACCTATGGTCCAAGCCAGAACAATGAATGTATCATTTCTACAAGCTATGACATTGAGGTTCTTCCAGAGCTCAATGTATTTGTAAATTCGCCATCTTCTCTTTGTAGAAATGCAATTCCTTATGATGTGCTTGAACCAAATATTCCTGGAGGAACTTGGACAGGTCCAGTTACACCAGACGGAAGATTTCAAGCCTTTGATTTTGGTTTCAATGAGGTTACTTATACCATTGATGATCCTTCTACAGGCTGTTCTGGAAGTTACACATTCGAAATAGAAGTGATTGAAACATCAGATTTAAATGTTCCTCAATTTTTGACTCCTATAGAAGATAGCTATTGCATTTATGAAATAGTTGAGCTTTGCATTGATCCGGTCATTGATGCGCAAAGTTATAGATGGGAAACCAATTTCGGGATTATTGAATATGCTTCTCCCAATAGACTATGCGCAAGAATTGGTTGGAATACGTTGGGTCTTGATACAATTTCTATATTTCCGATTGGCAGTTGCGGTATTTCTACAGCCCCTCTTCAGCATCCGGTAGAAATTATTGATGATATTAGTTGTATTGTAATTAGTACAGACATTAAAGATGTCATTGCAGAAAAAATTGAGATATATCCAAATCCGGCAAAAGATAATATTCAAATTGAATCAAACAAACCCATAAAGCTTATTTCCATTTATTCTTCTATTGGAAGCTTAATAGATCAAGACTCGAATATTAATACACAAAAAGTAAACTATAACCTTAGTACTCTTCGGCCTGGAATATACTTTATTGAAGTAAATGAAAGCCAACTCAAAAAAATAATTATTCTAGAATAATAATGAAAAAGTCAGTTGCAATTTGAATTTATAACTTATAATGTTCAATTAAACTTTATTAGTCCTAATAAATGGTGAGCACCAATTGAATTTAGAAGTTAAAATTCGAAAAACTACTGATTCGCTTTAGTTAAAATAGATGACGGGTTAAGAACATTTGTTTTTAACCCGTTTTTATTTTTTAGCTAATCTCTATATTTGTACTATGGCATACAAAAAATTGAAACTATGGTTTGATGTAAATCTTGCTAAAGAGCTATCAACTAAAATTAATTCTACTACTTCAGCATTTAACAGTAAACATTTCACAAGTACTATTGAAAAGAATATTGATGAATTAGAGCTTAAAGATCGAGTGACCCTCTTTGCAAAATTGCTTAATGAATCTTTAAATGGAACCTTTGCTAATAAGATTGAAATATTGTTAAATATTCTTGGGCCAGAAAATACCGAAGAAACGGGGATGTTTAAAAAATATTATTGGATAATGCCTATCGCAAAGTTTGTTGAAAATTATGGTTTGGATGATTTCAAGAAATCCATGAAAGCCATAGAAGAAATTACAAAAAGAAACACTGGTGAATATTGTATTAGACCCTTCATTGAAAAATACCCTGATAAAACAGTGTCCCAAATGAGAAAATGGAGCAAAAATAAAAACAAGCACATCCGACGATTGTCTTCCGAAGGATGTCGGCCGAGGCTGCCATGGGCCACCCAATTGACTATGTTTGTAGATGATCCAACTCCAATTTTTACAATACTTGAAAACTTAAAAGATGATGAATCGAAGTATGTTCAAAAATCAGTTTCAAACTGCATTAATGATATTCTCAAAGACAATTTGACAAAAGGTAGGCTGCTTATTGATTCGTGGATACTTGATGCTTCCAAAAGTAGAAAATGGATCATCAAGCACGGCATTAGAAATAAAATCAAGCAAAATGATCCTTGGGCGCATAGCATTTTGAAACAAATAAGATAACAAATATTCAAATAAATTATATTTCTGCTATACAAGACAAAAAATACATTTGCATTATTGCTGACTAGCATTGTACATTTGCCACGTCAAACTAAGATTCCCTAAAGAAACTGGAAAATAAGGTTGACCTTAAACAGATATAAAATAGTATGAATGGTTTTCCAAACCGAGCAATATTTACGGCACTAAACACTGGTTCCTAGTACATTATGAATATTATCATTGCAGGAGCAGGAGATGTTGGCTTCCATTTGGCAGAATTATTAGCCATTGAAAATCAAAATATTATCCTGATTGACACTGATGAGTCTCTATTGCAATATGCAGTAAACCATCTGGATGTGCTCACGATAAAAGGTGATGTCACATCATTGGCCATTTTAGAAAAGGCCGATGTTAATAAGGCGCATCTTTTTATAGCGGTTACAACCTATGAAACCACTAACATGCTTGCTTGTATTCTAGCGAAGCGTATGGGAGCACGCAAAACGATAGCTAGAGTCAAAAATTCGGAATATTTAGAAGAGAACCAAAGAGAATACTTCCAACAACTTGGGATAAATAACATGATCTCTCCATTACTACTCGGTGCGCAAGAAATCGAACGACTTGTCAAAAGAGTGTCTGCAACGGATGTTTTTGACTTTGAAGATGGCAAATTATCCATCATTGGATTGACCGCAGACAATGACTCAAAATTGGTAGGAAAATCTTTCCAAACCATGGAAAATAAAAATCCTGAATTTTTGATGCGAACTGTAGCAATTCTTCGAGAGGGAAATACAATTATTCCTGAGGGCAATATGCAGATTGAGAGTGGCGATCATATATACCTTGCGACCAACGATAAATCTTTTGATGCCCTAAATCGATTTGCTGGAAAGACTTTGAAAAAAGTAAAGCGAATAATGATTATTGGAGGTACCGATATCGCATTAGAAACTGCCAAAATATTGGAACAAGACTTTTCGGTAACGGTCGTGATAAAAGAAGAAAATATCTGTAAAAAATTCATTTCGGAATTGGATGATGCCATGATTGTCCATGCCAACGAATCTGATATTGCTCAATTGAGAGAAGAGGGATTGGAGCGAATGGACGCATTCATCGCGTTGACACCAAACTCAGGAAATAATATTGTCGCAAGTCTCACAGCCGAGAAATTTGGTGTCTATAAAACTATAGCGCACGTTGACAATAATGCCTACACCCATGTTTCCCAAGATATTGGAGTCGATACACTAATTAATAAAAAATTAATTGCTGCAAACAATATTTTTAGATTTATTCGAAAGGGAAAAGTAGAAGCAATCGCTTCATTGCATGGAGTGGAAGCAGAGATCATTGAATTTGAAGTTCATAGAAACAATAGAGTAGTACATGTTCCACTTTCAGAACTACACTTACCAAAAGACGCAAAAATAATCGGTGTAATCAGAGCGGACAAAGGCTTAATACCTAATGACAATTTTCAGTTGGAAGTTGACGACAAAGTAGTTGTTTTCGTCCTTCCTACTGCGATAAAAGTTGTTGAATCAATTTTTCACTAAGCATGTTAAATTTCAGAATAATCATTCAGGTTTTTGGTGTGTTGCTACTCATTCTTGGTGGCTTCATGATCCTTCCTGCTCTTTGTTCCTTAATATGTGGTGCAACAGATTTATTCGGTTTTTTATATGCTATTCTAATTTGCGGGGTAATTGGGCTAGTCTTATCAAGAGTAAAACCAAAGAGTTCAACAATCGGAAAAAGAGAGGGATATTTAGTGGTTGCCTTGGGATGGATTGTACTATGTCTTTTTTCTGCATTACCATATTTGCTTTCTGGAGAACTAAATGAATTTAGCAAAGCATTGTTTGAATCTACTTCGGGATTGACTACAACTGGCGCATCGGTATTCTCAAATATTGAAGAATTGCCACAAGGAATATTGCTTTGGAGATCATTAACACAGTGGATCGGAGGAATGGGAATAATTGTTCTAACTGTTGCAATATTTCCTTTGCTTGGCATAGGAGGGGTAGAACTTTTCGTAGCAGAAGCTCCAGGTCCAACTTCAGATAAAATACATCCTAGGATTAAAGAAACCGCGAAAAGACTTTGGCTGATTTACGTTTCGCTGACGGCAGTACTCGGCATAATACTTTACACATTAGGAGGTCTAAATGCCTTTGATTCCATAAACCATGCGCTGACAACAATGTCAACCGGAGGATTTTCTACAAAAAATAATTCGCTTGCACATTTTGGACCTATTGTTCATTACATTGTTATGATATTTATGTTTATCGCGGGAATGAACTATGCCTTAATCTACTTGAGTCTTAAAGGGAAATTTAAAAGAGTCTGGGCATCGGATGAATTAAAAACTTATGTAATTGGACTCTTTGCATTATCGATAATTGTGACTTTATCAATTCACTTTGCCTCTGACATGCCATTTGAACAATCTTTTAGAGAAGGCACCTTTCAAATTTTATCCATTGTTACAACGACTGGATTTGTAACGGCAGATTATACGGCTTGGAGTCCCTTTCTTACTATGATGTTTTTCTTCCTATTATTTACTGGTGCTTGTGCTGGTTCTACTAGTGGTGGTATTAAGGTGATCAGGCATTTAGTCTTTTATAAAAATTCTTTTCTAGAATTCAAAAGAATGCTACATCCAAAAGCTTTGATAAGGTTGAAAATTGATAAGAACCTTGTAGCTCCGAAGATTGTAACGCATATCTTGGTTTTCTTCCTGTTGTATGTACTTTTGTTTGGAGTTAGTTCATTGCTGATGAGTTTGGTCTTTAATCAAACAATGGATGAACCGATTTTCACTGCACTTGGAGCAGTAGCGACATGCCTTGGAAATGTTGGACCAGCAATTGGTTCTGTTGGACCTATTGATAATTTTGCGGAGGTACCGGCATTTGGAAAGGTATACTTGTCAGGCCTAATGATCGTTGGAAGATTAGAATTGTTCACAGTTCTAGTAATATTGACGCCTTACTTCTGGAAAGCCAACTAAGGAATATTTATTGCCCTTTAGCTATTGAATCAACCCAGTAAACAACCCGATATCCATACGTAGACCATACTAATCACAGCCAGTGCATTTGATCCAAATGCGAAGAGTTTCATCTGACCCAGAGTATATTTTTTTGTCTTGAAAATTATCAATAGATCGATTAGTAACCAAACTAGTCCAAGTCCCAAAAAGCCTGCAAAAAATTTATCATTAAAATAGAATAGTAGTAATATTACTTCTATTAAAACCAAAAGCATAATGATCATTTTTGTTTTGGCCGTTCCTAAAACGGTAGCGGTAGTCTTTCGATTGGATTTTCTATCTGGTTCAATATCCATGACCTCTCCCATGATATGAGATTGCACAGCAAAAAGAAATAAGTAAAGATATGTTGCAAAAGGAAGGTGATCAACTTGATTCAAATAGATACTCAAAGGAGCAATTAACAAGTAACCAACTTGGCATAAAAGTTCCAACGGTGGTTTTCCTCGCAATCCTTTTTCCGGCAAATTATAAAGATAGTTTACTAGCAACATTCCGAATAGCAAAGGAATCATTTGCCAACCACCAAACCATATGAGCAAAGGATAAAACAAGAGCTGTGTAACTAGAATTGGCTTCCATAAATTCTGCAATTGTTTTTGCGTTCCTTTTGCCCCAAACCAAAAACTATCTTTTCGGATATTTAATTGATCCGTATCATAATCCACAGAATCATTCCATCCATATACTAAAAGGTTTAATGGAAAACAAACGTAAATTAGGCCTAGCCAGAAAATCGGAGAATACCAAATTTCACTTTGTTGACTTGTCGGTAACAAGTATAACCAGACGGTTGCGAACCAAAGACCCGGTCGAGAGACTTTTAATAAAAAGAGTGGGTTCATAGCAATTTAGTGAGACTATTTTTCTCTTAATAAAACTTGATCGTTATCCATATGATCTCCTGATCCTACTAGATTTCGAAATTGGATAATTAGGGTGTCACTAGAAAGGCGCTTAATCGTTAAACCACTGACAATAACTCTTCCGTTTTCGGATATCTCAATCGCGTTCCCTAAAAGGCTGTATTTTAAATTGGTTTTATTCACTCCGTTCATTCCCATGCTGCAAGATTTGTCTTCAGCAAAATTAAATTCCCAAGTTTCATTTTTCCAGTGTCCATTAAGCTTCGACTGATCCACTGTTGAGCAGCTACAAAAAAAAGATAATGATAGTAATACTAACTTTAGGTGATTCATAAAAGGCATTTTCATTTACCATAAATATATGGAATATAACTAAGTCGAACTTTTGTTCTTAAAGATTTCAAATTTATTTTTTCGAAACACAGAATTAGTTGATAGATTGGAACAAGAAATGAAAGTTATGGGATATTTGCTTATTGGCTTTTAAACAAATAAAAAGAGACAATGAAAATGAATTCAATTGCCTCTTTCTAAAATAATGTATACTTACTTTTCTTTATTTAACCTTTGCGCGGTCTTTGACCTTTTGGAGGACGAGGCGCTTTTTTCAATTCCTCTAATGACAAAGTCCCATCATTATTCGTATCAATTCTGTCAAATTTTTCAAGCATTGGGCCTTTTATTTCATTCTTGGACAATCTACCATCACCATTGATATCCATTTTATTAAAGCGATCTACCATTCGATCTTCATCTGGTGGTCCTTTTCTTTCTTCTAGATCATTTGGTTTTTCCATTTGCTGAACGGGTTTTTCAGCAACTGCATCTTTTTGAGATTTACAGGAAGAAGTGAACGAAAGCACACTTACAAGTAGGATTAAAATTCCAAAATTTTTCATAATTTATTACTTTGTTTATTTTTTTTAATTTAGTTAATATGGCACAAGGGTTAGACGATATTTAAAAAGGACATCCTTCGATTGGTTCAAAAAATCTTAAAATAAATTTGACCTTTTTAATTTTGGTGTAGTTGCTATGCCAGTATTTTTCGATAGACCTGTTTAACGAAAATCTGTGCAACTAGTATAACCTGATTTATTTAATTCAATCTGCAATAAATAATTTTTATCAAAAGCTTTTATCGCTTTCTTAACTATATTTGAGTATGAACAGAAGGAAATTTCAAAAAATAGCACTTAAATCTGCGGTTATTTCCTTTTTTCCTTCACCTTTCTATCATTTTAGTTTGAAAAAATACAAACCACTTAAGCCTGGAGATACTATTGGTTTAATAGCTCCAGCTGGAAAAATTAACCAAGATAGAATCGAAAAGGCTTCCAACAATCTAAAGTCTTTGGGTTTTAAAGTCAAATATAATAAAAGCATTTTGGAGGTTAAAGGCTATCTAGCTGGATCCGATAGTCGAAGACTCAAGGAATTGCATGCAATGTATGAAGACCCAGCTATTGCCGGAATTTGGTGCGTCAGGGGAGGTTATGGTGCAACTAGAATATTAGATCAGCTAGATTTTAGTTTGATCAAAAAAAATCCTAAGCCACTTTTAGGCTATAGCGATATTACCGCTTTGCTGAATACTATTTATCAAAAGACAGGTTCCCCATGTTTTCATGCCCCCGTTGGCTCCTCTTCATTTACTAACTATACAAAGGAACATCTTGCACCAATCTTTGGATTAAATGAACCACATTTAATAAATCTTGCAAGTCAAAATGAAAAAGAAGGGTTGAACAAGCAAGTTTATAAATCGTTTCAAATAAATCCCGGAACAGCCCAAGGGAAATTGGCGGGCGGTAATCTTTCATTGTTGGTATCTCTTATCGGGACTAAACATCAGGTCAGAACAACGAACAGAATCGTATTTATAGAAGACATAGGAGAAGAACCTTATCGAGTTGATCGTATGCTCACCCAATTATTATCTGCCGGATTCTTTGAAAAAGCGAAGGCAGTAGTTCTTGGAATATTTGCCGGATGTCATAGAAAAAATGAAATTGACTTGACACTTGCTGAAGTGATTACCGATAGGATCAAGCCACTGAAGATTCCCTCGGTTTATGGTTTCTCATTTGGGCATATAGATAATCAATGTACATTTCCAATTGGAGCAGCTGCTGAATTCAATGCAAATAATATGAGTATTAAAATTTTACAAGACAACTACTAGAGAAAAAAATGTTATCGTTTATAACATCCTATTGCAAGCTTGAATAATAATTAACTTGTGCATACAAATATTCGTCTTTTAATATGAAGAAATTTTTGAATGTCTTAAAGTGGTGGTTCTTTGGAGGCCTTTGTGTACTTATTGGTTTGTATCCAGTTACCTATTTCCTTTTAGACAGAAATTTCGGATTATTGTCTACTAAAACACAAGAATTACTCCTAGACAACCTTTGGAATATTAATTTTTACGGACACATCGTTTTTGGGGGAGTAGCGCTGCTGATTGGCTGGATTCAATTCAACTCCAAGCTTAGATAAAATAGAATTTCTATACACAGGTTAATCGGAAAGATTTATGTAGTCTCTGTATTAATAAGTGGTTGCAGCAGTCTTTACATTGCGCAATTCGCAACTGGTGGTCTACCAAATGTGATTGCATTTTCAGCTAGTGGAATAACTTGGTTATTTACAACGATCATGTCTTACAGAGCGATCAAAAATGGCAATATTCAAGCTCATGAAAATTTTATGATTTATAGTTATGCAATTTGTTTTTCAGCAGTAACTTTGAGATTTTGGCTCCCTATATTAATTTATTTCTTAGGGTCATTTAATACTGCTTATCTTTATGTCGGATGGCTTAGTTGGGTTCCCAATGTTTTGGTGGCTTATTTAATCGTAAGCCGAAAAAATAAAAATCTTGCAATAAATAATCTTTAGTTCTCTTTAATTTATCATAAATGAAATATTCATCAATTCTTCTATATTCATTTCTTTTTATATTAGCTCTACCAACGCAGGCACAAGAAAATACAGTCATGCTTGACAAATTACCTTTTTATGAAATTCCTGAAGCACCAGAGGAATTTACGGTAGGAACCATTACATCTAGAATGGTTCAAGGGCTGGGATTCAGATATTACTGGGCTACAATTGATCTCCGTGAAGAGGATTTAGAATACAAAGCATCGGAAACTGGAAGAACAGTCTTTGAAACAATGGAACATATTTGCGGACTATCTCAATTTTTCTTAAACGCAGTAACATCGACTCCGAATGGAAACGATAAGACTAAAAAAACATACGAATCGCTGCGAAAAGAAACTTTGTTGAATTTTGAACGAGCAGCTCAGTTATTACAAGAAGCTGACAAGCCAACAATGGCCCAAATGAAGATCATTTTTGAGAGGAGAGAAAAGACATCTGAATATCCTTTTTGGAACGCGCTAAACGGACCACTCGAAGATGCAGTGTGGCATGTTGGTCAAATCGTAATGCTGCGAAGAGCATCAGGAAATCCTTGGAATAGCAAAGCAAGTGTATTTACGGGAAAAGTCAGATCATAGCTTTTTTGAAACTTGGTCTTTGACTAACTTCATGGTAACAAATTGCATCTTGTGAATAGTAGTGAAATACCATACTTTTCCTGGTGAGATTTTTATCAGTCATCCCGTTACCACCGTGCAATAAATTTGCATGCCAGATCAGTATATCTCCTTTTCTTGCGTTGAAAGAAGCTTTCTTAAGTTGTTTTTCTTCGATTAATTCTTCGATTCTGTCCTCATATTCAGGATAAGACTTTGGTCCTAAAAATAAGTTGTTTCCTACATTATCAAAGTCTCGATTCATTAAGTAGGGTAGTTTGTGCGATCCCGGATAATAGTGTAAAGGTCCCTGATCCTTTCCTATGTCTTCTAATGCGATCCAGACCGCTATAAGATTGCCTTGTGGATATGTAGACATGTGAATAGAATCTGAATGAGTTCGTTGTTCTGAGCCTTTAATAAAGTTTATGCTTGAAAATAAATCCACTTTTTTCCCCATCAATAAATTCAATATTGTCATTAACTCTTCATGCACACCCACTTCATGCACTAACTTGGAGAGATGAAATGAAAACATTATTTTCTTCCCGTTGTATCTAAATTTTACATCTTTATTCTGAATCAATTTATCAATCTCATTATTGATAGCTTCCACCTTTTCTTCGTCAAAAAATTTATCCAAAATGACATAGCCATCTCTTGACCATTTTTTTAGTGCAGGATAAAACCGCTGTTCGACACTATTCCAAAGTACATCTTGCTCCATATGATCATTAGAATCCAAACGATCATATTTGTTTTGTTTTTCTGGTAGATTTTTAAAGTCTTCACTTGAAATGGAATCAAAATACCTTTTCTTTATTCCGTACTTTTTGTACAGTGGAATATTGTGTTTTAATTCCGATTTTTTAAAAAAATTGTAAACCCAAAAGGCAGGCTTAAAACGTTTGAACATCGATGACAAATTAGATAAATAATATTTTCCAAATAAGCTAGATCAGAATACCTTCAAAATCAAAGGGAAAAATGGTATCAAATATCAGTACGAATACACAATACATTAACCATCTATTATCGTTCAAATAACTTGAACTAGCACTTGGTAAAGCTAGTTATTTTTTACCATTTACATTGACATCTGGAATACTATGAAAATAAAATTTTATATAGCTGTAGTCATATTCTTTACAATATCAATAATCATATTTCTTCTTGTTTCTGACTACTCCGTAACAACAAGTACGGAAAAAGCTCTTAAAAGTGAGCCGCAAAATATTGAAGAAAATCGTGTTGGACTTTTACTGGGAACTAGAAAAGTGCTGTCGAATGGTCAAGAAAATTTGTATTACAAATACCGCATCGAAGCGGCCATTGAGTTGTACAATTCGAAGAAAATTGAGTTCATTCTTGTTTCTGGAGATAATAGTCGAAAAGAATACGATGAACCAACTGATATGCAAATGGATCTAATAGCCGCAGGGATTCCAAAAGACAAAATTTATAAAGATTATGCAGGATTCAGAACATTGGACTCCGTGGTACGAGCTAAAGAAATATTTGGACAAAGAAAGCTTACTATTATTTCCCAACCATTTCATAATGAAAGAGCAATATACATTGCTAAAAATAAAGGTATTGAAGCTGTTGGCTTTAATGCACGAGATGTTTCAAGTCGTTATGGTGCTAAAACGATGATTAGAGAGAAATTCGCAAGAGCTAAAATGGTTTTAGACTTACTTTTTAATAAATCGCCTAAGTTCCTTGGCAAAAAGGTAATTATCGAATAAATGGATGGAGTTGCAATCGACTGCTACTGAATATATTCCCCACTAACCAAAATGCCCATATAAGTAGTACTTAATGAAAGTCGACCATCTTGAAAATTGTCAATATCCACCCGAAGCTCCTTATCAGAGCCTTTATCAAAAATAATAAATCTTAAGTTTTCGTCCAATGACCAAGTACCGCTTCTGAATTGCTGATTGTCTTCTTCACCACAAAGCTCGCCGCCATCAAAAGTATAGTTGCCAGTACCGGACAAAGACATTTGATCGTCTAGCCTGCAAGAATGCATATCCATAGTTGAGAATACACCATTCCATGAAAATTTATCAGTCTTCCAGTTCTTGGTAAACTTATTAAAATCCTCAATAGGAGCTTCCACATCGAGAATATTAAAAGTTACAGTGACTTCTTTGACATCCTCACCTGAGATAGTTTTCACAACTCCGCTTACAACAGTGCGTTCTTCGTAATCAAACAATTCCGGCATAGCAGCATGTAGCGTACCCATTTCAGAGTCTACTCTCAATGCACCTATTGGATCAGAACTGATCATTTCGAATTCTAAATTACCTTCAGCTGATGCTATGATCTGGCCTAATATAACATCGTCTTCAGGGTTTTCTAAAACATCCTTTAGTAGGTTATCTGCCATCAGATTATTATCTCTGGAAGATTCATCCAAAATACAAGCAGAAGGTATAATGATCAAAAACGCGCCTAATAAAACAATGATTTTCGAATTAAATATTTGAAACATTAAAGGTAGATTTAACAAAATTTGATAAAGATCGATATATGGTAATGATATCAAATACAATTAATGGGCCGAAAAAATCTATTTGATCACTATAGATTTAGATGAATTCCTACCATCTGGGTCAGTTACAACCAATTTATAAATTCCGGCTTCTAAATGTGCTAAATCAAGATTTATTGAATTCTGATTAAGAACAGTAACCTGCTTAGCTGTCCAAACGACTTGACCTATAACATTATAGATTTCAACAGAATTAAATTTTGCGGAAGATGTAATTTGAATAATTCCTTCAGATGGGTTTGGATAAACAGCGACTTCTTTATTTTCGAATTTAAAAATTCCAGAAACCATCTCTACTTTGAATTCTTGAAATGCCTCTGCAGGATTGTAAAAGTTATTACCATCTTGATAAGCGCGAATTATAACTGTTCCGACTAAACCGTCCAACTGAATAACATCACCAAAAATCGTTGCCGGACCTGATATTATTTCGAAATTAACATTAAGGCCTGAACTAGCAGAAGCAAATAGTTGAAAATCAGGATCATTAATCAACTTATCATCTATAGTCTCAAAGTTTATGGTTTGATTTTCTGGAACAATTTCAACTACCTCAAATCCAATTATTGCAGAAGCGGGATTATAATCTTCATTTCCAAGTTGAGTTGCTCTAATAAAAACCTCTCCGGGCTCGCCAGCAAGTAAAACCGTATCCAAGTATACTGTCGCCGGACCACTTTCGATTTCATAAACAATTGGTAACTCCGAACTAGCTTCGGCATAAACAACAAAAGGCAGGTCAAAAGTATATTTATCATCAATCGCTGTCCAAGTAATTACTTGATCTAATAAAGGCTCTGCAGTTACTTGAAACGATTGAATGACTTCTTGAGCGGCGGTGTAAGTTTCATCTCCAGTTTGACTCGCTGTTATTTCAACCAATCCAACTTCTCCAGTTAGAAATACAGAATCACCAACAATTACAGCTGGTCCACTAATTACTTCAAAACCAACCGAGAGATCTGAAGTAGCGGAGGCAAATATTTTAAAAGGTAGAGCTGTATTTAATTGATTCATCAACATTGGGAAATCAATAACTTGTTCAGTTTTCAACACCTCAAAAGAAGACATCTCCGAAGCTTCATAATAATCAATTGACCCAATTTGATTCACTTCAAAAATTACAGTGCCTGAGGTCCTATTTAGAGTAATTGTTTTTCCATCTAAAGTTGCTGGGCCAGAAACTAGGTTATATTCCAACGGCAAAAATGCATCTGATTGAGCCTCGATATCGAAAGGATTTGCAATTGTAAATTGATTTTGAATTTCAGTTATTGAAATACTTTGCTCCAATTTGTAAACTTCAAACTGAATCAATTTTTCACTAGCTTGTGAATAGGTATCATCGCCAAGTTGATTCAATGCTATCACTACTTCTCCAACTTCTCCCGTCAACGTCAACATAGAACCGTCCAAACTAGCTGGCCCCAAAATTAATTCTAAATCTATCTCCAAACCTGAAGTAGCATTGGCCATTATGTTTAAATTTCCGACAGAAGGCCGTTGATCGGCAATAGAATCATAGTCAATTGACTGAGGAGCTTTGTCAACTATAATTTGAAAAATCAGTTCATTAGCGGGATAGTAAGCTTCATTTCCTTGTTGGTTGGCGGAAAAAACAAAAACGCCTGCGACTCCATCCAATGTTAAAATATTACCATCTAAGGCACCTGGACCTGATATCAATTCTAATTCAATTGGTAGCATGGAGGTACTTGAAGCCAATATGTCGAAAGGTTCGTCCGTTGCAATTTTCCCGGTAACTGGGACAAAAGAAATCATTTGATCCAATTTGCCGCCGGTAAAATTCTCTTTCCCTGGAGTGGGGAAGTCACCAATCCAATTTCCAGCTAGGTTGTTATCCAAATCTGGCGAGATTAACTGTAGGGTAGCGCCCTCACCATCTGCATTTATAGGCCAAGGAGACTTATCGTTATAATCAACGAAGTCAATAAAACTAGAGTCCGAATTAATAAAACTCAACTTTTCGCCAGCATTACTGAAACCAAAACTCCAATCCCCCTGAACTCCAAATTCGCCAATTACATTATTAACATTTGGATAAATCGAATGAAACTGATCTACATCTTCAGCGATTACTAAATATTCGCCTGTCAAAATGGAAATAGAACTTAATGAAAAATAATTCCCGTTTTCATCGGACAAGTACCAACCTTCTAAAGTTGCAGTCTGATTTCCTTGATTGTATAATTCTATCCAGTCTCCAGAATTAATACTATCCGCCGAGTTATAATTGATTTCATTAATAACTATGTTATGTGAATCGGTATTACCAGATTCAAAATGGGCTGTCAATTGCTTGGTCCCAGAATAATCAATTGAGACACTTGATTCATTTGGAATATTAGAATCTGACCAATGTGAAAAGTAGTATCCTGGATTAGGTTGAGCTATTATAGAAGTGGGAATTGACTCAAAATATTTTCCTTCCCAAGGAAACTCCCCAACCGACAAACTGTTAACTTGCAAATCACCCATTCCATCAATATCCAAAACAATCTTATTCGTTGCTGGAATATCAAATCTACCTAACGCATGTTCTAAGATAGTCTCCCCGCGATTATCAACGAAATATTCTACATCTCCTACTTCTTCTTCCCAATCGGCGTAGGTTCCACCTGGCACCCAACGATTTAATTCGTCATCGATCTCTGCTGCTATTTCATTTTTGACAATTTCCAAAGAGGCCAATGCCTCATTTGAACGAAAATCTGAATTAATTAAATCAGCTGTTTTTATCAACAATTTATTTCTAAAATCAATATTTTCAATAAATGCTTGAGGAATAAAATTGGCCCAGTATATTCCATCTGTATTTTCGAATTCATCAAAATTATTCCATCCATTCTGAAATAAACTTCGATCCATATCCCAAACAGTAAATTTCCATTTGGAACTGGCATTAGAATTTTTATAAGCACTAACTCCCCATGTCCAACTAGAATATGCTGTTGTATTTACAAAAGCCAAAAGGTTGATCAAATTTTCTTCATCTATTAGTGATGTAGCTATTTTATAATTACTAGAGTCAGACAAATCATTATTCATCAAAAAGTCTGTCATCATATCCCAATCCTCCATCGAACCTTCTTTCAATTCCGGTCCTTGTTTTGTAAATCGGATCATATCAAATTCATCCCAATCATTTTGAGACTTTATAAAATGTTCGTTTACCGATTCTCGAATTTCATAGATTCCCCAATAGTCGCCATTGATTGTTAATGTAACCCATTTAGCATCTGAAGTAAGTCCATCCAATTTTTTATATTCATTACTACAAAAAGGATCACGCAAAAGCGTACCGGTACTATTTGTTAAATCATCATCATATCCTGATCGCAAAACTAAGTTACGAAACCGATCCACTTCGTTCTCTTCAAACAAATCATAATCCAACCATTTTTGTCCATATTCCGACTCAAAGAAAAGTCTAAAAGATTTTTTATCATTACCAACAGAACTAGAACCTTGAATTCTTATTCCACAATTGACATCAAATTCTAACTGATCGTTTTCGAAATATTGAATTTGACAATATCGTTCCCAATCTGATCCACTCTCATATGGATTACTATAAATTCCTTCTAAACCAAAAAAATCATTTGGATCACCGATTATTGATAAAGTTGGTAGAGTAGTGCTTACACCGAAATAATAGATCGCACTAGAAATTTCACTATTGGGAAATCCGTCCTTTCGACTAATCGCTCTTAAAACTGTGGTATGATCTATTAAAATGGAGCCACTAAATAAAAATGAATTTTCATTTGGTGCGGAGCCATCTAAGGTGTAATAAATATCTATACTCGGATCAGAAGCAGATAAATTCACATCAATATTACTAGGGTAAAAACCCGATTTAATTGAAATCACTGGACTTTCTAGACCAGCCGGATCACCAATTATATCATTGCTAGTTCCGGGAGTATCGTCCTCAAAAAAGAAAAAATTATTACTTCCATTCGGAAAAGCTCCCATGCTGAAATCCGTCGATATATTTCCAAATTCAACCACATCTAACAAATTCCCTATTGGGTCAGAAAGCAAAATAGATTCACCAGTAGAACTAAGTTTGAAACCTAAATGACCAGTTCCTTGATCGACATCTTTATCCGCCCAAAACAAAATAAATCCATCCGCAGGGATTATGTAAGAATCAGAAATTTGAAATTTCAGTGGATTGGAATCATCATCAGAAAGATAGTAACCTTGCAAATCAATAGGGGCATCAGACGAATTGTACAATTCTATCCAATCGTCATACTCACCAAATTCATCTGGAATAGCTTGTACATTGTCTGGCATCCACTCATTGATAGACAATTGAGCATTTAGAGTACCTCCAATAAGGAGGAACAGTATTGCGATTGCAATATTCAGTCGAAGTGTGTTCATAGTAGTGTATCAGGCTTTCACCCGAAAATTGGTTCCATTGGAGCTTTTGCTCACTTACTAAGATACGTAATTCCTAACTAGTTGTTCGTTTTCAACAATGTTTAACCCATACAGATCAATCTAAACGAAAAATGGCCACAACATATTCACGTTGTGGCCATTTTTTTATCGTTTTACCGGTTATTACAAAACAGGAATTCTTAAAACCTGACCCGGATAAATTTTATCTGGATGACTTAACATCGGCTTATTTGCTTCAAAAATCGCATTGTATTTCATGGGATCTCCATATTGCGCTTTTGAAATCAAAGAGAGAGAATCTCCTTTTTGGACAGTATAAAAGTTTGCTTCAGGTTCGGGATTATCCACATCGATGTGATCTTCAACACAGCCAATTCCCTCTACATTTCCCAATGCTAAAATTACTTTCTCTCTTTCAGCACTTGTACCAGTTCGACCTTTCACAATCACTTGCTCACATAATTCAATATCCAATCCACTTACAGGTATTCCTAGTTTTGCAACTTCCGCCTTAAGCGCATCTTCTCTTGATAATTCCACTGGTGAAGCTGCTTCTTCAGTCTTGTTTCTGTTAAAAATCTTAGCTCCAGCATTTTTGATAAATGAAAATAATCCCATTTGTTTACTCTTTTTTTAGATGATTTATGAATTTCTAAGGGCAAAAGTAAATAAAATAGAGTTGGGATGTTCAGGAAAAAAATTGATTGTGATCGATCCAAAATAAATCAGGGCCTCGAAAATATCAAAGCCCTGATTTTTGGAAAACTTTAAATAATTAAAAAAGATATCCGACTGAGAAAGATAACTTCTTTTGAGATTGAGCAAAGTTTGCATTTTGACCAAATACAGTGATTTGTTCACCAAATTGGTCAAACGATCTTTCCATTCGAAGATCAACAGTCAATTTCCAAAGATTCAAGCCAATACCCGCCTGATAACCTAAAGCTACAGCTTTAAAATCCTCCTTAATTCCCTGGAAATCAGTTATTCCTGCAGTATTATTCAAGTGTACCTTTCCCACCGGTCCAAGACCGGCTCTTAATGGTCCTAATTTGAAACCAACAAGTATTGGAATGTCTATTGTATTATATGTTTCGTTGACAATTCTCGTAAAAGCTGGACCTTCAGAAAAGTCAGTAAGTCTATAATCCACATTCTGAGAATTCAAAAGAATCTCCGGCTGTAAAAAGAACAGTCCAGTCTTTATTTGA
Organism: uncultured Saprospiraceae bacterium; assembly: GCA_937928045.1. Classification (GTDB taxonomy): domain Bacteria; phylum Bacteroidota; class Bacteroidia; order Chitinophagales; family Saprospiraceae; genus JABDJM01. Next base: position 9,540 of record CALFWO010000047.1, on the reverse strand, counting down.
AATGAAGCACCAAAATGAAAGCCATAGTTAGCATCTTGAACACCTAACTTGATGGTTTCTAGTGAATTTCGATCGACAAAAGTCAAATCATCAGTGCCTAACGCACCAGTTGTAACGCCTGCTTTCAGGCCAAATCTTACTTGAGCTTGAGTTTGAAATGCTAAAACTCCCAGGGTTAATACAAACAGTAATTTTTTCATATGAGTATTTTCTTTTAGTTATCAGCAAAACGACTGATCAAATGTAGTTAGTCACAAAAATCATATGCTTTAACCATAGCTTAACCTAAAGGCTTTTTCCTTAACTTTACGTTTAATGATATTACACTCTACGAATTTTATAGGCAGTTTTGAGCGAGAATCGCAATGCCCAAAGGATGGCAAACCAGAATACGCTTTTATTGGCCGTTCAAATGTTGGTAAATCCTCATTGATAAATATGATTACTGAGAGAAAGGATATGGCTAGAGTGTCGCATCAACCAGGTAAGACTCAGCACCTCAATTATTATGTTGTTAACGATGAATGGTATTTAGTCGATTTACCCGGTTATGGCTACGCTAAAATTTCCAAGAAAAAAAGAGAAGAATGGCGTAAAATGATCAATTATTATTTAAATAATCGTGCGCCGCTTTGCTGTGTTTTTTTGCTAGTTGATGGTTCAATTGCTCCTCAGAAAATAGATCTTGAATTTATAAATTCTCTTGGAGAAAAACGCATTCCATTTTGTATTGTTTTCACAAAAACGGATAAAGAAAAAGAAGATAAAAGAGAAAAATACTTGCAACAATTCTTTGAAAAAATGGGAGAGACCTGGGCAGAACTGCCGCCGCATTTTATCACCTCCGCGAACAAAAGAATAGGTCGTGAAGAAATCCTAAATTACATTGCAGAAGTGAATAAAGAATACGCGGAACATGTCAGTAAATAATTCAAATAAAAACAAAGTCCCGTACGGACCAGTAATTGAAAATATTACGGATTGGCCAATTTACAAATTGAGTGAAGATCGCGAACATTTCATCAAAGAGCTTATCGATTTTTCAGTAAATAAAATCAATCAGAAACCAGTAGAAATGGTAACCGATTGGATTGCATCAACAGTTTACAAAGAAAGAATTAGAATTAAAGAAGAACCTTGGAAAGTTGACCCGCCAGATGACAGTTCATTTTGGAAAAACATAAGAAAGAAATTATTAAAGGGCTCGTTAGACAAACCTGACAACGAAGCACGAATTAACAATCAAGAAATACTAAATTTAATAATTGAAAGATACTCAGAAGAGATTGTTGGAACATTTAATATTAAGACATTCTTGTTCGCGAGAAAATTTCTCACTTTATTTTTTAATCGCTTATTAAATACGGCTAAAGGAAGAAATCTAGGCAGAATATATGGGTCCAAACAACGTCTTGAAAAAAGTTTAAAAGTTACCGGACAATTGGATAGTGTAAGATCTTTGATGACTAAAGGAACTGTTGTATTAGCGCCAACACATTTCAGCAATCTGGATTCAATTTTAATTGGCTATGCCATGGATGCCTTGCTCGGTTTGCCTAGCTTTAGTTATGGCGCAGGTTTGAATTTGTACAATACCGGGTATACTGCCTATTACATGAATCGGTTAGGTGCTTACCGTGTGGATCGAAGAAAGAAGAATCCAATTTATCTTGAAGTATTAAAATCTAAATCTAAATTATCGATTGAGCGTGGCACCAATAGTTTATTCTTTCCTGGTGGAACTCGTGGTCGATCAGGAGCCCTAGAAAAAAAATTAAAACTTGGATTATTGGGGACTGCAGTAGAAGCTCAACGAGCTCTTTGCGCAAACAATAAAGAAAATAAGATTTTCATTGTTCCATTAATATTGAGTTACCACTTTGTTCTGGAAGCTAAATTTTTAATCGAAGAACATTTAAAACGCACTGGAAAAGAACAATTCATACAACCACCAGATGCTTCTTATTCTAGAAGAAAAATTCTGAAGTTTATTTGGGAATTATTTTCAGAGAGCTCTGACATTACACTAAGCTTTGGAAAACCGATGGATGTCTTAGGTAATTTTGTTGACAGTGATGGCAACAGTTTTGATGATAGAAATAATATTGTCAACATAAAGGATTATTTCATTTCCGATGGTCAAGTTAAAGGAGATTTACAACGTGAAGCTGAGTACACAAAAATATTAGCAGATAAAATAGTTGACAGTTTTCATCGTGAAAACGTGGTTTTAAGTAGTCACTTATTAGCCTTTACGGTATTTAATATTTTTAAGAATCAAAATGGGAAACTAGATTTATTTGGCTTACTTCGTTTGCCACCTGAAGATTTCACTTTCCCAATCAAGCTGGTTGAAAACTCTGTTGATAAACTTAAGGATGTATTAATTGATATGGAAGCCAATAATCAAATTAGATTAAGTCCAGAAATCAAGTTACATACACCTGAGTTAGTACAAAATGGAATTGCTAACCTTGGTGCATATCACGCATTAAAACCTTTGACTATTGACAAGTCTGGCGAAATTATTTCCCAAGATTTTAAAACATTATATTACTACCACAATAGACTAACAAATTACGGCCTGAGCAAAAAAGTAAATTGGAAATCTAAGGATCTATTGCTAGAAAAAATATAATGTAAGTCAAATTAATCAATAGCTTGTGCTGCCCATGGAATTCTGTCAGCGGTAGGAGTTGTATTGACAAATTTGTCAATATCCACATCAGTGGATGAGCAAAGCGAAACGACGAATGGCGCGCCCGGACAGCCTTATTTACTTTCATAGAATTACACTAATTATTTATGTAACTTACAGTTTTAAGGCCTTGAAAATGTATTGTTGAAAATGAATTTTATTATTTATGATTTAGAGGCCACATGCTGGGAAAATAGTCATCCTGGCCTTGTTCAAGAAACCATAGAAATCGGTGCCATTAAAATAGATCGATTTGGTCATATCATAGATCGATTTGATCGTTTTATTAAACCTGATCTACATCAATTTCTTTCACCATATTGTAAAAAGCTTACGAAAATTGATCAATCAGTAATCAACGCAGCTGAAAAATTTGACAGGGTAGTAGTCGACTTTCAAGATTGGATTGATATAGAACAAGAATACAGACTATGCGCTTGGGGAAAGTTTGATCAAACACAATTGGTGCAAGATTGTCAACTTTACAATATAGAAGATGACTGGCTAGATCCTTTCATTAATGTTAGAAATCAATATGCTAGAATCAAAAATGGAAAACTCTTAGGAATGCAATCTGCATTAAGAAAAGAACGATTCGAATTTACAGGAACAGCACACCGTGCGATATATGACGCAGAAAATCTTTCAAAAATTTTTATACGCTATATAGAGGACTGGGAGTTATACTAAGCAGATTGATTTTCATAATTAGATTTTTTTTGAGAATGAATAACTTTTCAAGATGTGAATATCAAATCTGTAGCAGACCAATGGAGGGAAGGGCTTCGAAATCTCTATTTAACATAATATTAATTATAGGAATTAAGTAGAGTAAAGCAGTGATTTCAAGGGCTTTGTGATGTCTTTGATCTAAAAATTAATTTTGAAATCCATTCTGTCCATCTATATCACCCGCTAAAAGTTCGATGAACCACGCACTCATATAGCTTTTCCGCTAGATGTTTTACAATTAAAGACTCAAGCTTTTAGAAATAAATGAAATTTCAAAAATCTACACATATATTTGATAATCAACAGTTTACGTTAAATTGGTCAAAATTGGGGCAAAAAAGCATATTTTTCTCAACAATTCATCAACGGAAAATCCTGCTATATTACACTCGAACTATACCATATTTTGGGTATACCCGTTTAGCCAATAAGCATCTATCTTTACGGCAAGGGAGATTCGTCCTTGAAGCTTCCTTGTTCTAACATCCTGGAATCCGTTTTACCATGAATGTCAGTCGAAATGTTTCGATTGTGTAAAACTCTCTATTCCCATGGATGTAAACTTTACCAAGTTTTGCAGAATGCTCATTCTGTCGGTCACTTTAGTTTTTTTCACCCAATTAAGTTTTGCCCAAGTTGTATTGGGTTCAGAAGATTTTGATGGCGGAGGTATCGGTTATACAGCTTCTATAGAATTTAATGATGGAAGTAATGATCATTTCCAGTCAACAACAGGCAATGACATTTCAAATTCTAGCGGCGATTATAGTTTCGATGATGATGTCAATATTTTCTGGGCTGCTGAAGATGTTGATGACGGAGGCGGAAATGGATTGGCTGAACAGAACATCGCTTTTAGCAATGTTTCTATTGCTGGATATGAAAACATTACTGTTTGTCTGGATGTAGCAGCAGGTAATAATAATGGTGTTGGAAACGGCGCATATGACGCAATGGACTATTTTGACGTTCAATATAATACTGACATTCAACCTTTATATATTGATGGTTTGAGATTTCGATACTTTGACAATGGAGACAGTTTTAACGAACCTCTTCATCAAGATATTGATGGAGATGGAGATGGAAGTGATGGACCACAAATTACGACTACGGCTCAAAACTTTTGTTTTACGATTCCTAATGCCCAAACATCGGGTGTATCCGCAACTATGATGTCTGTTCGAATGCTAATTAGAATGGATGGCGCGAATGAAGAAGTTGCTTTTGACAATTTGGTAATTACAGGAGTTCTACCTGGAGCTCCAATTGAATTTACAATTGCGGAAGATTTAATATGCTTGAATGCAGGAGTCCAAATGAATCTTTCAGGAGGAACACCAAGTGGAGGAATTTATGGTGGAGATGGTGTAACTGATCTTGGAAACGGAATGACCTACAACTTTGATCCAATTGCCGCCGGTGTTGGTCCACACACTTTAACCTACACTATCGGCGCTGATATGGCTACAGATAATATAGAAGTATTTACCGCTCCCCTCATTTCGGGAATTGTAACTGATGAAGATTGTGGAATGTTGGGATCTATTGATTTAACTGTGACGAACCCATCCGGAGCAGGTTATGATGTGGTTTGGAGCAATGGTGCAATTACGGAAGATATTACAAATTTATCGGCTGGAGTTTATTCCGTAACCGTTTCAGATCAAGGAGGAATCACATGCACAGAAACTGAATCTTTTACAGTGGCTGCCCCTGTTGATCTTGAAGTTCCAGTAATTACATGTCCTGCAGATTTAACGATCGAATGTGATGCTGATTCTTCACCAAGTAACACAGGTTTGGCTACTGCTACGGATGATTGTTCTGTACCTTCAGAAATTGTAATTGTTTCGACTGATGTTGTAATGCTTGATGGTTGTGGTGGTTATACTGGAACCATTGTTAGAACTTGGATAGCGACAGATGGTGCAGGTAAATCTGCTAGTTGTGATCAAACAATTACAATTGAAGATTCTGTTGCTCCAACATTTACTGTTCCGGATGACATTACATTATTGTGTGGTCAAGATCCGATGGATTTGATGCTTACAGGAGATGTTACTGACGAAATGGATAATTGTGATGTAGGAGGAACTGCGCCAGAAGTTGTTTGGATCAATGAATTTCACTATGATAATAGTGGCGCTGACGTTGGCGAATTTATAGAGATTGCTGGAACAGCTGGTGCAAACTTAGGAGTATTTGAAATATATGAATATAACGGAAATGGTGGAGGTGTTGCCGGTGGACCAAACCCTTTATCCGGAATTATTCCTGATGAAGGAGCTGGATTTGGAGCAATATCTTTTCCGATTGCTGGAATTATGAATGGTGCACCTGACGGTTTTGCACTAGTTAAAAACGGAACATTAGTCATTGAATTCTTGAGTTACGAAGGATCTTTCACCGCGACTAACGGACCTGCTAATGGATTAACATCAACAGATATTGGAATTTCTGAACCTGGTGGAACACCTGTAGGACAATCATTACAACTGATCGGTACTGGAAGTATGGGAATGGATTTTACATGGTCAGGACCTTCTCCAGAATCCCCTGGATTAATTAATGCCTTGCAAAATATGGTAGCTCCCCCACCCCCAGCTGGTTTGGAGGCTATGTTCTTTGATATGATAGCACCTGATTGTAATGGTCTTGTTGGGGTGACTACAAGAACTTGGATCCTTGAAGACGCTTGTGGAAATGTAACCATGGAGGATCAATTGATCACTATTGAAGACAACGATCCACCTACCGCTATTGCACCAGATGATATAGAATTAGAATGTAGTGATGATGTAACCGATTTGATGATTACTGGAATGCCTACAATGATCATGGATAATTGTGATGCCATGCCAAGTGTATCTTATACAGATGAAGAAGATTTATCAGAATGTGGTGGCTATACTGGCATTATTACTAGAACTTGGTTAATCGTAGATGCCTGTGGAAATGAATTAGAATTAGAACAAGAAATCGAAATCATTGATTCTACAGAGCCTACATTTACTGTGCCACCGGCCATCACAATTACTTGTGACCAAGATCCTACAGATTTGACAATTACAGGAGATGTAACTGATGCTATGGATAATTGTACAGGAGCTTCACCGATGAATTTGTGGATCAATGAATTTCATTATGACAATGGAGGCGGTGATGTTGGTGAATTTGTGGAAATCGCGGGTAACGCTGGTGTCAACTTATCGGGATCTTCAATTGTGTTATATAACGGAAATGGTGGTGCTAGCTACAATACCGTGGCACTTTCAGGAGTGATTCCAGATTTAGGAAATGGTTTCGGTACTTTGTCTTTTTTAATTCCTGGTATTCAAAATGGCGCACCAGACGGAATCGCTTTAGTACAAGGAACAAACGTAATTGAGTTCCTTAGCTATGAGGGTTCATTTACTGCTTCTAATGGTCCTGCAGCAGGATTGATGTCTATGGATGTTGGCTTCTTTGAAGCCTCTTCGAATCCAGTTGGATTTTCATTGCAAAAAACAGGCTCGGGATCTATTGCGAGTGATTTCACTTGGGTTTTCCCGATGGCTGAAACTCCTGGAGCGTTCAATACAAACCAGACCTTTATTGCGCTTCCAGCTACTTCGGGACCAGATGTTGATTTTTCAGATGACGAAGATTTGACGGGATGTGTTGGTACTGGTACAATTACAAGAACTTGGATCGTTACTGATGAATGTGGAAATGAAAACGAACAAGAACAAATTATTACAATCGCTGATAACGATAATCCAACTGCAATTTGCCAGAACATTACTGTAGAGTTAGATGAAAACGGAATGGCCACTATAACTGCAGCTCAAATCGACAACGGATCAAGTGACGTCTGTGGAGCTGTTACTTTGGAATTAGATAGAACGACTTTCAGTTGCATGGATTTAGGAGCAATTGGTACACCTGGCTGTGCTAATGTTGTGCCTGTAACTTTGACAGTTACTGATGAATGTGGAAATACTTCGACTTGTATCGCGGACGTTACGGTTGTTGATAACCTTGCTCCAGTACTTACTTGTCCGCAAGATTTAATATTAACATTAGATCCAGGAGAATGTGGTAAATACTTAAATTATCAACTTCCTTTTGCAGTGGACAACTGTGAAATGATGATGACGACTACTTTCCTTGGAACTACATTTAATGACAATAATGGTTTTGCAGGAAACATGTTTGATATTCAGAATATCGGTACCGAGCCGCTAACAATTAATTCATTTGATGTACACTTGGAAACAGCCGCAGGAACAAATCATACAGTTGGAGCCTGGTATGTAAATGGTGGTTATGCAGGAAATGAAACCAATATGGCTGCTTGGAGCTTATTGGATGATGTAATGGTTATTTCTGCTGGACCTGGAAATCCATCGCCAATGCCAGCAGGTGGTTTAACCATTCAGCCTGGACAAATTTTTGGAATTCATATATTCCAAACTGATGGTGGATCAAACATAGATTATACCAATGGCATGAATACTTATACTGATTCCAATATGCAAATTACAGCAGGCCTAGGAAGAGGAACACCTATATGGACAGGTGGTGTATTTAATCCAAGAACATGGAATGGTAATGTTCATTATTCAATCAGCTCCGGTGCAAATCCAACCGTTACTCAAGTTTCAGGACCAGATTTAACTTCTGGAGACTTCTTTCCAATCGGTATTTACTCTTATGAATTTGAAGCGGAAGATGCATGTGGAAATACAAGTACTTGTGATTTCACTTTTGAAATATTAGAATTCCCAGCCCCTGTCTCTTCAATTGCATGTAATCAATCAGGAATTCAAATATCGCTTGATGCAAATTGTGAAGCATTAATCGGAGCAGATGATATTTTAGAAGGTGGTCCTTATGGCTGTTATGACAATTACATCGTAGAGTTATTTTTCGACGTCCACATGTTCCAAATGGTACCAACCTCTCCCCTAGTTACAGGAAGTAATATTGGACAAACGCTTTATGCAAGAGTTACCGCACCTGATGGAAATAATTGTTGGGGAACTATTTATGTTGAAGATAAACAAATTCCAAATTTAGAATGTGCCGATGTTGACGTGGTATGTACTGCTAGCCTAATTCCTGAAGTTGGTCAATTAATTGATTTTCCACTTCCGAGCTCTGCAATTGTTTTCCAAGATGCTGCTCAAAATGGGACCCAAGACTATACAGTAACAAATTGGGACGGATGTGGAATTGCAACACTAACTTATTTTGACTTAATAAATGATATTGATTGTATTGCTGATCCTAGTAATCCTTTTACTAAAGTAATTACTCGAACATGGACTTCAACGGATTTATATGGTAATTCTACTTCATGTTCAGAATTAATTAATTTAATCAGAGGTACTGTTGCAGACATCATTTTACCAAACGACTTTGATGACCAAGACTTACCTTCACTTAATTGTGAAGATAGAGAACCTGCTAGCACTGCGTTCTGCGGAGGTGTTTTAGGATGGAATGTAATTGACGCTGGAGATTATATTGATGATTTGTATATTGGCCATCCTTCACCTCAAGATGAACTGTATCCATGTGGTTTAGTTAAATATAGTGGAACAGGAATTCCTGGAGGAGCTTCATGTGGTAATATTCAATATACTTTTGAAGATATCAGAATTAATATTTGCCAAACTGGAACTTCAGATGGTTGTTTCAAAATATTACGTAATTGGTCAATATTAGATTGGTGTACTGGCGAACTTACTAATCATACACAAACCATAAAGGTCTCTGACAATGAAGGACCAACAATTACTGATTTAGATGACGTTACAATCTCTACTGATGTTTGGACTTGTTCTGCTACTTATACTGTTCCTCAGCCTTGGATCATGGACAACTGTTCTGATTTCTCAGGAGACTACACCGTTGTTTCAAGTTCCGGAACTGTAGAATACATACCTGCTATTGACAGATACGTAATTACTGGATTGATACCTACAATGTTTAGCACTGGTAATCAACCTCCACACCAGGTAACAGTTAGGACTGAAGATTGCTGTGGAAATGCAACCAACTTGACCTATGATGTTCATGTTGAAGATCAAGTACCACCAACTGCCGTATGTGAGGTGTTT
>CALFWO010000046.1 GCA_937928045.1 uncultured Saprospiraceae bacterium | reverse complement strand
CGAAGGAGACTACGCTAAAGGTTACAACAAGGTAACAGTAAGAACTGCTGAGTTAGATGCAACTGGAGTTTTATACTACCAATTGGATACTGACGATTTCAGTGCTACTAAGAAGATGATTGTTATTGAATAATCATTAGGAGGGCATCCTAGATGCCCTCCTTTTTATACTCAATATCCGAATTTAAGAATGCTTTAAAATCGGTTTTTGGGATGGCCTCTTCCTGATTTTTAGGAGGGGGCTTTTTTTTGTCTTTTTTAAAATATACCCTGTTTCGGGTATTCTGTATACCTCTACCTTCCTGTATATTTGTGAGGTACTTATTATTAAAATTATAATCCAAAAACTCGAACAATCATTTATCGACCTAAGCTAGAGGAGGTCCACTGTGAACATATCAATCTTTCCACAGCAGTCATCTCTGCAATTTTTTCCTAGGTAGTTCAATGCAAAATTTGGGTTAACAAAAGATAGATAGGCTATATAATAGTCTTAAAGTTTTTATTGTTAAAACGGTTTTGGGATGATCCCTTTCTATTTACTTAGGAAGGGACTTTTTTATTAGTGTTAATAGCAATGAATTGCTTTATCTTTGTGGCGTGAGTAGAATATTAGCAATTGATTTTGGAAGTAAAAAATCAGGACTGGCAGTGACAGATCCCTTAAGAATAATAGCAGCACCACTTGAGACAGTAGTAACTACTAAACTTTTCGAATACTTAGATCGTTATTTAAAAAGTGAAATTGTGGCTGAAATTGTTATTGGTGAACCATTCAATGATGATGGATCCCCATCTAAATTTCACAAAGAGGTAACAAAATTTTCAGAAAAGTTGAAAAAACGTTATCCAAACATTCCTGTTTTTTTCCAAGACGAAACAAGTAGTTCTAAAAGAGCAAAAGGGGTCTTGTTACATTCAGGAGCTAAAAAGGCAAAAAGAAGAGATAAATTTTTGGTTGATAAAATTGCAGCATCAATAATTTTAGAGGATTATTTAACAGAAAAAGGAATTTTTTAGAGATATGATATTACCAATTTATGCCCTTGGACAGCCGGTTTTAAAAAAGGTAGGAGAACCTATAACTGCTGATTACAAAGGACTTAGTGAGCTAATTGAGAACATGTGGGAGACCATGTACAATGCCAATGGAATTGGATTGGCAGCTCCTCAAATTGGACGAGGAATTCGATTATTCTTAGTGGATACCGTTCAAATGATGGATGAAGGAAAAGAAGAAGAAGGGATCAAGATGGCTTTTATTAACGCGGAAAAAGTGCAGGAAGGTGGAAATCCATGGTATTATGAAGAGGGCTGTTTGAGTATTCCTGATGTTCATGGAGATGTAGAAAGGCCTGCACAGATTAAACTAAAATTTTTGGATGCTGATTTTAAAGAACACGTTAAAGTCTTTAGCGGAGTAAATGCCAGAGTGATTCAACATGAATATGATCACATTGACGGAAAGTTATTTACTGACTATTTAAAACCTTTAAAAAGAAGAAGAATCAAACGCAAATTAGAAAGTATCAAGAAAGGGACAATTGAAACAAAGTATAAAATGAAATTTGCCAGGTAGATTCTTATTATTTTCTACCGAAATCAGCGGGAATTTCTCCCCATTCTTTTGTTTTCCATTTTAAGATCGGGTTAGAAAATTTGTTGGTTCTGAGCCATGTCTCGGCACGCTGAATAAGTGTAAACAATTTTTCATTTTTACTTATTCTTTTCAGCTTCGTATTGCATTTCTTTTTTACAACCCAACCCATTGCTATTTTCGAATCTGAATAAATTGGAACTTGCCCTAGGTTCTCTTTTTTCAAAAGAGCCAAAGCATGTACTAAAGCTAAAAATTCCCCGACGTTATTCGTTCCGTGAGGAAAAGGTCCCATATGGAATATAGGCGTTTTGTCTTTGGTCAGAACACCTTGGTATTCCATGAGGCCAGGATTACCAGAGCACGCCGCATCGACTGACCAGGAAGGAAGAATAATATCTATAGACTTAAAAGATGAACTTATCTTTTTTTTGCCGGCACTGCGCATGCCAATGTGGTTAGCAACTCCCTCGTTATAAGCTTGTTTGGCTAGTTGAAGACTTGGGAAACCTTTGTACTTTGCATTTGGATATCCTTTTATTTGAAGCTCGCAGGATTTCCAAGTTTCATATATTCCAGGCGTATTTCCTTCCCATACGACATAGTATTTTTTCTTTTTGGCCATAAACTAATTAAAAAAATATTGAGACAAAAGTAAGGCTTTAAACTGTCCTGAATTTTAAAACCTTAATATTGTGTGTTTAATAGATTGAAAATGACCTTTGTTGATACCCACACACATCTTTTTGTAAAACAATTTGATGAAGATCAGTCAGAGATGATTGAAAGAGCAATTGCTCAAAAAATTGAAATTATGTTGCTACCAAATATTGATAGCAGCACGATAGATTCAATGATTGCTTTGGAAAAAAAGTTTCCTCGGAATTGTCATGCAATGATGGGACTTCATCCATGCAGTGTGAAAGAAGATTTTCAATCTGAGTTACAAGTTGTTAAAGAATGGTTAGAGAAAAGAAGTTTTTGTGCCATTGGTGAAATGGGATTGGATCTTCATTGGGATCAAACTTTTTATGAGCAACAAAAATTAGCTTTTACTCAGCAATGTGAATGGGCCTATGATTTGGATTTGCCAATTGTAATTCATTCAAGAAAGGCAACACAAGAAGCTATTGATTTATTGAAGCAAATGGGACTACGACGCCCAAAAGGGGTATTTCATTGTTTTGGTGGTACTTTGGACGAAGCGAAGCAGATTATGGACATGGGATTCTATATGGGCATCGGAGGCGTAGTGACCTTCAAAAATGGAGGACTCAAAGAAATATTGTCTCAAATACCATTAACTAGCGTAGTTTTAGAAACAGATTCACCTTATTTGGCTCCCACCCCATTTCGGGGAAAAAGAAATGAATCTGCTTACATACGCCAAATTGCAACTACAATTGCATCCATATATAAAACGGAGGAAGAAATAATTGCTAAGGTCACAACTGAAAATGCTAAAAAATTATTTCCAAAAGTCTTTGGAAATGAGGAAGATAAGTCAACTGATAAATGATTGAAAAATCTATGTCTAACAAATATTGTTTCAAGAGGCTCGGATTCAATAAAAAATTTTGAATTCTTACTTTAATTTACAATTTTTGTGTCCTAGGGTTTGAGAAAATACCCTTCGATTTCGGGTAATTAACCAAAAACAGTTGATCCTGATTAGAAATGGAGAGTTGGCCGAGTGGTCGAAGGCGCACGCTTGGAAAGCGTGTAAACCTCTAAAGGGTTTCAAGGGTTCGAATCCCTTACTCTCCGCTCGAATATTTTTTAAATCCTGTTAAATACAAACACATTCGTTAAACCGTAATTTACTATGCGAAAATTATCTGCTTTGTTACTGGTATTTGGTATCAGTATTTATTCAGGAGCCACTAATCTTATGGCTCAAGCCGATCCTAGCGGCTTTCAAGTACTTAAGGAAAAATTCATTGAGGGTGACTGGCGTTTTATGGTGCTGGTACTTGTTTGCTTAATCTTAGGCTTGGCCTTTTGTATCGAGCGTATTATTACTCTTAATATAGCTACTACTAACACCGATAAGTTGTTGGAACGTATCGATGAAAATTTAAAAGCCGGAGACCTTCAGGGGGCTATGGAAGTATGTAAGTCCACACAAGGACCGACTGCTAGCGTTTTGTACGAAGGACTTAAAAATGCCAATGGTGGCCCAGAGGCAGTAGAAAAAGCAATCGTCTCTTATGGAGGTGTTCAAATGGGTCTTTTAGAAAAAGGATTGGTTTGGATTTCACTTTTCATTGCAATTGCTCCAATGCTTGGTTTCATGGGAACGGTAATCGGTATGATTCAAGCATTCGATAGAATTGCTGAAGTTGGAGATTTATCACCTGCAGTTGTTGCTGATGGTATTAAAGTAGCACTTTTGACTACAGTATTCGGACTTATCGTTGCGATTATCCTTCAGATCTTTTACAATTATATCGTTTCTAAAATCGATGGTATTGTAAACAAGATGGAAGATGCTTCTATTGCTCTTGTAGATGTAATGGCTAGCAACAATGTTTTTAAATAATATTTTCCGATACAATTTAATACGTAATTATGTATAAATTATTAACCAAAAATGGGCAGATGTTTGCCTTTGTTCTTGGTGCAGGGATCGTCATAATAACTCTGATTTCTATCTTAACAGGTATTGGGGATGATTTTTCAAACTTGGCAAGGGAAGAACAGTTTACAACTAACGCTTTTAATATTCCAATCATTCTATCTGCATTGTTAGTAGTTATTGGAGTTGCCTTAATGGTATTTTTTGGACTTTTTCATGTTGCATCTGATCTAAAAGGTTCTTCAAAAGGACTAGGTGGATTGGGCGTCATTGCAGCTGTGTTTTTCGCTGCAAGAGCAATGGCTAGTACTGATCGAGAAGGTCCTATTGGCGATACGATCGAAAAGTTCTTTGTTACAGACGGAGTAAGTACAACCATTAGTGCCTGCATAACAACCGTACTAATTCTTGGCGCCGTTGCGGTTGCTGTATTTGTAATTTCTGAAGTGCGTAACTTCTTTAAATAATATAGATCATGGCGAAGACGAACTCGAGAGATAGAATGAAGAATGAGATTAATGCCGGGTCTATGGCGGATATCGCATTCCTTCTGTTGATCTTTTTCCTTGTTACAACTACTGTTGTCGAGGATAAAGGGATTACCGTAAAGTTGCCACCTTGGTCTGAAGAAGAGGTCGATCCTACCAAATTGAAAACGCGTAATGTATTTTCTGTTTTGGTAAATGCCAGTAATCAATTATTGGTAAGAGGAGAACCTGCTGACATTCGACAGCTTAGAGAAAGAGCGAAAGAGTTTATTATGAACCCTCGAAGACAAGAGGATTTATCTGAAGCTCCAAATAAAGCAATTATTTCATTGAAGAATGACCGAGGAACCTCGTATGAGACTTACTTGGAAGTTTATAATGAATTGAAAGCTGCTTATAATGAGTTGTGGAATGAAGAAGCTCAGAAGAGATATGGTTCCGATTATAGTGATAGCATGCCTATTACTAAGAAAAGAGAAATCAAAAGCGCAATTCCATTTGTACTTTCTGAAGCAGAGCCTACTGGCTTTGGTGAAGAGTAAAATTTAAACTTAATGGGAAAATTTAGTAAGAAAAGAGGAAAAGCATCTCCTGAAGTTTCAACAGCTTCATTGCCTGATATTATTTTCATGTTATTGTTCTTTTTTATGGTTGTAACTGTACTAAGAGACTCTGAATTGAAAGTAGATGTGGTAACACCACAGGCAACAGAATTAACCAAGTTGCAAGAAAAGTCTTTGGTAAACTACCTATATATAGGAAAGCCAAAAGATAAGTATCGCGATACTTACGGTACAAAGCCTAGATTACAACTAGGAGATAAATTTTCTACTGTTGAAGAAATTCCAATCTTTTTGGAAAAGCATAAAGTCAAAGTATCTGAAAATAAAAGAGCAAGAATTACCAGCTCATTGAGAATCGATGGAAAGGTAACGATGGGAATTGTTCAAGATATTAAGACTCAGCTTAGAAAGACTGGTCAATTAAAAGTTAACTATTCGGCAAAGCAAAAGGCTGAAAAGTAGATTTAATAGATATAATTAAAAAAGGGGTTGTTTCTTAGAAACGGCCCCTTTTTTTATTGGATTATTTTACAATAATTATCTCAATCTGTCCATACTATTGACCAATTTCTCATCTTTTCCAATAGCACGCTGGGCTAATACACCAAAGACAAAAAATATGATGGGAAGATATAAACCTAATCCATCTGAAGGGTTTACTGCTCCTAAAGTATCTTTATCTTGCATGAATAAAATTACCGCTAGAATTAGGCCAATTAAATTTGCAACCAAGGACAAACGTCCGATTAGCAATTGAGTTTTTCTATTCTTGAATAGAAAAATGGCAATTAGGGACAAGGCACCTGCACCAGCAAATAATGCAAGCAGTGCAACATTGTCACTAATGGTATAAAGACCATCTGCAAAAATGGTTGAATTTGCCACTGAAGTGTCCGTTTTTGCAAATGGCAAACCAAATAGGCCAAATGCAGCTCCGGATGCTAGAAATAAAAATATACTTTGTATTCTTTGAATCATCCTAAGATTTTTTGCAAATATAACTAATCTATTATCGGTCATTAAAGATTTTCTATGGAAGTAAGTCCAAGTTTTTGGGAGAAGGAAGTTTTTTATCAAAAGACAGACCTTATTGTTATAGGTGCAGGGATTGTAGGTTTATCTGCTGCTATTCAATTTAAATTGAGTAATCCAAAGTCATCCATCAGAGTTATTGATGAATCGATATTCCCGAAAGGGGCTTCCTCTAGAAATGCTGGTTTTGCTTGTTTCGGATCTATAACAGAATTACTTGCGGATATAAATCAGAATGGTGAAGAAGCTTGTTTAAAGTTGGTGGAAAAAAGATGGAATGGACTAAATAATCTTAGAAGACTTGTTGGTGAAAAAGCAATGGATTACTTAGAGCTTGGTGGCCATGAAATTTTTCTCGATGACAATAAAGAATCCTACGAGAAAAGTCTAAATCAATTGGATCGAATGAATTCACTTTTGTCCAAAGTCATAAATGAATCCAAAGTATTTTCTGTTGGATATAACCAATTTGGAATGAGATCAATTGTAGGTTTAATAAGCAATCGATTGGAGGGACAATTGCATCCAGGAAAAATGATGAATGCGCTCCTAAATCGCGCTGTAGAAAATGGAATAATTATCAATCGTGGAGTTTCTGTTAAAAATATTGAATCAGGTAACGATGAGATCACATGTTATCTGGCCAACAAAGGTAGTTTGAAGGCCAATCAAGTGTTAATTGCGACTAATGGATTTGCCAATAGGCTAACTAGCGGGTTGGATCTAATGCCGGCAAGAAATCAGGTTCTTTTGACAAAACCGATTCCCAATTTGAAGATCAAAGGAACTTTCCATTTTGACGAAGGGTATGTCTATTTTCGAAATATTGGTCAAAGAATACTGCTTGGAGGGGGAAGGCAATGGGATAAGAAAACTGCCGAAACTAGTGTCTATGGAACGAATCAATTGATTAAGACTAAATTGAAGAAATTCATGAAAGATTATTTAGTTCCTGACTTTCCTACTGTTGAAATAGAACAAGAATGGAGCGGAATTCTTGGAGTTGGAAAGACTAAAAATCCAATTGTGAAGTTTGTAAGACCTAAATTGGCCGTAGCTGTTCGAATGGGAGGTATGGGCGTTGCAATTGGTGCTAGTGTGGGTCAAGAAGCTGCTGATTTACTTTCAAATAATTGATATTTGCTTAGATTGGCAACAGCCAAGTTTTTGATACGTTATCTTAATCTTATGTGGATTAGAAGAATAGTAATTCTGTTGTTTGTTTTGATGTCATCTTTGATGGTATTCTCGCAAGTTACTTCCGAAATTACAGAACAGGACTCTACTAAGTCAGAGCCAATTATTGTTGATATTGCTGATGCCGCAGAATATATCAATGCAGATGGAGAAGTGGTTAAAATCCTCATGAGGGACATTCGCCAAGTTGAACTTCGACAAGGTAATACTTTTATGTATTGTGATACAGCAAGGATATTGGACAAACAAGTCGTGGCATACGGAAATATTATTATTCAACAAGGAGACTCTATCAATGTATTTGCAGACAGCCTAATTTACCAAGGAGACTTAGAAATTGCCGATTTATTTGGCAATGTTGTTCTTGAAAAAGAAGATCAACAACTTTTTACAGATCGTCTGAATTATAACTTGCGTACAAAAATTGCAACCTATAATTCAGGAGCTCTTTTAACAAATGGTGGAGCGCAATTAACTAGCAAAAAAGGATCATATTTAGTAGATCAAGATTTGGCTTATTTCTCAGAAGAAGTTGTCATTGTCGATTCCAGTTTCACCTTGCAATCTGATACGCTAGAATTTGACACGAAAATTGAATTGGCAACTTTTCATGGACCTACGTTAATTAGACAAGATTCATCTAAGATTTATTGTGAAGCAGGGTTTTATGATATCCCGAATAAGGTTGCTGAGTTTAGAGAAAACGCACAATATCAAAAAGGAGATCAATTGGCCACTGCAGATATTATTAATTATGATGGAAATTTAGAAGAAGTTCTATTACGCGGGAACGCAAAATTTGATGAACTAGAAAAATCTGCTTCAGCCGAGGTTATCAGATATGATCAAAAAAATGATATCATTTTCTTAGAAGGGGATGCATTTTACAAAGATGCTACCCAAGAAATAACTTCGGATTTAATTGAATACAATTCTGAATCAGAAACTTTCAAAACAGAGGGGCGCGCCCTTATTGTAGATGGAAGTCAAATTTTACAAGCGGATACAGTTGACTACGATTCAGAATCAGGTATGGCAATCGCAAAGGGTGATGTGGTCTGGATAGATACTGTTGAAAACACTACCATTTATGCAGAGCATACTAAGTATAACAAGGAAACAGACTTCTTGCTGGCTAGTGGAAATAGACCTATGTTGATTTCGATTTCGGATGGGGATACTCTGCATTTAGCAGCCGATACACTTCAGTCATTTAAAACTAGTGCTGAAGACAGTTCACGTAATTTTTTGGGATACCCAGATGTTAGGATATTCAAGTCTGATTTACAGGGGCTATGTGATACTGTTTTTTTCAACGGCACAGACTCTATTTTCAATTTGAAAGGAAGTCCGATTCTATGGTCTGATAGTTCACAATTCATCGCGGATACAATCAATATTTATCTTGACAGTAACCAAATTGATAAAATTAAATTTCTTCAAAACGCCCTTATAGTTAATACAGCTGATGAATTCTTTTTCAATCAAATAAAAGGAAGAGAAATGACTGCATTTTTTGCAGACAATAGCATTCATAAAATGAAGATCAATGGCAACGCTGAATCTATTTACTATGCTATGGATGATTCGACAGGGTACTTTGGTGTAAATAAATCTGTCTCAAGTAAAATGACTTTGTATTTCGAAAATAGCGAACTAAATAGTATTCATTCTTATCGTGATCCAGTTGCCAACGTTTTTCCTATGGTAGGAACAGATCATGAGGCGTTGAAGTTACCAGGTTTTAAATGGGATTGGAACCGTCGGCCGAAATCTGTTGCTGATTTGAGAAGCAAGAAAAAAGAAGTTATCAGTATAAATCAAAACATAAATTCCTCATCTTTACCAGAGGACTTTTCTGATGATGAAAAAAAGGAACACTCGGACCATGATCACAACTAGACTAGTAGCGTCAATTTTATTTATTCTTCTTAGTACCTATAATTCTTATGCCAATCCTTTGACTGCCGGAAACATTGCCTTTGAAAAAAATGATTTCCCCAAAGCATTTGAGCTTTACTCAGAAGCCTTGTCGAATGGAGTTAAAAGTTTTGAGCTTTACCATAATCTTGGGACTGTAGCTGCAAAACTTGAGAAATTGGATGAAGCTCGATTGTATTTGGAAAAAGCATTGATCATTAAGCCAGGTAACAAAGAAACACGAAAGAATATAAAATGGATTAAAACTGAGCTTTCTGAAAACATCGCTCCTCTTCCCGAGTTTTTGCCAAGTGTGTATTGGAAAGCGATCAGTGCTATTCTAAATGTAAGTACATGGTATTATTCTTCATTTTTTTTTCTTCTAGTGGCAGCATTTCTCCTTTGGCAAAAGTTATTTAACAGGAGAAAAGGATCAACAAGTAAAAAGCTTTTCGCACTGCTTATACTTTTGTTAGCCTTTAGCCTTTTTTCTTTTCAGTTGGGGAATTCACGAGCTCAACAACTCTCTAGTAAAATCAATGGCGTTGTTATGAAAACAACGAAGCAATTGAAAGCTGAACCAGAAGAACAGGCGGAAATGATTCAAGCATTGTCCGCGGGTGCGAAAGTGACCATCTTAAATGAGTTGGGAGAATGGTCAAAAGTGGTGGTAGAAGATGGTTCTCAGGGATGGATTAAAAACAATGGTTTGGCTATTATAGAGTTATAGACAACCTTTTTTATAAATATTACGTCATTTAAGAAAAGAGGCAATGTTTTTGCAAGAGAAAACACGTTATAATCCATATATCCCAATGAATAGTAAAACTACCTTCGCGTCCATATGGGAGGCTCTAGATAAGCTTGACTACGTCTGGCTTAATCCTATGGGATATGCCCATCCAATCATCTATCTTCCAAAAGAACAGATCAAGTCAGCAATAAATGCATTAGAAGAAAATCAGAACATTGCAATAAAGAAATCCAAAGGCCTAGGGACAGTTCTTAAAGTAAACATTAAATCAGAATCATACATCATTCGATTTGTTCATCATCTTCAAACCCATGGTTTGGTAATTGTTCCGGCAAAAGAACTTTTGCTTAAAAGTCGACGTAACAAGTTCGGCATTAAAATTCCTGGTCAGTTAAATTTGTTAGAATATCATTTATTAAGAGATTTCCTGCATGGGCATGGCTTAAAAAGGATTTCATATCTACACTTCAAGGATCTGCACCCATTGACAGAAAATGATCTTTTAGAGGTAGTTAATGAAAAGTATAAAACGAAGTATGCTAGGATTGAGGAAATGACTTCTTTTGACAAAGATTCGCAACAACGAATGATTACAGGATTAGAAGCAATGCCCTACAATAGGTATTTCAAAAAGTTAGCGAATAATTTGAGGCCGCTGTATTTTAAACTTGCGCGCCAGGCTGGTTTATTTTAGTTTAAATCACTCTTGTTTTAAGAATATAATCTTTCCTAAAGAATAGCTTGAAAGGTTGTTTATGCTAATAGTTACGGCATAAAAAAAGATAGTCCCAACGGGCGTTGGAACTATCACAACAAAAATATAAAGCTATGAAAACTAAAACCTTGTTATTCTTCTTCCTCTGAAGAAGAGACTACTTTTCTTTTCCTCCATCAAGCTCGTCTTGCCAAGCTTTCAACTTATCCATCTCTCCGTTAGCAGCCATCTCAGCCTGTTTGGGCCAAGTAGTAGGGTCATGAGCGGCATATCTTGCACCAGCTTCAGCCAAGATTTCTTTAATCTTGGCTACTTCTGTGCTTGATAGCTCAGACCAAGTATTAATTCCAGCATCATTCAAAAGACCAGCGATCTTTGGTCCGATACCTTCAATTAGTTTTAAATCGTCTCCTCCATCTTTCGAAGGAGCTGGAGCTGGAGCCGCCGCCTTCGCTGCTGGAGCAGCTTTTTTCTTTTTAGGCGCTGCTGTAGCAGTACCTCCATTCGAACCAGCATCAGCTGGTATAATATTTACAAAGGTTCGATCCAATCTTTTCTTTTGAAAAGAAATCGTTCCCGCTTTCAATGCAAATAGGGTATGGTCTCTTCCCATTCCTACATTCAATCCAGGGTGGAATCTAGTTCCTCTTTGACGAACGATAATATTACCTGCTTTAGCTATTTGACCTCCGAAGAGCTTTACGCCCAATCGTTTACTATTACTATCACGGCCGTTATCAGTACTACCTACACCTTTTTTGTGAGCCATTGTTTAATTCTTTAATTGTTAAAAATAAGAAGTTTGATTCTAAAGTTCAATTCTATCCTTTAATAGAGTCAACTTTTAACTTAGTGAACTGCTGGCGGTGGCCGTTTTTCACTTTGTAACCTTTTCTTCTTTTCTTCTTGAATACGATGACTTTGTCACCTTTTACATGGTCAATTACTGTGGCATTGACCGAAGCAGCCTTTACGACCGGCGTGCCTACTGTAGTGGCGCCTTCCTTATCTACCAAGAGAACTTGGTCGAAAGAAACACTATCACCTGCAGCGGCTTCTAGCTGGTGGACGAAGAGCTCTTGGCCTTCCTCAACTTTAAACTGTTGACCAGCTATTTCTACGATTGCGAACATGATTCGATATTTTGTTAAAAATGGAGTGCAAAGGTACCATATTTTACCCTTAATTCAAATAGCTCCCTCCAATAATTTATAGGCTTATAAGAATTCTCTTAAACGAAATTCTACCATTCTTTTCTCGTTCATTCTCAGGTACTTAAGTTTAATGCGCTTTCCAGGTCTACGCTGTAGCTTATTAACAAGATATTCCATCCGGAATAATTTGGCAGAAAGACCATTAATTGATATGATTTCGTCACCTGGTATGATTCCGGCTTCTGATGCAGGAGTGCCGGGAAAAACGTCGTAAACCGTGAAGTTTTTCCTGTTTCTATTTGAAGTAATTACTTGAAGACCAGAAAGGTCAAAATTAAACTTACGCTTATAAGTTTTGTTTGGCCGGATGTACATCTTTTCGTTGATATAATCGAGTATAATATCAAATCGGGATAAAAGGGGATTCCCAATAATTCCATTCCTATTATTAAGGTAATCAGCTTGATCAAAATCTTCAATTACTTGAAAATTTGTAACAACGCCAGAAAAGCCAAATTCATCCAAAGTCAGAAAGTTTGTCCGTCCGACATAACCGCGTAAATCACCGCCTAATCCGGATGCTATTATTCCGGGTATTAAATTTCCAGAAATCTTTGACATCTCCACCGAATCTCGCTGCAATAAAAATGGAATATTTGCTCCAGTATCAACGAGTAATTTAATCGTTTCATGCTGCCCCATAGATGTCATATAATTCGCTACTAAAAAGGGCTTGTTTTTATATATTTCTATTGGAATTTCTTTGTATTTCTTGCTGTTTGGACGAAAGTCAGTTTTTTGGTAAAAAATAAGTTTTTCTCGACGATAGTCTATTTGCAAAACATAGTTCCTAAAGCTGTAAGCTCCAATAATTCCATAAATATTTTCACCAGTAAAACTTTCAAAATCGAATATGTTTTCATCTAGAACAAGAATGTCTTCACTGCTCGAAGATAAAGGACCGATGTCTAGTTCAATCTTGCTCAGATGGGCTTCCAATTCATTTCCTAAATCTGTTCCTACTATTTTATAAGTTTTGGAATATCTAAGGCCAAGTAAATCTCCTATAGACTTTTCTGAAAGTATTGAATATTCTGCTCCAGTATCCAAAATGAAATTTAGCGGAAATACCTTTCCTAATTTGACCTCCACTATAATAAAACCATTCCTGTAGGTAAACGGAATTTCAACCATTTGCTTTCCGTCAGGTAACTGAAGACCAAAATTAATTTGAGCATGAAGCGGGCCAATGCTCACAAGAAGCAAGTGGAGAAAAAGCGCAACACGAGAATTTTTAAAAAGCAAAGAGCAAGCGTTTATTGTAAATCTAACGATTCTTTAATGCAGATTGCCATTTAATTGCTGAATATTCTGTTAATGCCTTGTAGGCGGAATAAGATTTTGTATCAGTATTCCCCCTTATTTTAATTTATTTAAGTCGGAAATAATTTGGTCAATTAAAGGAGAATGGCGATTTTTCGGAAAATTTAGTGTCGGATGCACACTAATTAACACGCCGAAACTACATTTTGAAGTCATCCTATTAAGGAAATTTAATTTTGTCGTTTTACTTAATCCCAAGAAAATAAGCTAAAAAGCCTTTGGCTAAAAATACTTCCTGTTATATTACAGGATGCAACCTAGATTATTTAGTAAATCAAATTTTTTGTGTATGAAACTTAGATTAAACACTTTAATGAAAAGTGTTGTACTAATGACGGTCTTCGCACTAATCACTACAGTGTCTTTCGCTCAGCGAACGATCTCTGGAACGGTTACTGATGCTGAGAACGGTGATCCATTAATTGGAGCAACTGTTGTGGTGAAAGGAGCAAGTCAGGGTACAATTACAGATTTTGATGGAAAATATTCCTTGGATGTACCTGGAGAAGGTGCTGTTTTGGAGTTTTCCTATACTGGTTATTCTGCTAAGACAATGACTGTCGGCGCGGATAATACAATTGACATTGCCTTGTCTGCTGGAACACTTCTTGACGAAGTTGTTGTAGTTGGATATGGATCTCAAAGTCAAAAAGAAATTACTTCAGCCGTTACTAGCGTTTCTGCAGAAGAATTTAACAAAGGGCCCATATCTGACCCGGCTCAATTGCTTCAAGGTAAAGTTGCAGGTCTGCAAGTTTACAACAGAGGTGGCGATCCAAACGGTAATACGACTATCCGTTTAAGAGGTATTTCAACAATTGGTTCTAACGCTGCTCCATTGGTAGTAGTAGATGGTATCATTGGTGCTTCTTTGGATAATGTTGATCCAAATGATATTGAGTCTATGGATATCCTTAAGGATGGATCTGCAGCTGCAATCTACGGATCTCGTGGATCTTCTGGGGTAATCTTAATTACAACTAAAAAAGGATCCAAGAACCAAAAGCCAACACTTTCTTATAATGGTCAGTTAGGTACAGCAACTCCTGTAAATGGAATTGATGTAATGACTGCTGACGAATTTGTTGCTGCTGGTGGTACTGATCTTGGAAGTAATACAAACTGGCTAGACGAAGTTACAAGAACTGGCGTAACTAACGTTCACAGTTTAGCATTGTCTGGTGGCTCTGCAGGGACTAGTTATAGAGTTTCTGGAAACTTGAGAGATGTAAAAGGTATCTTGAAGAATTCTGGTTTCACACAGTTCAACACACGTGTAAACATCAACACAAGAGCTTTTAATGATAAATTAAAAGTAGATTTCAACTCTTCATTTACAGATAAGAAGCAAGACTTTGGATTCAACGAAGCATTAAGATATGCTGTCCTTTACAATCCAACTGCTCCTGTAATGGGTGCTGATTCGCCTTTCCCTTTTGCCTCAGAGCAATTTGGAGGATTCTTCGAATCTTTGGGTTTATTCGATAGTTTCAATCCTGTGTCTATCGTAGAGCAAAACAGAAGAGATGGAACAAGAAGAGAATTTAACTTTGGTGCAAACTTCGGTTACAACATCTTGGATAATTTGACTGCAAATGTTCGTATTTCTCGAGAAAGAAAAACTTTCTCAGGTGAAGAATATTATCCTGTTACTTCTTTGTTTAGAGGAGGAGCTACATCTCCAAGTAGAAAAGGTCAAGCCAATTTCTACGATGAAGAAGCAAATACGCAATTGTTCGAAGCTTATGGAACTTACCTAGCTGATCTTGGAAGTTCTACTTCTTTGACATTTACAGCTGGATACTCCTATCAGCAAAACAATTTTGAGAACAAATTTTTCTCTTTGGGAGATTTCCCGAATGATTCTTTAGACTGGTCTAATCAGATTAGTGCTTCTCAAGATTTAAATAACGCTGGATTAATTGGAGCTGGTTCTAGTTCAACTCCAGATGAAAAGATCATCGCATTCTTTGGTCGTGCAAACGCAACCATTAACAATGCCATTTTCTTGAATGCCTCAGTTAGAAGAGAAGGTTCAACAAAGTTAGGAGCCAATAACCGATGGGGGATATTCCCAGCATTTGGTGTCGGGGTAGATTTGAATGAATACTTGAACATTGATGCCTTAGATCTATTCAAGGTTAGATTAGGATATGGTGTGACGGGTTCTTTACCTACTCAGAATGGTTTGTCTCAACCGCTTAGAAGTGTTGTAAATGCTGCTGATGGTGGTGTTACTACTGCGCTTATTCGTGGAGGAAATGAAGATTTGAAATGGGAGCAAAAAGCTGAAACCAATCTAGGAGTAGAAGTTGCTTCTGACAGATTTGGTGCAACTTTGGACCTGTATAATAGAAATATCAAAGATTTCATTCTTGAAGTTCTTGTAGATGCATCTGTAGAAGGGTTTGACAGACAATTCCAAAATGCTGGATCATTAACAACTAGAGGAGCTGAGCTTTCTTTGGACTATGATGTGGTAGAAGGAGATAACTTTAACTACAATACAGGAATCGTTCTTTCTACTTACTCAACGACTTTGGATGACTTTGTTGATTCATTGAACGTTAGAGGTAATCTTGGTGCTCCAGGACAGAATGGAACAAATATGCTTTTGGTGAAAGTTGGAGAAGAAATCGGACAAATTTGGGGACCTGTTTATGCAGGACCAGATGCTGAAGGAAATCCTACTTTTGAAGACTTAAACGGTGATGGAACAGTTATCGCAGCGGCTGATAAAGCTTTGGATCCAGATGCGGATTTCCAAGTATTAGGATCAGGTATTCCGACATTAGAATTTGGTTGGTCTAATCAATTAGATTTTAATGGTTGGTCTGTAAATGCATTCTTTAGAGGAGCAGTAGGACACAGCTTGGTAAACACTTACCGTGCTTTTTATGAGCCAATTGTCGCCACTCAGTCATCTTACAACTTTGTAAACACTGAATTGGCAGAACCTGGCTTAACAAATGCTCGTTTCAGCTCGTTATATGTAGAGAAAGCGAATTACTTAAAATTGGATAACTTAACAATAGCAAGAAGCTTCCCATTAAAGGATGTGAACGCAATTAGCAACTTGAACATTTCTTTGACTGGTAGAAACTTGTTGGTTCTTACGAACTACACAGGTACTGATCCTGAACCATCTCTTTCTGATGTTGGAGATGCAGGTAATGGTTCTGTTCCAGGCGCTGTTGACAATCCTGATCCATTGGTTCCAGGTATCGACAGAAGAAACAACTATTTTGCTTCACGTGTTATCACGTTAGGTGTGAGTTTTGATTTTTAATTAAAAATTAAAAGAGAGTAAGAAATGAAAAATTTAAAGAATTTAATTCTTCTTTTCGGTATTGCTATGTTTATGGCAAGTTGTACTGACTTGGAAGAAAACTTAACAGGGGATGTCACGTCAGACATTACAATCCCTTCTACAGGGGCATCTGCTCCTGAACCAGTTCCTACTTCAGGTCCTCTGGATGCGGCTTACGGGCAGCTAAGAGGTGCTGGAACAGCGAACCACGGTTCTTATTACAGTCTTCAGGAGCTTTCTTCTGATGAAATGCTTATCGGTGCCAAAGGTGGTGACTGGTTTGATGGAGGTATCTTAATTGAGCTACACCGTCATACTTATACTCCAGGGCACGCATTTGTAAACAATGCTTGGACTGGAACTTATGGTGCAATCAACACAGTAAATGAATTACTTGCTGGAGGAACACTTGATGCCGACAATGAGGCTCAAGCTAAGGTCTTAAGAGCATACCTATATATGCGCTTAATGGATCTTTATGGTAACGTAAAGATTATTACTGAACCAGGTCAAAATTCGCCTCAAGTTTCAAGTAGTGAAGTATTTGACTTCTGTGAAGCTGAGATATTGTCTGCACTTGGAGTTTCTGAGATCGCTTCTGGATTAGATGTAGGAGGTTCTGCTTTAGGAGCCGATCCTACTCAATTTAAAGTAAATCGCTTTGGTGCTTTAGGTATACTTGCTAAGCTTTACTTGAATGCTGAAGTATGGAAAGGGGCTGCTATGTATGACAAAGCTGCTATCGCTTCTCAATACATCATCGATAATGGTGGTTATACACTTTGTGATGATGCTTCTTGTTCAGTACAGAACTTAGGAAAAAGAGCAGGAGTTGATTCTGATCCAGACAATTTGACTGGTTATGCAGCTGTATTTGCTCCTAATAACTATGATAATCCTGAACACATTTTCTCTGTTTACTACAACGAAGCTGCTGCAGGTGGAATGAACTTTTCTCAAATGAACCTTCACTATTCAAGTCAATTTACTTGGAACTTTGATGCTCAGCCTTGGAATGGTTATTCAACTGTAGAGGATTTCTATAATTCTTATGAAGATGGAGATGCGCGTAAAACGAATAACTTTATCGTAGGACCTCAGTTAGATTTCAGCGGATCTGCTGTTTTGGATTATGCATCTGACGATGATGATATCCAATTGAATTATACTCCTGCCATTAATGAGTTGGAGCCTAATCACAGAAGAGAAGCTGGTGCAAGACCTGCTAAATTTAGCTTCAAGCAATTCGGTCGTCCAGATATGGATAATGATTATCCAATCATACGTTTAGGTCAGGTTCACTTAATCCATGCAGAGGCAGTAGCTAGAGATGCAGGAGATTGGAATCAAGCTTTGACTGACGTAAACATGCTTAGAATGCGTGCTGGTGTTTCTCCTTATACTTCAATCGATGCTGATGAATTTTTGGCAGAAAGAGGTAGAGAAATGTTCCAAGAAGGATCTAGAAGAACAGATTTAATAAGATTTGGTAAGTTTAATGATGCTTGGTGGGAAAAGCCAGCTTCAATGCCATTTGTTAACATCTTCCCAATTCCTCAGGAGCAAATTACTGCCGCTGGAGATTTGACTCAGAATCCTGGATACTAATAAAAAATAGTAATTTTATAGCAGGGGCTTCTCTTCCAAGAGAAGCCCCTTTTTTATACTTTAATTTTAGAAAATTTGCGTTTGAAATTTGCGCTCAATATTTTAGGGCTTATTATTTTTCTCAGCAGTTGTAATCAAAATCCAACTGCGAAGAAATTATTTAGAAAAATGTCTGAGCAAGAAACAGGAATTTCTTTTTCCAACAACTTGCCTTACACTGAAGAATTCAATACTTATACTTATAGGAATTTTTATAACGGCGGAGGAGTCGCTTTGGGTGATATCAACAACGATGGTCTAGTTGATATTTTTTTTACTGGAAATATTGTAGATAATAAACTTTTTCTCAACAAAGGAAATTGGAAATTTGAGGACATCACAGAAAAGGCAGGAGTCGCTTGTCCAGACGTCTGGTGTACCGGAGCTTCATTTGCAGATGTAAATGGCGATGGGCTTTTAGATATTTATGTTTGCAAAGCAGGTAAGCCAGGAGGCGAAAAAAGATATAACGAACTTTTTATCAATCAAGGAAATTTGTCCTTCAAAGAGGAAGCGAAAACATATGGTTTGGCAGTCAATGGACTCTCGATACATTCCGCTTTTTTTGATTACGATAAAGATGGTGATTTAGATTGTTACCTTTTGAATAATTCTATCCGAGCGGTTGGTGGTTTTGATTTAAAAGAAGGGTTAAGAAATACGCCAGATCCAGAAGGAAATAAACTATTTAGAAATGACAACGGCTTATTTGTTGATGTAACTACATCTTCAGGAATTTATTCAAGTAATATTGGCTATGGGCTTGGTATAACACTGAGTGATTTTAATGAAGATCAATGGCCAGACATATTCATCTCCAATGATTTTTTTGAAAGGGATTATCTGTACTTAAATAATCAAGATGGCACTTTTCGAGAAGTCGGAGACCAGAATTTTAACTCCATGTCCATGGGCTCAATGGGTGCTGATGCTTGTGATTTGGACAATGACTTACGACCAGATTTGTTTGTAACGGAGATGCTTCCCAGTACTTTGGAACGAAAAAAAACTAAGGCAGTTTATGAATCCTGGAATAAATATAACGCAAGCGTAAAGCAAGGTTATCATCATCAATTTTCTCGAAATATTCTTCAAAGAAATATGGGGAATGGGAAATTTATAGAACTTGGGAGATTTGCAGGTGTAGCAGCGACGGAATGGAGCTGGGCATCTTTGATTCAAGACTTTGATAATGACGGTCTAAAAGATTTATTTATTTCCAATGGTGTATTCAAAGATCTTCTAGATAAAGATTATTTAAACTTTTCCGCAAACGATGTCGTTGCTCAAAATAGAGGAGGAGATAAAAGTAATTTTATTACTTCTCTAGTTGACAGCATGCCATCAGTTCCTGTTCAAAATTTTCTCTATAAAAACAAAGGAGACTTTAAATTCCAAAACATTGCCGGAGAGGCAGGATTGGAGGAGTTAACTTTTAGCAATGGAAGTGCGTACGCTGATTTAGATAACGATGGTGATTTAGATTTGGTGGTAAACAATGCCAATATGCCTTCATATATATATCAAAATCAAACTGATACTACGAACAACCGATTTATTCAATTTAAACTCAGCTCTGATTCAAAAAATTCCAATGCGATTGGTTCAAAAATAGTTCTAAAGCATTCTACTGGCCAAGCCATGTATGAGAATTATACCTCCAAAGGTTTTGAATCCACAGTTGATGGAAAA
Source organism: uncultured Saprospiraceae bacterium (assembly GCA_937928045.1). Classification (GTDB taxonomy): domain Bacteria; phylum Bacteroidota; class Bacteroidia; order Chitinophagales; family Saprospiraceae; genus JABDJM01. Next base: position 9,512 of record CALFWO010000046.1, on the reverse strand, counting down.
GTGCATTTTGGGCTGGGAAAACAAAGGACTATTGATTCAATTATTGTTCAATGGTCAAATGGCGGAAAATCCATTTTGACTGATTTAGAAACAAACCAAGTTTATACTTTAAAGGAGCCAAAAGAAAAAGGAGATGTTGGGAAAAACATTGAAGGTGATCAATCGAAGGATGTTGATCCGAATATTATATTTGAGCACAAAGATATTTCCTTGAATCTTTTTTCTAAAGAAAGACTTTTGCTAGAGATGAATGGCTTCAGAGGTCCGACCATTAAAAAAGCCGATGTCAATGGAGATGGATTAGATGATTTGTTTTTTGGCGGAGGTAAAGATCAAATATCTGAATTACACATTGTCAATACTGATGGGACGTTTGAAAAAAGAACAAAGTCATTTGAAGGCTTTAAGTCTTCCGAGGTAGTCGACGCAGTATTTTTTGATTCGGATAGCGATGGTGACTTGGATGTGTACTTAGGGCATGGCGGTCGTTCTTTTTCTCCTTACTCAGGTTTGCTGAAAGATGAATTGCTATTGAATGATGGAAAGGGGAATTATACCTTAGCCGAAAATGCAATTCCATTTAATAAGCTGGTAAATACAGGAAGTGTTGCAGTTGGAGATTTGAATAAGGATGGAAAAGAAGACATAGTGGTTACTGAGATGATGAACAATCAAGGCTATGGAAAGCCTGGGCAATGTTTCATTTTTATCAATCGTGGGAATAATCAATTCCAATCTATTGAAGCGGAATATTTAAAAGACATCGGAATGATTTCTTCGGTGGTGATTACCGATTATAATCAGGACAGTTGGCCAGATATTGTATTGGCTGGAAAATGGATGCCTTTGACTATGATTGCCAATCAAAAGGGAAATTTTCAATCTGAAAGAAATTTGATGGCTATCGAAAACTCGGTAGGACTTTGGAACACAATTGAATTGGCAGACATTGATCAGGATGGAGATCAAGATTTGCTTTGTGGCAATGAAGGTTTGAATAATTTCTATGGTCCTGGCTTGAATTTATTTATCAATGATTTCGATCAAAATGGCTCGCGGGAACCACTTTTTTGCTATGAAAAAGATGGTGAGTTTTTTCCAGCGTTAGATTTTGATGTTCTTTTTTCTCAAATACCATTTTTGAAAAAGAGACATACATTTTATCGTGACTTCGCGAAGGCTACGATGTCTGAGTTGTTTGGTGAGCAGGCATTGAAAGATGCTCAACAATTTAAAATGGAAGAATTAAGATCCATGTTGTATGTTAACGATAATGGCCAGTTCAAGGGGATTCCATTGCCTGATGAAATACAATACTCAAGTGTTTATGCCATCGATCAAACTTCCCAAAATGAAGTATATTTTGGAGGGAATAATTTTAAAACAAAACCTCAATTTGGTAGAGCGGATGGTTCTTTCGGCTGGCGGGTAATTTTAGATCATAATTCGTCTGAAATGCTATTTAAGCAGTGTAATCCTCTCTATATTAGCGGTCAAATTCGTTCCATAGAATCCTATGGAGATAAATTAATTTTTGGTGTAAATAATGAAAATATTCAAATCATTGAAAAGCAATAGTTCGATTTTTAATATGCTGATGATCTTGTTGATGATATTTGCATTTTCATCTTGTAAGTCAGAATACGATCAGTTGGTCAAATCAGAGATTAAATCGGGCATTCAAAATGACAGTTTAATTTTTAACATGTTTTTAGGTGAAAAAAAGCCAGACTTTTTTTCAAAGTGCTGGGAGTTGAATAAGCAGAAAATCGTTAGCCAAGGTTCTGGAAATAAATATGCGCGCTATTTAGAACCTAAAGATTCTACAGATGAGAAAAAATTGAGAAAGCAAATGGATTTCTATGGGATATTTGATAAGCAAGGGATAATGCGCGGAATGGAAATGATTTTCCAATACATCGCGTGGTCGCCATGGAATGAGGCCGTTCAAGCGGAGGCACTTTTAGATGCATTAAAATTAGAATTCGAAACCAAGTATCCAGGAAATAATTTCATTGCTGTTGATATTAAAGAAGCAAATAAGACAGCTTATGTCAAAGTAGATGGTAATATGCAGATTCTTATGTTCATTCAGAGTGAAAAGGAAGTAATGGTGAAAATGGAAGACCTGAATTATAAACTGAAGAATTAATGAAATATCTATCTATTTTTTTTCTCATCCTTATTTCATTTGCTTCTTGCAAAGAAAATTCATCAAAAGATCTTTTTACTTTAAAGGACAACACAGCAATTGGAGCAGTCTTTAGTAATGATTTGGTTTACGATAATGATTTTAATGTTTATAAATATCGAAATTTTTATAACGGTGGAGGAGTGTCTTTAGGAGATATCAACAATGATGGATTGGTAGATGTCTATCTTGTGGCGAATCAATCTTCGAATAAACTATTTTTAAATAAAGGCAATTGGAAATTCGAAGATATCACCAAGTCGGCAGGTGTAGCAGGTGATCGCGCTTGGTCAACTGGTGTAACCATGGTAGACATTAATGCTGATGGATTACTCGATATTTACTTATGTAATTCTGGAGACGTTGCCGGAGACAATAAGGAAAATGAACTTTTCATCAATCAAGGTAACAATACTTTTAAGGAAAGTGCAGCGGCATATAATTTAAATGATAAAGGTTATTCAACGCACGCTTCGTTCTTCGATTACGATAAAGACGGAGATCTTGATCTTTATATTTTGAATAATTCTTTTCAAGCTATCGGTAGCTTTAATTTGAAAAAAAATGAACGTCCTCAAAGAGATGAATTAGGGGGTGATAAATTAATGCGAAACGACAATGGTAAATTTGTAGACGTCAGTGAGGCCGCTGGGATTTATGGATCCGTGATTGGTTTTGGACTTGGGATTACTGTTGGCGATGTCAACAATGACAACTGGGAAGACATTTTTATTTCCAACGATTTTTTTGAAAGAGATTATTTGTATTTGAACAACCAAGATGGAACTTTTACAGAAGATCTTGTGAATCAAATGCCTTCAATTAGTGGCGCTTCTATGGGAGCAGACATTGGAGATATTAATAATGATGGCTACAATGAAATTTTTGTAACAGAAATGTTACCCTTTGATTATGAAAGGCTAAAGACGGTAACAACATTTGACAGTTGGAATAGATACCAATATAGTGTCGACAACGGTTATCATCATCAATACACTCGGAATTTTTTACACCTTAATAATGGTAATAGTACCTTTAGTGATATTTCAAGATTTTCTGGAGTAGATGCCTCGGACTGGAGTTGGGGCGCTTTGTTCTTTGATATGAACAATGATGGTAATAAAGATTTATATATTGCCAATGGTATTTATAAAGATCTTACTAATCAAGATTATCTTCAATATATTTCTAGTGAGTCGGTCATGAAATCTATCATTTCAGACAAAGGAGTAGATTATAAAGAATTGATTGATATTATTCCATCTAACAAAATTGCTAATCACGCTTATATTAATAAAGGTAATCTGGGGTTCTCGAAGTATGACGGGAGCGGATTGCAAACCGAAGGTTTTTCTAATGGCTCTGCCTATGGAGATTTAGACAATGATGGTGATATGGATCTTGTGGTTAATAATGTTAACATGCAAGCCTTTTTCTATGAAAACCACACCAACACGAATACAACTAATAATTATTTAAAGTTTAATTTGAAAGGTAATGCAAAAAACACCTTTGGAATTGGTGCTAAAATAAAAATCACTGCTGGCGATAAATCTTTTTATATCGAGCATCAGCCAACGAGAGGCTTTCAATCCAGTATTGATTTTAGACCAAATATCGGTTTAGGGGATGCAAAAGAAGTTGATGTAGAGGTTACATGGTCTTCTGGAAAGAAAACAAGATTGTCTAATGTCAAAACTAACCAAGAATTAAATATCAGCGAAGCAGAAAGCAAAGCGATAGCATTGAGTGTTGCAGCTAATACCAGCAAGCAATTTAAGGAACTTCCTACACAGATTGATTTTAAACACGCAGAAAATAGATTTGTAGATTTTAATAAAGAGCCTTTAAATTACCATATGTTGAGTACCCAAGGACCTTGTGTGTCTTATGGAGATTTGGATGGAGACGGAGAAAAAGATTTGGTAATTCCTGGACCTCGCAATAGCATTACAAAAATATACTTTTCTAAGAACGGAAAGTTAGTTGCCGCAGATACGAATCCAGCCTTTGAAAAATCTAAAGACGCTGAGCATACCGAATGTGAAATTTTCGATGTTGATAATGATGGTGATTTGGATTTGTATTTGGCAAGTGGTGGCTCTGAGATGTCAAGATTTTCTGGACTACTTAATGATCAACTTTTTATTAATGATGGTAAAGGAAATTTTTCAGCGTCTAAAAACCCTTTGCCGTTTGCAAATGAATTGATCAACACTGGAGCGATTTGTCATGGAGATATTGATCAAGATGGCGATGAAGATATATTCTTAGGAGCAAGAGCTGCGAATAATTCATACGGTAAACCTGTTTCCGGATATATTTTTGAAAACGATGGTCAAGGGAACTATGTCAATAGTACTGAAAAGAAATGCCCGCAACTTCTTGAGATTGGATTGATAACTGATGCTACATTCGTCGATCTTGATAATGATAACCAGTTGGATTTAGTTGTCGTTGGGGAATTTATGAACATAAGTATTTTTAAGAATTCAAATGGTTCCTTTCAGTTAATTGAAACTCCTGATGGTTGGTCGGGCTGGTGGAACACCATCGAAGCTGTAGATATTGATAATGACGGTGACCAAGACTTGGTTATTGGTAATCATGGATTAAATAGTCGATTTGAAGCTTCTATAGAACATCCCATAAAAATGTTTTTTGAAGACTTTGATGGAAATGGTTTTGGGGAAGGAATTATGACCATGAATCGCCTAGATGGGAAAGATTACCCAGTGGCACTAAGACATAGCCTGACGGCTAGAATGCCCGTCCTAAAGAAAAAATATCCGGATTTCGATTTGTTCAAATCGGCAACAATTAATGATATGTTCTCGCCGGAGTCATTGGAGGCGGCATCCAAAAGTAAAGTTGATGAATTGAGATCCATAGTGTTAAAGAACAATGGTTCTTTTTCTTTTGAAAAAATAGTCTTACCAGAAAGAGCTCAATTTTCACCAGTATATGCAATGACAGAAATGGATTTAAATAAAGATGGATATGCTGATTTAATCCTTGGCGGAAATCTTTATAAGGTTCAACCAGAGATGGGAAGGTATGACGCTTCTTATGGAGTGGTGTTGATTAATGATCAAAAAGGAAATTTTATCGATCGGACTTTAGATTACGGCTTTTCTGTTAGAGGAGAGGTGCGAGACTTCGTCGTTGACGGTAACATCTTACATGTTTTTAGAAACAACGATGTTGTTTTAAGTTATCAAATTAAATAGATGATTAACAAACAAATTTTATTCCTAGCTATTCTAGTATTTGTACTTAGCGCTTGTAATAATGAACTTTCAGTTGATCCTGCAAATCAATCTGGGCTACGTATTTTATCTGCTCCAGAATCAGGAATTACTTTTAACAACAAGTTGAAAAATAGTGCGGATCTTAATATTATTAAATACCTCTATTACTATAATGGGGGGGGAGTTGCGGTTGGAGATGTAAATCAAGATGGTCTAGAGGATATTTACTTCACGGGGAATGAAGGGCCGGATAAATTGTACATTAATAAAGGAGATCTGAAATTTGAAGACGCTACTAAGCGAGCTGGAATTATTGAAGATGAAAGTTGGTCTTCTGGAGTTGTAATTGAGGATATAAATGGAGATGGACTGAATGATATCTATGTAACTAAGGTTGGCGTATTGACCAATAGAAATTATCACAATCTTTTATACATCAATAATGGTGATGGTACTTTCAATGAGCAAGCAAGAGAAATGGGTTTGGATTTTAGAGGCTTTGGCACACAGGCTTGTTTTATAGATTATGACAAAGATGGGGACTTAGATGTTTACTTATTGAATCATGCCATTCATTCTGTTCGCAGTTATGGCAATACTGAAAAACGAGTTGAGCGAGATACTTTTGCAGGAGATCGATTTTACGAAAATAAATTAAGCGAAGAAAATAAATTTGTAGAAGTCACTCAACAGGCAAATATTTATTCGAGCCCTCTTGGTTATGGGTTGGCGATAAGTGCAGCTGATGTGAATAATGACGGTTGGACAGATATTTATGTTGGAAATGATTTTCATGAGAATGACTATCTGTACATAAATAATGGAGACAAAACATTCACCGAATCAATTAATAAATACTTTCCATATACTTCTCAGTTTAGTATGGGAGTGGATATTGCAGACGTTAATGGCGATGGTTGGAACGATATTTTTTCAACTGACATGATGCCTTATGATCCAAAAGTAGTATTGAAGTCTGGAGGAGAAGATACCGATCAAATCAAGCGCATAAAAGATGAGCTAGGTTTTGAACGACAGAATGCGCGCAATCATTTTCACCTCAGTGATGGTAATGGTCAATTCTCTGAAGTGGCTTTTCAAAAAAACCTATTTGCCACCGATTGGAGTTGGACGATTCTTATGCAAGATTTTAATAACGACAAAAATATTGATGTATTCATTACCAATGGTATTGTAGGAAGACCAAATGATTTGGACTATATCAATTACATGAATAGCCAAACAAAAGAAGCCAAGGATGAATCTTTAATCAATCAGATGCCAAAACAACCGCTGAACAATTTGCTCTTCAAAGGAAATAAGAATGGCGGATATTCGGCTCTTGATAAATCTAAAGTTGGAAAGCCAACATTTTCCAATGGTGCGGCTTATAGTGACTTGGATCAGGATGGAGATCTTGATCTTATCGTGAATAATATTGATGAACGTTCTTTTGTAATGGAAAACCTTTCAGAACAAAACGGCAATTACCTCTCTGTTCTGTTGAAGACAGATTTGAAAAACAAAACACTTAAAGGTTCAAAAGTATATTTGAGAAACAATGGAGAGCTGATGATGAAAGAATACCAGACGGTGAAAGGCTTTCAGTCTTCAAGTTCTCATGTTTTGCATTTCGGTCTTGGGGATATGACACAAGTAGATGAGTTGAACGTAATTTGGCCAGATGGAAAATCTTCGGTGCTTAAGAATGTCAATACAAATCAAATCCTAGAAGTCAATTACGATACCGCAAAGGAAACAAACGCGGAGCAGATGTTTGAAAAAAATACTAATTATGAATATTTAGTATTTCCTTTTCAACACCAAGACAATAAGTACTATGATGAAGAATCTGAATCTCTAGTTCCGGAAAGATTGTCTTACGAGGGGCCAGCTTTGCTTTGTGAAGATCTAACTGGTGATGGAATAAAAGATTTGTATTTAGGCGGTGCCCGAAATCAAAAAGCCAGATTATTGATTGGGAAGAAAAATGGAAGTTTCACCGAAAAAGAAATTCCAAATTTTGAATCGGATGCAAAGTACGAGGACGTAGATGCCGCTACCATTGACTTTGATGCGGACGGAGATTTAGATCTTTATGTAGTAAGTGGTGGAAATGACAATAAGGAGTTGGATAAAATCTTGGAAGATCGATTGTATTTGAATAATGGCAATGGAGATTTTCGCCGTGTTCCGTTATCCTTGCCGCATACCAATGGTAGTACTATTTCAGTTGCTGATTTCGACAAGGATGGCTTTACGGATATTTTTATCGGAGCGAGTTCAATTCCTGGTTCATACGGATTGTCGCCATATAGTTTTCTCTTGAAAAATTTGGAAGGGAAAGGAGTTGACATTGCATTTAAGAAACGATTCGGAATGGTGAAGGATAGTGATTGGTCAGACATTGATGCGGACGGAGATTTAGATTTGACGATCTGCGGAGACTGGATGCCCATTCGAATTCTTATGAACAACAATGGAGAACTTGAAGACGAAACCAAGGCCTTTGGTTTGTCAGAACTAAAAGGCTTTTGGAATACCGTCGCTTATGTTGACCTAAATAAAGATGGAAAATTAGATCTACTGGCTGGAAATGATGGCAATAATAAAAAATGGTCTGCATCTATTGAGTCACCTATTGATTTGTCGCTTGGTGACTTCGATCAAAATGGCTCTTCGGACCCAGTCATAACCTATAAATACTTCGATCGATATATTCCTTTTTCTGCATTGGACAAATTGAAATCGCAGATGCCAGCGGTGAAAAAGAAATTTGCGACTTACGAAGACTTTTCAAAAGTCACCAAGGCCGAAGAAATTTTTGATGGTTTAAAAGATAATCTAGTTGAAACTAAATCTATTACAGAATTAAGATCAATGGTTTTTATTCAGTCAGAAAATGGTTTTGAGGGTGTTCCTTTGGATGATATTGCTCAAAGAAGCTGTATCAATGACTTTGAAGTGACAGCGTCAGGAGATATTTACTATGTTGGCAATTCGTCTAGTTATGTTGCAGAATTGGGAGCCAGTCTTTCCAACGCTGGTGGTGTACTTTCTAATTTTGATGTGGAGAAGAAAAATTTTGCTAGTCACCAGAGCTTAGGTTTACCGAGTCGATTCGAAGGAAGAAAAGTCAAATCTCTGACTGCTGATAAGTTAGTGGCTATTGGAAATAACAATTATACCTTTTTTATATATCCAAAATAAGCTAGAAGTCGTCCACAAGTTATGTAGCTCGATTTTAAATTGCGATCTTCCACTGTCATGCAATAAATTCTGGCTATGATTAAAAATTCTATTTCACTTAGCATATTTTTGCTTGCTGCTAGTCTTAGCTTACAAGCTCAGATAGATTCAAGCAAATTAAATTTAGATTCTATACCCTTTTTAGAATTAGATCTAGATATATCTAAACTTCCGGCTTCATTCGATAATTTCGGTACAAGAAAACTGGACTATTCTAATCGCGATCGATATCAATCGAAAGACTTTAATCCTGGGATCGTTTCAGACCCATTTTTGCTTTTACAAGGCAGGGTGCCCGGTATGCAAATCTACAATCGTGGTGGTGATCCAAATGTACAAAGTACAGCCAGAATACGCGGACTAACCACAGCCATTGGTCAAGCTCAGCCGCTAGATCCCGCAGAACGTGATCAGGAATGGTGACCCGGGGAGCAACAGGAACACGAACGGGAGACTGAAGTACAGCAGGTGTTCGAGCGGGTGCATCGAGATGCCCGACCACGGCCCGGTGTTGACGTTGCGATGGTGGAGTGCGTGCGCCCACTTGTAGAGCGGATCGACGTGAAGGAGCCGGTGGTTCACGTAGAAGTGAACGCTCTCGATCCAGAACACGGCGAAGGTCATGGCCGCGATCGACCACAGCGACGACAGTTGTGGGATCGCTTCGCCCGCATACAGGCGGAACATGATCGCCTCGTAGAGGGCGGCGATGGCGCCGCCGCTCACGAGTGTCCAAAACATGTTGTCCCGTGTCTGGTTGTTGAAGAGAAATGACGAGCGATTCGTGGCCAGCCAACGCGATTCGTACTTGAACTCGGTCC
>CALFWO010000045.1 GCA_937928045.1 uncultured Saprospiraceae bacterium | reverse complement strand
CGGCTGTTCCAGTTCCAACTACTGGTTGATCAAGCGCCCAGTTAAATTCTGTAGAAGGAGTAAGAATTTCAATAATTTTTGAATTCATAAATCCTCCTTCTTCCGTTGTTACAGTGACCGTAACAGTACCTTCAGCATTCGCAGTTAATAATCCTTGCGTTGTTACTGCAGCAATACTTGGGTCATCAGATTCATAAACTAAATTTTGATTCGTTGCATTCGCAGGTGCAACAAGTGATTCCAATTGAACAATTGCTCCAATGGCTAATGGGCCGTTAAGATCTTCCAATTCAACTCCGGTAACATCTACTGGAATCTGTACGGTGATATTTGTACTCAAAGAGGTCTTTGAGCCGCCTTCATTATCAGTCGCTTTTGCTGTCAAAGTATATTCACCGCCAGATACATTAGTCCATGTAAATGAGTAGGGGGCTGAAGTATCTTCTCCTATCTTATTGCTTCCTCCTTCGTAAAATTCAACCTTCGTAACTGCTCCATCGGAGTCTTGTGCATCAACAGAAATATTTATATCACTACCAGGTAAAAAATTATCGTTGTTAGAAGGGTCAGTGATGACAACAGACGGAAAATAGTTTTGAGGAGTTCCATCTTCTTCAAAAAGTTCATCAAAATGAATTGTCGCTTCGCCATCATCCTGCAAGTAGGCCCCAGCTTTCCAATAACTTGGATAATTCCAGAAAGAGACATCCATATTTACCTTTTCTTCACCTTCAAAATCAATAATCATATTTCCATCGACTAGGCGAATATCACAATTAAAATATCCTCCTGGGTCTTCGCCAAGATCTATATGAGTAGTACTAATACCACCATCATCAGTCTTAATAGCTGCCCACAAGTGATTTGTTGGAATTTTATTATTGTGCTTGTAAATTCTCAATAAAGGTTTATTAGGACCATTTCCTGCATTAGCATCATCATGGATTTGCATAACAGTCACTTGATCACAAGTTTGATCTGCAATGTCAAGTCTTCCATGTAATGATCTGTTTTGGTCGTTAAGATCCCAATTGGTTTCATTGCGCAATTCAGTCCTTTTGCTATCACCGGATTGGTAGAAAAGCATTTTATCACCATCTACTACATAAAAGTATTGAGGATGCGTATAGCTGTTATTGAGGGTAGAATTATGAGCTATTGTCGAACTGTTAGGAGCTTGAAGTTTGCAGTCCGCAAGAAAGGGTTGAAACTTAGGAATGTCTGATGGAGCATCGTAAGAGGAGGGAGGAGTTGGGGAAAAATGAGTTACATCTAACGCAAAGAAAGATACTTGAGCATACTCGCCTGGATCTCCAGCATTATTTTGATTGTAATTACCTGCTTTGAAATACATCCAATCATCCTCAAAACCACTATTGGTCATGTCCACTTCTTTTACAACATCAGGCTTTCCATCTCTCATGATAGTTACCGTCAAGAGATGACCTATCGCTTTAATTTCGTAACTAAACTTTTCGCCCAAAGCAATTCCATCCACGGGGTCTGGAGCATTATCACTTCGACTTCCGATCATTTCGTACCATTGCTCAGCGCTAGTGGTTGGCTCATGTGCGAAATAAATCGATCCTTTAGTGTTTCCAGGTAATTTTCTATAATATAATCGGCAAGGCTCATCATCCGAAGCATGAATTTGTCCTACGATTGTCCGACCAATTTTGAAATTCGCATCCGAAGTTTCAGAAACGTGGTCCACAGCTACAGTGGCTGTAAGAATACCGTCTACACCCGCTGCCGCCTCTTGATTTTCCATTGTTGAAGAGGAAAATACCCAGTTATTTTTATTAATTCCTTGTGTCCCTATATTGGTATCACCTCTTCTCATCATCTCTCTTAGTTCATTCCTAGGATACGAACTACCACCTGTCATTCCATCATTTGGACACCAAAACACCATTGCGCCGGTAACTGGATCCGTATAGAATTCGCCATCTACATAGTATCCATTTGATAAGATATTTTCGTCCTTTTCTTGTTGATTTGGCCTAGTTAGTTTCCAATATGAAAGATCAAAATTACCACTAGGTGGCAATGTAGGATCCAAAACTTGCCCCGCAAGAGAACTACCCAATAGGTTGAATACCATCAAAAAAAGAAAGTATTGGAAATAGGGTGGAGTAAAGGAAAATTGATTTTGATTTAATCCGATTACACGATGACAAGATGTCAATTTCATAATTAAAATTTGTTAAAGAATAAGTCCAATCAGTGATTGGCAAATGCACCATTTTATAACCAATTGAATTACTTAATGAGCATATAAATTAATTTCAAAAGCTAGACCTTCAATTGGTCAACCAATTTCACGAATCTACAAAATATATTAGTTAATTGCTTGATTTCAAGCATTTAAATTGGTCGTTCATATGATTAATTGCAATCTATATCCATATTGATTTGCATATATTCATAGCCAAGTAATAAATTAATGAATCCAACCAATTTGATGACTTTTACTACCAACCTCAAAACAAAAGAGTCTTCCAAAATTAATTGGAAGACTCTTTTTAGATCATTTAGCAAAATTTTAATAGCCGGGATTTTGAGACAAACTAGGATTGTTTGTTATTTCCAATGGTGGAATTGGAAGTAAGTAATCTCTAGAAGCGTCAAAATTTTGAGTACCCTGGAGTTCTGTTTCAAAACCATTTGGTCCAAAAACTTCCGCTCCCAAATCTCTTCTTACGATATCATACCATCTTTTCTGTTCAAAGGCAAGCTCTAATCTTCTCTCTTCTAATACATCTTCCACAGTAGCACCAGAAATATCGGCAGGTATTGCACTTGGAGCTTGTGTTCCATCTCCATATCTAGCTCTTTCTCTTATTAAGTTAATGTACTCATCTGCTTCTCCTGAAAAACCAAGTTCAGCTGCGGCCTCTGCAGCAATTAAAAGAACTTCTGCATAGCGCATTAACTGGTAATTAGAATATGAGTCTCTTCCGCTGGTATTGGCTTGAGGTAAATCTCCTGCCATAGCCGTATATTTTGATATATGTGGACGGTTAGTATTTCTTCCATCCAAACTTGAAAAGTCAGTATAAGCTAGAACGTTGCCAGCGTTGTCAAGCGCCTCATTGTCAAAATTGACTTCTTTTCTATAATCTCCATCATTCCAACTATCGTATACCGCTTGAGCAGGTACCATAACAGACCAACCGCCAGAAGGGTAGTATGTTGCTTGCTGAAAGAAACCAGTAAACGCAGCCAAATAATCTCTAGATTCATCTCCAACATTGGTCCCAACAAAGTCTATCACGAAAATTGGCTCCAAAGATAAATCGGTATTTTCAGCATGGAATATATTCCGATAATCTTGTTCTAAATCCAAGTTATACGTCGATTTCTTTGATATAATATCGGTAGATTCATTATAGGCTTTCTGATATTCACCTCTTGTAAGATATACACTTGCTAAATAGGCACTTGCAGCAGATTTACCTGGTAGCGCTCTGTTTACACGCGAATCGGGTAACCATTCCTTTGCATATTCAAGATCTGCAATTATGCTTGTATAAACAGTTTCAACAGGCGTTCTTTCAGCTATAGACGCTACCGCAGTAGTAGTAGTTTCATCTAAAAAAGGAATATCTCCAAAAAGTCTTACCAAATGATAATAGGCAAATCCTCTTATGAATCGCGCTCTTGCAGCGATTTCTTCTTTTACACCAGGATCTTGTTCTTCTAGTACATCTAATTCTCGAAGCGTTTCGTTGGCACCTCTGACTATTTGATACAACCTGGGCCAGAAACTTCTTTCTGGATTAGATGGATTTAGAATCAAAGGATTACTGGCTGAAAGGGTAAATTGATCGTGTTCAATTCTTTCGGCATTAGTAGAAGGGTTTCCTATGTCTACCATATCCGAACGTAGCATAAGGGTTAAACCTAAAGCTCTAGACATAAATGCTCGAGCTGACAAATGACCATAAGCACCTGCAATGGTAGTTTCAACAGTTTGCAAATCAAGTGATCGCTCATCTGGCTCCAATTGACTTAGTGCATTTTCTTCCAAATCTGAACATCCTATGACTGAAAAGCAAAATGCCGCGGCAAGAATAAATTTATACAGTTTCATTTTATAATCTTTTTAGTGTTTTTAGAATTTCAAATTGGCCCCGAAGGTAATTGATCTTAAATTAGGATAATTACCATAATCGTGACCTTGAATTATGTTGTCGTCTCCTCTGCTTTCTCCACCACTTCCAAAATAACTAACTTCTGGATCCAAACCTGAATAGTTAGTAAATGTAAGCAGGTTTTGTGCACTTACCGACAATCTTACAGAGCTGAATCCAATATTTTGTAGAATATTAGATGGCAAATTGTACCCAAGTGCCACATTCTTCAATCTCATATAACTTCCTTTTTCAACAAATCGTGACGAGCGCTCTCTTCCTCTAATAGCTGCTCTCGGAATATCGGTATCAGTATTATCAGGTGTCCAAGAATCCAATACGTCAGTTAATCCATTGCTATCTCCATTGTACAATTGTACTGCAGTAAGGTTGTAAATATCTCCTCCTACTGCCCCTTGGAAGAATATATTAAGATCAAAGTTTTTATACGATAACGTATTTCCAATACCAAATGTAAAATCAGGATTTGGATCACCTATTATTTGTCTGTCATTATCATCAATCAATCCATCGAAATTACCTTCCTCATCTGCTACTTCTGCAAACAATGGCTCACCAGGAATAGGATCTCCGTCAGAATCAAATGAAACAGCTGCTAGAGCTGTACCATCAGGAATTGCCCCTCCTTGATAAACACCTTGGTAATCTAAACCCCAGAAAAGTCCTATTGGTTCACCTTCTCTTAAAATATAGGTAGTCGCTCCTGAAAAATAACCTGGTGCGCCGCTTCCTATTATTTCTGAACCTGAAGATAAATTAACAACTTCACTTCTATTCAAAGCATAGTTAAAATTCGTTGACCATTTAAAACCATTATTATTAATATTGTTAGATGTCAATGATAATTCAACTCCTCTGTTGTTGATTTCACCAACATTTCTAAGCACATTTAAATCGGTTGTACCTAAGTAAAAATTTGATGCTCTATCTATAGCAAGTAAATCTTCAGTATCTATATTATAGAGATCAGCGCTTAGCGAAATTCTATTCTCAAATAAACCTACATCCAAACCAAAATTTGTCTGGGTAGAGGTTTCCCACTTTAGATCAGGATTTGCTTCACGTGCTAAATCAACACCAAATTCTCCATCAACTTCTGAAGGTTCTTGAACACGATAGGTAGCTAAAGATTCATATGGTCCAATAGCTTGATTTCCAGTTAATCCATAACTTATTCTCAATTTAAGATTAGAAATGGTATTGTTGTCTGCCAAGAAATTTTCATTAGAAATTTTCCAACCAGCTGCAACCGATGGGAAAACAGCATATTTATTGTTTGCTGCAAAGTTGGATGCTCCATCTCTTCTAACCGTAGCCGTAAGTAAATACTTGTTATCCCAATCAAA
Source organism: uncultured Saprospiraceae bacterium (assembly GCA_937928045.1). GTDB lineage: Bacteria > Bacteroidota > Bacteroidia > Chitinophagales > Saprospiraceae > JABDJM01. The sequence goes on along the minus strand of CALFWO010000045.1, from coordinate 51,708 downwards.
ATTAACACGTCCAAAGATCGACTCGATTTCAGATTCTGAAAAACGAGAATCAATGGATCTTTGATCAATCTGACCCGCTTCTAAATTGTACCAAGAAAAGGCATCAGTCAATAGTTCTCTAGCACCAGCTTCAAATCCTTCAGTGGTACTTTTTTGATAAGAATGACCCGCTGTTGCGGTAATGTTTCCTAGTCCTATTGGTCTTGTATAAGTTAAGTAATTCTCATTTAGAATTCTTGTTCTTTTTACGCTTTCCAAAAACGCACCTCCAGCAGAAAGTTGAAAAGTTTGAGGCTTGAAATACCCTTCAGTACTATTCTGAGTTCGGTATCCTAGCGTGGTTTTAAAATTAAGACCCTTTATAATTTCAAAATCAGCGTAAAGATTAGTTCTTGAATTATCAGTCTTCGTTTCATTAGTAATTTGGGTCGCTACTGCCCATGGATTTTCTATATCATCACCTACAGTATTCTGAGAAAAATTTCCTGCGTCATTAAGTCTTCCGACATCAGGAGAAAACCTAAATGCCAGAGCAACAACATCATCACCACCTCCATTTACTGAACCAATTGCATCACTTCCTGTAGACTGTGTGGAAACACCATTTTGCTCACTTCGACTAGCGATGCTATTCATTCCAATTTTCAATTTCTTACCAACCTTGGCATCTACATTTGCCAAAAACTGTAGTTTATTGAAGTCCGAATTGATAACTATTCCTTCTTGATCGAAGTATGTTCCAGAGATATAATAATTCACATTATCACTACCTCCCGAAACAGACATTTGATGATTCTGAGTATTTCCACTTCTGTATATTTCATCTTGCCAGTCAGTGTTTTCTGACCCCTGAGCATATGGAGCATCTCCAGCATTTGAACGAATCATATTTTGATACTGAGCAAATCCATTAGCATCCAATAAGTCTAATCTGTTGGTAGTTTGCTGCGAAGAAAAAGTTGAATTGATTTCAACAGTCGCTTTTCCTGATTTACCCTTTTTCGTAGTAACCAAGATCACTCCACCAGATCCTCTTGATCCATAAATCGCTGTTGCAGATGCATCTTTCAATATCTCAATTGATTCTATATCATTTTGTTGCGGAAAGGCAGCACCCACGAATCCATCAACAACTACTAGTGGATCACTGCTTGCGTTAAGAGATGAACTACCTCTAACTCGAATCGAAATGTCTGCTCCAGGCTCACCTCCATTCTGTGTTTGTACGACAACACCAGCCGCTCGTCCTTGAAGCGCTTGACCAGCATTTAAAACTGGAAAAGCTTGTATTTCCTCAGATTTAACCGATGAGACACTACCGGTAACATCACTTTTCTGTACACTACCGTATCCGATTACAACAACCTCGTCCAGTATCTTTGCATCGACCCCTAGCGTAACATTTATACTAGATTGCCCATTAACGGCTACAGTTGTCGATTTATAGCCGATATAAGATAGTTCTAATACAGCATCTGATGCTGCTTCAATACTATAATTCCCATCGAAATCAGTAATTGTTCCGACATCCGTTCCCTTAACAATGACCGTAACTCCAATCAGCGCCTCGCCTGATTCATCTATTACTTTTCCAGTAACAAGTTGCTGAGCTGCACTGTTGAAGGAACAAAAGCAAATGAGGGCAATAAATAGCCCTTTCGCTTTAATTAAATGATTAGTTAAATTTTTGATTAGGTATTTCATTTATATTGATTTTTTAAATAAAAACTTCTTGACTCAACCATTGCAATAGATTCTTTAATGTTCTGCGCACAAAACTGACTGCTTGTATGGACTGCACAAAATATTACTGAAATCAAATGGCTTTTACGTTTTAATGGTTAATAGATTGCGGTCCGAAATTAATTAAAATTGGCTAACCAATTTACTGTTAACCAATATTTTTAAAGAAAAATCCTAAAAAAAAGACAAAAAACTCTGATTTACAGCCCTGATATGTATTAGTTGAATAACTAAAGTAAATTAAAAGCTTACTAATTAGAGAATGACAAGCTTATTCTGAAAAAGAATCTCTTCAGCATCTAAGATTTCCAAATAATACATTCCATCCTGAAGACTCGTTTCTTGAAATTGGTAATTTGTTCCTTCAAACGATTTTTGATTGATCAACAATCCATTCATATCGAAAATCCTAATAGTATATATTCCCATCTTATTCATCTGTATCGTGAATACACCTGTTGTTACCGGATTTGGAAATATGCTTATATCTTTTGGTAGATCTTCCTCTTCTTCTTCTTCAGGCTCAAGTGGAGGATCACCTCCAATAATAGTTATCCTAGCAGAATTAGTGTTTCCATCATTATCTGTAGCAATCGCTTGGAGAAAATGAACTTCATGAGAAAGGCTTTGAATGGGATCTTTTAGATTGGTAAATGAATATGGAGATACTGAATCTTCAGCTAGTGGCTCACCATTGATAAGAAGCTTCACATTTATAATAGCTCCATCATTATCCTTAGCCTCTACTAAAATCTCACCTCCCTCCCAAATAGAAACATCAATTTCGTCAGTTGGAAAGGTGAAACTAACATCAGGTATATCCCCGCTGAAACCACCATTAGATATATTTCCTTCACCCTTCCAGTTTGAAAGCAATTCATAAATATTACCTGAATGCTGAGCTGTTAAAATTACATTATCAATTGCGGAGGTGCCTAATCGATCAGCCAATTGCTGGATATATAAACTTCGGGGCTGAACATGATTATTCCAACTTTCCCAATAACCATCGCCAGTCTGATTAGATCCAATACAGCCGATTCCCCAATTAATGGAGCCATGCGGACTATCTACTCGAAACTCTCCATTGTATGATTCAATATTCCAGAACATCGTTTGAGCTCCAGACCAACCATGTCCGGTTCCTGAACTTCCTCGATTCCAAACGCGAGTTGAACCAGCTTTAATATTGTCGAAAAGTGTTCCTGTGGCCCATCTATGGTGAGGACCAACATCTGAGTTAGCCCTTTCTGCCAAACCATCTAAAAATACATTTGGACCAGTAACCCTCGATCCAGTTACAAAATCATGTCGCCCGTCGGTGGTATAACATCTTTGAAAAAGATTTCCCAGACCTTCTTGTATTGCGAAAGAGTACCTTCTGCCTCCCGTAATTTTTGACTTCGGTTCAATAAAAGCGCAATCTTGAACTGTTATAAAATTCGCACTTTCAATATTTACAGTACTATATGCTAAATATTGCCCAGTGACTTGTTTTACCCAGCTATGTTCAGAATCCTTGAGTCTTATTGCTGTCCACGCATGAGACTCATCAACATTGTTTTCATAAAAAGATTGGATTCTCATATTTTCAATTCCACACTGATTAATACGTCCAGTCGTTTTTATTTTAGAAATTGCACCTCCGCCAAACTCTTTTTGAATGACATCAACTATTGGAATATTTATAGAAATGGAGTCTCCAGAAATAGCAGTAATTTGTCTTTCGTGATTAATGGTATATGCGCTTGGTGTCCAACCAACGCAATCTGCATCGCCCGCGCAAAGTGTTTGCTGGTCCATGCCTAATTCATCAATCCAAAATTGATTCGGCTTTTTAGTGACTACTATTTTTTCTCCAACAACAAAATCTGAGGCATCTTCAACTAAAAAAGAATAAGAGCCTACTGGTACATATTCTGAAATTATTTCTTGTTCAGATTCGACATCTACAGTTATGCCGCTTGAGCCTAATATGTTGATTACACTGTGTTCTACTCTGGGATTGGCATGAAGTACCGTTCCATTCATATCTTGACCTTCACCTCTTACAATTACACCTGAAGCTCTAATTGCCAAAATGTTATTCAAACTATAATGTCCTGCTTTTAGTAGAACGACCCCTCTGAAGCCATTTTGATCAGGTTCTAATGCTTCGACATCCTTAATAGCTAGTTGAATCCTTTGCGTATCATCACCATCTTCTGGAGTAACAATGGCTTTAATTGGAATATTCGTCGGAAGCGACACACCTCCTCCTTTATAACCAGCAAATGAAAAATCTGGGATTACATTGACCGCATTTGTTTGCCCCAACATTGGAAAAGGAACATAACTTAATGCACCTTGATTTAAATAAACCAAGTCTGAAGAATTCTGCCCAAAAGAAAGATGGCTAACTAAAATCAACAAAAATAATAGAGATAAAAATCTAGTAATCATACATCATAAACTAATCAACTAATCAACTGATCAAACTAACGTTAATAAATTTACATGATATTAACGACAATAGAAAGAATAAGTATTAGCGCAAACTCCAAAAGAAAAGAGGAATACCTAGTACAGGTATTCCTCTTTTTCAATTGTTTACAGAGTTGGAAAGACTATTGATCTTCACCAACTGTAGCTTCAGAACAATTTTCGTGATAAGGAGAATCAAGATTTACTGTTGGATTCAAATCATCACCAGCAACTCTTCCTTGGAAATTATCACTGAAAACAACCGTTTCAGAACCAGAATCCGAAGAATAAACTACGATGTCATCTACGTGATAAACGCCATCACTAGTAGAAGAATTTGAGTTGTACTTCCATTGGAAGTTATGAGCTCCATCGATTGTAGTTGCTAAATGCTCAGCAACCATATCTGCATCGTTAGGATCTCTAGTCGTACTTGGCGCATCAGTAACAATTGTTTGTCCTCCAATAACCACAGTGTAGGTTGGAGTATTTGTTCCATCAGCAGACCAACTTACCTCAACAGCAACCCACTCGTTAGCAACACCATCAGGAAAAGTAGAAGCTGCAATTGTTGCATCTGATGCTCCTTCACGGAATTCGTGAGGTACATCATCTTTCAATCGAATTTCAACAATAGAATTTTTACCACTTGTTGAAGTACCTGTTACGTTGATAAAACCATCCGCAATGCTCATATCCACCGGTCCTTCAGCAACTCTATACATGAAAGAAACTCTACCATTTTGAATGGAGTCTACATTCAGTCTAAGCTCACCCGTATCATCATCAGCTAAATCAGTTATTACTGCGTATCTATTTTTTGGAGCCGTCACAACGATTTCCTCCGAAGATGAAGCTTCTACACCATCAGTTGCAGTTACAGTCATTGTTACAGTATAAGTTCCTTCAGCAGAAAAAGTATGTGAAGGACTTTCATCAGTTGATGAGCCATCTCCACCAAAGTCCCATGCTGAGGTGAAAGTTTTGTCATCGATTCCATTAACAACAGAATTGTTAGTGAAATTATATGTTAAAGAATTATCAGCATCAACTTGAGCTGAGAAATTCGCAACCACAGTAGATGGATCAGGTGTTGGATTTGGGTCTGTACCTTCATCATCGTTACCACAGGAAGTGATTACAAAGAGGGATAAAAACAAGGACATCGTAAAAAAGATGCTCTTGTTCGCTTTAGCTAATACATTTTTCATGTTTGTTACTTTTACCATTTATAAAAATTTGATTAAGATTTAGTGCCGTCTTGATAAATCAATTGCATTTTTAAGCAAATTTCACTACTGAACTGCCCAACCTGCAATTGGTTGACCAATATATGTTGAAGAAATCAAACGACCAAACATTTTGATTTTTTTGTGATTTATCTTCTAGATTGGATAAACGAATAAATAGGCAGGTTTGTGAATCAACAAATGATTTGATTGTCAAATTTCTAGACGACAATTGAATTTTCCCATGGCGAATCATAAAAAGCGATTATTTAAACATTGGCAATGGGTATATAAAACAAGGAAAGATGAAATAGAAGTGTTTGATCAGATTTAGTCTATTGGTAACATTTTCGATCTTGACAAAATGATCTCAAATTGTCGTTTTTGGGGTCTCCATTTACAACGCAGCAAATAGATTCAGAATTTTCCATTTACTTAAACAATGTTAAAGAAATTAGGATTTTTTTGGCTATAGTCTGACGCATTTCTGATATATTCACTTTTTTACCGCAAACCATATAACCAAATGATGGCAAGATTCCTTTCTATTTGCTTGTGCTTAACTTTTGTTTCAAATTTAATCGCTCAAAACATTGATTCTCCGCTTTCTAAATTTGATGAATCATCTTTTTCAGATGCGAGGAAAACATCCCAACGGATTGTTCATCCCAGTAATTATCAAACTTTGATTCTTAATCAGGATAAATTGAAATTAATCTTGAGCAGCGTTCCTTTAGAATCAAATTCTGGAACAATAAAATCAGAACCATTTGAAATTCTATTGCCGGATGGTAAAAGTGAGCGTTTTCATTTAGTTGAATATTCAATGATGGAACCAGCTCTTGCTGCAAAATATCCTTCAACCAAGACCTATTATGGCTATGGGCTCAATGACCGCAATAAACGGATCAGACTTGACTGGACAGTCAACGGATTAAATGCCATGATTCATTTGCCGGAGGGAAATGCATTTCTTAAGCCTTACGCCAAGGGAGATACTCAGCATTATATATCTTACTATGAAAAGGACCTACCAAGAAATTCACAACCATTTGAATGTGGAACAATTGACGAAAAAATAGAGGAATCTATGGAATATCTCGAATCATCAAGAGCCGGTGATTGTCAATTGAGAACATATAGGCTTGCCATTGCCGTCACTGGAGAATATGCGACTTCAACTCTTGGGGCTTCAGTAAATGGGACTGCTGCCGACGATGCAATAGTGAACGCGCACATTGTTACGAGTATCAATCAAATTAATGGTTGGTATGAACGAGATGTCACGGCCAGATTCATTCTAATAGCAAACTTGTCTGATATCTTCTACTATGATGGTGCAAATGACCCTTACAGCAATGATGACGCAATAGCTATGTTGGGCGAGAATGTTACTAATATTGATGCAGTTATTGGTAATGCAAATTATGATATTGGTCATGTAATGGGTAACAGCGGCGGAAGCAGTGGCGTAGCATCATTAAATTCGCTTTGCTCCGCAAGTAAAGCAAGAGGTGTAACAAGAGCAAGTGCATTTGGAATTACTCAGCCACGATTTTTAAAAGTATGGGCGCATGAAATTGGTCATCAATTTGGAGCTGGTCATACCCAAGGAGAAGAGTGTCAAAGATCTTCTACAAGTGCTATGGAACCTGGTGCAGGAACAACCTTAATGAGTTATGTGACATCAAACTGTATTAATCAAATTCAGAACGTTCCCGATTATTATTTCCATGCCATTAGTATACAACAAATGGCCTCAAGAATGTTAGCAACAACTTGTGCGGCTATAATTCCAAGTTCTAATACAGCTCCGACGGTGTCAGCCGGACCGGATGTAACTGTTCCACATTCTACTCCTTTACTTTTAGAAGCTACTGCATCGGATCCAGAAAATGATCCTTTGACATTCACTTGGGAGCAATTTGATAATGAGTTGGCAGAAGCCATTCCTCCTCAATCAACAAATCTATTAGGTCCAAATTTTCGATCATTTCCGCCTTCAACAGATATCGGTCGCTACCTACCGAATTTACCGGATGTAATCGCAGGTGCTACACCCACTTGGGAAGTATTACCTTCAGTTCAAAGAACTATGGAATTTAGAATAACCGCAAGGGACAATAGTACCAATAGCATTTCATGTACGGATGAAGATCAAATGATAATCACAACAGCCGCTAATGGACCATTTGAAGTACTTTCCCCTAGTGCCGCTGGAACAATTTGGATTGAAGCAGAGCCCGCAACCATCACTTGGGATGTCGCTGGAACTGATATGGCTCCTGTATCTTGCGCCAATGTAGATATTCTACTTTCTTATGACGGTGGATTAACTTATCCAACCACATTAGCAAGTAACGTTTCTAATAATGGATCTACAAGTATTACAGTCCCATCAGGAATTACGACAACTGCAAGAGTTCAAGTTCGATGTTCGGACAATATCTTTTATAATATTTCTGCTTCAGATTTTGAAATTCAATTGGCTACAGGACCAACATTCTTGATAGATCTTCCTAATCCAACAACATCTATTTGCGCAGGAGATATCGAATCCAATGTGTCCATAACCTCAACTGTTGTAGCTGGATTTACTGGAAATATTGCGCTCACTGCAATAAATTTACCTGGAAGTACCACTATTAATTTTGCAAGTTCTTCTATTCCTGCAGGTTCAAGTACAACTTTTGATATAGACAACACCTCTGGACTAGCTGAAGGGAGTTACACATTTTCAATACAAGGATCAAATGGACCGATAGTCAGAACTAAAGATTACATTCTTACTATTGAAGAACCAGCCGGTACTACGACCTTAGATTTACCGTCAGACAATGAGGTAGATGTGGATATTTTACCAATTTTATCATGGATTCCAAAGTCGAATGCTATTACTTATAATGTGCAAGTCGCTGATGATTCCAATTTTTCAAATTTAATTGTTGACGAAACCGTTACAACCACTTCTTATTCAGTCGCAATGCCGTTGGCAGGACTTACCCTTCATTATTGGCGTGTAAAAGCTCTGACTGGTTGTGGTGAAACTCCATGGTCTTCGACTCGTGATTTTACAACAGTAAATTGCGACGCTTCTTTTATTCAAAATACACCCTTGGCAATATCTTCAAGTGGACAGCCAGAAATTAATTCAGTACTTACAGTAACAGGACCTGGAACGGTAGATGGTTTGGTAATTTCAAACATTATTGGTGACCACACTTTTGTTGGTGATTTAGCAGTGCGATTAATTGCTCCTGGTGGATCGCCCGTTGCACTACTTTGGGATGATGTATGTGGATCGTTTGACGATTTTAATTTAAGTATCGATGATAACGCTACTGATTTTGTATCAGCTGCCCCTTGTAGTCCACTTGGTCAAGGTGGGACCTACAAACCTGTTGATCCACTTTCAGTATTTAATGGATTGCCAATAGCTGGAGATTGGACTTTGAGAATTAATGACAATGCTAACCAAGATGGAGGACAACTTACGACTTGGAGACTTGATTTTTGTCAGCTACAAAATCTTCCTGTAGAGTTAATGTCCTTTCAGGCCTTTGAACGGGAAGAAGCCATACAGTTGGAATGGAAAACGGCAACTGAAAATATGAACGCTGGGTTTGAAATAGAACGACGGGAAGAAAACAATACCGACTTCATTACAATTGGCGAGGTAAAGGCAACAGAAGATCTTCAGTCGATTAATTACTATGAATACTTGGATAGAAATGTTAGACCAGGCATAAGATATTATTACCGCCTAAGACAAAATGATCTGAATGGACAATTTGAATATTCAGAAATTCAATCGGCTAAAATCAAAGCGGATAATTTTGGCTTACAAGTTTATCCGAATCCAGTGAGCGGTGAGTTATTTGGTTTGCTTAATAGTAAATCCAGTTTAGAAACCGATCTCTTTTTTATTGATTTAAATGGTCGAATAATATCAGAACAAAAAATTATTGGCAAAGAATTTAGAATGGATTTAACCGCTATTCCAGCAGGTATTTATATACTCAAAGCACGACAGAATCAAGGAGAGCAAATAGTTAAGCTAGTGGTAAAATAATATAATCTGCCACGTTTGATTCAAACACTGTTGACTTCTTCTAAAAAGAAGTCAACAGTGTTTTATTTTTGTTTTGGATAAATTATTCATTGACAATTTTTTATTCTTATATAAACATTGCGATAATTTTCGGGAAAACATTGAAGGTGATTAACACTAAGTGTTCAGCCAAATACTACTTTATATATAATTATCAATTACTATTCAAAATCTATATATGCAATAAAAATATAGTTAAACTTTTCTCAGGATAATATATAGACATAAGCAATCTGGTTAGCAGTAGAAATAAATCAGTCATTTTCATTTTGTATGCATATTATTGATTTTCTTTTCTAAGTTTTCAAGACGAAAAAGTATGTATTCAATTGGAATTCTACAGACTAACTAGATCTTCTCCTTCCCTGAATTTTTATTTGGTTTAGAATTTTGAATTAAATTCCTTACGTTAGTTGTTTCAAACCATTATCAATGAATTCAACCAACAACCAAGGAATTAAATACGCCGTTGTAACTGTAGCTTTAGCCGGATTTCTATTCGGATTTGACACCATCGTTATATCTGGAGCAGATCAACCTATTCAAAAACTTTGGAACACAGGAGACTGGTTTCATGGAGTATTTATCATGTCAATGGCCCTGTGGGGGACTGTAATCGGTGCACTATTAGGAGGAATTCCGTGCGATCGATTTGGCAGAAAAAAAACACTATTTTGGATAGGTATATTGTATTTAGTGTCTGCATTGGGTTCTGGCTTGGCCACAGATCCATATTTCTTCTCCTTTTTTAGATTTATTGGAGGAATTGGCGTTGGTGCATCCTCCGTCGCCGCTCCCATTTATATATCGGAAATTGCGCCTGCGGACAAACGTGGAAGCATGGTAGCTACTTACCAATTCAACATCGTATTTGGTATTCTCATAGCGTTTTTCTCCAACTACTTAATAGGTGCATACATCGAAAACAACTCATGGCGCTGGATGTTAGGCATTGAAGCAATTCCAGCTATCATATATTGCCTAATGATACTTAGAGTACCAAATAGTCCGAGATGGCTGTTGCTTAAGGGTAACGATGAAGCCAAAGCAAAAAGCCTATTAGAGCAACTTGATCCTTCTGGTAATATTGAAGAAAGAATCGTTGAAATAAAAAATTCTGTTTTAAAAACTAAAGCGAATTTTTTCTCTGGTGAATTTAACAAACCGATAACTCTGGCATTTCTTCTAGCCTTTTTCAATCAAGTCAGTGGAATCAATTTCATTCTGTACTATGCGCCTAGAATTTTCGAGACCGCCGGCATTGATCAAAGCAATACTTTAATTGCTTCAATTCCAATTGGACTGGTAAACTTAATTTTCACACTTTTAGGAATGTATCTCATTGATAAAATGGGCCGAAAACAACTAATGACTATTGGTTCAATTGGATACATTATTACGCTGTTAGGAGTCGCGGGGTCTTTTTACACTGGAGCTGAAGGATGGTTGGTCGTTTTCTTTGTCAGTGCGTTCGTAGGTGCGCATGCAATTGGACAAGGAGCGGTAATTTGGGTTTTTATATCAGAGATTTTTCCAAATACTGTTCGGGCAAATGGGATGTCTCTTGGAAGTGGTACCCACTGGGTTTTTGCGGCGATAATTACAATGATAACACCTGCCGTTTTATCTGCATTTTCTCCAGTAACTATTTTTATGTTTTTTGCTGGAATGATGGTACTTCAGTTAATTTGGGTCAGAACAATAATGCCAGAAACAAAAGGTAAAAAATTGGAAGAAATTGAAAGAGAACTAATATGATCGTTGCTAGGAATTTAGCTTTTAATGAAATTTAGACAATTAAACTTGAAAAGAAATAATAAATGGTAAGCAGTATTAAACCAATTCAAATAGTGACAATATTATTTTTGTCCCTAATAATTTGTGGATGTAAAAACGAAAATCCTCTTCCCGAATTAGGAGGAACGAATGTATCTAATTCCTATCAAGAAAATCATCGTCCACAATTTCATTTTACGCCAGAAGCGAATTGGATGAATGATCCAAACGGCATGTTTTTCTATAAAGGAAAATACCATTTATTTTATCAGTACTTCCCAGACAGCACCGTTTGGGGTCCAATGCATTGGGGGCATGCAGAATCCAATGATATGGTTCATTGGAACCATCTTCCAATTGGCCTGTACCCCGATTCTATTGGTTGCATTTTCTCTGGTGGGGCAGTAGTGGATGTTAACAACTCTTCAAAATTGGGAACAGACCAAAACCCTCCAATTGTTGCTACTTTTACCCATCATGATTTTGTTGGCGAGAAAGCTAAATCAAATGATTTTCAAAAACAGAGTATTGCATACAGTTTGGATGGAGGTCTAAAATGGACTAAATACAAAGGAAATCCTGTAATTCCCAATACAGAAAAAATAAAAGATTTCCGGGATCCAAAGGTGGTTTGGCATGAAGCTTCACAAAAATGGATTTTAGTATTGGCTGCGTATGATCGTGCCAAGTTCTATTCATCTTCAAACTTAATTGATTGGGAATTTATTTCTGATTTCGGTATTGAGGGTGACGAACGCCTGTGGGAATGCCCAGATTTATTTCCAATGAAAGTCGAAGGCTCGGATGAAAAAAAATGGGTTTTAATTGTAAGTATACAAAAGGATGCGCCTAATGACGGAACAGCTACGTCATACTTTGTTGGAGATTTTGATGGCATCAACTTCAAAAGTGATATCAACCAACAGAAATGGCTGGACTGGGGTACTGATAACTATGCTTTCGTAACTTGGAATAACGTAAAAGATCGCGTAGTCGGAATTGGATGGATGTCCAATTGGCAGTATGCTCAAATTGTCCCAACAGAAACCTGGAGAAGTTCAATGACCGTTCCCAGAGAACTTAAATTGAAAAAGTCCGATACCGGTTACCTTTTACATACTTTGCCAGTTGATGAATTGAAAAAATTGAGAGGAAAATCCATAGCTTTAGGAAAAACTACAATAACCGGCGAAAAGAAATTAGCAGCTTCTGCTTCTCAATCAGAATTGGAACTCTTGGTTGACTTTACGGAAACATCAGCCCATACATTTGGCATTAAACTGCAAAATGACTTAGGTGAAAATCTGATAGTGAATTTTAACATAGAAGCGGGTGAAATGTATGTCGATCGAACCAATTCAGGTAAGGATAAATTTTCCGAAGAGTTTTACAAAAAAATTCATTCGGCTCCGATTAACTTTGAAAAAGAGGAACTTGACATACGAATATTAATTGATGCCGCGTCCATTGAAATATTTGTAGACAAAGGTGCTATGAATTTCACAAGTATTTTCTTTCCAACAGAAGAATTCAATCAAATTTCACTTTTTTCAAAAGGTGGAAATTTAGAAGTGATTGATGCTAATATTTATCCTTTGAAAGGGATTTGGAATTAATGAAAGAAGCATATTAAATTATCAAGACCAAGAAGTAGAAAAAGTAAACCACTTTTTAGCGATAAAGTTTTCACAATATTCACTTTTGAATGTTACGAACGAATGTTCCAAAAGTTGTTAATTGACAACCCAAGAAATGGTTGCTAAGTCACTTAAAAAAATGAATCCAATAATTTAAATCGTTAAATTAGTTTAAGGTTAGTATGTCAATAATATACTTCTATAGTAATTACAAAAAGGATGTGCAAGTTAAAATAATCAAAAAAAGATGAAAAGACTTATTCTATTAGTGATTGTACTGCAATTCATTTCATGCAGCAAACAAAACATGTTTGTTCTAATGTCCAAGTCGCCAAAAATAAATTTCACCAAACCAAATGAATACAATGAACTAAATAAATATCAGAAAGATGCAATTTATTTAACTGAAATAATCAGGCAATCTTATCCTCGCTTAGATTCAAAATTCTCAGAAGTAGAATTTTCCAGACTGAGTAATGAACTAGTTAGGAAACTTGGGGCAAATAAAAGTCAATTTCAATACGAAACGCTTCTCAAGAGATTCATTGCTCAATTAAAAGATGGTCACAGCAATGTTGTAAGTTTTGCAATTTCTTTGGTTAATGATAAAAACTACTTTAATTGGTACCTGATAAAAGACAAGGAAAAATGGTTTATAAATTTAATTGACAAATCACTAGATAGCACAATTGTCGGAAGTGAACTTATATCCATCAATGGCTTATCCATGGAAGAAATTGAAAAAAGAGTAAATTTCTTTGAAGAGGGGGAAAACGAATATTACCGACTTAACACTTTTAAAAGTAGAGTCCTTCATCCTAAATATTGGAAAGCCTTAGAAGTTAGTAACAATGAAGAAATAATTTCATTCTCAGTGAAAAGAAATGGCAAAATTGAGCAGTTTGAACTAAAATCAAAACCGGAATTTGATCCGTATTATAAAACTCGAATTAAGTCAAATTATCCTTATACTAAACAACAGAATAATGGATTCTTTTACACCGTAAATACAAAAGATGACTTTGCCTATTTACAAATGAATACTTGTTTGGATTATGTTTCGTACAAAAGTGAGATAAAGAACTATACCAATTTTCTTCTTAGACCTTTCGCCATGATGTTTTTAAAGAAGGACACTAAAGATGCTAGAGACTTTGGAATTGTATTACAAAAAATGTTCTCCGAAATACAATCTGACTCTATTAATAATCTAATTTTAGATTTAAGATATAATGGCGGCGGAGACGAAAGGCTTGGTAAGCAATTAATTTGGTACTTAACAGAAAAAATAGACATTAAAGGATTTACCACATTCGTTCAAATTTCTGAATATTTTAAGAAAACCGCAAAAGTACATTTTAAAAAATTTAATGAACAATACTATAAGAAATATGGATTTCCCATACCTAATGGTGAGTTTAACATTACCGAAGAATTTTATACCCAACCATACTTTGATGACATCACGAAAAAAGGCAGTCCTTATTTAATAGATTATTCTTTACCTAAGTTTAATGGAAACGTATATGTAATTGTAGGTCCTGAAACATTTAGTGCCGCACAATGGCTAGCAACGACTATTGCGGATAACAATTTGGGGAAAATAGTCGGAACACCAGTTGGAAACAGACCTACATGTCAGACGGGAGCTTCTGTACTTAAATTACCTAATACAAAAACCATTTTAGGCCTTTCATATACTTTTGCAGAACGACCTGATACAAGTAAAAATCAAGAAATTGCTCTATTCCCAGACATCGAAGTATATCAAACCTATATCGACCTGATAAATGGAATAGATTCTGAATTTGAAGCAGTTCTAAGGGAAATTAGAAAATAGTTAAGCGAAGCAAGACCGATCTTCGATAGCTCATTTTCACATCTTTCACAAAAACTCGTCGCCAATTTTTTTTGAAAATACAATTCTAATTAGGTCTCAGTATTATTTAGATAAATGGTTTACAAATAAATAATATTATTTTCACCATTGTTAAGCGTACTGATAGAAATGAAATGTAGATTTAGGAAACTTAACAACAAATTTATTTTGACCTAAATTATGCTTGATACAGTTCAGTTCATTTGCCCAAATACATTATCAAAACACTAAATTCTCCAATACTAAATTGGCAAACAAAATTAACCACTCATAGGAAAGGAGAATGTGATAATCGCCATCGCTCTTTTGAACTCCTTACTGCCGGCTTAATAAGTTTTTTTTTACCGATATACTTATCTAATACAGAATTCAAGAATGTATGAAAAATTAAAAAATATCACCAAGCAAATATTACCCGCTAGTTTTATTTCAAACAATGAAGCCTTCATCCGAAAGATAGTAGCACTAAGATATTTAGGAAATCAATTCAAATGTAACCTTTGCAACTACAACCTTAGCTCGTTTATAGAATTATCCAATAGGGATCTATTATGTCCAAGTTGTGGTGTCTTACCTAGAACAAGAAGACTTATTAGTATTCTTCACGAGCGATTTACTCTAAATGGTAAAAAATTACTTCATTTTTCTCCTCCAAGAGCATTGGCCAAGCGTTTGAGGCAAACAAGTTTATCCGCTTATGTAACAACCGATTACATGGGGGAATTTAATGCGGATAAAAAGTTAGATATCGTCAACATGGATGAACAAGATGAAGCCTATGACCTCATCATTTGTTATCATGTACTTGAACATATTGAGCAAGACAACTTGGCCATGAAAGAATTACATCGTGTTTTGAAAACGGGCGGATGTTGCTTGATTCAAACACCGTTCAAAACTGGAAAAATCTTCGAAGATTCAAGTTTCACTTCTGAGGCAGATAGATTAAAACATTTCGGCCAAAGAGACCATGTAAGAATCTATTCACCGGGAGGTTTGCAAGAGCGTCTGCAAAATGCTGGGTTCAAAACAGAGGCTTTAAAATTCAACGACCAAGTCAATAATTACAATGGCTTAAAGTTAGAAGAAACAGTCATCTTAGCTCGGAAATAATTATCACCAAAGCAGTATATTTTTTTATTAATAGAACTCGTAATGACAATAAAATTATTTGGCCCATGGTTTTAATACTATTGAAATGTTGCGATCTCTTCTGAAATTTCATTTCTTTACATAAACTAAAGCAATGAACTGGCCAAAGCATTATCTATTACTTGCATCGATTCTAGTTGTAATTTCTTGCAATCTAGATGATGAAAATAACAATCACTCCGTTGGCAATTCAAACCTCACTCAATTTCAAATCGATTCTACTAGCTATTGTAGTTTAGATTTTAACAGTCCAATAGTTCCTTTTCCTTCTAGTAAACCAGGATTCAAAATACAAACTACGACGACTTCTTATAGCAACTTAAGCTATGATTTCATTGATTCATTCCTTTATGACAATACCACTGGTTTAATCGACAGAATAATCAACTTTAGACAAGATACTATTACAATGTTTTTAACTTATGAAAATGAACTGCTAACAAAAATATCTTATCTCAATTCAATTGAAATAACGAATGGGGAAATATATCGGATAGATTCACTCATTTATAACTCAAATGGACAATTGATTACCTACATCGAAAATAGAAAAAGAAACGATGGACTATTCTCAGCTTCAAAATCGGAAGAATACTCCTACAATATTGATCGCTTAACACATTCTCAATACTATTATTATTCCGCAACAGGGGAGAAAAGACTTGGAGGTTCAAATATTTATTGTTGGGAAAATCAGAACTTAACAAGGGAAGTAAATTACCTTGATGATGGACAAAAAGCAATTGAACAGGTCTACGACTATGACGATAAAGTGAACTACAAAAAAGGAATACCACAAAATTTCCAATTTCCTTCCTTTTGGAGTTTAAACAATCAGACGAAGACTACATTGAATGAATACCTTATCGCTGTTGAACCTTTGTGCGGTACCATTTGCGAGTTTTCAGCAGATTACAACTCCAATGATTTACCAATTTCGATAGATTCTCAAAATGGCACAATTCAGACTAGGATAGTTTACCAATAGACTCCAGCATCCATTTGCAATGTTAATTGTCCGCTCGCCTTTCAGATAATAAAGCTGTAGTAAGATGACTTTCATTTTTGCAGGATTTTTATTATTTTAACAATGTTGAATAATGAAAAACCAATGTACTATGAAAAATTCTATACTCAGCATTGCAATAATTTTCACAATTATCGGCCTATCTAGCTGTCTTGTTGATCAAAATAGTAGCCCAGACAATACCTATTCGGCAGAGGAAATGAACGTAATTTCTGCTCGACTCAATTTGCCTAGCAGCCCATTCTCTTACGAAATCGGTAGTCGTGACGAAGACATCAGTACCAATTACAAAGGTACATTGGGTCGTGTTTTATTCTACGACAAAAACCTTTCTGCAGATGCAAGCGTATCTTGTGCTAGCTGTCACAAACAGGAATTGGCCTTTTCAGATGATAGTGCATTTAGTACCGGAGCTAATGGTTCATTCACCGCAAGAAATTCGATTGCTTTAGGCGCAGTTAGAAATTTTGGAATGCATTACGAAGAATCAGATCTTCATGACACTCCCGGTTTATTTTGGGACGAAAGAGTTGCAACAGTCAAAGAACAACTGAGACAGACGATTAATAATCCGAATGAAATGGGCGTCAGTATTGATCATATTATCAATGTGATTGAAACTCAAGAAGATTATCAGGTTTTGCATCAAAAAGCCTACAATACTACTGAAGTGACTGAAGATCATGTATTGGAGTCAATAGAAACATTTATTAATTCTATAAGTGCCGTCAATTCTAAATTTGATGCTGATATCATTCATAATCTAAACTTTATTAATGGAGATATGGTGACGGGCACCATAGATAATGAGTTGGGGCTTGAAGTATTTTCAGCAAATTGTAGTTCCTGTCATGGAAAAAATATTTCACTTTTAACTCCAGAAGCTATTGAAAATAACATTAACGTTGCGAATAATGGTTTGGAATTGGCTGATAACGATCTAGGTGTTTACCAAAGCACGTTAAGAGCTGAAGATAAAGGTAAATTTAAAGTACCTGGATTATTTAACATAGAACTAACTGCCCCATATATGCATGATGGCAGATTCAATACTTTAGAAGAAGTTGTTGAGCATTACGATAGTGGAGTAGTCTACAATGAAAACTTATCCGATGCCTTAAAAGTTGGAAACCAAGCAAAAAGACTTAACCTGAGTAGCGAAGAAAAAACTGCATTGGTTAAATTCCTTAAATCATTAACAGGCGAAGAAATTACTTCGAATGAGATTTGGAGTGATCCCTTCAAATAACAGGAAGGTTTGTAGGGTGAAAAAATAGATTGATCACAGTCAATGTTTTTACCTAATAAATTTAGGACTTGTATTTTTTTACCATGTTCCGACCCAGTTGATACATGTGGACTTCATCAGGTCCATCTGCAATGCGAATGCTTCTAGCGTACACCCAGAAACTGGTAAGCGGAACATCTGGCCCAACGCCCATTCCACCGAATGATTGAATAGCACGGTCGACTACATCACAGCACATTCTAGGGCAGACAATTTTGATCATCGCAATTAAATCCTTGGCTGCTTTAATTCCAAATTTATCAATTTTTGCTGCGGCAGATAAAGTCAACAATCGAGCTTGCTCAATATCACATCTGGATTGTGCAATTGATTGACGAATACTGCTAAACTCCGAAATACTTTTTCCAAAAGCAGTTCGCTCAGCGACTCTTTTACACATCAAATCTAGGGAACGCTGAGCGCCTCCGATTAGTCGCATACAATGATGAATACGCCCAGGCCCCAAACGACCTTGTGCAATTTCAAAACCACGACCTTCTCCTAATATTAAGTTTTCTTTGGGAACTCTTACATTGGATAATTTAATCTCAGCATGTCCACTAGGTGAATCTAAAGCGCCAAATGCAGTCAACGGCCTGACTACTTCAATCCCTGGAGTATCGGCCGGAATTAATATCATACTTTGTTGCACATGACGCGAGGCAGCTGGATCAGTTTTACCCATCAATATGTAAACATTGCAACGCGGATGCATTGCTCCAGTAGACCACCACTTATGCCCATTGATAACATATTGATCGCCATCCAAAATAATTGAAGTCTCAATGTTTGTGGCATCAGAAGAAGCCACTGCCGGTTCAGTCATTAAAAAAGCTGAACGTATCTCTCCGTTTATTAAGGGCTTTAACCATTGTTCTTTTTGCTTTTCAGAACCATACTTAGCTAAGACTTCCATATTGCCAGTATCGGGAGCAGAACAATTAAAGACTTCCGAGCACCAAGTCACTCGGCCCATAATTTCAGCGAGTGGTGCATATTCTAAATTTGTCATTCCAGAACTCCATTCCCCATATTCTTCGGGTAAAAATAAATTCCACAATTTTGCTTCTCTGGCTTTAGTTTTCAAATTTTCCATGCCATGATATTCTACCCAAAGATTAGCTTCCGTAAATGCTTTATACTCCGCTTCAATAGGATAAATGTGCTCTTCCATAAAAGCATTCAATCGTTGAATTAAATCTTTTGTCTTTTCAGAATATTCGAAGTTCATTGCACAAATGTTTTTGTTATCTAATCTTGAGTCTAAAAAAAAGGGGCAATAATAAAAATCAAAAAAAGTTGATAACATTACTTTATTCAAGTTAGTAGAATTAATTTACTGCCTATTAACAATTAGTAAAGCACATCAATGAATAGAGTAAAACCACAGTTTGATTTGACAGGCAAAGTAGCCATTATTACCGGCTCGTCCAAAGGGATTGGAGAGAGTATCGCGAGGGGATTTGCCGAGCATGGCGCAAAAGTGGTAATTAGCAGCCGGAATCAAGAGGCTGTTGATGAAGTAGCTGCTGCTTTCAAAACAGATGGACTAGAAGCCACTGGTATCGCCTGTCACATTGGAGATCCCAAGCAGTTGAAAAACTTGGTACATCAAACTCAAGAAATATATGGCGGTGTCGATATTCTTGTAAACAATGCAGCTACCAATCCAGTATTTGGTCCATTGGTGGATATGGAAGGGGAAGTATTCGATAAGATTATGAGTGTGAATGTAAAATCATGTTTTCAGCTCGCCAATCTTTGCCATCCTATCATGAAATCTCGTGGAGGAGGTGCCATAATAAATATATCTTCTGTAGAAGGTAAAAAACCTTCCAATGGCCTTAGTCTATATTCTGTAAGTAAAGCTGCATTATTAATGTTGACGCAAACGCAAGCTAAAGAGTGGGGACCAGATGGGATTCGTAGCAATGCACTCTGCCCAGGTTTGGTAAAGACCAAGTTTAGCAAAGCTTTATGGACTAATGAAAAGATTTTAGGTTCCTTTACTAATCACCTGCCACTCAACAGAATGGCTCAACCAGATGAAATGGCTGGATTAGCTCTTTTCTTGGCTGCACCTGCTTCAAGTTACTGTACTGGTGGCGTTTATACTTGCGATGGAGGTTTTGCAGTAATGTAGCTAGAACAATTACTCTTGCATTCATCGGTTGACCAGACAAGTCAATTCGCCGGAATGCTTATATTCACCCATGGATTTTTTTAACATCATTACTATTCTTGTAGTTGTATCTGCAGCGTTTGCCTACATCAATCAAAGATTCGTAAAATTACCTTACACCATTGGAGCGATGGTCATTACCATTGCCATGTCAATTGTATTGACTATCACAGGTTGGGTTAATCCTGAATTGACCAATCCTTTGAAAGATTTAATTATTCAAATTGATTTCAGTACTGTCCTTTTAGAAGTGCTGCTTAGTTTTTTGCTGTTTGCTGGAGCATTGCATACCAATTTTGATCAACTGAATGTTCAACGTGCACCTATATTGGCCTTTGCAACATTTGGCGTATTGCTTTCGACTTTTCTTATTGGAGGGGTGATGTATTTATTGTTGCCATTACTGGGATTAGATATTGCATTTATTCATTGTTTGTTATTTGGCGCTTTGATTTCACCGACTGATCCGATTGCCGTTTTAGGTATATTGAAAAAAGTGGGCGTACCCAAAAAGCTAGAGACCAAAATCGTTGGAGAATCACTTTTCAATGATGGAGTAGGTGTAGTTGTTTTTTTAACCATATTCGCTATTGCGGAGGCGGGCATCGATCAAGTCACCGTTGGAGAGATTGGAATGCTATTGCTAGAAGAAGTCGTTGGTGGCATTGTCCTAGGACTTGCATTAGGATTTGGAGCATTCTATTTAATGAAAAGTATCGATGATTATAGTGTCGAGGTTTTAATCACATTGGCAATTGTCATGGGAGGATATTTATTAGCACTAAAACTACACTTCTCTGGGCCGTTGGCCGTAGTTGTTGCCGGTCTGATTGTTGGCCATGACACTGTTCGAGATACTTCCATGTCCGAGTTAACCGAACTTTATATTGATAAGTTCTGGGAAACTTGGGACGCTCTGCTCAATGGTATTTTATTCGTCTTGATTGGACTAGAGATTCTTGTTTTACCATTTGAAAAATCTTACATGATCGCTGGCTTGATCGCCATCCCACTAATTCTACTTGCCAGATACATCGCTTTAGGAATTCCGATTATGGTGTATAAGAAAAAATTGAATTTTGTACCCAACACCGGATTGATGATGACTTGGGGTGGATTAAGAGGAGGAATTTCCATTGCCTTAGCACTAACCTTAACACAAACTATGGATAGAGACCCATTTCTTATCATTACCTATATCGTCGTAATATTTAGCATTGTTGTTCAAGGTCTAACCATTGGAAAAGTCGCCAACAAATTAGTTGGAGAACATATGGAAGAACCTTCAACGGGACACTAACAATTAGAATTTCTAAAATGAAACGTTTTCCGATTCATCACTGGATTATTTTTTGCATTGCATCATTAGCAATTTTATCTTGTACCAAAGAAGGATTAATTGTAGTTCCTAAAGGCAATACGAACATCATTCCAGTTCCTATTAATTTAGAAAAAAAAGAGGGCCATTTCTTGTTAAATGAAGCGGTAAAAATAATTTTGCCAAACAGTACTCCCGAGTGGATCTATGTTGCAAATAATCTAAACCATAGAATCAAATCTTCCACTGGCAAGCAATTAGAAACTGCTGTAAGTGATGATGTAAAAAAAGATGCGATCAACATTACCATTGACAAATCAATTGAATCAAAAGAGGGTTATCGACTAATGGTAAATAGTTTTGAAATAGAAATCAAGGCCAGTAGTCCTGAAGGTGCTTTTCGCGGAATGCAATCCTTGATTCAAATGATGCCAGCTGAAGTCTTTGGTCAATCTGGAGCACTTAAACTTAGTTTTAAAATTCCGCAGGTTGAAATCAACGACGCCCCTAGATTTTCTTATCGTGGAATGCACTTAGATGTAGCCAGACATTTTTTCTCTGTTGATGAAGTAAAAAGATATATTGATTTATTGAGTCTTCATAAAATGAATACTTTTCATTGGCACTTGACCGATGATCAAGGTTGGAGAATAGAAATAAAAAAATATCCCAAATTAACTGCAGTTGGTGGATTTAGAAATGAAACCCTAGTTGGACATTATAACGACCAACCACATAAATTCGACGGCAAAAGATATGGAGGCTTTTATACACAAGAAGAAATCAAAGAAGTTGTCCAATTTGCGCAAGAGCGATTTATCACGGTAATTCCAGAAATTGAATTACCAGGCCATGCACAAGCGGCGATTGCTGCTTATCCAGAATTAGGTTGCAACAATGAAGACTTAGAGGTAATGAAAATATGGGGAATATCTAACAACGTTTATTGCCCTACAGAATTCACCTTTAATTTTTTAGAAAATGTCCTCGATGAAGTCGCCGAATTATTTCCTTCAAATTACCTTCATATAGGTGGTGATGAGTGTGCAAAAACACAATGGAAAAATAGTCCATTTTGCCAGCGATTGATGAAGGATAATAATCTGGATAATGAACTAGAATTGCAAAGTTATTTTATCCAGCGGATTGAGAAATATTTGAACGCAAAAGGTAAAAGAATCATTGGTTGGGATGAAATATTAGAAGGTGGATTGGCACCCAATGCCTCGGTGATGTCTTGGAGAGGAGAACAAGGCGGGATCGATGCTGCAACACAGGGACATGATGTGGTGATGACGCCAACTTCTCACTGCTACTTCGATTATTATCAATCTCAGCACAAAGATGAACCACTTGCAATTGGAGGTTTTTTACCACTGGAGAAGGTTTACAATTATGAGCCTATACCTAAAGAAGTACCTGTTGACAAAATTCAACACATTAAAGGTCTCCAATGCAATCTCTGGACGGAGTATATTCAGTCCAGGGAACAACTGGATTATATGGCTTATCCTCGTGCCTGTGCGATTGCAGAAGTCGGCTGGAGTTCAAAACCCAAAAGGAATTTCTCTGACTTTGTAAATCGCCTCGAATCGCATTTACAAAATCTAAAACAATATGGGGTTAACTATTCTCATAATCATTACGACATTGATGGCAACATAAGTACAAAAAACAACCAACTATTAGCCGCTTTAGTGAGCAACGTTTCTGATACGGAAATAAGATATACTCTGGATGGTTCAGCTCCAAATGAGCAATCAAAAATATATACTGATCCAATTCCAATAGAAACCAGCTGCGAACTGAAGGCACAAGGTTTCCAAGGAGATGTGCAACAAGGTCGATCTTTTGAGAAAGGTTTTAATTTACATTTGGCTTCTGGAAAAAGCATTGAGCTCAAGTATGATCCCGCGCCGCACTATGCTTCTGGTGGAAATTCAGCGATTATTAATGGGATAATTGGATCTAATGAAAGATTTGGAGACAAAGAATGGCTGGGCTTTTCTGGTAACAACTTTGAAGGAATAATAAATCTTGGAGGTGAAACTAAACTCAATACGGTTAGATTTAGGTTCTTCAAAGCAGAAGGCCAATGGATTTACCTTCCAAAAGATGTAAAGATCTATGGTTCTCTAGATGGCAATAACTTTGATTTAATTGGCGAAGAAAATTCTATTGATACCCATGCTAAAATAGCTCAGGTCATGCTCAATATCAAAGGAGAATTTAGTCACTTAAAAATTGTGGCAGAACGCTACGGAATTATTCCCGATGGCCAGCAGGGTGGTGGACACGAAGCTTGGTTGTTTATTGACGAAATTGTTGTAAATTAAAAAGTTCGATGCAAAACATAATTCGCATCGAACTTTCAATCAGACGCCAAAAATAAATTACATTTTGGTAAATATGCTTCTGTGGTAACCTTCTTCAGATTCAATAACCAAGACGTAATTTCCAGCCTCAAATTGGTTTAAATTAATTACATTTTTGCTGTTAGCTTCGAGATTTCCATTTGCCATCATTCGGCCGCTGTAGTCAAAAATTTTATAATCTGCTGCTTCATTTTCGTTAAAATCAATATTCAAAAAATCAGCAGTTGGATTTGGAAAAACATGGTAGGTAAAATCAATTAAGTTATTCGTTGAGGAAACACCATCGCCAGTAATCAAATTATCAATACAAAAATATGCTGGAGTATTCATTCCAAACCCTCCATTGTCAGTAGAACTTAACTCGAAAGAAAGGCTATCTACTTGACCTAATGAAGTCAAATCCACCCATTCCCAAGTATCAACTATATAATCCATTGAATTGTCATCGAACCTATAATCAGCTAAGTAGAATTCTACTTTTTCATCACTTAAATTTCCATCCAAATATTTCTGAATTGTCAAAAGGAAATAATCTGGATCATCACCGGTTGGGCCTCCAAACTTTTTCGCGTAAGGATCACCATTGATCATACTCAATGCCGGATAAGTCGCATTAGAGATATATAGTCCTCGAACTTCTTCACCCATGGCGTCATTGGTAAGTTTGATAATGGATGGACCAAAAGAAAAAGAAGTTGCATAAGTCTGAGAACCCTCCGCGCCTGCGCCAACGAAGGAACTAAAGCCATTGGTAAAACCAGCGGTAGTTACATCTGTAGTCGTAGAAATAGACCAGCCAGTCCAACTGTCATAACCAGCATTATAATTATTATTTAAAAAAACATTGCCTGCATCAAATCCACCATTACCATCACTTCCATTTAAAAATGAATCTATCGGCAAATCAAAGTTTTCAAAATCAGCTGTAGTTTGTGCAAATAATGAACAAAAGCTGGTTATTAATAAAAATGTAAATAATTTTTTCATGTGTTTGTCCTTAAAAAAGTTTAAGCCGTGCACCAACTTGCCCGTTAACGCCTGGCAGTGGTCTACGTTCGATAATAAAATACCTTTTATTCCAAAGGTTATTGAATTGAATAAATAAGTTTATTGATTGAAATTTAAATTTTGAATCCATATTTAATATTGGTTTCTCCTCTCTAACAAATTCATAATTAAATCTAATATTCCCAATATTATAGCCATCAATTGAGTCATTAATTCCTTGAGATGATGAAGTAAAATAATGGCTGTAATTCAGTCCCATATTTTTATAACTCCAATCGAAGAAAATACTCCCTTGGTGCCTCGGCGTATACCACAATTGACTCCCGACATCAATCTTTGGCAAAATAATCGCCTTTTCATTTGTAGATAAAATTAAGTCGTATTGAAATTGAATCTTAAAATGTTGATTCCATTGTTCAATCGTGGCTCCGAATCTTGGTTCCAAACCACGACTCCAAACTTTTGCAATATTTCGGGCAGAGAAAAATCCGATATCCTGATCTAGCGCCCAAAGGATCCAATTGTCAACATTTCGATTGAATCCGGTGATTGCATACTCATAAACGACATTGTCCGCATTCAAGGAACCTTGCAAACCTAATTCTTGACTCCATCCTGATTCTGGTAACAACGCTTGATTTCCACCAGGCCTCCAAAAGCGATCATTCAAAGTAGGCAATCTATAATTTCGGCCAACATTACCTTTAAGTTGCAGATAATCATTCATTAGCCATGAAAAACCTAAGTTAGGAACCAATGGTATGAATTCACCATTGACAAGTTCGGCGCGAAGACTGGCCTGTAGGTCGAGATTTTTATATTTAAAATTGTAAGTTGAAAAAATCGCAGTCTTTAACTCTGAGTTATTAATTTCATAAGAAGCAGTAGAAGCCTTTGTTCTCAAAGCACTCAGACCAACCAAAAATTTATGTCTTTTCCATTCCTTAGTGAAGTTACTTTCTGCAAATAGATTTTGGAAATAGTTACTAGACTCAAGACTAATATTTTCATCTCTGAAGTCGTTGTATTCATCAATAAGTCCAATTTTCGAGGTAAAGTTTCCAAAAGAATTCTCATTTTCCCATGTCAGCATAATCTTATTGGAGAGATCATATTGTGAAGCACTGCTTTGATTCTGAACCATAGTGGGCGGAATATTTCGATCAATTGAAGAATACCAATAGTTCAAGAGAATTCGGTGTTTTTTGGATACTTCCCAAGCCACATCTTGAAAGAAATGTATTCCGATTTGCTCTGCATTTTCAAGCCTAATATTGGGCAAACTAATGTCTTTTTGATAGGGGAAATTGTTTTCGGTGGAATTGATCAATACTTTTGTTCGAGCATAAAGTTTTTGCCCACCATATCCTAGAATAGCAGAGCCATTCCGTTGATTGAAACTTCCAATCGTACCGTTCAACTCAGCATTGAATCCAAAACCTTGATCTTGATACCTTATCGGAGATGTCAATTTATTATTCAGTTGCACATTGCCTCCAATTGCACCTGACCCCCACAAAGAGTTATTCGAGCCTTTTTGTAATTTGACAGATTCAAACCCAGCCAACGGAATTAAGGACAAATCCAACAATCCTAATGTTGGTGAAGCAATAGGAATACCATTCCACAGAATGGCGGTCTGACTGGAGCTAGATCCACGTATAGAAACGGTGGATAATGTACCGGGGCCGTAATGTTTGACAAAAATTCCGGCCTTTTGGTTAAGCAATTCTGAAAGGTTGTTTCCGTTGTTATTTTCCAGTTTGTTTTTTGTCCATTCCTGCTCTGAGATACCGCGCATTTGACCTCGAAAAGCTTTATCCGTTATAGTGACTTCATTGATCTCAAAAGTGTCTATCGCAAAAGAGACTTGCCCTACAACAACAGTTGAAGTGATTAAGTAAAACAGTATTAAGTAAAAAACCTTTTTGAACACTTGATGAAAGAATTTCACCTCCGGACTAGAATGCAGTCGGTAGAATATTCTAGGGCATAAACCCTAGTATACCAAGCTTGTATATAAGACAAGTTACCAGCCGCGATTTTTCCTCCGAAAATCAATGCAACATATGTGTTTCTGGCAGGTCTTCTGGCTCGTTTTATCTTTTTCGTCTTCCCATTCTTTAAGAACAGTGACTTTCCTGAAAAAGACTGCAATAAAACTTACAGCAGCGGGGACTGCTCCGGATTCTCACCGGATTCCCTTTTAAATCCGATCAGATCGGATACCAAATACCTTGCAAAGGTATAAATACTTTCACATCTATTGTGACTTTACTTTGATTTTGTTTTTTTGCCTAAAACAAAATGATAAAACTAGTTAAACAACAACAATATTATTTAAGTAAAGAACCGAAAAGAAAACTTCCCAACACTGACCACAATTCATATGGTAAAAATACACCGATATGACAAAAGCGTTTGAATTTAGGCTCAAAGTTACGGCTGACCAAATACTTCTAAGTTTAATTAATTACAAATGTTAAGAATTTCGGTTTTACCAAATCCTTTATTATTTTGGAAAAAAGAATAGATAGTTATTTTGAAATAAATTAGTAAAATGTATAACTATTTATTAATATAAACCGCCTAGATGAAAGTTAGAAGATTTTGGAACGAGCGCTGGTCGACAGTAGAGACTCCTTTCCCTACAAATAAATGTAAATACATGATTTCGGATTTAGGAAGAATCATGAGTATTGACAAAGAATCGGAAGACGAAAAACTACTTAATGGAACATACAACCACAACAATTTAAAACTGATTAATATCAAGCTAGCTAATAAGAAGTATTTTAAAGTTTACATTCATAGATTTATAGCCATAAATTTTGTTGATAAACCTTCTGATGAACATAATTTTGTTGTTCACAAAAATGAAGATAGAACCCATAACAATTACAAAAACTTAAAGTGGTTAACCAAAAAAGAGCTCATTGCTATTCAAAAAGCGAAAGGCCAGTTTAGTATAGCTAATCAGCCTTCAAAGAAAAATGTTGTAATGACAAAATCCAAAGTTCGATTGCTTAAAGCTCGACTTAGAAAAGGAAAGACGAAAAGAAAAATTCTGGCCAAGCAATTTGGAATTTCACAAATGCAAGTTTCTAGAATTTTAAGCGGCAAGAACTGGGGACATGTTGAATAAACCATTGCTAAATAGTGTTTCAAACTCGTTTTTTCAAAGTAGTACTATCCATCTAATACTCGGTTAAACTAATCTATTTTCCATACCTTTGGAAGATGAAAAGTGCCAAAGGTTTTCCTATAGTTCCTAGAAGCTCAGCTTTAAAAAGCTTGGCAAAATTTGTTAAAAACCCTATACCGACATTGATGGGTTTTCTGAAAGAACATGGAGATACTTTTTACATGTATGTTGGAGGAGTGCAAAAAGGACTCATTACAACAAACGCGGAAGTTGTCAAGAGCGTTTTCCAAAAGCAACATAGAAAATTTGAAAAATCAAAACTACAGACTGAAACAGTTGCAAAATATACTGGCAAAGGATTATTGACAAATACTGGTGAGGATTGGTTACGACAAAGAAGATTGATTCAGCCGGGTTTTCATAAAGAAAAGATTGAAAAATTGATGACACTAATGATGAGTGTTATTCAGCCTTTTTCAGAAAAACTCGCAGCATTTCCCAACGACAAAAAGTTAAACGTTAGCGAACTAATGTTCGAACTTTCATTTGAAATAATTACTAGAACATTAATTAGTCGACCGATTCCCGAGGAGGAACTAAAGGAGATGAGTCAGGCGATTAGCGACGTTCAAGGTTTTATTGTCAAACAAGTTCGTTTACCTTTTCTAGCGCCTATATTTTACCTTACCGGAAAAGTCCAAAAGAATGTTAAAAGGACACAAAAAATACGAAAACAACTTTTGGCTTATGTCAATGAACGTCGTATGCATCCAACTAAAGATCATGACTTACTAAATATGTTGCTCGAGTCTAGATATGAAGACACCGGTGAGCCGATGACCGATGAACGGCTATTAGATGAAATGTTGATTTTATTTATTGCTGGACACGAGACTACAGCTAATGCCCTGGCTTGGACATGGTATTTATTGGATCAGCATCCAATGGCCGTGGACAAAATTAGGGAGGAGGCCGCTGGATTCTTTGATGAAAAAATAACACTTGAATCTATTCGAAAGCTGGAATATACTGGTCGCGTTGTTAATGAATCCATGCGAATGTATCCTCCAGCTTGGATTACCGACCGAATCGCTTTGGAAGACACTGAATTACTTTCAGACCACTTAAAGAAAGGAGATACGGTGCTGCCCTTTATTTATGGCCTGCATAGAAACCCTGCGTATTGGCCAAACCCTGATATATTTGACCCAGATAGATTTTCCCCGGAAGCCATTGCAGAACGTCCCAAGTTTGCCTATTTACCTTTTGGGGCTGGACCCAGATTTTGCATTGGAAATAATTTTGCTTTAATTGAAATGCAATTAACAATAGCCTATCTTTGCAGCAAATTAGATTTTAAAAAATCTGATGATCAAAGTATTGAAATATTACCAATGGTAACCTTGAGAATGGATAGAGATTTAGAAATGTATTGCACTCCAAGGGTAGAAATTAAGAATTAGTGAAAGACTGTTTTATCCCATTTTCAACTGAAGACTTAGCTGACCAGGAATTGCCAAAACGATTTACTTTTCCATTCTATTACGATCCTCATCCACTGGCTATAAAAGCTTCAAAATATCTTCAAGATTATTTATTGTCGCAAAAGGAATGGGAACATAATTTTGGTATTGACCCCAACAAGAAAGGTCTAGTTATTGGAAAAATGTTCGGTGTTCTAGTTGTTCGTAATATTAAAAATGAAATTGGCTATCTGACTGCGTTTTCAGGAAAATTAGCTGGAGTAAATGACCTACCTGTTTTTGTTCCACCAATTTTCGACATGTTGAAGCCCGATGGATTTTATCGATTAGAGGAATTAAATATCAATGATCTCACAATAGAACTTGCGGCATTAGAAAAAAACCAAGCATATATTGAGGCAAAAGAAAAATATACAGTATTAAAAAAAGAGGCGGAAGCGGCAATTGAATCCGAGCGACAAGCCTTAATTTCAGCAAGACAAAAAAGAAGAAGTTACAAAAGAGAAGCTGTAAAAACGATGTCTAATGAAGATTACAATGCTTTGCTTGAGGTTCAAAAAGAGGAAAGTCTCAAGATCAAATATTTCTTTAATAAAGCGAATAAACTTTGGGAGGATCGATTAGCAGAAGAGAAAAGTAAGGTTGATGTATTTCAAGATAAAATTGATCAATTAAAAAGCAAACGTAAAGACATGTCAAATGCCTTACAACAAAAACTCTTTGATCAATATCATTTCTTAAATATCAATGGAGAATCTAAAGATGTTGCCAGCATTTTTGAATCTACTTTTTTCCGAGTTCCACCAGCAGGTGCAGGGGAGTGCGCGGCTCCAAAAATGCTCCAATATGCTTTCAAGAATAATTACCAGCCAATATGCATGGCAGAGTTTTGGTGGGGAGCATCACCCGGCGCTGAAGTTCGAAAGTCAAAGCAATTCTATCCGGCTTGCAGAGGTAAATGTGAACCGATCTTAGGGCATATGTTATCAGGAATGGATGTTGATGAAAATCCTTTGCTTTCCAATCCTGCTTTGGGTCAACATATTGATACAATCTATGAAGATGAGGACTTAGCGGTAATTAATAAGCCTGCGGAATTTTTATCTGTCCCTGGGAAGAACATTGTGGATTCCGTTCAATTACGAATGAAGGCCAAGTATCCCGAGGCCACTGGTCCCTTGATTGTACATCGCTTGGATATGTCCACTTCTGGCATTATGCTAATCGCTCGTAGCAAAGAGATTCATCGCCTATTACAAAAGCAATTTATCAAACACACCATCGTTAAAAAATATGTGGCCATACTCGATGGAATCGTTCATGAAGATAGTGGTAAAATAGATCTTCCATTGCGAGTAGATTTAAATAATCGTCCACAACAAATGGTCTGTCATGAGCATGGCAAACAAGGCTTGACAGAATGGAAAGTGTTGGAAAGAAAAGAAAATCAGACGCGCATACAATTTCGTCCAATTACTGGAAGAACCCATCAACTCAGATTGCATGCCGCTCATAAAGATGGATTAAACACCGCTATTTTGGGGGATGATTTGTATGGGGTTAAAAAAGATAGATTACATTTGCACGCGGAATACATTCAATTTACTCATCCGACTACAAACAAATTGATAGAATTTCTTGTACCAGCTAATTTTTAATCTTGTTTCACTAGTTCCATTTTAACCTTGGAAATATTCATTGCGGCGATATAAACTTCAGTGATCTTAAATCCCATTTTTTGATACAAGCCAATGGCCGGAATATTCTTTTCTGCCGTTTCAATTATCGCATTGTTCCAAGTAGTATACTCCAAGATATGTTCCATCAATTTTTTCCCATACCCCTTCCTCAGGTGATCTGGATCGACAACAAAACTATGTATATCTAAAATTTCATTGATCATTTTATATTCTATAGCAGCAATTAATTGCTTTTTAATAATTATTCCAATAAAATCAGTATTTGCATTCTCAAATTCATCCAAGGTTCTTTGCAATGGTGGAAATACCTTCATACCTATCAGTTTTCCTTCAATAGGATATGAACGTTGCCAAATATTGTACAATTCTTTGGCCACCTCTTTCCGTTTATGATCTAAGGGTTGAATATGCATATCTCAAAGAAACGAATAAAAAAATCGCTTTTCAAAGTTTGCAATCATTGCAGGTAGCTCATTTGAATGCTTATATTTGAACAAATTCTGAGCAAAATGTATATTCCTCCGATATTCAAACACGACAATGTTTCTGAAATTAGAAAATTCATTTCGGAAAATGGTTTTGGAATTTTGATCAACCAAGTTGATGGTAAATTTTGGGGAACCCATATTCCATTGATTCTTCAAATGGATGAAGATGGTTCAAGCTATTTATTTGGACATGTCGCCAAGGCAAATAAGCAATGGACCAATTTCCAAAATGACCAGGAGGTAATGGCTATATTCACTGGCCCTCATGGCTATATTTCCTCTAGTTGGTATTCAAAAGAAAATGTGCCAACCTGGAATTATGCAGCTGTTCATATTTATGGAAAAATTCAAATCTTGAACCAAGATGAACTTATGAATTCACTGAAAATATTGACAAATAAATACGAGCATGGGAGATCAAATCCAGTTAGGGTAGAAGGGCTTTCAGAGAAAACCTTGAAACAAAACAGTGGACTCATTGGCTTTAAAATCAAGATATCAGAAATACAATCCGCGCGCAAATTGTCTCAAAATCGTAATAAGGCAGATCACGATAATATCATTGCGCAATTAAATAACAGCGAAGATCGCAATGATCAAGACTTAGCAAACGAAATGAAAAAAGATCAACAGTAATTCTCTTTACTCGATTACAATTTTCCCATCAAACAGATTTCCTTCTTGCTCCAATCGATACAAGTACATTCCTGATGTCATATTTAACTCAAGATTATAAACCTGCTTACTCGAACTTTCGAAACGATCTAAATATACCAAGCTTCCGTTGACATTGTAAATCTTCAATGTTACTGGACCGGTTATATTAATCAATTCCATGTTTACGAATCCTTTGGATGGATTTGGAAACACATGCAGTTGTTGAGGACTTGCAGAGGTCGTACTAACTGGGAAAATTGTCAATGCTTTTTCAACCGCAGCCAATGCATCAATGCGTCCAAATCCATAAGTATTATTTGGAACGCTCATGCCATCTACGCCTCCGCATTCTTCATCACTCGTTGCGGGAATAGCCGTCGTCTCAATAATATCTTCTATGATGTCTACCTCACCTGCCAGTTCCGGATTCGCTGAAATCATTAGGGCAACAACTCCGGCAACATGAGGACCCGCCATGCTTGTACCTGAGAAAGTTGCATAGGCACCATCTCGAATGGATGATCGCACTTGAACACCTGGCGCTGAAATATTCGGCTTAAGCCTACCACTTGAGTCAACTTCTACAGAGCCTCTACTTGAAAAATTGGCAATAGTGTCATTAATAGCTACTGCACCAACCGTAAAACTTCCTTCGAAAATTGCAGCTGGATTGGTAATTGAATTACATTCTGATCCCGAATTCCCTGCGGAAACAACGACCACCGTACCGGCAGCCCTTAGATTTTCAACAGCCATATTCATCATTTCGAAATTCGACGGAAAACATCCTTCGATCTCAGGACACCCCCAGGAATTGGCGATAACATGTGGACCTTTACTTGGATCTGGATTTTCTCCATTTAGGTCTGTAGGCGCAACAAACCATTCAAAACATTCTATGTAAGAAAAAGGGGATCCCCAACCACGTTCCATATTTCTACAGGCACACCATTCTGCATCTGGAGCTACACCAATCTCATTATCTCCATCTGCACCTAACATGGTTCCCATCGTATGTGTACCATGATTATTATCGTCGCAAGGAACCGGAGAATCTAAGCCACAAGGATTTTCTTGAGTACTATGTAAAGGACTATAATCATGAATTGCATCATGCCAATTGTAATTGTGTTCAGCGTCCCCACCGGTCTCATCATAACCTCGGTACTTTGTTATTAAGGCTGGGTGTTCCCATTCATAACCTGTATCTTGTCCACCGATTACGACATTACCACCTCGATGTCCTAATGCCCAGACTTTATCCGCCTGAATCTTGGTTATTCCCCATTCAAGCACTCTTGCGCCAGTATTTATAGTTGGTCTCGGAGCATCAAATTTCACGTAAGGATTGTCTTGAATATTCGCCACGTCAGTACGTTCGGCTAATAACTTAACAAGTTGTAAACCACCCGATGTTTTAATTACATTGACAATAGACAAAGTATGGTACTCAGCCCCATTGGCTTTTAATATTTCCAAGATTGGTTTTTGCGAAACGCGTGCTAACTGAGATAGCTGCTCATGAACAAAAGTTGCTTTATTTACTTTTCCTCTAATTCGCTTTGATGCACTCAAATCAGCTTGAGCTTTCATCATAATTATAAATGAAACATTCGCATCATTATGCAATTTCTCCAATAATATGTCGTCCACCTTCTGATCCCATGAGGCATTCTGAGCGAAAGTTGAAGAGATCAATAAACTGAGTAAAAGGCCAGTAGTAAGAAGAATTTTATTCATAGTCTTAAAGGTATCTTGTACGATCTGCTATTGCAAATTTCAAGCCTCTTTCCTTACTAAACTATCGGCTATTGTGCAGAATCATCAGTAAAAAGCAAAAGCCCCCAAGTCCTTCAAGTGTAAAAAACTAATAATTATGTCGATATACGGTATCAAGACTTATTGTACCCAGTCTTATTAAGCCTTTTATTCTTTTGCAATCAGTTTTTAGCCGTTTAGTGAAGCCAAATATGACCGGTAGGATGTATATCTCGGTTTTCACTAACTATCAGATTTTATAATCTAATATTCAAATCAAATCTAATTCTTTGACCATTCTCTTTAGCCAGATCAAATGGTAGTAATTGTTCTACGATATAATACTTTGAAACTAAATTAACCTTCTTAGTAATTGCATAGGCTATAACTGCTTCTAAACCTCTAAAATTACTGAGTCTTCCATCAGGTGAATTAAATAAAGAATAGTCCCATCTCGCCCAATCATTCTGAGCCATATAATCTAATATCGAATATCTTTCTAACCTTGCATAGGTGATACTGAACATCCAATTTTTCTTTGACTTCAAATTTCCATACTGCAAACCCAGAGTATATCCAACTTTCTGATTTACAAATTCGTCTTCTAGATACAGATTACTATCATAATTTGTAAAATTGTTGTAATAATCAATATTAATGGAAAATTTAGACAGTTCAACCTTGGTTCTCAAATGAATAATTGAATAATTCATTTCAAATAAATGTGCTCCATCAGGGATATCTGGAATGTTTTTAAGTTGGTATATAGCGGAAGAAAATTCATATTTATCATCGCGAGATACTAAGTTAATCTGTGCTCCTTGAAAGTAAGCATCATCCAAGAATGACTTATCGTTTGATGACAATATGAAATGTCCTGCGACAAAATGTACATTCTTAACAATTCCCTTTTTGAGAATGAAATTTTTGCTTAGGGATACTCCTTCCGGAAAAACATTATCACTCCAAAATAGCTCATTGTTTTTCTTGAAAGGAAATGTGTTTTTACCCAACCAAAATTTGAAATTACTTTTGTCATATTGAAAATATAATTTCTCAAATCCAATCGGCAAGGTGCCAAATTCTTTTAATCCTTTTCCAATTGTTAATTGTGGATCTTGTTGCTTTCGTTGATCTCCTGTTCTTATTCTAAATCCGAACAAAAAATGTTTATTTGAATAGGAGACTCCTGTCCTTAACCGGTACCTCAGTCTTGATCTATTGTCTCGATATGAACCATCAGATTTTCTAGAATCCCAATCTTGCTCTGCTCTAAATCTAAAGTCTAATTCATGAGATAACTTTGAAAATGTTGAATCGGATTGACAGAATAAGGAATTTACGCCAAGTAATATTATGAACACAATTTGAGCTTGTTTCACTGTTTTTTTGATTTTCTTTCTTGTTTGATTTTTCAAGTGGAAAATGGCAGCCAACTTAACCAAAGGCTCAACCAATATCGTTCCGTTATTACCGATCAAAACTAGGAAATCAATAAACCTTAACTTTTGGAACAAATTTTGGAATATAGTTATCTGATAATGATATAGTTAGAGTAACAATAATCAAAGCGATTCTTATAATACACCAAAGAAAACAATGCCTTTAACTTGGGATGACATAAAGATTGATCTTGGAGAGGAAGAAATTACCCAGCTGCTTTCTCATTGGAATTGGTTGGTACCGTCGAATATGAATCCTATTCTTGTCTCAAGTCTGGGAGACATGTGGTTAAGTAATCAAGAAGGTCAGATTTTTTGGTTAAATGTTGGAGTAGGTTGCCTAGAAAAAGTTGCCAATACCGAGACTGAGTTCATGGTTAAATTAAACGATGACGAAATAGCCAATGAATGGTTCATGTTTGAACTTTTACTAGAAATTAAAAATAATGGTTTAAAGTTAAACCAAGGTGAACTTTTCGGTTATGTTCTTTTACCTATCATTGGAGGAAAGTATATTGCCAATAATTTTGAGACGACATGCATTCATCGGCATTTTTCATACGCTGGTCAAATTCATCAACAACTTCGAGATTTGCCAGATGGCACGGAGGTCAATCTAAACTTTCAATAAATTCAGTTCTAAATTTTTTCATTGAAAGAATTTATCGCCATACCTACCATTCTTTTCTTACTGGAAATTATTATTTATATATTTAGGAAAAAACAATGAAGGTAATAAGAGCGGAAGTGAAACACCTTGATTCATTAGTTGAACTATTCGACGCGTATAGAGTCTGGTACCGACAGTCATCAGACAAACCCCAGGCGAAATCATTTTTAGAAAAAAGAATCGCTAACAAAGAA
Organism: uncultured Saprospiraceae bacterium; assembly: GCA_937928045.1. GTDB lineage: Bacteria > Bacteroidota > Bacteroidia > Chitinophagales > Saprospiraceae > JABDJM01. The sequence goes on along the minus strand of CALFWO010000045.1, from coordinate 14,982 downwards.
TCCATTATTTTCTGTTGTGAAGACAGTAAGAAAAAACTTTTGGGTTTCACTCAATTGTATCCTATGTTTTCTTCTACACGGATGAAAAGAATGTGGCTACTAAATGATCTTTACGTTCAGCCGGATTCACGAGGAAAAGGTATCTCCAAATTATTGATTAACGCCGCAAAAGCTTTAGCCAAAGATACCAATGCTGCTGGAGTTTTACTTGAGACTGAGAAAAACAATACTATCGGCAACATACTTTATCAATCGATGAATTTTGAGTTAGAAGCAAATAATTTTTATTTCTGGACGAACAAATAATCAAGTCAATTTATCTTCATAAAATTTTACCATCACTTCCAACGAATGCATATACCTGACAAAGACATAAAATTTCCATTAGATAACTACGACAGACTATGTTTCTTGAAAAATGTTGTCAAAAACCCTAACATCATCGTTGGGGACTACACTTACTATGATGATTTCGAAAACGTGGAGAATTTCGAAAAAAATGTAAAATACCTATTCGATTTTATTGGAGATAAATTGGTCATTGGTAAATTTTGTATGATTGCTTCAAATGTAACATTCATCATGAATGGCGCCAATCATTTAAATGATGCTATTAGTGCTTATCCATTCGCAATATTTGGAAAGGATTGGTCCAAAGCGATGGAAGGCAGGAATTACCCAAGTAAAGGTGACACCCTAATTGGAAACGATGTTTGGATTGGCTATGGCGTTACAATTATGCCCGGAATAAAAGTGGGGGATGGAGCCATTATAGCTACAAAATCAGTAGTAACAAAAGATGTTGCCCCTTATGCAATCGTCGGAGGTAATCCCGCAAGAGAAATCAAGAAACGTTTTTCTGATGAAATGATCAATCAATTATTAAACCTTGCCTGGTGGAATTGGCCAATCGAAAAAATCACTCAACATGTAAATGACTTAACAGGTAATGATATTTATAGGCTTTCGTCTTATCATAAATAGCCAAAATTTCTTGTTTCCATTTGAACAATTTCTATTCTTAGGTTTTATTACAGTGTGGCGATAGTTAAATATTTATTATGACTTAGAATAAAACATTATGCTAAGAGCTACAGTTCTGTTACTTTGTATTCTTATTTCCATCTCAATCATTAATGCCCAATATTTTGGCAGTTTTTCCAATATAGAAAAGAACCAACTCCTTGACGATCTAGAATTGCTCTACCAAGGACTAGACAAGTTTCATACTGGAATGTATTGGTACAGTTCTAAATTATCAGTGGAATCTGCTTTCCGCGAGGTAGAAAAACAAATTCAGACTGATTTAAATACACTAGAGTTTCATAAGCTAATTGCACCTTTGGTAGCACTATCTCGAGAAGATCATACGGACATATCGCTACCTAAGAAATTAAAGGCACAAATCTCGGAGGAAGCTAGTTTTCTGCCATTAACTTTTGTGTTTTTGGGTAACGATCTCTATTGCGTAAACAATGGATCGGACCTACACAACTTAGCCATAGAAGGAAAGCTTGTAGAATCAATTAATGGGGAAACACCAATCAAAATTGCCGACAAGATATCCAGTCTTTTTGCTTCTGACGGTTTTATTAAAACAGTAAAGTATCGAGATCTAGAAGGTTTTTCTTTTTCAAGACATTATTTCTACTACTATGGCATTCTCGATACATTTGAAATTAAATTTAAAAAAATTGAACAACCAATAAAATTTAAAGCATTAAAAGTAAACGAGATTCGAACTCATCTTAAGAGTAGATATCCACATGACAATAAAAAAGTTAAAAGAAAAATTCTAGATTATCAGATACTTAAAGATTCAATTGCATATATCTATATCAGGACTTTTGACAATCAGGACATCAAAAATTATACTGACGAAAAAACCTTAGCACTCTTTTTGAAAAACAGTTTTCAATCCATCTTTGAAAACAACTTGAAAACATTAATTCTAGATGTAAGCAATAATACAGGCGGTTCTGAAGGAAACGAAGGTTTGCTTTACTCTTATTTTGGAAATAACTACCAGAAGTACAAAAAAGTGAAAGTCAAATCTCAAAAAGTGATACTCGATAATGGAAAAGACCAACCTATAAAGTTAAAAGCATACGGTTTTTGGGAAAGGATTTTTACTACTAAAAAGATGCCAGATGGTTCATTAGAAAGAAAAAAGAATGCCGGCTTCGGACTGATGGCTTATAAGAAGGAACCCCAATATAAATTCTCAGGAAAAACTTATGTAATAATCAGTCCGATTACCTATTCAGCTGGAAGTGAATTTAGTAATATGATGTCTACGAATAACTTGGCAACTTTTGTTGGCCAAGAAACTGGTGGAGGATATGCTGGCAACACGAGTGGCTATAGTAAAACATTGGTGTTACCCAATTCCAAAATTGAGATTGAAATCCCGACTATTCAATTTATTATGAATGTAAAACCAAATGGCGCAAAGGGTAGAGGAGTCATGCCTGATATTGAAGTAATTCCAACAATTGAACAATACCTAAAAGGAGAGAATGCTCCTTTATTATTTATTCAAAATAAATTAATAGCAACCGAATAAATGAGCAACAATTTGTAAGCGTTAATTGCTAAAATTATAATTAAAGCATTTTGAATTCACTAAGAAAATTTATAGAGCGATACCAATCACTATCCAATTCGGATTGGAAAATGATAGAACACTTATTTAAATCAAATTCAGTAAACAAAAATGAATTTATTCTGAGAGAAGGAAAAATATGTAGAAAATTATACTTTCTAGAAAAAGGCCTACTAAGATATTTTATTGATAAGGACGGCATGGAGGTAACCAAATTTTTTACCATTGCGCCGTACTTTTTTACATCTCAAGTAAGTTTTAACAATAAGACTCCAGCCAAGGAAAACATTCAAGCCATTGAAGATGCTATAATTTGGGAAATTTCTTATGAAGACAACAACAAACTTTTAGAGTTAAAATCTTGGAATCAGTTTGCAAGAAAAATAACTCAAGAAGTCCAGTTTTTTACTGAAGAAATTTTAGAAGAACTACAATCAGAAACTGCAACAGACAGGTATATAAAAATGCTTAATAAACAAGGGGATTTGATTCAAAGAATTCCTCAAAAAATATTGGCTTCATATCTTGGAATTGCACCTCAATCATTAAGCAGGATAAGAAGAAAGCAAGCTAGAAGTTAACATATGTTAACCGTTCACCTTTTCAAATGAATGATATTTGTATTCGTAATAAACGAACAATAAATGTCAAAAATTAGAAAACAAACCAACTATCATTTCCAATATTCAATAGGAATTGATTGTACTCAGGATAATGCATGGCAATTACTCACTGAAGTAAAAGATTGGCCCAAATGGGATACAGAACTCAAAAAAGCTCATTTAATAGGTGATTTTAAACAAGGGGCAAAAGGCACGTTAATTCCTAAATCAGGCCCTAAGCTTACCTTTCAAATTACGAAAGTTAACCCAGGGAAATCTTATACTTTTGAGACTAAATTACCAATTGGAAAATTGTTAATCTTTAGGAAATTAGTAGAAAAAGATGGATTTATTCACTTTACCGACGACATCCAATTTATTGGTATCTTTAAAAGATTATTTGGTTTTATATTAGGAAAAGGATTTAAATCAGTGTTACCTGAAGTAATGCAAAACTTTAAAAATCTAGTAGAAAGTAAAAATACAAATGATCGGACTTAGAATAATTTACATCTTAAATATAATCGTGGCTGGACAAATCGCGTATTCCGCTATTTCGAATCCAAAAACGGCAGCAATAACCACTTTTAGTAATGCCTATCCACCTAGTGAAGTTATCAAATTAGTAGGCTGCCTTTGGTTATCAATTGCAATCCTGTCTATCTTAGGATTATTCAAGCCGATCACATTTTCTCCAGTACTACTCGTTCAATTGATTTACAAAGGAACTTGGTTATTACTAGTAGCGATTCCGGCCATGCGAAGTAATCTTCCTTATCCCAAGACCATGGCAATGTTTTTTCTTGCTTGGGTCATCACACTACCATTCTTGATACCATGGAAACAATGGATTTAATTACAGCTTCACTATCGAAGGCAAATGAAATAATTCAGTTTACTTATCTAACTGAGGCAGTGGATAGTTTTGTCCCCGTCCAATAAGCATCATCATTTTTGTTCTATATTTTATTCAACAATTATCGCTGAATTCTAATCACCCATTAGGTGTAAATACTCAATTTGAAAATCAGGTATTTAAGCGCTGTTATCAAATCGTCCCTCGAGATAATTTCACGCCGATATCTTTTTTATTGTCAACTAAACCAAATAGTATGAGTATCCCCCAAGAAGTTATTAAAAATGAAGATGTATCAACACAGAGCGTTAGTGCGATTCATAAGCAAATGTCTGATGATCCACGATACCCTTTTGATTTACAAAGTGGTTGGATGCCGCCTCCAAATCATCCTGCGCTACAATCTTTTTACAAAGCATTGAACGATATGCCATCTTCAGATTGGGCGGATTGCATCAAAGAGTTAGATGTCTACATTTCCACTAATGAGACAGTAACTCATCTAGTAAACAGCGCTTGCAAAGAAAACCAAACCTTAAAAAATGCTCATGCCTCGGCAGGTACTGGCGTCATAATCCCATCAATCACCACAAAAGATGACTTACTAGATGCTTTTAACAAAATTCTAAATCACGCACCAGCATTTTATGACGATGCTTTAGTCGGCTTACCTTTTTCAGCCCTTGTTGTTGGAATCGACCCTACACCTAGTGGCATTGCTCTTTTTAGCTTACCAGGATTTAATAAATGCATGTCGAGTATTTTAAATTATTGGAATCAATATTTATCATCTCTTCCTTCTAGTGTTGGATTTAGCGTTGAAGGTCAGCAATGGCTATCCGAAACGGCAAAGAAACAATACAAATTTAATGATTGGAAAAAAGATTCTGAGACACTGCCATACTGGACTTCTTGGAATAATTTCTTTACTCGGCAGTTTAAAGATGCAGCCACAGCTAGGCCAATTGCAGATCCAAGTTCCAATCGAACTGTAATTTGTCCGAATGATGGTTCTTTATATAGGTGGCGACAAAATATTAAGCGCGACGACGTATTTTGGTTCAAAGATATGGATTACTCGTTATCCGATATATTAAGTTCTCCAGATCCTCAACAACAAGCAATAATTGATCAGAATAATCTTGTAGATATTTTTGAAGGAGGATACATTTTTCAAACTTATTTGAATCCTTACAACTTCCACCGTTGGTGGGTTCCTGTGAATGGAACAATTATGTTTGATCCACTGGTAGTGCCGGGCTACTTTTTTAATAAATTAGTCATCCCAGATTTTGGCGGAGCGACGACAGCTTCGCTGCCATATTTAGCACAAGTAAATGCAAGAGGAATAATTGTATTTGAAACAGATTATGGTCGCGTATGCTGTATCCCATTAGGGATGAGTGAAACATCAACCATAACCTTCGATTCTAAAATGATGGATCCAAACAATCGTACGGTTTCTAAGGGACAAGAAATGGGAACCTTTAATTATGGAGGATCTTCATTTGTTATCATCTATGAAAAAATTGCAGGAAAATCATTAATCTTCATGGATGCTGAAGGCAATTTGATAGATCAAAATCCACCGCTTCCCGGCAATAGTTCCAGTACAGGAATTCCGACGAATATTGGTTCGCAAATCGGTCTTTGGGTAGATATGTAATTTAAATTGAAGATTTAAAATCAAAAGCGCAATCCTAACGAAGGATTGCGCTTTTCAAATTATGAACCTAATTTGTGAGATAATAATAATTCTAAACAATTTTTACAACCTAAAATTGAATAAGTGTAATTTTTATATTCGCCTATTGTTTTCGAAGGTTCAAATCAAGGTCTAATGTATCTGCCAAACCAGTAGTTCTGTTTACAACAATTCTAGTTTCTTTAAAAGTCTCGGGATCAAATATCGTTATGGTATCAATTAACCTTGGGTCATTTGAATTACCAAGACGATCATCGTCCAATTCCCTTGGATTATCTTGATCATAAGAATAAGATATTTTTCGCTTTACGATTTCTATCGTCTCTTTACCAGTAGTCGGATCAAAAGTTACAATTGTATCTATGAATGCATCCAACCTGATCCGCTCCGGAATAATCGTATCGCGCATTTCAATGACACCGGTTTTTTCATAATCATAAACCGTATCTGTCGTAAACGAAAACAAGGTCAAACATACTAATACTATTGGAACACCTAACAAATATTTACTTTTAGAAATCTGTTCTGAATTGTTAATCATGTGAATTCTGTTTTTGATAAGTGAATTAAATGTATGAATCAAAACGGGCTTATGAACGATAGATATTTGCTGGATTAGATATTTTTGATAGTTTGGCTTTCCAAAGCTTTCAATACATTCTTGATCAGCTAAAAATTCATGAATTAAAACAAACTCTTTTCTATAATAAAGCATTATTGGATTAAACCATAATATAGATTTCGCAATTCCAATGAACAAAACATCCATAGAATGTCTTTGAGTTACATGGCAAGCTTCATGAACCAACTCAAATTGAGAAATATCATTTCTACGGTCTTCAGGAATAAAAACAAAATTTAAAAAAGAACTAATATATTGACTGCTCTTCGTATATATTATTGTGTATTTTTTAACTGGAAATTTTTCTCCTTTTACAACCCACCTTCCAATCTTAAATATTCCATTTACAAGCATAAACAAATTAAAGAATAGTCCAAGCAAGTAGACAGCAGTAATCAACTTGAAGTAATCAAAAGTGGGAGTGTATTCCTCGTTACTAATTATGTCAGATGAATTTTCCAAAAGAGGAGCGAACGAAATATATTCGACCCAAAGCGGAATCTCCAAAGCGGGAAGTAAAAAAGACAATAGAAGCGACGCCAAAAGATAGAAACGATTTGCTTCGTGATTACTATTGCCTTTGAATAAGTTCCTATAAACGAAATAGAACAAAAAACTACAGACACTAACTTCGATTAAATATTGCATGACTATTGTTCTTTAGAATATTTGGATAAAAAATCATTCAAATCATCCTGATCCATTTGCTCTTCCTTGATGAAAAAACTAAGTAATTTCTCATGAGAACCACCAAAATAATCACTAAGTAGATGAGAGAAAATAGATTTTTGATAGGCCTTCTTTGTGATGATCGGAAAATATTGATGACTCTTGCCAATCTTATTGAAACCAATAAATCCATCCTTTTCCAATTTTCTTACTAGAGACAGCACAGTATTATATGGTGGTACTGGAGGACTTAAATTGATCATCACTTCTTTTGGAAAAGCCTTTTTCAACTTCCAGAAGATATTCATGATCTCTTCCTCCTTTCTATTTAAACGTATCATTTGAAAATTTTTAGCTCTAATGGAGTGGTAAGTTATATTTATTCAACGAATATTACATTACAATAACGAATATTTCGTTGTATAATTGTTTTCATCGGTAAAATAATTGTAGAGATAAGCCATTTATATGGGCTAAATACCTTGAAATGTCCTTGATTGCCTTGAATTACATGTGCAGCTTATCTGACTCATTTTCATTATTTTAGCTGTACAGCGGCATACTTTTTGAACATGCTGCTGTGATACTCAAAAAATTTTAATTACTTCAAGAAACCTTATGTCTATTAAATCAAAATTCAACCAGACCTTCCTATGCCTCTTCGCTGTGGTCATCTTTATTAGCTGTGACGACTTTAATCCCCAGGATATACAAGAGGATCAAGAACAAATCTCAAAAGCTGTTTCAGAAATTTCTCAAGCTCAACAATCATTCACTGACTCTTATGCAGCTATGGATGAATCAGCTCGTCAAATGGATGATCTTAACGGATTTACAGGGCCTATCATCGCCCAAAATCGTGCTTGTGATAATTTTGAGTTGGTATTAGATCCAAATACTACTTTTCCAGCCTTGTTAACATTGGACTTCGGAGACAATTGTACGCAGAATGGCCATGTTTTTACAGGTAAAATGCAAGCTAACTTTGATGGTCTTATTTTCGAAGAAGGAAAATCAATGGAACTTACATTCACTGATTATACAGTAGATGGCCTCGGTGTAGAAGGTGTTTATAGACTAAGAAATATTGGAAACAATGCTGATGAGCAATTTAATAGCGAACACAACATCATTGACGGAAAATTAACCGACGTTGATGGCAATGTATTTAGTTATTCCGGTTTAACCACCTCAACTATGATTGAAGGTCAAGCCACCAATTGGGCTACAGATGGCCAAGATGGATTACTTGATGATGTATGGCAGGAAGAAGAAGATGGAATCTATGTCAATAGTGAGGGAGTAACTTATACTATCAAAACAACGACTCCAACACGTAGAGCAGTAACCTGTGAAATTCCAGTTAGTGGAGTGGTTGAATTTGCCAGTGAATCGCTTTCTGCTCCAATTTCTATTGACTTTGGAGATGGAACATGCGATCGAAAGGTGATCGTGACTATGGGAATTTTGTCATTTGAAATGGACTTGTAGTCACCGTAGCACCATTACCTAAAAAGGGCAACTCAAAATGATTGAGTTGCCCTTTTTTTAATTCAAAGCCTAAAAATCGCCCAAAAATGCCATTTTACACCTAAAAAATACATGTATATGATATAAATAATTTGTAATTCCCTGATAATACGTATATTACCGTTGGTTACCTTGATATAGTTCGGAAAAACGGTCCTTGATAAAACTCCCGATAACGACACTATAAACATTAATCTCATGTTAGTATCTAACTTAGGGAACCTCAATGAACATACGAATAGTTCTATTATTCAGGACTTGAACTCAAGTATTGAAGTTAATTTTACTCCCAAATTTCTTCTTATTCTAGAGGACATTTTCGATCAAAAACAGTCCGACAAATTCAACAGCCATTATGGTCTTGAAAGTGTTTCTAATGTCTACAAAGATAGTCTACAATCCTTGCTGAACTTACCGAATGTTAAAAAATCCAATGATCAAAATTCCTTAATAGGTTCCAATGAAGTATTGCTTCATTCATTGGGTCTGCACGTCGGTATGATCTATGATTTGGGTTGTTCTTTTCACAGTAAGATGTATGTCTTAAAAGAACAAGTAGTTGATATCCTGATAGGTGCTTTTGGGGGCCCAGTGAATATTACCGGCAATAGTATATTTGTCAATGTCTCCGGTAAACTTGATGTTTCAAATGATAAACTTATTGCAAAGATCAGATTGTTATACACTTACATATTACGCGAGGCAAATGACTTTGCTGTAATCAATAGTATTGAATCAGATTACAATAATTTCAGAAAGGTTTGGGTAAAAAATAAAACTAGAAAAATAGCAAAACTTACTAGAAGGTTTTATTTGAATGAATCGCTTCAGCTTAATGAAAACTCAACACTGGTAAGTCCAATCGAAAATAGACTTATTTGTGCTGAAAAACTGGTAGGTTATTCAAATTTTTTAACATCAAGTTTTAACCATCAACAGCATGATTCTATCGATTTGGAATCAATTTTTTCAAATTTGAAATGGGATCAAAAAGAAGATAAACAAAGGAAAAATTATCTAGCCAGAATTATAGGAGCTAAGCCTGCAAATATTGATTTATTATCTTCATACAATCAAGAAGTGAAATTTTGCATTGATTTAATCATTCTTGCCAAAAGATCGAAAGAAATTGACAGAGGAGAGCGCCTCTATATTTATGAATATGGTAAAAAAATTAATTGGGATCACCATGAAATAGATGGTCTGTTGTTTTAATTGAAATTCCGACAACAACTCTTAAATGAATCAAAGGTTTTCCGTATAAAATAATTTTTCTAGTTCTACGAATGTTGCAATCACTTTATATAGACGAAGGAGCCATAAATCTACGAAAGATCAATTTATAGTTTTTAAGTACGAAACTGTCGTTTCACAGGAATAAATATTAATCTTTATTGGACATACTAATGCGTCCTATTAATTTTCTATTAAATTTATTGGACTGAAATGATTTCAGTTTTCATCAAGCATTCCAGATTAAAATTAGAATTTAATGCATTTATCAAAGCTATATGATGCTGAGCGATTCCGTAAGCATGGTATTGAACTAGTAAATTTATTGGCGGATTATTTAGTGGATACTCAGACTTCTAATTCTTCCAAAGTAATTAACTGGGAGGACCCTAACAATGAATATCAATTTTGGAATAACTTTAAAGCAAGTGATACTAAAGATTTTTTTTCAAAGATTATTCAAAGATCAATACAAATTCATCGCCCAAATTACATGGGACATCAAGTAGCAGTTCCTGCACCAATTTCCGCATTAGGTAGCCTAGTTTCTGGATTTTTAAATAATGGAATGGCAGTTTACGAAATGGGAGCTGCTTCTACGGCAATAGAAAAAATCTGCATAGAATTTATTTGTAAACATTTGGGATTTAACCAAGAGGCTTCTGGATTTCTTACAAGCGGAGGAACCTTGGCCAATCTTACGGCTCTGCTAAGTGCAAGATCTAAACTACATCCTTCAATCTGGAACAATGGTCACCAAGAAGATCAAAAATTAGCAATAATGGTAAGTGAGCAGGCTCATTACTGTGTTGATCGTGCAGCGCGTATTATGGGTTTGGGAAAAACCGGTATCATTAAAGTGCCAGTCAATGATCAGTTCCAAATGGAACCAAATTTATTATACAATTGCTATCAGGATGCCATAGAAAATGGCCTTACAGTTTTTGCAGTAGTAGGCTCTGCTTGTAGTACTTCTACAGGCAGTTATGATGATCTCAAACGAGTAGGAGACTTCGCCAAAAAGAATAAGCTCTGGTTCCACGTTGATGGCGCGCATGGTGCAGCAGTATGTTTTTCGGAAAAATACAAACACCTTGTACACGGAATTGAGTTTGCTGATTCGGTAGCTTTAGACTGCCACAAAATGATGATGACTTCCAGTGTAACAACCGCTTTGCTGTTTAAAAGCGGAAAAGAAAGCTATCGCACTTTTAGTCAAGAGGCGGAATACCTCTGGGCGGAACAAGAATCAGAGGAATGGTACAACCTTGGAAAACGAACTTTCGAGTGTACAAAGCTAATGATGAGTCTTCATTTTTTTGGAATCATTCACCTGCATGGAAAGCAAGTATTGGAGGAATATGTAGATACCGTTCATGACAATGCAATTTCTTTTTCTCAAATGATCCTTCGGGACGACCAATTCGAATTAGCTATTCCTCCTAAGTCAAATATTGTTTGCTTTAGATTTATAGGAACAAAAATTGAAAAAGAAGATCTAAATAAAATTAATAAAAACATACGAAAGAAATTACTTAAGAATGGAACCTTCTACATAGTTGAAACTATGCTCAACAATATAGTTTACTTAAGGACAACATTAATGAATCCTTTCACAACTAAGAGTAATTTGCAAAACCTTTTAACTACTATAAAACAAATTCAAAACCAGAACCTTTTATCCAATTAAGGTAATAATCAAAATTGAAATATATCGTAAACTCAAGAACAGAAGTCTTTTAGTTTAAATGTCCGCAAGCGGTCAAACTATGCTTGTTATACTTTCGTGATAAAATTGTGATTGTTAAGATATCCCTCAAATTTATATTTGTGTCGAAGTCAGAATATAAATCGTTCGAAACGATAAGGAGTTGTTTTAAAACATGTATCTTTTCGAAATAATAGTCTGGCTACATTCCTGTGGCACATTTACCGATTTTTAAAATTCTACATAATTCAAGTCTTTGAATAACCTCAAGACTTATGTTTAGTGAATTACTCATTCTAAATGAGTAGCAATATTAGATTACAGTCCACAGAACATTTATTAACCAAATAACAATTATTATGAAATTAAACAGGACCAACCAAGAATCAATTTTTTCATGGTCAGATTCTATCCCAATCAAGAATTATTTTCCATCTCAATTGAATTTGATCCAAAGACATTGTTTTAAATGGATTGCATTTGTTTGTGTGACTTTTTTCTCAATAGTCCAGACAAATGGTCAAATTGTTATAAATGAAATACTTCCTGACGGTACAGTAGAACTTAAAAATACTGGAACATCCATTGTAGATGTATCTGGATATTTCCTTTGCGATTTTCCAGCATATCAGTCAATTTCTAATTCAACTTTGGATTGTGGCAACATGATGATGATGCCTGGTTCGTTATTGACTGTAAATAATTTCAATACGATTGACGGACAGGATGGTGAAATGGGTCTTTACTCATCTCCAAATTACACCAATCCTGACGCTATGGTGGATTATGTCGAATGGGGATCTACTGGACATCAACGATCTTCAGTTGCAGTTAATGCTAACATTTGGACAGACGGAGATTTCGTAGCTTCTTTTGTTGGTTCTCTTTCGTATGATGGCGAAGGAGATAGCTCGACAGATTGGTCTTCGGGCACGTCTACAATTTGTGAAGATAACGAACCACCATGTTCCGTTAACGGGGGGATTATTTCAACAAATGATCCTACGAACATTTGTGTAGACGGAATTGGTGATCCAATAAATGTTGCACTATCTCAAAATATAGGTTCATTCTCGGCATGGGTGATAACAGACACCGAGGGCGAAATTTTAGGACTTCCTCAAGCCCCTCCTTTTGACCTTGACGGTGCTGGTGTTGGCGTATGTCAAATATGGCACTTAAGTTATTCCGATATGTCTGGTTTAGTTGTTGGGCAAAATGTTAATGATCTAGTCGGTTGCTATAGTTTTTCAAATGACATTCGAGTAAATAGGACTGCTGCCGATGGTGGGATGATCTCTAGTGCGGATGGTAATATTTTTGAAATAGGATGTGTTGGAGATGTATCTATAGATGTTTCATTTGAAACCGATGCTAATTCTTTAAATTACTACTATGTAATAACTGATGATAATGATAATATTCTGGCTTGGGCTGATAGCGATTTAACTTCAACATTAGATCTCAGCGCAGCACCTGTCGGAGAATGTCATATTTGGGGATGGTCCTTTCAAGGTCAGCCAATTATTCAAGAAGGAGATAATATTTCAACTTTAAATCTCTTGACATGTAGTTCCGTTTCAGATAATTTTTTGACGGTTATAAGAACTGATGAAGGTATTTGTAACCCAGATTGCGAAATTGAAGAAGCTTTAATCTCAACATCAGATCAAACAACAATATGTGTGGATGGTATTTCAGACCCCATAAATGTAACTGTTGAAGGAGGTTCTGGTAATAGCAATAGTTGGATAATAACAAATAATATAGGTACAATTTTAGCGCTACCTGTTGGACCTCCTTTTGATTTAGATGGTGCCGGCCCAGGTATATGTGAACTTTGGTATTTATCTTATGATGATAATGTAAATGGTTTAGAGACAGGTGAAAATATTGGAAGTTTAGAAGGATGTTTTGCTTTATCAAATAGGATTACGGTTACAAGAAATCAGCCGGTTGGAGGAACGTTAGAAGGTGGACGCTATGAATTTTGTGTAAATGATAACGAACCTGATAACGTGTCTGGAATTACATTAACTGGAAACGCTGGATCTATCTCGCAATGGGTTGTTACTGACGACCAAGGAAATATTTTAGGTTTACCTCCAATGCCTAGTGCTGTTAATTTTGAAGGTGCGGGACCAGGAGTTTGTTTAATTTGGCACCTATCTTTTGAAGATGGTTTACAAGGTGCTGCTGTTGGAATGAATGCGAATGATCTTGATGGATGTTACTCTCTTTCTAATCCAATTACTGTGAATCGATTTGAAGGAAACGATTGTTCTAATTTATGCAATATAAACGGCGGATATATTGCTGGAGGACCGTTTGAATTTTGCGTTGGCGATGGAATCGCTGATAACGTTTCAGGAATTGCTTTAGAAGGAAACTCCGGATCAAATTCTCAATGGGTTGTCACTGATGATCAAGGAACTATTCTAGGTTTACCTCCTATGCCAAGTGCCGTTGACTTCGATGGTGCAGGTCCGGGTACTTGTCTTATATGGCATTTATCTTTTGAGGATGGACTGCAAGGTGCTGCTGTTGGAATGAATGCGAATGATCTTATTGGATGTTTTGATTTATCCAATCCTATTACGGTAATTCGAAATCAGCCAGAGGGCGGAACAATTGCCGGTGGACCGTTTGAGTTCTGCGTAGATGATGGAATCGCCGATAATGTTTCTGGAATTAGTTTAACTGGAAATTCTGGAACCAACTCTCAATGGGTTGTAACTGATGATCAAGGAAATATTTTAGGATTGCCTCCTATGCCAAGTGCAGTAAACTTTGAAGGTGCAGGTCCAGGTACTTGCTTAATCTGGCACCTATCTTTTGAAGATGGTTTACAAGGTGCAGAAGTGGGAATGAATGCTAATGATCTTGAAGGATGCTACTCCCTTTCCAATCCAATTACTGTTGTTAGAAATACCAATGCAGATTGTACAACTCCATGTAATGTAATTGGAGGAATGATTACTGGTGGACCTTTCGAATTTTGTGTTGGTGATGGTATCGCAGACAACGTTTCAGGAATTACCCTAGCAGGAAATTCTGGTTCTAATTCGCAATGGGTGGTCACTGATGATCAAGGAAATATTCTAGGTCTTCCTCCTATGCCGAGCGCGGTTGACTTTGACGGTGCAGGACCAGGTACATGCTTAATATGGCACTTATCTTTTGAAGATGGCTTACAAGGCGCGGAAGTTGGAATGAATGCAAATGAATTGCAAGGATGCTTTTCACTTTCTAACCCGATAACTGTAATTAGAAATCAGCCAGAAGGCGGAATGCTCGCAGGTGGACCTTTTGAATTGAAACTTGAAGCTTCTTACCGTCTACGCGTTCCGCCTGTTCTACACACGCACTAGCAGTTTTCAGGCATGGCTTCACGGCATGGCTCTCTGCGTACTGCACGATTCGCTTTGCAAACGATGATGAATCTTTTGCAT
>CALFWO010000044.1 GCA_937928045.1 uncultured Saprospiraceae bacterium | reverse complement strand
CCCTCGAGCAATTTTTATCGAGTTGGGTAATATTAGAAATGCTAGAGATCAAAAAAGATTCTTGTATGAAACGAATCGCGACGCGTTAGCCAAGTGGCTTTATGAAGGATTGACGAAAAGATAGTTTGATCAATATCCATTTTTTACAACAACATTAATCTTAAGAGTTTATCGTAATTTGTGGCTTAAGCCAACTAGTTATGAAAGCTATTCTTTGCAAAAAATTCGGTCCACCATCTACCCTAGTTTACGAAGAGATTGCTGAGCCAATTCCCAAGTCAGATGAAGTATTGGTAGCCGTAAAAGCTTGTAGCGTTAATTTCCCTGACAGTTTATTAATACAGGGTTTGTATCAATTCAAACCAGCATTTCCATTTTCTCCTGGAGCTGATATCTCAGGTAAAGTCCTTGCTGTTGGAGAAGGCGTCAAAAGATTTAAGATCGGAGATGAAATTGTTGGATTAACTTCTCATGGTGGATTTGCTGAAAAAGCAGTGATCAAGGCCAACGCGTGTTTTCCTAAGCCGCCTAGCATGAATCATACTAATGCCGCCGCATTTTTGATGGCTTATGGAACTTCCTACTATGCTTTAAAAATACGCGCGAATTTACAACCGGGTGATACCCTTTTGGTATTAGGCGCCTCAGGAGGCGTTGGATTGACTGCCGTTGAATTGGGCAAATTAATGGGAGCCAAAGTCATTGCTGCGGCTTCCACCCAAGAAAAATTAGACTTGTGCAAATCCTATGGCGCCGATGAATTGATCAATTATGAAGAGGAAGATCTCAAAGCAAGTGTAAAGGAATTGACTGGAGGAAAAGGAGTCAACGTTGTATTAGATCCCGTAGGTGACAAATACACTGATCCAGCATTGCGTTCCATTGCTTGGGAGGGACGCTATTTGGTTGTTGGATTTGCAGCAGGGAATATTCCCAAAGTTGCATTGAATTTAGCGTTGCTAAAAAGTTGCCAAATCGTTGGCGTTTTCTGGGGAGCTTTTGCCCAAAAATTCCCTAAGCAAAATCTAGCATTGATTCAAGATTTGGTATTGTGGTTTACTCAGAAAAAAATAAATCCCTGTATTCAGAAAACTTTTTCACTAAAAGATGCCCCTCAGGCATTGGAGGAAATAATGGCGCGAAAAGCAAAAGGTAAAATGGTAATCGTCATTTAAAACGCAAGCTTTGGTTTTTAAAGCGTTGATTAGATTAACATTCAAATAGAAATATGAAAATAGTAACAATAAAAAATCCAGGAGGATTTGAAAACGTAATACTCAGCGAAATTGATAACGTAGTAAATCCAAAACCCAAAGAAGTATTGGTTCGATGGCATGCAACTTCTTTAAATTTTCATGATTATCTCGTAGCGAATGGATCAATACCAGTGGCTGATGGAAGAATTCCAATGTCAGATGGTGCAGGTGAAGTTATCACAGTAGGTTCGGATGTGACCCAATGGAAAACTGGTGACAAAGTGATGTCTTTGTTTTTTCCCAATTGGCTAGAAGGCAAAGTTTCCATGGCTAAGACTCGAGTTATTTCTGGAGAGTCATTTCAGGGTTATGCGGTCGAGCAGTCATTGATTGATGAAAATTCTATAACAACCATTCCCGAAGGATTCACCTTTGCGGAAGCAGCAACCTTACCCTGTGCAGCGCTCACCGCTTGGCGCGGATTATTTGTCGAGGGTAACTTACAACCTGGTGAATCAGTCCTTATAGAAGGTACCGGCGGGATGTCCATTTTTGCACTGCAATTGGCCAAAGCAGCGGGTGCAAAAGTTTATGCAACAACTTCATCTCAAGAAAAAGCAGAGCGGTTAAAATCCATGGGTACTGAGGCGGTAGTCAACTATAAGGAAGATCCAAAATGGGGAAAGACTTTATTTAAAATGACTGGTGGAATTGATCATGTGCTAGATGTAGGCGGAGGAGCAACAATGCAGCAATCTATTGAGGCAGTGGCCATAGGCGGGCATATTACATCAATCGGAATATTAGGTGGCAGAAAAGGAGAAATTACTTTCCCAAAGTTGTTTTTCAAGCACATCCGCTTGACTGGTATCGCAGTAGGCAGTAAGGCCATGCAGAACGATATGATCAAAGCAATCAACCAAAGTGATTGGCGACCAATTATTGATAAAAGCTTTGGCTTAAGTGAACTGGCGCATGCTTTTTCCTATCAAGAAACCGGAAAGCACTTCGGAAAAATTGTTGTTGAATATTAATCTTTTTTCAACTCCGCTGCAAATAGTTTTTTGAACTTTTCAACCTTAGGACCGACAACAAAAGTGCAGTAAGGATTTCTCGTCCCTACTCTTTCAAAGTACTTTTGGTGGCTATCTTCTGCCGGATACCAATTGATCAAAGGACTAATTTCCGTCACAATAGGATCTGGCCAAATCTTAGCTAGGTCTGCGGCAGATTTACTTTTCTCGGCTAATGACTTTTGTTCTTCATTGTGATAAAAAATTGCGGATCGATATTGCGGACCTACATCATTCCCTTGCCTATTAGGTGTTGTAGGATCGTGGCTTCTCCAAAACATCTCTAGCAACTTTTCAAAGCTAATTATAGACGCGTCAAACGCAATTTGAACGACCTCTGCATGCCCAGTTGTTTTAGAACAAATCTGTTCATAGGTCGGATTTTCCACATGTCCGCCACTGTAGCCTGAAATAACTTCTTGAATACCATTGACTTGGTTGAATACTGCTTCAGTACACCAAAAACAGCCAGTTCCAAAAGTTGCGATTTGAGTATTTTCCATACAAAAAGAACAAAAAAGTATGTAGAAAGTTCTGATTGATTCTCAGAAAATTGTTCTGCGCTTAGCATAAAAAATAAGTGCTAAGTAATTGTAAAAATACAATCATACTGCCAATGAGATGCGCCAGAGATTTAATAAATATTTGAAAATAATTGTTATTTTATTTTATCGCAAAGGTCGTTCAAGGAAGTTGCGGCAACAATCATTCAACGAGCAACAGCGAATGAATTTGCTCGGTCTTTCGAAAATCTTTAATAGGAAAAATTTTGTTTGCTATTTTCCCTATGCACACTCATCATACCCCCATCAAGATTTAACAGTTCTCCTTTGAATCCTAAACGCTTTAATTCTTTTATTGCAGTAATCGAGCGATTTCCACAGCGGCAATAAACAATTAAATTTTGGGCTTCTTTGATCAAATCTATTTTTTCTCCCAGCAGTTCTAAGGGAATATGAAAACCTTCCAGGCTTCCTGCTGAGCGTTCTCTCATTCCTCGAACATCTAATGTTGACCAAGTAATGTCTGCAAGTTTTGCAGCCAAATTTTTTGCTTTGATGTCAATAATATCATCCACAATTAAGCCTGCCCCATTTGTAAAGGTCGAACCAATCCTTCTTTCATTTCGAACCCTAATTTTTCTAGAAAAAGTTTTAAAGCCGCATGTTTTTTTAAATTCATTTCAAAGGATAAATATTCACGATAATATTTTTCTAAACTGAAATGGGGGCGACTGTCATATTTTGTAATTAAGCTTGGAATCTGATCTAATCCATGCGAAAGAGCTTGATTAAATTGATCAATGAAATTTTCATTTACTGACTTGGTTGATACCCAAGCTGCAAATACAAATGGAAGGTTAGCATGTTGTTTCCAAATCTCTCCTAGATCATATTTAAACTTATATTGATCATCTAGATCCATGGCTCTATCGCCGATCACTAAAGCTCCTTGGCCTGTTCGCGCATTGAGTTCAAAACCAGGTTCTCCATGTTGATAAATAACTTCTTTTTTCCAATAGTCCTTCATCAACAATTTCAACAATTGTACAGAAGTACGACTTTGATAATCTAAAATTATTGAAGTGATAGATTCGATTGGATCGTTTGAAAAAAGAGCAACTGTACCTACTGCTCCATCACAACCAATGCAATAGTCAGAAATAATTCTAGCGTTAGGAATATGAGGAATTGCAGCTACCGGTACCAATCCAATTTGAGAAGTTCCATTGATTAATTTCGCTGCACATGATGCTGGTGTTGCGACTTCTATTTCTAATTCCGATTTAATAGTAGAGGTCTTCAAACCCGTCAAAAACGGTTTGGTATTCAAATAATTCACTGCAACTAAATTCGTTTTCTCCTTCATCAATTTATCCTTGAAAGCCTTTCTCAATTAGTTAAAATGACTCGTATCGTTTTCCTTTAAAACATTAAAAGTCTTACCATCCCATTTTGTTAAAAACAATCCCGTATTGGCATGCTCAATGGTTTCCATATACTTAGGTTCTTCCTCATTTGCTAACATCATCAAACATCTCAAAGTTCTGCCATGTGTGCACACTAAAATCTTAGATTGTTTTCTCTGTTTAATCAATTCTAAAAATTGACTACAACGATCTATCAATTGCTGTCCTGTTTCCCCGCCTTCGATTCCATGTTCCAATCTATTGTTTGACCAATGATTAATTAGATTAAGGTAATTTTGGCGCATTTGCCAATCTCCTTTTTCCCCTTCGTGAATTCCCCAATTGATTTCATCAATCAAATTAGTTTTTTCATAAGGTAAACCAAGGTTAATGAAACCTTGAACTGTTTGATGTGTTCTTTGCAAACTGGAGGTGATCACTTGATCAAAGCCTACATTTTTATAATGATCAAAAAACTGTTGAGCCTGTTGACGGCCTTTTTCATTTAGCTCAGAATCTACGCCTGAACCTTGAACAATCTTATTTAAGTTGTAATCTGTTTGACCATGCCTTATAAAATAAATCTCTTTGGTCATATTAGTTTGCTACTGGTAAAGAAACATAGCCTTTGAAAGATTTGTCTTCTTCAAAAACATGATCTTTGTACTCTTTCACCACATTGTATAAAGTATCTCTTTCGATGGGTTCCATACCTGCCTGTTTTATTAATTGAACAAGCTCATAAGTATTCATTGCAGGCGTTTGCTCCTCAGAACCAGCCATTGTATATATCTTGGTAGTATCGTCAATAGTTCCATCAATGTCATCAACCCCGAAAGCCAATAACATTTGAGCCACTTGTCTACCAATCATCGGCCAATAGGCCTTTATATGTTCGAAGTTATCCAAGAATAATCGACTGATAGCATAAAGACGAATGTCTTCGATGGTCGTAGACTCCTCAATATGAGACATTTGATTCCCCTTGTTTCTAAACTTTAATGGAATAAAAGTTTGGAAACCGCCAGTTTCATCCTGCAACTTTCGCAACGATGATAAATGATGAATTCTATGGTTATAATTCTCAATGTGACCATAAAGCATGGTTGCGTTCGATCTCATTCCCAATTTGTGCCATTCTCTATGAATAGCCAACCATTCCTCTCCTGAACACTTTCCTCCGGCAATTTCATCTCGTATTTCTGGGTGAAAAATTTCTGCTCCACCACCGGGCATTGAATCTAAGCCTGCCGCTTTCATCTTCGCCATACCTTCAGCGTAGCTCACTTTAGCCTTTTTAAAAATGTAATGATATTCTACCGGTGTCAAGGCCTTAACATGAAGATCTGGTCTATGATTTTTGATCGATGTAAAAAGGTCTGTATAAAACTTAAGATTGTACTGAGGAAGCACTCCTCCTACGATATGAACTTCTGTTACTGGTTGATCATCATATTTTTTAATGATTTCCATCATTTCCTCTAAAGAGTACTCCCAGCCTTCTTCTCTTTTTTTGATTAATCGAGAGTATGAACAGAAGGTACAGGTATAGAGGCAGACATTTGTCGGTTCTAGGTGAAAGTTTCTATTGAAATAAGTTTTCTTACCATGCTTTTGAGTTCTAACGAAATTGGCTAGTAATCCAAGGTAAGATGGGTTGGCTTTTTCAAACAATAGCAAGGCGTCCTCTTCAGATAATCTATTGCCTTCCAATACCTTAGCTGCAATCAATTTCAGATCTTCATCTTTAGTGATTTGATTTACTAATGTTTTCAACGTACTAATATCTTTCATCCTTAAGCTTTCAATGTTTCAAAGGTACAACAAGGAAAACAACTTTCAGTTTTTATTGAAAGTAACTATTTTACCAAATAACCATCGAAACTGATACTTTTACCTAATGCTTTCAATTCTGATCCCAATTTTCAACTACGACATGCGGCCAATTGTGGAAGATTTATTCCACCAAGCCAATGATCAAAACATCGAATTTGAGATCATTTGTCTGGATGACGGAAGTGAAATGAGGTATAAGAAAATAAATGAACATCTTTCCTTTTCCGATAAGATCATATATGAAGAATTGGCTTTGAATCAAGGCAGAGCTAAGATTCGAAATACGCTAGCAACCCGTGCCAAATTCCCTTGGTTATTATTTTTGGATTGCGATACGGGATTTCCCGATGGGAATTTCCTAAAGAACTATTTAGAAGCCTTGGAACGCGCCGATGTAATTGTTGGCGGTAGGATTTATACTCAAGAGCCACCAGAAGATTTGGACTTCTATTTCCATTGGAAATATGGAAGTCAAAGAGAAGTTAAGAATGCTAAGCAAAGATCAGCCTATCCGTACCAAGGATTTATGACGAATAATTTTTTGATTAAAAAAAGCGTTTTTAACTTGCTGCAATTCGATTGTAACATTACGCAATATGGGCATGAAGATACGCTATTCGGTCAAGAGCTAAAAAAGTTAAATGTAAGTATTGGACATATTGATAATCCAAGTATTCATTTGGGTTTAGAAACTACCGAAGAGTTCATTGCCAAAAGTAAAAAAGCAATTGACAATTTAGTTACATTAAATGCAAATGGTAAAAACGTCCGAGCAAAAATTTATACACGCTATTCAGAACACAAAAACATAATTACAAAAATTGTAAAAATCATCCCAAATAAAATTGAAAGGCTCATTTTAAAAAATTTAAAATCCAGTCGTCCAAGTTTATTTTTGTTTGATGTTTATCGATTAATTTACTTAGCCCATGCAGAGCAAAATAGTTAAATACTCTTTCGGAACATTATTATCCTTATTGATAATAGTAGCTTTGCAATCTTGCAAGACCCTTTCTGGTTTAACTAAGGTTTCTGGAATTTCAGATTTGACATTGATAGAACAATCTCCGATTGGAGTATCTGCAAATTGTAAAAAACCTGAGGCTTATGTCCCTACCCTCCAACACTTGTCTCATACCCCTGAAAAAGTAATTCGCATTAATTTTCATTTCATGAACAACAGTGCTCAAACTGTTAATTTTAAAGAAGAAAGAGCGAGGAAATATGCTAAAGATCTTTTGTACTATTCACATGAAAATTTAAAAAATAAAGCTTCCAATATTCCTATAGGCAATAACTACGAAGTCATACCTGCTAGATATAAATATGAGATAACGACTTCCGAAGGTTATGAAAAAGAAGCGGGTGTTTATATGCACAATGATGATGACCTTTATTACTTTTTATTTAAAGGAAAAAATCGAAATCTTGGCAGTCGTAAAATGTATGACAAATATGCAATTGGCGAAGATTCAATTTTGAACATTTTTATGACTCCTCATCATCCAGACAGTGTAGCTTCTCCAACTTATGGATTTGGAGGATCAAAAGGAGTGGCGTTGGGAACACATGTTAAAATTTCCGGGATGCATCAGCGACTATTTGATCCTTGGTCTAACAAAGGGAATTTTAACCATGAAATTGGACACATCTTTAGTCTAGGGCATGCTTGGAGAAAAGATGGATGTGACGATACGCCGGAACACGATGGCAAGTGCTTTGCGCCAGATGGAACTGAATGTGATTCTTTAACAAGTAATAACATGATGGATTACAATACTTGGCAGGAAGCAATTACTCCTTGCCAGTTAGGAAGAATTCATCAAAAAATGTCGATGAAAAAATCTAGAGTTAAAAAGTACATCAAAAAAGAATGGTGCACTTTAGAACCGACAAAAACGATCACCATCAAAGATCAAGTTTCTTGGGCTGGAGAAAAAGATCTTCGTGGAAATATAATCATCGAATCCGGAGGTTATCTGGAAATACTTTGTCGTGTTTCGATTCCGCCGGATGGAAAAATATTGGTAAAACCAGGAGGTACTTTACTCCTAAATAATGCTTGGTTACACAACGATTGTGATAAAACTTGGGAAGGAATTTTTGTCGAAACACAAAAAAAGGAATCAGGGAAAGTGCTTTATTTGGGGAATCCACAGATCGAAAATACCAAAGAACCGTTTTCTTATGAAGTAACGACAGAATCTTCCAAATAAATTCAAACAGAAATCACTTTTCGCTGTTAATTGTTTAGAATGGAAAAACCTTCAGCACAAGTAGACGAAGCACCAAGACCTTTGATTCACCCTTACACCATTTTCATGGTATTATTGCTAGGGGGAATCACGATTTTATTTTTGTCTTTTAGTGGAGCTTATCTTTATTCTCGAATTCAAAGCAACAATGCTCCAATCCAAATCCCTATCATTTTTGTTTTCAACACTATTTTATTATTAGCCAGTAGTGGATGTATTATTTGGGCCAAAAAATCGTACCTCGCAGATAACACCGACAATTATATTAAAGCGCTAAAAGGAACCATTCTACTAACCATTTTATTCATGATTTTTCAAGGTGTTGGTTGGTATCAACTATTGACCAGTAACATGGGCATGTCTTCCAGTAATGCTGCCGGATATCTCCACATTATTTCTATTGTTCATTTTGCCCACATTATTGCAGGATTACCATTTCTATTCCTTTTTCTCAAAACAGCGATTGAAAGGATGAAAGAACCAGTAAGTGTGCTGGTTTATTTCAGTGACCCAGAAAAAGCACTAAAATTGAAATTGTTAACTTGGTATTGGCATTTCCTTGATATACTTTGGGTGTATTTGGTACTTTTCTTTTGGATCAATTATCTCGTTGGTTAATAAGCTATCATTTTTTCTGTTATCATCTAAACACAGCTGACAAGAAAAATTTTGCAAATCATTGATATTCATCGAATTAGCGGTCGTGTTGTTTCTTGACTAAAATTAGAAAACCAATTTCAAATTATTGCGTTACACTTTTCAAGGTTATTGGATTGGCAGGAAGCGCAGTAATTCGTTAAAAAATATGCAATTCTCGGCCGGAGACCTTAATTTTGTAGTGATTGAGTGCCAATCAACTCAAGACTCGTTTGACAATCTCATTTAAAAAGCGTTATGAAAAAAGCATTGAAATTTATTGTTGGCTCATTGGGAGCAATTGCCATCATTGCAATACTGGCCAGCTGTGGTGCAACCACTCCTAAAGGAACGGTGATCAGCGGAGCTATTAGCGATGCATCAGATTTGCAAGTTTTTCTGGATAAAATGTCCATGAATAACAAGGCAGATGTAATCGGAAAAGCAACAGCAGATGCCTCAGGAAATTTTTCAATCTCATTTGAAGAACCAATCGAAGAAGGAATTCATAGATTGAGAATTGGTGCGCAAAGAACCTTCTTCGTCCTAGGCGATAATGACAATGGGGTTCACTTTGAAGGTAATCTTAGTGATTTTAAATATTCTAAACTAGTGCTTACAGGATCAAAGACTGCGACAGACTACTACAGTATCATTTCTGACTTTTATGCGAAGAAAATTGACATGAATTTGGCTACTGAAAGAATAGAAGCTTTGGACAATCCAATCAGTGCAGCTTTGGCTGGAATGCAATTGATTTCCAATAATGAAAAAGCGATGCCTACCCTAGTGAAAATAAAAGATCGTTTGTTAAAGACTTATCCAGACAGATCTGAAGCACAAGATTTCGCCAATTTCTTAAAAGGCCTTGAGCAACAAAGAGCTCAACAAAGAGCTTCTGAAAAAATAGCTGTAGGTCAACCTGCTCCAGATATTGATTTACCAGATGTCAATGGAAAAAATCGAAAGCTGTCCGATCTCAAAGGACAAGTGGTCCTATTGGATTTTTGGGCTTCATGGTGTGGACCTTGTCGAAAAGCAAATCCAAAAGTGGTAGATGCTTACAAAAAATACAATTCAAAAGGATTCAATGTATACTCTGTCTCTTTGGATGGGTTGGATGCAAGAACTAAAGCTCGTATAAACAATCAGGCTCAAATCGAGAAACAGACGGAAGCGCAGAAAGGTCGTTGGTTGCAAGCAATCAAACAAGACAATTTGATTTGGGATAGCCATGTAAGTGATTTAAAAAAATGGGATTGTGCACCTGCCAAAGAGTACGGCGTTCGCGGAATTCCTAGAACTTTCCTCATTGATCGTGATGGCACTATTGCTGCCATTAATCCGAGATATAACTTAGAAGAGGAGTTATTGAAATTGCTCTAATGTAAAATTGAGCATCAAAAAAGCCGCTAAGATCGATCTTAGCGGCTTTTCTGCTTTACAGAATCCCTTTAAAAAGAATTGCAATCAATATTAATAATCGAGTTAATAGTCTCCTATAAAATTCGCTAAAATAATGATCCCTCATTCGGAATACGAATCCAATAGAAGCAACAGCCATCACTGCCATACCGTACCATTTTAGCCCAGATCTTAGAAAATAAGTTTGTTCAAGGTTGAAGAATTGTAGATAGATCACATAAGCTGCAACCATGAAAAAAAGGACACTTAAAGCACTGATTACAGATTCTAACGTTCCATAACGTTTTCTCCAAAGCAATAATAATGAGGAAGATAAATAGATGACACAGGCCAAGATAGCTCCCAAGGCAAATATTAATCGCCAATTCATTTGGCCTAGGTACTGTAAGCCAATTCCCAGTGCAAGAAGCGTTAAAGGAATGATGTCAAGATAAAAAGTCAGTTTTTTGTTTCGAGCTCTGGTAGGACTTTCCTCACCAGGCTTCCTTTCTCTTTCTTCGAAATCTAAAGGTCTTTGTTCCATTGATTTAACTTTGTTGTGTCCATCGATCGATTGCAATCGCAACCGCCACACCTGCGTTTAACGATTCCATCTTAGCGTTATTCCCTTTTGGTATATGCCACCAATTTTTTACCACATTTCTTACTTCTTCGGAAACGCCTTTGCCTTCCGCTCCTAAGACTAAGACTCCTCTTTCAGGCATTTGAACGGTCTGAATATTTGCTCCTTGCATATCCAAACCCATTATTGGCCAATCAACAAGTTTTTCTTTGGCTGCTTCAAGCGAAAGATAGTGATGTTGGACTTGGAATAATCCGCCCATACTGGATTGAATAACCTTGGGGTTATAAGGATCAACGGAGCCCGGTCCTATTATAATTCCTTCTATTCCAAACCAAGCCGCCGTTCTGAAAATAGTTCCTAAATTCCCAGGGTCCTGAATTCCGTCTAAATAGATCCATTTGCCTTTATCGGTTTTGGTAAAGTCCCAATCCGGCATCTTGGCTACCATTAGGATTCCAGGATTATGATCCATAGCCGTATGTTCCTTGAAATCTTCAGTTGTACCAAGGATTAACTTTTCACTAAGGAATACCGTATCTATATCCAGCGTTTTAATCAAGGATTCGGCAATAAGGATAAATTCTATTTGATCAGGATGGCGTTTGATGAGCTCCAAACACATCTTTTCTCCCTCTAGAACAAAGGATTTTACTTGATGTCTTATCTTACGGCGTCGAAGTGATCGTAAGTATTTACTTTTACCTTTGGAAAGCGTTATCATTATTTGGAAAATCGAAATTCAACTTTGAAACATTTGACCCATTTTTCTAACTCTATGGTTGTTCTGATCTGCATGATCATAGTAATGGGCTATAGCTGTAAACCTACAAAATATTTACAGGCAGATGAAAAGTTGTTGGTCAAAAACAGAATTGAACTGAATCCTGAAGGTAAAACCAAACTTCCAAATACCCTATCCTACGACTTAAGTACACTTTACAAGCAAAAGAAAAATGAAAAATGGTTAGGATTTTCCACCGGTCGGATTTATGAACAAAACCTTGAAAAAATTGCAAAAACAGGAGTTAGTGTTCCATGGAGAGAAAAGCGTGGGGTCCCTTTAGCAGTTTATGATGAAGAAAAGACAGAAGATACGCGAAAAAGCATGGAATATTTCTTGAACAGCAAAGGATATTTCGATGCTAAGGTAAGTTACACGGTTAAGGAAAAAGGTGAAAATTTAACGACAGTGACCTACGAAGTATTCCCAGGCCAAGTTTACGAAGTCAATAATATCGTCTACAAAAGTAAAGACCAAAACATAAATCTTTTGATCAATGCAATTTCTGGTCAAAGTTTGATAAAAAAAGGCAAGGCCATTAGCGAAGAAAATTTTAACGAAGAGAATAGTCGACTATTAAAATTCCTTCAAAATAATGGCTACGCTACAATTGGTCAGAATCACTTCCAAACTACTGGAGATAGTACCAATGGAAAAGTGAATGTTGTAGTCGAGATTTTACCCCCAGTTGGAGATACTATTCATACGAGATTCAATATCGGAAAGGTGAATGTCTATCCAAATTTTAATACTGGAGATCCTGTCCCGATTTTATTGGATACGGTTTTAAACAATATTCATTATAACTACACCACCAAGATTCCGAATATAAAACCAGAAACCATCAACAGGAATATTTTCTTGGTTCCTGGTACTAGATTCAATAAAGATATGGTTCAAAAAACGGAGCGTCTTTTGGCGAATCTAAATTCGTTTCGAATCATAACAGTTCAACCAACCGCAAGAGAAGATGATCCAAGTATCTTAGACTATAATATTTATTTAACGCCTCGAAAAAAATTATCCTTGGGATTGGATCTCCAAGCGACTTTATCAAATAATTCAATTAGCTCGACGGAATATAATCTGATTGGTGCTGCCTTCAACAGCAACATTCGAAACTACAACTATTTGAGAGGTGCTATTCAGTTGGATTTTGGATTGAAAGGTGGTGTTGATCTCGATTTCCGAGGAATAAACGATCCAGGTATTGATCTAATATTTGGAATTGATACGAGAGCCAATTTAGGAATCTCATGGCCTCGATTTGTAAAATGGATTGGACCTTATCGTTTATTCAATTCTTTAAGATTTGGTAAAAAAGATGAAGACGGACAATCCAAATTATTTGGAGATAAATTTATTGACAAACTTAGTGAAACTGCCAAAACCAATTTAAATCTTAGAGCGAGTTACCAAGATGTTTTCAATTTCTACACCTTACCTTCTGCCGAGATCGATTATGGATATACCGTTCCAATTAATAAAAATTCCGCCTTTCAGATTACCCACACTGGATTAAACATTTATTTCCCTCAGCCAACGGCAGCTTTTCAAGCCATTTTGGATACTACAGAATTTTTAAAATTAAGCTTTTCCGACCAATTGTTTACGGGTTTATTTTTCAAAGAATTCGTTTACACCTATTCTTCCGGTTCAATTGCCCAAAGAAACAAATGGGATGTTAAATTCAACATTGAACTATCTGGAGCTGAAATGTTTCTGGTCAATAAACTATTGTCTCCAAACAAAGAATTAAAGTTATTTGGTAAAAATTCTACGGGCTTCGAGTTTTCACAATTTGCGAAGACTGAAATAGCGATCAGTCATAATCGAGCTGTTACTGAAAAGACATCTTTGGCTTTTCGATATCAAATGGGTATTGCACATCAATTTGGATTTTCAGAAGAGGTACCTTACTTAAGACAATTTTTTGCAGGTGGACCAAATAGTATGCGTGGTTGGCGTATCCGTGAACTTGGTCCAGGTGGATACATTAACACGCAGGGCGTAGTAAACAATATATATTTCCAAGCTGGAAACTTACAACTAGAAGCAAATGCGGAAATTAGAATGCCCTTGGTCTCCTATCTCCGTTGGGCCCTATTCGTTGATGCTGGGAATATTTGGACACTAGATGAAGATCCAGATAGATTTAATTCCAAATTTAGATTTAGAGAAGATATTGACCTTCCTGGTACTACTCCATTTTATCAACAGATAGCCATAGCCTCTGGAGTCGGTTTGAGATTTGATCTCTCTTATTTTGTAATTCGATTTGATCTTGGTGTAAAAATCAGAAATCCGTATCCCGTCCAAGGAAGTTACTGGTTGCCAGAATTAAAATATAATTCTCTTTGGAAATCTACCAATGTTAGCCTTGACATCTCCTACCCTTTTTAGACTGCATTTCTCTGCACTATTTCAACAACTCTGCTCTGCCGTACTTACTGCAGATTGGACAACTGTGGGCATCATGGCCTCTGGCTGGGCAATATTCTCTTCCAAAGAAAATAATCTGTAAGTGTAATTTATTCCACAATGCTTCGGGAAAAAGTCGTTTACAATCTTTCTCTGTTTGTACTACATTTTTTCCAGTGCTAAGCTTCCAACGCCAAATCAATCGATGAATATGGGTATCGACGGGAAAAGCTGGAACACCAAAGGCTTGACTCATAACCACCGATGCCGTTTTATGACCAACACCAGGTAGTTCTTCTAACAATTCCATATCCGCCGGGACGATTCCATCATGCTTGTCCAAAAGTATATGAGATAAATCGTAGATCGCCTTAGACTTTCTTGGAGACAATCCACAAGGTCGTATAATGGCCTTAATATCTTCAACTTTCTGTTGCGCCATATCTCCTGGATTATCTGCTAATTCGAACAAGGCAGGAGTCACTTGATTGACGCGGATATCAGTACACTGAGCGGAAAGTAAAACTGCAACTAGCAAAGTATATGGATCTTTGTGATCTAAAGGAACTGGAACAGTTGGATAAAGGTCTTCAAGAATGTTAATAATATCCTGAACTTTTTCTGCCTTCGAAATTTGTTTGGGCATTTTAAATTGATTTTAAAAATGCTATGGTATTTACTCCATCAGCATAATCAGCAAGACCCGGTCGTTGAGCTTTTCCCAACTGAATAGTATTCACTTTTGCTAGCTTCATTTTGGTTCCTACGCATTGAATATTTTCCTTTTGGGAATTAATAGCAGCTTGCAATTTTTCAATATCATTATAATATTCATAATGCAAGGTTCCGATACGACTTGTCAATGATTCATCCTCCACCAATAAAATTAGTCCAGCGGATTGATGTTTAACTTTATTCATGATCATCAACGTATAGTTGAAATCAAAATTGTTTTTATACTTGTTGTGATGAATTAAATCGTTGTAAGTTTTGAACGCCTCTAACATTGGTTCAAAATCATATCCTTCTGGTAAATATAATTTAGACGTTGACCTGCAGCCCAATCCAAAATATGTAAATATATCCTCTCCCAAAGCTTTTAATTCATCTGACGATTCTGTTCCATCAAGAATTGCAATAGCATTTCTATTCTTGCGAATGATGTTTGGATATTTACCAAAATAACTTTCAAAATATCGGGCAGTATTATTCGATCCGGTTGCAATCACCGCTTCCATATCATTGAGCCTATCAACAAATTTGGTTTTAGTATCGAAGCCGATTTCCTTCAGATACTTGTCGAGTAAAGGAAGAATGAATTTATCTTTGTCTGACAATTTAACCAGTGCTTCATGACCAGAAATAATTACACAAAGCCAATCATGAAATCCAACGCAAGGAATATTTCCTGCTAAAATTAGTCCTACTTTTTTCCCACTTCCGGAATCATCATTAAGCTGTTCTTTTTCAACCCAAGCAGTAAGCTTTTTTTGGGTGAGAAATTGATTGGATATTCCCTCTAATGAACGGTGAGTATTTTCTTTAGTGAACCACTTATTATGGATGTAGGTTTGAGCAATGGCAGCTTCGAGTGTTTCATCAAAAGTCAGTATCCATTTCCCCAATCTATCAAGACAAATAATTTTATCTTTTAACTTCATCTAATCTTATTGGTGTTTGCTTCTACCAGTTAAATAATTTCGCCAACGATCAAGAAGACCAGAAAAATCTTCTGGTAAATCTGATTCGAATACCATCCTTTCGCCTGTAGTTGGATGTTCAAATCCAATGGACTTAGCATGTAATGCTTGACGTGGCATTTGTTTGAAACAGTTTTCTACAAACTGACGGTATTTCGAGAAAACAGTTCCTTTTCTGATTCGATTTCCGTTGTATTTTTCATCATTGAAAAGAGGGTTTCCTTGGGCTGAAAAGTGAACACGGATCTGGTGTGTTTTGCCCGTTTCTAATTGACATTCTATTAACGAAACATAATACATTGGTTCAATCATTTTCCAATGTGTAATTGCCCGCTTTCCAAATTCTTCATCATGGTATACAGCCATTCGGGTTCTATTCTTTTCATCTCTACCTATGTACTTATCAATGGTTCCCTCTTTTTCATCCGGTTCTCCCCAAATAAGGGCTAAATATTTCCGGTCAATGCTATGATCAAAAAATTGTTTGGCCAAATGAGTTAAGGCCGCCTCTGTCTTTGCGATTACCATTAGCCCCGAAGTGTCTTTATCGATTCGATGTACCAATCCTGGACGATCTGGCTGATTACCTTCCATTACCGGCAATGCCTTATTCTTAAAGTAATGAGCCAGTCCATTTACCAATGTTCCAGTCTTTATCCCTACTCCTGGATGCACCACCATACCAGCAGGTTTGTGGACGACCATAACTGCCTCATCTTCGTATCGAATATCCAAGTCCATTTCCTCGGGAATAACTCCGGCTTTTTCCGTAATAGGCTTAGCCAGCATGACTCGAATAACCATATGAGGTTTTATGATAAAATTGGGTTTTATCTTTTTATCATCCACCAAAACATTCCCTTCTTTGATTGCATTCTGAACTTTATTTCGAGATACCTGCTGAAGCTTCTCCATAAGAAACTTATCCAAGCGATAAGGAGTTTGTTTAGGATCAACTACTATTCTATGGTGTTCAAACAGATCTTCTGACTTTTCACCAACAACTGTCTTTTCTTCCATAAAAAATTGATTTCCAGAAACAGATTTATTTCTGACACAAAGGTAAGCCAATAATGACTGACAACAAACCAGTGGTAAGATAATTACCTTCCGTCAAGCTAATTTGCAGGAAATGATAAAATATTGGGGTTTTAGAAAACCTAATTATACAGTTTCGAGTTAAATTAGCGCTTCGTTTAAATTCGAATGAACACCATTGAGAACTTAAGCTATTATGAATAACAACAAGCTCGGTTTTGGCTCCATTTGCTCGAAAGAAGTAAAAGATCCTCGGACAACTGCACCGCATATTTTACCGATTTATGCAAGCTCTTCGTTTAAATTCGAGAACATTGATCAAGGCATTGATATTTTTAAAGGCAATATTGCGGCTCATGCTTATGGCCGTTATAGCAATCCCACTACAGATGCGGTAGCTAGCAAGATAGCGAAATTAGCTACCCATGGATCAGAAATTGATGCCAGTGCGATTCTGACATCTTCGGGAATGTCGGCGATATCGACCTTAATTTCGGGTGTTTTGAAATCTGGTGATAAGATTTTAACCCAAGGAAATCTTTATGGCGGCACCACTGAGCTTTTTCTAAGCGTCTTTAGTAAACTTGGTATCGAGACTATTTTTGTGGACCTGAAGGATTTAGAGTTGGTTGAAAAAAAGCTGAAGGAACATGACGCTATAAAGATGATTTACGCAGAAACTCCGGCAAATCCTACCATGGCCGTTGTCGATATTGAGGCATTGGCTAAACTTGGTCAGAAGTATCAGGCTTTGTCTGCATTTGACAATACATTTTGCACACCATATTTACAGCAGCCGATAATCTTAGGCGCGGACTTTTCCATTCACTCTACCACTAAATTTATTAATGGTCATGGAAATGGAATTTCTGGAGTAATCATTGGGAAGGATAAGCAACTTATGCGTGATAAAGTTTGGAAAAGCATGAAATTGTTTGGAACAAACGGTAATCCTTGGGATGCTTGGTTAATTCATAATGGGATGAAAACACTCGAATTAAGAATGGATAGACACTGCAGTAATGCGCAAACTATTGCTGAATATTTAGAAAAAAATGGTGCAGTCTCAGCTGTGAACTATAATGGTCTAAAAAGTCATCCTGATTATGATTTAGCGCAAAAGCAAATGAAGCAATTTGGCGGAATGTTAAGCTTTGAACTAAAAGGTGGGCTATCAGCTGGAATAGCCTTTATGAATAAAATAAAGTTTTGCACACTAGCACCAACATTGGGCGATGTGGATACGCTTATCTTGCATCCGGCTTCAAGCTCGCACATTAATGTTGCAAAGGAAATTCGTGAAGCCAATGGTATTACAGATGGATTGATCAGACTATCTGTTGGAATAGAAAATGTTCAAGACATTATAGCTGACTTGGAACAAAGCTTGGGATAATTATTTTTCTAACGTGAATATAAATTTTGTTCCTCGTCCAACTTTGGACTCTGCCCAAATTTTACCACCATGTTTTTTAACTATTTTTTGGCAAAGAGATAAGCCAATTCCTGACCCTTGATATTCTGCTTTTGCATGAAGCTTGTGGAATAATTTAAAAATGCTTTCAAGATACTCAGGCTCAATTCCTATACCATTATCACAGAATGAAAATCGGTAATGCGAAGACTGTTCCGAAGCAATGATTTCAATTTTGGGAACTTCTCCAGGTTTTTGAAACTTAAGTGCATTTGTAATTAAATTTTGAAACAACTGTTTGATCTGAATACGCATTCCGTAGATCTGATCTGGGAAATTTTCATAACTAATTTCGGCTTTTGTTTCTGATATCCTACGTCCAATTCCTTGAAGTATATTTTCCATTAATTCGGTCGGACAAAAATTGTTAACCTGACCTTTCTCAGTATCTACTTTAGAATAGCATAAAATATCTTCTACCAATTGACTCATATTTTTAGCCCCAGAAATAATAAAATTAAGGTATTCTTGCTCTGAAACGTCTAGTTTTTCTTTACATTTTCGCTGTAGAATCGTCGCAAAATTAGTAATCGTTCGAATGGGTTCTTTCAAATCATGACTTGCGGCAAACGCAAAAATCTCTAATTGTTTATTCGAATCAGCATAACGAACCACTTCTTTAGACTTCTTCCGCAGGTCTTCAATGTTCTTTCTTAATTGATTTTCTGTTTCTCGTTCTCTGGTAATGTCTTTAACAATTGATAGAAAAAACTTGATTGAACCGTCTTCATTCAAGATTTCCGAAACCGAAACTGAAGC
>CALFWO010000043.1 GCA_937928045.1 uncultured Saprospiraceae bacterium | reverse complement strand
TTCTCCTCGGCCAGATATGCCCATGGTCGATCCATAGAATTGTCGCGCTTGCTTTTTCAATTTTGTTCCATAACCGCCGACCTGTTCACCAACAAATTTTTGGATTTTCTCATGAGCGCCTCCAAATCCATAAGCCGGCATACCAAGTCCTCCCCAATGTTCTAGATGATATCCCCTAGCAAAATCCAGATTTTTATTGTCTAACCACCAAGGACTGTAGACATGTAACCCTCCTACTCCATCTTCATTGTATACTTTTCTGTTCATCAAATCCGGCACAAAAAAACTACGATGCGCACCGGTGCTATCATGTATATATCTTCCCACATGATCCGAATTGTTTCCTAATCCGTTTGGATGCTGCTTGGACTTAGAGTTTAATAATATTCTTGCAGAACTTGCGGCAGATGCAGCCAAGACGATCACTCTTCCTTTGATCTGATATTCCTGTCGATCTTTTTTATTTATATAAGAAATAGCGGTTGCCTTCCCTTCATCATTTGTGATCACTTTTCTCGCCATACAATCAACAAACAAATCTATTTGACCACCAGTTTTTTGAGATGGAAAAATCAAACAAGAACCGGAACTAAAATCAGCATAAACAGCACAAGATCGAGAACATTGTGCACAGAAAAAACAAGTTCCTCTATCCTTATTGATTCTTTTAGTCAATATAGATAACCTTGATGGAATTACAGGAACTTTAGCTTTGGCTGCTCCTTTCATATAATAATAATCGTGCAGGCGAGGTTTTGGAGGAGGTAAGAAAAATCCATCCGGTTCATTTTCAATACCTTCTTTGGTTCCAAAAACACCGATAAGCTTATCTACTTTATCATAATACGGCTTCACATCCTCGTAGCCAATTGGCCAATCATCTCCGAATCCATCTATCGATTTTCGTTTAAAATCTTTTGGGCCAAATCTAAGGGATATTCGGCCCCAGTGATTGGTTCTACCTCCTAGCATTCGAGCCCGAAACCAGTAAAACTCGGTGTCTTCTTCCTTCGTGTAAGGTTCACCATCCAATTCCCAACCGCCATAGGCCATATCAAAATCACCAAAATATCTAGAGGTTGTGCTTTTTCCTCTTCTGGGAGATTCCCATGGCCATTTCATCTGAGTCTTTGTAGCTGGATCTTTAGGATCGAAAAATGGCCCAGCCTCTACGATCGCTACCGACATCCCTGCATCCGACAATTGCTTTGCGGTCATTCCACCTCCAGCTCCAGATCCAACGATCACTACATCATATTCTTTGGTAGGTTTCTTGATTTCCATTCTTAATTTTTATTCAATTTAAAGACTTTCTTTTTTCATGTTCGTTAGGTAATAATACAAAATCAGCAGGAAAATTCATTGATTTATCAATTCAATTATTGAAAAATTAGTTTATCAGATTGATCAAAATCATTTGAGAAAATAATCGACTTGTAGGCTTTAAAAATAAAGTTAGAAGGATTAGGCAAAATTTATTTAGAGCGGAATTGGTTTGTAAGGATTAGAAGTTGATAAAAAATACGACCTTGGTTGAAATTCGCAAAAACGCAAAAGAAAATTGGTTCATGATCGTAGCACAAATCAGAAGGATATTAAAAAGAGCAGCGGAAAAAAGCTGGGATAAAACCTATTGGGCTTTTGATATTCATGAAACGATCATTGAATCAAACTGGGCGATTAAGCCAGTACCTACCACCTTCTATCCATTGGCAAAATCATGTTTACAAAATTTATCCAAAAGATCGGAGGTGGTGCTATTTTTGTATACTTGTTCTCATCCTCATGAGATTGAAATTTATTTGGAACTGTTCAAACAAAATGACATTCATTTTAAATTTGTGAATGAGAATCCAGAGGTACTGAATTTTAAATATGGATACTACGAAAAAAAGCCTTATTTCAATCTTCTATTCGAAGATAAAGCCGGCTTTGATCCGCACATTCATTGGAAAGAATTGTATGATTTTTTACAAGAATGGAAATAATTAATTACTGAACTGAATATCGAATCAATTCTCTACGTACCCTTTTACAACTTCCCACATAGTGAATTTCAGATCTCACCATTCCGATATTTTTCACAAACCATTTGCTTGGCCTAAGTCCACAAGCCGGCCAATTTGAAGGATCCTCGAAATCAAGCACTGCTTCTCTAACTAAAGAAGCATTTTCTCCGATTTCAAAATCACTAATTTGTTCTCCGACCATGTAAAAATTCATCTTTAGGAAATTTAGATCCTTGGAATAAAGTAGTTCCCCAAAGTTTTCATTTGAAAAGACTTTTTCACCCATCTCATCAACCATATAACTGGCAGAATCTCGATAAAAATAGACATTCTCTTTGTTGAACTCTGTTTCTACAATTTTAGAATAATTCTTACCGTTGATCAGCGTATCCTTTTCCACATAACTTGAATCAATGTTGGTAGGAACAAAAAGCCCATCTGAATTGTCTTCATATCCCTGATACACCCAATAATTTCCTGGCGTAAGCAGTGTATAAAGTTTTGTGGTGTTTACTTCTGGATCTTGGGGTAAAACAGACATGACATCATCGTCATTTCGACAGCTAGAATTTAGGAATAACATAGCTATGGCTGGAAAAAACAAGAGGTTTTTCATTTTTCGTTTTTTAAGATTAGTTGTACTTGTAAAACTCGAATTGACTAAAATTATTATCCCTAATTTAAATTTTAATCTTAGTGATATTAATCATCTCGAATAAATTATCAAGTTATCCTCTCTTGGATTATGCAAATGAAATCAAGGTACTATCTTAGCGAAACATTCGCGCTCACAACTAATGAAATATAAATTTCCAGACGGATACCTTTGGGGAACTTCCACCGCCGCCGCTCAAATAGAGACTGCTTCAGACCACAATTGGAAAGGCGTCAAATCAAATGATGGCTACATCTTTGAGGAGACTGCAGAACATGAGAAAAGAAGGTATGAAGATCTCGAATACATCTGCAAATTTGGAACTGTGTATCGATGTGGCGTTGACTGGGCAAGGCTGCAAACTGAAGCTTTTGAAGATTTCGATGAGGCTGTTGTGAAGGAGTACCAAGATTTCTTTCAAGCATTAGTTGATCGCAAAATGAAAGTACTTTTTGTGCTTCATCACTTCATGCAGCCGAATTGGTTTGAAAAAAATGGTGGATGGGAGAACAATCAAAATATTCCGGCTTTCATAGATTATGCTAGGCAGTGTGTCTACTATTTTGGCAGGTTCGTTTGGTCATGGAATACATTCAATGAACCCAATGTGTTTGCCTTCAATGGCTACTTGGCTGGAGACTTTCCCCCTTTCAAAAAAAGTTTTTTCGCGATGAGAAAAGTCTTGAAGCATATGGGAAAAGCTCATCATTTGCTTTATGAATTCATCCATCAGCAAATTCCAGATGCAATAGTTGGTATCTCCCTAAATACTTGCTGGTTTGATGGCAAAACATTTTTTGGGAAAATTCAAGCAAAAATTTCAGCTAGACTATTCCATGGATACACGGAATCTTTCTTTCAAGATTGCGATTATTGGGGAATGAGTTACTATGCCTATTTTCCATTTATTCCCAAACGCATTGATGAGATTACTTCTCCAGGACGGCTTGCTGAACTTGGTTATGAACACGACAAAATGTGGGCCTACCGTCCGGAAGGAATGTATCGAAATATTATTAGATTGCACAATAAATACAAAAAACCAATACTCATTACAGAAAGTGGCGTTTGTACAGAAGATGATGATATCAGAATCAAGGCGATCAACGATTACAGCTTGCAATGTTATAAAGCCATTGAAGAAGGTGTAGACATGATGGGTTACATTTTCTGGAGCACCTTGGACAACTTTGAATGGAACCTTGGTCCTACTTACAGATTCGGTTTGGTACAAGTTGATCTAAAAACAAAAGATCGGACTATGACCCGAGCGGGGGAATATTATGAAAAAATTACTAAAGCAAATTGCATTGAAATACCAGATTAGATTTCAGCTTTTATTTCTACTAATTTTAGGAATGGCTTCCTTTGGAAATGCCCAAGGCACAGTCAGTTACCTACAGTCAGCGGAATCAAGAGCTATGGGAAGCAGCCAAGCCGGAGCTTATGGTATAAGTTCTCTGTTTGGTAATCCAGCTGGCTTAGCCAAATTGGAATCATTCGGAGCAATAGCAACTGCGGAAACCAGATTTGCTGGTTCAGGAATTTTGTTTGGAGGAGCAGGCGCTGCGATCCCTAGTGAATTAGGAGTCTTTGGTGTCAAAGTTGGGTATTTTGGAATTCCAGCCTACAATGAACAAGCGATTGGAATAAGTTACTCCAGGCTATTGTTCGAATCTTTTTCATTAAGTGTGCAAGCAAACCTCTTTAATACTAGCATCGAAGAATACGGTTCTCAATTCAATATTTCGGGAACACTTGGCTTTCAAACTTATTTGAACAAATCCATAACTGTGGGTATGTATGTTCAAAATCCAATTCAAATTGAAGTAGCTCCAGATCAATTTCTACCAACTATCTTCAGTTTAGGCGGACAGTACAAATTTCCAGAAAAATTGACCTTACGATTAGCTGTTGAAAAAGACTTGGAAGCAGCTATTGGGGTTCAAGCCGGAATAGCTTATACTCCAGTAGAACAACTTAGTTTGCGTGTTGGAATCAGTTCCGTTGCAAATGAATTGAGCTTTGGTGCAGGTTTTAGAATTTCAGAATACATCAGAATTGATGCTTCGGCCGTCTATCATCAGCGCTTAGGATTAAGCCCGGGATTCTCATTTGTTTACAATAAAAAATAATCCTTTGAATATATTAATAGCGGCAGCTACTCCATTCGAGATAGGACCTCTACTCGATTATCTAACTAAAAATTCTAATCAGTCTGAGGACGGAACTTTTAATATTCAAAAATTGAAAATTACTCCTTTTATTCATGGGGTTGGTTCAGTACTGACGGCTACTCATCTTTCACATGCATTGGGAAAAAGTGAATTTCATCTAGTGCTTCAAGCAGGTATTGGCGGTGCCTATGACAATTCCTTTAAGCTTGGAGATGTCGTACAAGTGACGCAAGATGGATTTTTGGATGTTGGGGTGGAGGAAAAAAATGGAGATTTCACTTCAATCTTTGAGATGGGATTAATTGAACCGAATCAATATCCATTTCAAGAAACTTGGATAAAATCAGAGTCGGAAACTTCACCCACTTTTCTAAGAAAAGTAAATGGAGGAACCGTAAACAAAGTTCATGGGTCTAAGGAAAGCATTGACAAAACGGTTGCCAAATATCCAGAGATAGAAGTTGAATCCATGGAAGGAGCAGCAGCAGCTTATGCTTGCAAAATTTTTGAAGTACCTTTTATTCAAATCAGAGGAATATCCAATTATGTTGAACCACGGAATCGAGACAATTGGGAATTGGAATTGGCCATCAATAAATTAAATGAAGTCTTGATTGGAATGGTTGAAACTTTGGCTGGAATTGAAGAAGGAGCAAATAAATCTTAACTTATTTTCGATCGGAAAATATTTTTCTACTCTACAAACAATTTATCAATATAGCGATGGCCGTCTGAGCCGATGCACTCTACGAAGTATACTCCCGTGGAATAATCTACAATGGGAACTACCATTCGATGTGAGGCCAAATTCTTTTCATACATTAACCCACCCATGGAATTGAAAATCTTCAGGGATATTCTTTCATCGATATCATCTACGTTTACGAAAATGTAATCAGATCCAGGATTGGGGTAAACAAATATGTTACTTTCTAAATTTTCTGGAATATCTTCAAAAAATGGCTCCGGTTCCCAAGCAGCTTTCATACAATTAGACAATTGATTTTCGCCAGCAGAAACCAGGCTGAAATTTTGATTCCAATCCCAAAATAAATTTGGCATTTCTAATTCTTCAAAAATGTTAACCATTGTTTCGGTGTACTTACATCGGTCTTCATCATTAATCGCATAAAATGAGCCCCATTCAGAACATATCACTGGTTTGTTATTGGTTAAGGACCAACTTCGTGCAACTTCGATCTGAGAAAACAAAGCATAAGGTTTACCAAGTACGGCATACTTTTTCCAAGCATCTTCGCCCCAAGTATCTTCCACCCGTACATTCATTGCCGGCATTGCGGAGGACTCAAACGGAAATGGAATATCAGTAGTGGCTACTGGGCTTCCAACCCAACTTGTACCTTGATGCGTAAATATGAAAGGTTCATAAAAATGAAAAGCGTAAATGATATTTTGATCTGCAAAAGGTTCTAACTGCGCCAATGACCTCAGGTTATTGTACTCTAACCCGCCTAGTAAAAATGTATGATTTGGAACGATAGCGCGCAATTGCTGAATCAATAATCTCATTGTACGCTCGAGATGAAATTGAGAAATATCGTGCGGCTCATTGTACAAATCAAAAAACACTTGATCTGGATTCGTGTCTTGGTAACGACTTGCAATCAACTCCCAATGTCTAATCAATCTACTGGCTTCTTCGGTAATATCAAGCCCAATCAAACCTCCATGATGATAATCAATGATTAGATTTAAACCTTTAAACCTAGTCCATTCTACAATCTGATCTAACAATTCAAAATAAGGAGATTTCAATAAGTCATCTTCTTTTTCCATCCACACATCAAAGCAAACTGGCAATCGGACTGTACTAATTCCCATCGTTTTCATTTCATCTAGCGAAGTTTCAACCATATCATATACATCTGATGAAAGCGTCAAATAGTCCTGGTAATTATTTTGAAAGCTTCCATTCCAAAAGTGCTCCATGAATGAGAGATTAGTTCCGCGACCGAGCTTTTCACATCTTTCATGGGCAAGCGTTTGAGATTGACTACTATAAGTCAGACAAAAGTTAATAAGAAATAAAATTAGGCATCTTTTCACTTGTATAATGTACGAGAAAATTGGATGAATTTCCAGTACATGTCTCTCATTAACAGTATTTCGCTTGACATCCTCAAGTGTTTAACAAAACAATAACTCAAAATCACCTAATTGTGAGATCACAGTTGTTACAAAATATTTTCATGACTGACCCATTCTGCTTTTTTGTACCTTTCCTATAAATTGATTTATTGGTACTTCGATTATTGGATTCATTTTCAAGGAGAATATAGTCATCCCCAATATGAATCAAATTTTCTCCAACATTATTTAATAATTGTTGATGCTCCTTTGGCGACTTGCCGTGAAGCATTACCTCTGGTTTTACTTTATTTGTGATAATATTCAATTCAAGATCTTTAATATTTCTACTGTAAATTCTAAGCGTTCCATTAAATGACTCCAATTCAAAGTCATTATTCCATATTGTATTTAAAGTAAAAATATCCAGCTCTCCAAAACTCATTGCCCCTGTCATAGAGCCGTTTAAAGTTGATATTGTCAAATCTGTAAAATTGGTTTTTAACAATTCAGCATCATTCAGATTTATTACATCAATCTTGTCATTTGCAGAACTCGCTATTTTGAGCCGGTTAACATCATCAAATTTGTACTTATTTATTGTGGAATTATGTTCCTTATTGGAACCAATATTAACGATAGGTACCAATGGACTTCCCACTCCATGATTTAAAGCTCCAAAATTGATTGCATCATACTCAAAAGGCAATTTACCAATAGTACAATCATTTACTTTATTAATATTAATCTTGCTTTGATGGGCACTAACATCTAGTAAATCGACTTCCGACAATCGCACTTCGGAAGAATTCAGCCATGCGTTCACTTCTTGAATATAAGTTCCCTTAACAGAACCGCCTTCCAATTCCACAGTTAAAATTCCATTTAATTTTCCTATTAAAAAATCTGTAAAATGAGCATCTACTATTTCAAGATTCGAATTTTCGGGAATGAATAATTCTGCAGAAATCTCTAGATAGTCCAGTTTGTATTCGTTTCCGTTAGCTGTTGTAACGGTATTATCAATTCCCCTCAACCATCCATTCTTCATCATTATTGCCTTTATGCCAAGCATATTATCCAACTCTATGTTTTCGGTAGCATTCAAAGTTAATGCGTGTTCCAAATCATTTAGAAAGCTACGTTCGATTTGAGGGGTCTCTGCCCGAACGGTTACCTTTACAACATGTCTGATTTGTGATTGATTCCAAGTATTAATATTCAATCCCTTGTGAACTTTTAAAAATAGTTGTTCTCTTGTCTTTAAGGTGTAAGCACCTTTCACTTTCGAAGAACTCACCCATCCGCTAAAATCCAACCTTGGAATTTCCATTCCGTTGGTTTTAACAGTCACCTTTTCATTCACCTCCAGTGTTTTATCAAATATATGATCTACAATATCAGCCTGGGCAATTATAGTATAGAGGCAAAATAGAATAGATAGACTCACCTTAAATATTCCATTCGATCTCATTGATATTATTTGAGTTTTCATTATTTCTAGATTTAAGTTTTTTAATTTCTTTTTGAATTTTATCAAGTAATTCAATCTTAACTTCATAGTAATTTTGAATTTGTATTCCGATAAATTCTTGATAGCCGTTTAGATTGATATACTCCAAATAGTTCGCATATTGTTTATCTAAAAAATAAAGTTGATTTTTCAGGATATCTAAATATTCTGCTTGCGACTTGGCTACTTTCGTTTTAGGCAAAGCAATTAATTTTTGCTGCACTAAGGATGGAAAATTATATTCCGTTAAGCCATATTGCGCCAGGATTTCCGCCTCGCTCTTGTTTGAGGTGACCGGATAAAAAAAGAAAATTCCAATTAGTAGCAAAATTGACGCGGCCATCGCCCAATATGACAAGCGTCGTTTTCTTTTTTTCTTTTCTGCATTTTCAAAACCAGATTGAATCTTTAGCCAATGGCTACGGCTCAAGCTAATTTCTTGAGGAGTCTTCAACAAGAATTTCAACTGTTTTTCAAATTCATTTTTTGAATCCATTATAAATCATCTTTAATAAGATTGTACAATCATTAATTCCCTTTTTGAACAAGCTTTCTTCTTAATAGCTTAAGGGCATATTGATATTGACTTTTTGAAGTAGAAATGCTAATTTCCAAAATCTCGGAAATTTCCTTGTGTGTGTTTCCTTCTATCAAGAAAAGACAGCATACTAGTCTACTCCTTTCTGGTAGTTCAGCAATCGCTTGGTTTACGCTATCAATATCTAGTCCTTCTATCTTTGACCAATTCGTATTTTGATAGCCTATAGACACTTCATTTAAAATTTCTTGATCAAAATCTACCCAATTTTTTCTTTTTTTCACTGCATCAATAGAAGCGTTGATCACCATTCTTTTTAACCATCCTCCATATTGACTATCAATTTTGAGTTGGTTGATTTTTATAAAAGATTTGGTAAAACAGTCTTGCAAAATGTCTTCGCTTAACATTTTATCTTGCGTCATTTGGAAACTAATGTGAAACATAGCTCCAAAGAATCGCTCGTAGAGTTGTTCTGCTGCAAGCATATCGCCAGCAACTACTCTTTTTACAAGTCCTTCTATTATCTCAGTTTTATTCAAAGTTTAAGTTGGCAGCTATTAGAATAAATTTCCCTTACCAATTGATTTCAAAAGTAAGACTGATCCTTCTTAGAAAAGGACGTAAAAAATAGAATATTTTTTTCATCCTTTTTCTTTTTCAAGGTTCTTAAAGATGATTTCCAGAAAATATCATTCTAGATGAGCATAGAACAGGTCTCCTAAAATAGAAACAAAACAGCATAGTCTAAAATAAAAATCTAAAAGTTTATATCCCTCGGTAACGTTTTCATCCCTTCGATTCACTTAATAATATAGCATCCGATTAAAAAACCATACGGGCATTAAAAATGCCTACTAAAAAATAATTTAATAACGCTGAAATCAAAAAATAAAAACATGAAAATCAAACAACAGAAAATTCCAATCAGTATTAGGAGGACCGCCGCACGACATCTGGAATCTATTCGAGATACAAGGATTGGTCTAAATTCACAGGATTTATATTTATCTGATTCAGTTGTTCCCATCTATCGACCCGATTTGAAACAACCTGCATACTATGAATTTCACATTATCAATGAAGCTAGATCTAATGTTGATAATCGGAAGGATTTAACAGAAAAAGTAAATAAGATTAATATTTATGGCCCATCTGGCTTAAAAGAAATTTATGGAACTGAAGAATCGATAAAAACCTTAGAATTGGATTACATCGAAAGATTTAGGACCGGTGTTCAAGGATTTATTATTGTATCCTCAGGAAAGCATGATTTTCCAATTACACATTGGAGTCTAGAATCTGAACCACCAAGTCAATTACT
Organism: uncultured Saprospiraceae bacterium; assembly: GCA_937928045.1. Lineage (GTDB taxonomy): Bacteria > Bacteroidota > Bacteroidia > Chitinophagales > Saprospiraceae > JABDJM01. The sequence goes on along the minus strand of CALFWO010000043.1, from coordinate 20,540 downwards.
AAATAATCTAGCGGTCAGCCAAAAATTATCTGTAGCCAAAGTATATAAAGTCGATGCGCTTTCCTATATAGGTGAAGATAAGAAAGGAAAGGAAGTAGCGAGTCTAGGACAGCGGCCTTCGCTTATTAGTGGATTACAAGCTGATCTATCGTCATCCGAATCCCAAAAAATTAGTAGTGCGGTTACAGAGCGCAAAGCAACAAGACATGAGAATGATTCTTTTAAAATAAGACAAGGAAAATTGTCTCTCAAAGGGCCTAAGCCAAAAGACTTCAAATTTACCAATTCAACGTGGGAAGCTATTAAAAAGAACTTCGAAAAGAGTTTCAAACCATTGATGAATCAACTACAAATCAGTGCTTCCGAAGTATGGGAAAAAGAAAAAATGATTGAGGAATTTGGAGAAGGAATAATAGCAGGAGACCGATTCTATATTCCGGTTTTAGAAAAAGATTTTACAGTCGAATTATCAGGCGATGCCAGTAAATTCACGGTATTAAGAGTAGTAAAAAGATCAAATAGTATGTCAGCTATCGAGTTGACCACTAAAAAACTTCCGGTATCTCGAGAACTTGATTTATCTGTTGAAATTCGATATGGAAAATCATCTGAGATGATCAGATTATTTGTTGTAAATCCTGATTCTCCTACAGAATCTATTAATAACCTAAAAAATGAAGAATAATGAGCTGGACATATTATTGGGCAAGTGGCGGGCATAGCGCCCAACCAAGATACAATCAATTTGATTATCAAGGATGTGCCGTTGGTTGCGGAGGTGTTGCTTGGGCCATGTTGTTTGGTTGGGCTGACCGACAGGCTGCAACAGGAAACGCATACTGGGCTCCAAGATGGGGCTTGTATAGGAATAATGGAGGAAGAGGATCAAATGCTGTTGCACCTTTATCAATGGATAATGGTGTCAGAAATATGATCCGAGAAATCAGAAATGATATTGGCACCTTTTGTATTACCGGGTCTGGGGCAACTTTCCCATGGGACATGCACAAAGCACGAAATTATTTGCGGGGCAGAACAGGAACAACCTTGGGTACGCATTACAATGTTTTTGGTATTCATAAAAGCAGTCTTCGGAACTTAGCGAGAAATTCGATCAGAGATCGATCCACGCCTGCAATAATCGGAACGGGATGGCTAAGCCATTATCCTGTAGCATATGGTTATGCTTGGCAAAGAAGAATTGTACGAAAATGTTTCATATTTTGTTGGAACAAAACTGTCTATGACAGATACTTTTATGTTAATCAAGGATGGGGAGGAAGTGGAAATTGTTGGATCAATGCCTCGACTTGGTTTGCCGGTCAAATTTATCCATAAAGAAAAAACGACTTAATATAAATAAAATCCCTTCTTGAATTTCTTGAGAAGGGATTTTAATATTTTAAATTTACTAAATGCTAAAATACTGTTCCATTCTAATCATTTTACTGAATACCATCATGTGTAATGACATTACTGAACTTGAAAAAAATAAAATATATACTATTGTCGAAATTTTAAAATCTCCTCTTCTAAATTCAACTTGTGGTAAGAAATCTAAAGTAGAAAATGAAACTATTAAATTGAGAGGTAGGTTTTCAATTTTTCACTTTAATCAAGATGCCAATCAAATGATTTTGTTTGATGGCCAAAATGAAAATAAATCATTCGAAGTAAGATTATCAGACGAAGTCTTACAGGCAATAATCAAAGGTGTAAAGGAAATTGACAACAAAGAAATTGTAATAACTGGTACAATAATGGGCTACGACCAAAGAAAAAATTTCAATTGTAAAAGAGGTTATTATCTTGAAGTGTCAGAAGAATTTAAGTTGTAATTGCAATAAGAAATTACCTTTCATTTAGCTATTTAAAAATTAACAATTAGCAACTTCTATTTTGCATTCTTCTTTTCCCAAGCTTCAATCATATTCACCACTTGTCCATAGCTTTTCATTCCAGCCTTGACACCTTGGCTTTTCAAATAATTGTCGTAGAAGAGATTTCTAAGCGTTGGAAAAAGGTCAGGATATTTGTTTCCATTGATTTTTATTTGAAGTAAATCATTGGAAATATTTGCTGGTAATTGATTTCTTAAATCTTCAAAAGCCGATTCATCTTGGCGGCGATAGGATCCCATAACATATCGCCAATAACTTAATTCAAAAGCATATCTCAGCATAGGATTTTGCAGTTTGCGGCCAATGAGTACGGCCATGAAATTACAGCCGCCTTCATCGGTAATTCCCATACCGTGGGATAATTCATGCGCCATTACAAAGGGTATTTGCAAAGGATGAAGTCCAGCATCGACATTTGGTTCTCCAGTCCATGGAGAATAAAATCCAGCGGTACTTAAACAGAGCAATACTCCCTTTGGCTTGAGCATTTTGGCCTGAGGACTACCAGGATTTCCGAGGGCTAATTCATCAAAAGTTTGATCAGTTGCTTTAAAAATTATATCGCTCAGTTCTTCAGGCAATTGGTATGCTGAGGTAGATCCACTATCAGGCAAAGCGACTGATTGCTGTCGCAGATCGATAATTAACTGTGTTTGTTGTTCTGCAATCGCCTTAATTCTTTCTTTAGAGATCGCTTCTCCTTTTATTCCTAATTGCTCATAAATATCCACTCTGCCGTAATTGAATCCCCAAAGCCACATGAAAAGAGTGAAAACCATCGCTAAAAAACCTAGGGTGTTTGCTCCAATGTTGATTAGGGCTTTTCGCCAAGGATCCTTGCGCTTGATCACCTTCAATGTTTTTACCCCTAACCAAACCAGTAGTAAAATCACTAACACCACCAAAAAGTGAATCGGTAATATTCTGTGTATCGTGTCCAGTATTTTGCGAATAAAAGGATATAGACCTCTTGAATAATAATTCTCAATACTTTGCTCAGAAAGAACAAGCCTTAGGCCTAAAGTACAGAAGGCCAGCAATATCCAAACGCGATTTATTCTTGATCCCAAAGAAGCATTTTTGGACAAAATATGGATAAAAGCAAACTTGAAATGTTGATCTCACCTTGTTTGTAACATTTTTTGAAAAAAGAGATATTGAAAGAAGCCTTTAGTTTGAGCTTCAAATGGATTTAAACACCTGATTATCATCATTTTGAAAATCTAAAATTTCGTAATTTTTGCATTTTCACATAAAATGGTGTCCTCCGAAGGACTTTTACGTCCTACAAATTGAGTAACTTTGCAACAACCATAGGGTTTGCGCTGTTACAACTATAATCAACCAAAATAAAAATTTAATAGCATGGCATTCGAATTCACAGACGGAAATTTTCAAGAGACAGCAATCGACAAAAAAGGGGTTGCAGTAGTGGATTTCTGGGCAGAATGGTGTGGTCCTTGTCGAATGATTGGACCAATCATTGAAGAATTATCAACTGATTACGAAGGAAAAGCGACTATTGGCAAGGTAAACGTTGACAATAATCCTGAAGTTTCTTTTAAATACGGAGTACGTTCCATTCCTACAATTCTTATTCTTAAAGATGGAGAAGTTGTGGATAAACACGTAGGTGTAACAACAAAACAAGCATTAATGGAAAAAATTGACGCAGCCCTAAACTAGTGTCGATAACCATTTAGCAAAAAAATTAAGCCTGAGGTCAATGATCTCGGGCTTTTTTATTGGGAATTTGCATGCTGCCTTAAGAATCTGGACAATCAGATCAGGGTATTTGATTCAAAAAGCTATTTTCGCAACAGAAGCCGCTGCTATGCGTTTCAACTGTAGACTTGATATTTATGAGTGATTCGACTTCCTTATTGGACAATTTTGATGTGAGAGATATAGGCAACTTGGAGCTATTAGCGCGTCAGGTTGTCGAAGGCTTCATAATCGGTTTGCATAAAAGTCCATTTCACGGATTTTCAGTGGAATTCGCCGAGCATCGGATTTATAATCCTGGAGAATCTACCAAGAATATCGACTGGAAAGTCTACGCTAGAACCAATAAGCTTTTTACTAAGCGATTTGAAGAAGAAACCAACTTGCGCTGCCAAATTGTAATCGATACTTCGAGTTCGATGTATTTTCCTGACAATGGTGAAAAAGGTCAGCTTGGAAGGAACAAACTTCAATTTTCAGCTTTGAGCGCTGCGGCCATTATGAATCTATTGCAAAAGCAAAGAGATGCCTTTGGGTTGAGTCTATTTGATGATAAACTTCAGCAGCATAGTCGTTGCAAATCTAGTACCTCACATTATCGACTTCAATTGACCTATTTAGATCAACTACTAAATAATCCAGAACGGAATAAAACGACATCAGCGGCAGATGCAATTCACCAAATTGCAGATGCAGTTCATCGGCGTTCCTTGGTGGTTATCTTTAGTGATATGTTTGATCAGGGTGATAAGGCGGAAGAGTTGTTTTCTGCGCTTCAACACTTAAAGCACAATAAACATGAAGTCGTATTATTCCATGTTACTGATAAAAAGACAGAGATAGACTTCGAGTTTGAAAATCGGCCTTATATCTTTATTGATATGGAAACAGGTGAAAAAGTGAAATTACAATCCAATCAAGTTAAGGACTATTATAAGTCTCAAATGACGAAGTATATTGATGCACTGAAAGTTAAATGTTTGCAATATAAAATTGACTTTGTAGAGGCAGATATCAACAAAGGATTTCGTCCAATTTTGCAAAGTTATTTGGTGAAGCGAAATAAAATGAGTCGATAATAATTGTAAAGAAATCAATCCTATTTTCCAGTCCTCCGGTCTAGAAACTTCTTTAGTAATTTAGCATTCCCAACCATATAGGAATCCGTTAGCCACAACCCAATTTTAGAATTTCCAAATTTTATAATGATATTGGCTTTTTTGTAAGATTCCGCATTGGGAAAAAGAGGAACTCCATTAAATATCCAAGTAATGGCTCGAAGCCATTTGGCCAATCTAGGAAACCAGATTTTATTTAACTCTACAGCTCGTAAATCAGTGTAGGAATAGAAGCCAGAATTTCTTTCCGTTTGTTCATCAATTAGATGAAAACCATTATCTCGAAATTGAAATTCGATTTTTGGACTTTTCTTCAAAATAATATTTTCAAGCATATCTATTTTTTCGATTGGCTTGGTACAATTTACAATTTTACTTTCAAATTTTTACTCTTTGACAATTCAAAATAGATTTATCAAAGCATTCATATTTCGCTATATTTACGTCGCACACAAATTAGGATAAAATGAAAAATAAAACCATAGCAAAAGCTCCTATTAAACTATCAAAGATTTCTACTAAGGCTCCAAAAGGTTTGGATCGAAAAGAGATAGAAAAGAAAACAAAGAAGATGGCAAAAAGGATTGGAGAATTGCAAGAAATGTTGCAAGCCAATGCCGACCATAACTTGTTAATTGTATTTCAAGGAATGGACTCTTCCGGGAAAGACGGTTCTACGCGAGCGGCCTTTGGGAATTGCTCTCCTTCTGGAGTATCGGCTATAAGTTTTAAGAAACCTACAGGTGAAGAATTTGCACATGATTTTCTTTGGCGTGTTCACAAGCACGCTCCAGCGAAAGGTGAGATTAAAATTTTCATAAGATCGCATTATGAAGATGTACTCATCCAGCGCGTTCATAAATGGATCAACAAGAAAAAGGTGGATGCTAGAATTGATGCCATCAATGCATTTGAAACACTATTAGCAGCGGATAATAATACAACAGTTTTAAAATTCTATTTACACTTGTCTAAGGCAAGACAACTTGAGAAATTAACTGAACGCAAACAGGAAGAAGATAAATTTTTCAAACATAATCCAGGAGACTGGGAAGAACGCAAGTTGTGGAACCAATATCGCCGATGTTATGAAGATGTGATCAATCGTTCGACAATTCCCTGGCACATTGTGCCTGTAGATGATCGTTGGTACCGCAATTATGTGATCACTAGCATTGTTCTAGAAACCTTGGAAGGATTTAAAATGAAATGGCCAGCACTTAAAGACGAGTAAATTCATGCGCGGGGTAATTATATTTGGAAGTTCAAGAAGTCATGGCAACACCCGCAAGGTTGTGGATCTTCTTTTGGATCAACTGAAATTTGACTTGATTGATTTAAAGGAAAAAAACATCGCACCATTCGACTATGATTTTAAAAATAGTGAAGATGATTTTATTCCTACGATTTCCGAAGTGGTAGAAAAATATGATTTAATTCTTTTTGCAACGCCAGTTTATTGGTATTCTATGAGTGGGATTTTAAAAAACTTCTTTGATCGAATTTCGGATTGTTTAAAAACGGAAAAAGAGATTGGAAGAAAACTTCGCGGAATGTCATTGGCGGCCATCAGCTGTGGTTATGATCAGCAAACGGTAGCAGGATTCCATGAACCATTTGAATACTCGGCCAATTACCTTGGGATGAAATACAAAGGATTTTTACATACTTGGATAAAAGATGATGCAGAAGTAGAAGTTGAAGTAAAAACGGCGATTCATACGTTCGGAAAGTCTTTGATAGAAAATCAATAATAGGTTTCGATTGATTACCTTTCAGTTTTATCAAAAAAAATAAGGATTAGCAGAACAAATAATGGCAGATAAAGTAAGAATTGATAAATGGTTGTGGTCTGTTCGAATATTTAAATCTCGTTCATTGGCAACAGATGTTTGTCGATCAGGAAAAGTCAAACTTAATGAATCGAATGTAAAGCCATCGACTTTAATTAAAGTAGGCGATCTGATTGGGGTGAAAAAAAATGGGTTTGATTTACAATTCAAGGTGGTTAAATTGATTACCAAAAGAGTGTCTGCTACCCTAGCCCAACCTTGTTACGAAGACCTTACCCCAGAATCTGAAATTAATAAATATAAGGATTGGTTTATTGGCAAAGCTTCTGCCGAAGTCCGAGGAAAAGGAGAAGGAAGACCAACTAAAAAAGAACGAAGGACGATTGATGAATTCAAGCAAGAATATCTTGAGGACTTTGATTTCGACGAATAACTTGAACAAAAAACATGAAAACAACTTTCAGCTTAATTTTTACAATCTTAGTTTCTTCCTTTGCGCTGATAGCGCAGAGCGATCCATGCAGCCGTACCTCTAATTTTGGAGCAGCTGAAATCTGTTTTCCAAAGATCGAGAATTACCAAGAATGCTATTTGGACAGTATTATTAAACCCTTAGCGGATGCCACTGAAATCCAGATGAATGAAGTGTTGGGTTACTACATCACCGAACAAGCTTTCCAAAAAAGAGATAGTATCGGACTCATCGCCTTAAATGATTATTTCAAAATCTATGGTACAAAACAAATTAAAGATTTAACAGCCGATAAAAATGTACTTGTTGAAACCAAAAAGGGATTAGAAGGAACATTTCTCAAAAAGAACTGGGATCTTGTAGAAAAAGAAGTCGACAAAATCGGAATGGAAATCGACATAGGAGTTCCTGTCGTAATTAATTCTTATTCCTTAAATGACGAATCTTTTTCCATCGTAATGTTAGTGAAATATCAGATTGAAAATATGGAACCATATACCATGGCGATGACTGTCAATGGCCTATTGATCAATGAGCGAATGGTTTGGATGGCTTATTATCTGAACTATGAAGGAGTATCTACAATAGAACAATTGGAAAAAAATTCTAATAAAATTGTTACTGACCTTTTGAAAGCAAATGGATAGTTTGTCTAATTCCTTACAAAATCAAACCTCTTAAAATGTTCGATGCTTTAGTAAAATTATACGACGATTTCGCAAGCAAAGAAAGGATTCAAAATCTGGCCCAATTAGCTCGAGAAAATCAATTCGACTTTAAGAATAGAATTGAATTTGGTAGACAACCAACTGCACTTAAGGAGTTTGATGCCTTTGATAAAAAAGGGACAAAAAGATTTATTGGAGTGCTGGATCAGCCAATGGAGGGTGCAAAAGGAACCGTTAGATTCTATGATTTTCTCACCACGAAAGACCTAGAAACTAAGTCACAATCTATTGTTGAAATCCATTGCGAAGATATTTTTGTTGATCATTTTAAGATTGAACCAAAAAGTAATTTTGCAAAAATGAAAGGCTTCTTTGTTTCGGACAAATTAGACTTTCCTGATCTAAAAACTTTCAACAGTCAATTTCAAATATCTTCATCGAATGAAAATGGAGCTACACCTTTAACAAGGAAAGCGCTTCAGCTTATGGAGGACTTCCCAGGCATTCGAATGGAGGCGGAAGAAAATTATTTTCTATTTTATTATTTGAAAAAAGATATCAAACTTTCGGATATTCTTCCAACAATTGACTTTGGGGAGGAGTTTGTCCGGTTGCTTTGTTTTGACCGAGAGGATGATTATGTTTAAGGGTTTAGATTGGTTTAATTTCGAAATTATTTAATTTACTTCCCAGCAGCACAATCAACTGCCAATATACTATTGCTCCAATAAAGAGTGTATTCAGATTTACAGTTAATCAATTTACTTAAAAATAAATAAAATGAACAAGCTACTATCAATCGCAATACTTTCAGTAGGATTACTTGTTGGTTGTTCTTCAGGAATGACTTTCGAGGAACAAATTGAAAATGATCTATCAACCAAGCTGCCGAGTGGAACCTGTGATGGATACCCAAAGGGAACAATAATTTCAAATATTAAAGTTGGGGAAATTGTTGATATTGGCTTAGACGGTATGACAGACGTGTCCTATTCCCTAACTTATGAAATCGATGGAGTTAAAAAAGATACTTCAAGTGCAATGCTATACTTAAAAAGAGGATCTAAATACTTGTTAGCGGTAATGGGTTGCGAATCTGATATAACAAATAAATAGTCATTGTCTTAAATCTCTAAGGAGATTTAAGACAATGACTATTGTTAAATAAAAGCTGTTATGAGAAGCAATGGGCGGTATCTCTACATCCTAATCGTTTCCTTAAAACAATGCCCTACCCATTTCAACTTAAAAAATATCTAAGCAAAGCCCGGAGCCACAATCAACTCTTTTCTTCCCTTTTCATAAATATAAAATCCTTCGCCTGACTTTCTACCCATCTTTCCAGCAGTTACCATATTGACCAATAGTGGACATGGGGCATATTTGGGATTTCCGAATCCATCTTGGAGTACTCGGCAAATCGCCAACACCACATCCAAACCTATAAAATCCGCGAGTTGCAAAGGACCCATTGGATGGGCCATTCCCAGCTTCATCACTGTATCAATCTCCGATACTCCGGCTACCCCTTCGTGCAAAGCCATGATCGCTTCGTTGATCATTGGAATCAAAATTCTATTCGCAACAAACCCGGGATAATCATTCGCCGGTACTGGAATTTTCCCTAAGTCTTTAGACACTTCAACAACCTTATCCGTCACTTCATCTGAAGTGGAATAACCGCGGATGACTTCGACCAATTTCATAATTGGAACTGGATTCATGAAGTGCATGCCGATCACTTTATCTGGTCGGGAAGTTACTGCCGCTATTTTAGTGATTGAAATACTAGAAGTATTTGTAGCGAGAATACAATCCGCTGGAGCGAACTCATCCATGCTTTTGAAAATCTTTAACTTCAGGTCCACATTTTCAGTTGCCGCTTCCACTACTAAGTCTGCATTGGCCATACTTTGCTTCATATCGGTCGTAGTCGCAATTCTATTGATGGTATTGGCTTTGTCCTCTTCGGAGATCTTTTCTTTGGCCACCATCCTAGAAAGGTTCTTATCTATGGTCGCCATCGCCTTTTCCAAAGCCGTTTCAGAAATGTCCACGATAGTAGTTTGGTATCCACGCTGAGCGAAAACATGAGCGATTCCATTGCCCATAGTTCCTGCTCCTATTACAGTTATATTCTTCATTATGATTTATTGATTAGGCTGCAAAAGTAGGGATTTTTTAGTAGGATCAGATGGCGGATCAACCCGACTTTAAGAATTCAAAAATCGATGATTAATAGTAGCCTTGGGTAAATATACTTCGCATTGATCACCTTCAATGTTTTCCCTAAAACTTTATTACCCGCTGCTACTTACTGCCATAAATTAAAAAAGCCTCATGACACAAATCACAAGGCTTTTTTATAATATTTTTATATGAATCTAGCTCACGTAGGCTACTTCCTTTACCGCCTTTACAATCTTAGCAGCATTCGGCAAGTAAGCATCCACTAAAGTGGGAGCATATGGTAGCGATACATCTGCAGAATTCACGCGAATCACCGGTGCATCCAGGTAGTCAAATGCATATTTCTGAACGCGATAAGTTACCTCAGCAGAGACACCAGCGAAAGGCCAGCACTCATCGATGACCACCAATCTGTTGGTCTTCTTCACAGACTCAACAACAGTATCGATGTCCAACGGACGAATCGTTCTCAAGTCAATTACTTCTGCAGAAATACCTTCAGCTTCTAAAAGCTTGGCAGCTTCCATTGTCGGCAACATCATCTTATTGTAAGACACCAAAGTAACGTCGGTTCCCTGCTTTCGCACTGCTGCCACTCCGATCGGCACAGTGTAATCGCCCTCCGGAACTTCGCCTTCCAATGCATACATTACCTCGGATTCCATCACACATACCGGATCGTTGTCTCGGATCGCAGACTTTAATAATCCTTTTGCATCCTTTGGATCAATGCAAGAGATCACTTTCAAACCTGGAACGTTTGCCATCCACGACTCGAATGTTTGCGAATGCTGTTGTCCCAATTGACCAGCAGAACCAGATGGTCCTCGAAATACGATAGGACAATTAAAATCTCCAGCGGATTGAGACAAAGTCTTTGCCGCATTATTTACGATTTGATCAAATGCCAAGACTGCAAAATTCCAAGTCATGAATTCAACGATTGGACGCAAGCCATTCATCGCAGCTCCTACTCCAATACCTGCAAATCCCAATTCAGCAATAGGCGTGTCGATCACTCTCTTTGCACCAAATTCTTCTAACATTCCTTTGGATACTTTGTAAGCACCATTGTATTCAGCGACTTCTTCACCCATAAGGAAGACGGATTCATCGCGTCTCATTTCCTCTGACATCGCCTCTCTTAGCGAATCTCTCAATGTTAGTATTCTTGACATATTATTTCATTTGAATGCCGTACTTCGGCAGGCCAGCAAAAATATCGCTTATTCAGCAATAATAGTTAGTGAAACGCATAAAATTTCCAGTAGTTCAGGCTAGATATCCATTTTTTCACTCAATTATTGAAATTTGGGCGTGCCCCCTTCGCATAGCTGCGGGGTCGCTCCCTTCTAGACTCCCTGATCGGTCGGTCCTGCGGACGATCCTAACGGATCTCTTCCAGGCAGCTCACGCGGGGGCTTGAGGTGACTTTGGGGCTTTGGGGGATGTACCTATGGATTTCGTAAAAATCCGCAGAGCTCCAATTTTAGTCAAAATCATGGGTTGAAACCACGGCCCCGGAAGTGAAAGACTGACTATAGTTAGGGAACTATGAACTCGGGAATATACCAGTGACCGCTTTAAGGTAATCAGTCGTGATTACTATTTTGGATTGGGAATTCTGCCGGCTATGGATTTCGTAAAAATCCGCAGAGCGCCAATTCCAGCCAAAATCATCAGTTGAAACCACGGCCCCGAAAGTGAAAGACTGACTATAGTTAGGGAACTAGGAACTCGGGAATATACCAGTGACTGCTTTAAGGTAATCAGTCGTGATTGCTATTTTGGATTGGGAATTCTGCCGGCTATGGATTTTGTAAAAACCCGTAGGGCTCCAATTCTAGTCAAAATCATCAGTTGAAACCACGGCCCCGAAAGTGAAAGACTGACTATAGTTAGGGAACTAGGAACTCGGGAATATACTAGTGGTCGCTTCAGGTCAACTAGACATGATTGCGAATTTTGCGGAGGGTTTTGCCGGCTATGGATTACGTAAAAATCCGTAGGGCTCCAATTCTAGCCAAAATCATCGGATGAAACCACGGCCCCGTAAGTGAAAGACTGACTATAGTTAGGGAACTAGGAACTCGGGAATATACCAGTGACTGCTTTAAGGTAATCAGTCGTGATTGCAATTCTGCCGGCTATGGATTTCGTAAAAATCCGTAGGGCTTCAATTCTAACCAAAATCATCGGATGAAACGACCGGCAACCTGAGTAAAACACTGACCATCTTTAGTGGCTTGATCCAATAATCATTTTACCCTAAAATCATCCGCTCCAATCTTTTTCAATTATTTTCACTAAAACTTGTAACCAATTCGAAACTTGCCAGTCTACACTTGCAACAAAGGAAAACCAGTGGAACAATTAACAGATGAGTCATTGATGAAGCAGATCCAAGCAGATCAGTTAGATGCTTGTGGTTTGATTTATCAGAGATATAAGAAAGAATTGTTTGGCTACTTTTTCAATTGCTCTCGCAAAGTGACCATGAGCGAAGATCTGGTTCAAGCGACTTTCGAAAAGTTCATCAAGTATCGAAAGAATTATACTGGAAAAGGATCCGTAAAATCATGGCTGTTTTCGATTGCTAGAAATGCCTACATCGATGAATACAATCGAAAGAAAAAGTATGGCAGCAATGAACTTCATGAAAAGCTAATCATTGCAGATCCTTCTTCTGGAAGTGAAGAGATCATGATTCAATCAGAACGATATGAACTATTGCATAGGGCAATGAATCTATTATCGGCTGAAGAACGGGAACTTTTGTCTTTAGTAAAGCTAAATGGTAATAAGTATCATGAAGTCGCCAAACAATTTGATCTGAACGAATCAACTTTGAAAGTGAAAATATTTCGAATCATGAATCGATTGAAAAAATACATGGTGGAGATAAAAGCCAAAGAAAATTATTGAGCATTTCTCCTTTTGGAATACTATGTCTAAAAGTAATTATGAAAGAAAATAAACAATTATTAGATGCTTATCACAGTGGAAATTTAACCAGCGAAGAAAGTATTTTGCTGGAACAGTGGATCGCTAACGGAGATATTTCTCTGGAAGAATTGGAGGAGTATCAATTATCTATGGAATACTTGGAAGAGCAAGTCAATTTGGATACTTCTTCAGCTATGGATGCTAAGTTTAATACATTCTTGGCAGAGGAAAAGTCTAAGTTGGAGTCGGCCAAAAAAACAGGAATCAGCTGGCCGCTGTGGTTAACAACTCCGTGGAAAATTGCAATTCCTTTTGGCTTGTTTGCGCTCAGTTTTTTCTTTGGAACCCAATGGAATAAAACTCCAAACCCACTTGTAAACAATACTTTGACAGTCACTCCAAATAATCAATATAAAGACTTCACTACTACCCTTTTGGCTACCGGAGACGTGAGTGAAAAAATAAACTTAGTATCGACCACTAAACTGACGGATAAGATCGACTTAAAAATAATAGAAGTACTACTATATACTTTAAACAATGATGAATCTTCTAATGTACGATTGGCTTGTATTGATGTATTGAGCAAATACAGCTTAATTCCAGAAGTCCTGGAAGGGTTGATTGCATCGATTATCAATCAAAACTCACCGATCGTACTAAGCAATTTGGCAGATGCCATTGCTGCAGGCGGTAAATCATTAGATGCCAACGAATTCAAAACGCGATTGAATAAAGATCTTCCTCCGCAAATAATAAAAAGCATGGAAGCCGTTGTTATCCAATTATAAATCTTTTAAAAATTAATGATGAAAAATTTAATATTAATTATAGCATGCTGTTGCTGGTGGCAAGTTTCGATTGGACAAGAATTGCTCAATAAGAAATTTACGAATCCAGCCATTGAAGAAGTTGTGCTTTCTAATGTCTTTGGAGGAATCTCTATCGAAGGTCATAGCGGTGATGAAATCGAAGTTCAAGTAATTCTAAAAAAGGGGGAACTTCCCGCGGGTTTGGGTATCGACTATAAACAAGCAGACAATTACTTATTGGTTTATTTAAAGACCCCTTGTTCGCATATTAAAGAAAATCTAAAATTTGACCCTAAAAATCCACTCAATGTTGGTCAGTGGAGAAATAATTGCAATTGGAATCAGGAAGAGAATTTCGACATGCCCAATTTGCAATTCATTGTCAAAGTTCCTTCCCGTGTAAATACCTATGCCTCTACGGTTATGGATGGCAATGTTGAAATCAACAATATTAGCGGAAAAGTAGTGGCGAATAACATCAATGGAAACATTAAAGTGCGTTACAACTTGGACCCAATGGAAAAAGCCAATTTCTACACAATCAACGGAGATATAAATATTGACATTCCCAATCAAATTAATGCTACGACTTCTTTCAAAACCATGAATGGTGATTTTTACACGAACCTTAAAGACTTGACCATACTACCACAAAACCTAGAAAAGGAATCGAATAACAACAATGGATTTAAATTTAAGATAGACAGTCGTCGAAGAATGCAGTTCGGCAAAGGAGGTGTTCAATTGGATTTTGAAACCATAAATGGAGACGCATATTTAACTTCAAACAAATAAAATAAACATGAAATTTCACACACTAATATATATTCTGTTCTTCATCTTTTCATCTAACTTAGTTCAGGCACAAGAAATGAAAGAAGTTGTTATTCCTTTTGGGGATACCAATGGCCAAAAGCAATTAAAAATGAGAATTTTCACCGGCAACATCATAATAAAAGGAACCGACCGAAAAGACATTCTTGTAAAGTACAGAAATTCTGATTCCGCTCAAAAACCGGTAGAAGATGAAAGTAGCAAAGGATTGAAGAAAATAAGTGGCTCCAATTTTGAGCTCGAAATGGGATCTGAAAATAATTTTGCTTATATCAAATCTGAAGCTGTTCATACCCATCTAGAATTTGAAATTTTGGTGCCAAAAAAAATTGATTTAAACATTCACAAGCAGATTGGGGAAGAGATAATTATTGATAATATTTCAGGAATTATTAATGTTGAAAACAATGTAGGGAATATAACAATCACAAATGTATCTGGGATTGTAAATGCTTCAACCAACGCGGGTTCTTTGGTAATTGGATTTAATAAGGTTACCGCTAACAAAGCAATGTTGTTCAATAATACAGCTGGAGAAATAGACATCACGTTACCATCGAATCATCAGGCGACTTTGAAAATGAAAACTCAGATGGGCGAAATTTACAGCGATCTAGATATTGTCATTCAGCCAAATACTCCGAGTGAAGAAAGTAGTAATAGCGAAAATGGATTCAGATATTTGAATGACAATTGGACTCATGCCACATTGAATGGTGGTGGCTCTGAAATAATTTTGAAATCAAAAGTCGGAAATATTTACTTGAGAAAATCAAAATAGAATTCCATTGATTCTCGTATAATACCAAGAGAAACATTTTCAGAAATTATCTACAAAAAAGGCTACTTGTTTTTGAAACAAGTAGCCTTTTTTCATTCAAAATCTAAAACTTATTTCAAACTATAAAAGAACTGCTCCTTGACAATCTTGCCATCTTTCACTTCATAAACACACAGTTCATCCATCTTTTCTCGCCCAACTCCCTTGAAAGTAGCATCCATCATCATGGTCATGGTAAAGTGGTTTCCTGCTACGATTGGATCACCAACTGCAGAACCATGAAATTCTTCCATTGATTCGTTCCATGCTTTTCCTTTTGCAGCCATTTCTTCTAAGCCATTTGCCGTTTCCCATTGCGCGCCCTTAGGTTCAATACTTACACAATCTGGAGAATACAATTCTTGATAAACTGTGTTAAATTCTCCTTTTCTACAAAGTTCTACTAATCTGTTGGCAATTTCTTGAGTTGTCATGTTTTATTATTTTAAAATTTATGGATATCAAAACGATGGTACAAAGATAACTCCTGGAGTGACATATGATGTCAGGGGTCTAAAATCTCATATTTTCATCCGGACAAGAGGAAAAATATTCTCTCAAATCAAAGCCTCGATCTTTAAATTTTTCAGTTAATACTTGGTACTTTTTTATTCGATCCATCCGGAAGGTTCTGTAATCCTTTCGCAAATGGCACCACGCGATTACAATCCATTTTTCATCATAACAGTAGATAGCTGCCGGTTCAATTTTGCGCGCTGTTGTCTGTTGCGCATCTAATTTTTTGTAATCCATTTGAACCATCGAAAAGTTAGTCATGGCTAATTGCATATCAGCAAGCGCATCACTTTGAATCGTTTTATTTTTTGTGGCAAAAACGTGCATTTTTGATTCCAGCAATTCGCTTTTACTTTGCAAATTGCTTCGAAAAGTTGATTTGATTTTCACCAATGCGTTGGCAAAATTTGAAATCAATCCAGCGTCCTTAGTATTGGCTACAATTTTCTCCGCAGTAATTAATGCGTTGACTTCTTCTTCTTTAAATTGAACCGGAGAAACCGTATATCCATCCATTATTGAATAGCCTTTACCTTCTTCAGTAATTATTGGAACTCCAGCCTGTTCTAATTTTCGAATATCTCGATAAATTGTTCTCAAGCTTACACCAAACTTACCTGCCATTTCATTGCCAGTTATTAGTCTTTTGGACTTGAGCAAAGTGAGTATGGAAATAAGTCTTGGTAGCTGGCTCATATTTTTTATTTAGCCAAAGATAAGGATTGTCATGACAGATTATGTCAGGGGTTGAATTTTGTTTTTGATTTTGGAATTAGCAAGCCTAACACTTTTGCTGCGCATGGTGTGTTGAACAATTCCACCATTTCTTTTGAAAATGTTTTGGGACATCGGGCCCATTTATAATTTTTTCATGTGCATATTTCTTTGTTCAATTAATTGTTTTCAGCCTCATAATTATTCGGCAACATGGAACCAACTCTTTTCTCCCCCATCATCCCACCAAAAATAATCGTTGGCAATGGTATGCTACCATCACTTCTAATATTACATCTTTCTTGTAAAAAAATGATTTTAGACTCTTGAATTAATGCTGCTTTTCTCCTTGTAATGTCTACAGGATCACCATTGTATTTACTGTGATAAATCACTTTTAAGTTTTTGCTTTGTAATCCGATTACTGGCCTGATGTTATTAATCTCTGGCTTCAAATAGACATCCATTTCTATGGACTTTCCAGTTTCTCTATCAATTATTTGGTATCCATTTTGCGCCAATTGATTGGAATATAATGCTCGGAAAAAATGATGAGGAGAATTGAAGTAAGCAGTCTTCCGATTTTTCGAATGCTTCTTTTCAATTTTTTCTGCTGTGGATACATAAGGTTCATAGAAATAAAAAGCCGAGAACAAACAACGAACATCAATTTCAATATGCTCTGCTAAAAAGTCCAAATCTGCCACTTGTAATTTATAACCAAGTAGCGGTAAGTCGATAATCAAAGGTTCACTTGAAGTGACATTTAAAGATTCCTCTTCAACGACAATTTGTGTACTGTCTCTATTCCAACTCAAAATATTTTCAAGGACAACAATGTTTTGATCTCGCACTCCATCTTCTTTCCACGCCATTACTTTTATTCCTTTTTCTAAACATTCTTGAATACCTTTTTTAATATCATTATTAATAATCAGTTCTCTTTTGGTATATTTTTTCGTAAATATTAAGGCATCATCATTTTCCAACTTTGCCTTCTTCCCCCAGTCATCAGCTCCTAAGAAAAATCTTTTAAAAAATCCAACATTTGACTGGCGCAATCCATTAT
Source organism: uncultured Saprospiraceae bacterium (assembly GCA_937928045.1). GTDB lineage: Bacteria > Bacteroidota > Bacteroidia > Chitinophagales > Saprospiraceae > JABDJM01. Next base: position 2,962 of record CALFWO010000043.1, on the reverse strand, counting down.
CAACTACAGTTGCTTGAGGCAACTCAATATCATTTAATTTCAATTGAAACACCAACTTTTTAGAATCTTCCGTTTCTAAAACTTGTACACTTGTAGAAAAACTGAGATGGCTTGCAATGACTTTACATGGAATTAGAACATCCTCTAAAACAAAGAATCCTGTTGAATCAGTAACAGTTCCATTAGTAGTTCCATTGATAAAAACTGTGGCAAAACTCACCGGCTCTTTGCTTAGACTATCCAGTACAATTCCTTCTATTCTTGTTTGACTAAAAAGAAATAAGGGTAGAAATAATAAGATTACAATGGTATACTTCATCATGTTATGCAAAAAGTTTTATTTGTTGAACACTTTTGCTGCGCAAGATGTGTTGAACAATTGCAATATTTATTAGTGATTTTTTTTTTGGGCCTCGAGCCCATTGAGATTATTATTTATTAAATTATTGATCTTTATTCTTCAGTTGTTGAACACTTTAGCTACGCAAGCCTTACTGAACAATTGCAACATTATTATTGAGATTTTTTTTTGCACCTTGGGCCCAACTAACCCGATACTAATTTCGCTCCCCAGTCGGCCATCACTTTTCCGCCGAATGTTCCGGAGCTCATCAATAGTAAAACTGTTTTTTCTCCAAATCCTGCACCCACCGCTTGATACAATGCTTCCTTGTCTCTAAGTACCGACAAAGTTGGATTACCAAATCCTTTTTTTACATCAACCTCTGAAATCGATGGAAGGCGCTTCATCTTCAAAGTATGATCTTGATAAAATACAATCGCATCGTCTGCTAAGTCTAAAGCACCGCGATACTCCGGCAAAAAGTCTTTATTCAAACTGCTGTAAGTGTGCAATTCGACCACCGCCATAAATCGATGATTAGGATATCGCTCTCTAACTGCTTGCACCGTTGCTTTAACTTTGGAAGGCGCATGTGCAAAATCCTGATACACCAATCGATCATTCCCTTCCGCTAATAATTGTAAACGCTTAGATGCTCCGGTGAAGGTTTTCATGGCACGTAAAAAATCATGCTCTGCAATTCCCATCTCCATAGCCATCAATGCAGCGGCTTGAAGATTTTGTAAATTATGCCTTCCAAAAATGGCAATTGGAAATGTTCGACCTCCAGCTGAGACTACTTCGCGCCCCATAGAACCAACTACGGTTTCATAGCCTGTATAATTGATCACCTTAAGCTCAGGGCGATTTGAAAGCAAGCCAGTCAAATGCTCATCGGCTCCATAATAAATCACCGAACTACCGGGTGCCAGCGTATTCAAAAATAACTCAAATTGCTTCAAGTACTCCTCGAAAGTTGGAAAGACATTCACATGATCCCAAGCCACTCCGGTAATGATGCATACTTGAGGATAGTAATGGAATATTTTAGGCCGACGATCTATCGGAGATGACAAATACTCATCGCCTTCAATGATCATATTAGGAGCTTCAGACAGCCGAACCATTGTGTCATAGCCTTCCAATTGGGCACCAACAAGGTAATCCGCATCGATTTTTAGGGCATTTATCGCATGCAAAAGCATAGCTGTGGTCGTGGTTTTGCCATGGCTTCCAGCGATCACAAAGCGATTTTTATCCTTGGCATGTTCATAGATAAACTCCGGATAAGAGTATATTTTTAAGCCCAATTCTTGAGCTTTGGCCAGTTCTGGGTTATCTGGCTTAGCATGCATTCCTAGGATAATGGCCTCGATATCTGGTTGAATATTATCTGGATTCCAACCCATTTTAGGGGGTAAAAGCCCTTTTTTATCCAATCTGGACCTCGATGGTTCGTAAATTTCATCATCCGATCCTGTTACGGTATGATGATTGCATTGCAATGCTATAGCTAGATTATGCATGGCGGCGCCTCCAATGGCGATCAAATGTATCCTCATGGCGACCAATTTACATTTTTAGATAATCTTAACAAGGCCTAATCCAACAATAAAAGAAAACTGGCCGTTTCTATTGAAGAAAACCGGTCGGAAGACCTTAAAATTCGTAAATTTGTTCTTCGGAACATGCTACAAAATCAAACTAAGATGAAGATCACTCAAATCAAGCGCTTCGGTGCAGTTGCCATTTTACTCGTAGCTTTAGCTACTTTCACCACTTCTTGTAACAGAGGTGTAGGATGCCCTAACAACTTTTCTATCGAAAATACTGTTGATCCTTGTGCACCACTTACAGTAATTAATGAGTAAAATGAATTGGATTCCAATAGAATCCTCCGCCCAGATTTCCCAGATTAAAGACCGATCACATCATGTGCCTTGCTTGATTTTCAAGCACAGCACTACCTGTCCTATTAGCAGTATGGCCAAATTCCGTTTGGAAGGAAGCTGGGACTTCGATCCTTCAGCTATTGAAGTCTATTTCTTAGACCTACTGAGCTATAGGCCAATATCGAATCAAATTGCCGAAGAATTTCAAGTCCATCACGAATCTCCTCAAATCATTTTTATTGATAAAGGAGAAGTAGAACTCGATGCCTCTCATTTGGACATTAGCGTCGACGAAGTGAAATCTGTTTTTAAAGCTGCTTAGATGGATCAATTGTTCGTTACGGCGGATGGTTCCCACTCGATTATCTCAACCAACTTTGAGGTAGCATATCATTCCAAGCACGGAGCAATTCAAGAAAGCCAACATGTATTTATCGATGCTGGCTTGCAGCAACTTCCAAAAGAAAAAGACATAACGATATTAGAGGTCGGTTTTGGTACTGGCCTTAATGCACTATTGACGGCTCTTGAAAGTCAGCATCGCACTGGTCAAATTGAATACCAGGCCATGGAAGCCTACCCCGTCGCTCCCGAACTATTAGCAAAGCTGAACTACACCCAGAATATTCCAAATTCGCAAGATTTATTTGAGCAAATTCATAAAGGAGATTGGGGGAAAACATTGAAGGTGACCAAAACATTTTCAATACTCAAACTGCAAATGGAT
>CALFWO010000042.1 GCA_937928045.1 uncultured Saprospiraceae bacterium | reverse complement strand
GATGGATGTGCTTCAGTCGATTCAATTACCATTGATCTTTTTATCGCGCCTACTATTGAGCTTGGAAATGATACTACGATCTGTGCAATGACTGATTTAACCTTGGACGCCGGAAACTCTGGAAGTCTATTTAACTGGTATACTTCTGAAACAACTCAAATTATTTCAGTTTCTGCTCCTGATACTTACATGATTACTGTAACAGATGCCAACGGTTGCACTTCTGCTGATACCATCATCGTTGACAATTACAATTTACCAATCGTTGATCTCGGACCTGATCAAGCTATTTGTCTTGGTGATTCATTAATTTTAGATGCTGGCAACACAGGAGCAACTTTCTCTTGGTCTACTACGGAAACATCTCAAACTATTGCTGTGCAAACAGCAGATACTTATACTGCCATAGTAACAGATGGTAACAACTGTTCTGCGCAAGATGATTTTGAATTGTCGTTATACCCAACACCAACTGCTTCTATTGATTCGAACATATGCAATGGTAATTCCATAATAATTAATGGAGATCCAATATTTGAAGCCGGAGTCTATGTGGATAGTTTAACTAGCCAATTTGGTTGTGACTCATTACTGACTATCAATTTAATTTTGATTCCTCTAGACAGTATCTATTTGACTGAATACTCTTGTCAACCTTTGGATACAGGAGTAGTTGAACTAATTGATATTGGAATTAATGGATGTGATAGTTTTACTTTTATCCAAACACTTCTCTCCCCGAGTGATACTACATTTGAACAATTGGAGAGTTGCGACTTAAATGCGGTGGGATTAGATACTTTGTTTGGCATGAATCAATTTAACTGTGATTCTATTCATGTCATAGAAACTATTTTATTGCCAAGCGACACTATGTATTTCACTGCTGAATCTTGTCATTTATCAGATATTGGATTTGACACCATTTCAATCCCAGGCCAGTTCTGCGATAGTACAATAATTACTGAAACTACTTTTATCATTCCAGACACTTTTTATTTAAGTCAAAATACATGCTTAACTCAAGAAGTTGGCATCGATACAATAATAGCTTTAAATAATTTTGGTTGTGACAGCATTACAGTTTTAACAACAACACTTAATCCACTGGATACAATATTTCAGCTTGTTGAAACTTGCGATCAATCAATAATTGGATTTGACACCACAGCCATTTTCGGAACGCTATGTGACACCACGTTAATCACTGAATTTGTGCTTGACATTATTCCCCCAGTAACAATTAATCAATCTTCTTGTATTCCAGCAGAAGTCGGTATCGATACTATCTTTTCTCAATCTACTTTTGGGTGCGATAGTACGACCTATATCATTACTGAATTAATTCAAAGTGACACCATCTTTTATCAACAATTAACCTGTGATCAAAGTCTTGTTGGATTTGATACCACTTACTTGGCTGGATCAGTTTGTGATACAACATTAATCACTGAATTTATTATTGACATTATTTCTCCGGTTACAATCAATCAAAACTCTTGTGATCCAAATCAAGTTGGTATCGATACTATCTTTTCTCAGTCTACTCTAGGTTGCGATAGTACGACCTTTGTTATTACCAATTTAATTCAAGGTGATACCATCTTTGATCTACAATTGACCTGCGATCAAAATCTTGTTGGATTTGACACCACTTACTTGGCTGGGTCAGTTTGCGATACAACATTGATCACTGAATTCGTGCTTGACATCATTTCTCCGGTTACAATCAATCAAAACTCTTGTGATCCAAATCAAGTTGGTATCGATACTATCTTTTCTCAGTCTACTCTAGGTTGCGATAGTACGACCTTTGTTATTACTAATTTGATTCAAGGTGATACTATATTTGAGATGGAGTTTGTATGTGACCAAGTATTGGCTGGTATTGACACTATTGTAATTCCTGGTACGATCTGCGATACAATACTAATTTCAGAAAAAATTCTTGCACCAAAAACAGAGGAATATATATTCATTACTTCTTGCGATTTTAACGAAATAGGAATTGACACAATATTTGAAATTAATCAATTCGGATGTGATTCTTTAATCATAACAGAAACCCAGTTACAAAATTGCCAAGTTGATACAATTTTTACAACGACTTGTGATATCCTTCAAGCAGGAATGGTATTGGATACTTTGATGAACAATGGGTTACCTGAAGTAACGGTAATAATTTCTGAATACATTCCGGCAGAAACAATTTTCATCTCGAATGTCGTTTGTGATAACTTACAAGCTGGTTCGGATACAATCTTCGATTCCAATATATATGGATGCGATAGTATTACCATAATAACAAATAATTTTAATCCAACTGACACTTTATTTTATACCAATTGGACTTGTGATATTGATGAGGTTGGAGTGGTTGAAACAATTTTAAATGGACCAATCTGCGACACGATACAAGTAACTTCAACAGAATTTTATGGTTGCGTTCCAACAGAAATTGAATTAGTTACTTGTACTTTAGACTCGGTGGGAATTTATTATGATACAATACCAAACATTGTCAACCTTGACAGTATTATTATAACCTCCATAATACTTGCACCGCCTGATACAATGTATACTTTTGATGCGTCCTGCAATCCTTTGGACACCGGAATGTTTATTACTACAAGTCTAAATGGTCAAGATGATTGTAGCATAGTAACCTATAATTACGTAGAACTTCTCGAGAGTCATTTTGAAACTATGAGTTCTACCAGCTGTGATCCTTCTGAATGGACCGATACTCTATTAATATTTAATAATCAATTTGGTTGTGACTCAACAATACATCTTATAGTTGCCCCTGCCCTACCTGCAGTGTATTCCTTCCAAGAGGTAACTTGTGATCCCTCGGAAATTGGAATTGACACCTTAGAAACATTGATTAGTCTTTCCGGATGTGATAGCTTAATAATTCGAGAAACTGTATTTGAAGATTTACAAACTTCATTAAACGTAGAAGAAATTTTGTGTTACGATGATCTCGGTGGTATACTCATTCAGCCAAATGGAGGAACTTCTCCATTTATGTATTCTATCAATGACAGTCCACTTCAATTCAACAACTACTTTGGAAATCTTGAAGCTGGAAATTATGTAATTCAAATAGAAGATGCTGAAGGTTGTTTTGATGAAATGATTGTTCAGTTAAATCCAGCGGAGCAAGGAGATATTCAACTTGCGGGGGATATTGAAATCGATCTTGGAGAAACAGTATTCCTGAATGCTGTTACTAATATGAATCTCGATACACTATTTTGGGAAAGTCAATACCCTCTTTCTTGCGGAGATTGTCTTTCGCCAACCGTTTCGCCACTCGCCTCAACTCAAGTTGGAATATCCGTTGTTGATGAAAATGGTTGTGAGGCTGTCGACAGAATTAATATTACTGTAAGAAAAAACAATGGTGTTTATATTCCTAATGCCTTTTCTCCAAATGAAGATGGAACCAATGATCGCTTCATGGTTTTCGCTAACAATAGTATTAAGTCAGTAGATAAGATGATCATACACGATCGCTGGGGAGCACAAGTATTTGCAAAAGACAATCCTGAACCAGGAAATTTTGCAGATGGATGGGATGGCACTTTTAATGGTCAACCGCTTAACCCTGCAGTTTTTGTTTACTTTGTTGAGGTCACTTACATCGACGGGAAAAAAGAATCGTTTTCTGGAGATGTGACGCTTGTTAAATAAATATCAAAACTCCAGAAAACGATTTTTCTACAGATTACATAGCATTAATTGAAGGAACAGAGTACCGCTGAATGAAATTTTGCATTTCTTCAACCATGTCCGGCGAACCAATTACAATCGTTGATCTTTCATGTAACTCTTTTGGTTCAACTTCCATTATTCTTTCCAATCTGGTATTGATACCTTTTCCACCAGCTTGTTCAACTATGAAAGCAAGAGGATTACATTCATAAAGTAATCTCAATTTCCCTTGGGGATATTTTCTGGTATTCGGATACAAGAAAATACCTCCTTGGAATAAAATTCTATGAACATCTGAAACCATTGATCCAATATATCTCAATCGCAAATTTAGATCAGAGCAATAGTCAATATATCTTCTCATTTCGACGTCAAATTTCAAATAGTATCCTTGATTAACTGAATAGTAATCTCCTCTATCTGGAATTTTAATATCTCTGTGCGACAAACAGAATTCTCCAATTGATGGATCCAATGTAAATCCATTTACTCCTCTCCCAGTAGAATAAACCATGATCGTAGAAGTTCCATAAATTACATATCCGGCTGCAACTAGATCAGTTCCTTTTTGTAAAAAGTCATTTAAATCGCAAGGATTTTTAGGATCACTCTTTCTTCTATATATTGCGAAAATAGTTCCTACTGATACATTGACATCAATGTTTGAAGAACCATCTAAAGGATCAAATAAAACAACATACTTTGCATCCTTTGAACCCACATGAGGAATCTCAATGAAGTCTTCTAATTCTTCTGAAGCAATACCACAACATTCTCCACTGTTCTTAAGACAATCGATGAGCTTGTCATTGGCATACATATCCAATTTTTGAACTTCATCTCCGGAGGCATTGGCTGCTCCCTCTACTCCAAGGATATTTACTAGGCCTGCCTTGTTTACTTCACGATTTACAATTTTGGCTGCTACTCCAATATCTCTTAATAAACCGGTCAATTCTCCAGACGCATAGGGAAAGTCTTTCTGACGATGAATAATGAATTCATCCAGCGTAATAATTCTGTTCATTTAATGATAATTATTTGGTAATTAGTTAGCTAGCTGCAAAGGTACTTCAAATCTTACACCAAATTACCCTCAAACCGTTAAAAGCTTACCTTTGCGTAGAACATTCCTGATTGTATACGGTTTTCATAATAAAGAGGTCATAATAAATTGAAAGAATTAGCTTATTTAAACAAATTTTTCGTCAAATATCGCTCGAAGCTTCTTCTGGGGATTCTCTTTGTGACCCTATCCAATTACTTCCGAGTTCTAATGCCCAGAGTTATTCGCGAAGCACTTGATTTGGTCATTGATAATATCGGTATTCACGCTCTTTTTTCTGGTAGTCCTCACCAATCAAATTTTTATGCTCAGATCGGATTAAACCTAATCTATTTCGGAGGCTTGGTCATTCTGTTTGCCATATTAATGGGGATTTTCATGTACTTCATGAGACAAACTATTATTGTGATGTCTAGGCTTATTGAATATGATTTAAGAAAAGAGTTGTTTGATCAATACGAAAAGTTATCACTAAGTTTTTTCAAACAAAACAATACTGGGGATCTGATGTCCAGAATATCTGAAGATGTATCAAAAGTCAGAATGTATTTAGGACCAGCATTATTATATGGTATTAATCTAGTTTCGCTTTTCGTTTGGGTCATATGGTCCATGTTAGAAGTAAGTGTAGAATTGACACTTTACGCACTCGCTCCTTTACCAATTTTATCAATATCGATATATTATGTGAGTAGTTTAATTAATGAAAAAAGTGCCAAGATTCAAATTCAGTTAGCCGAGTTGAATAGCACCACTCAAGAAGTTTATTCCGGCATTCGAATGATAAAATCTTATGTTCAAGAAATGCCTATGGTTCGATTTTTCAGAAATCAAAGCCAAGATTACATGGAAAAAAGTTTGGGCCTTGCGAAAGTAAATGCACTATTTTTTCCTTTAATGCTCCTTTTGATTGGTGCAAGTATTATCATCACGGTTTACATCGGTGGATTACAAGTTGTGCAAGGAAACATTTCTCCTGGTAATATTGCAGAGTTTGTAATCTACGTGAATATGCTTACTTGGCCGGTAACAGCAATTGGTTGGATTGCTTCTATCATTCAACAAGCATCTGCCTCGCAAAAACGAATCAATGAATTTTTAAAACTAACACCTGAAATTCAAAATAAAGGAAAAATCACGGATCCAATTAAAGGAGCTATTTCCTTTAAAGAAGTAACTTTTGAATATCCAGATAGTGGAACAATTGCATTGAAAAATGTAAGTTTTGACTTGAAACCAGGTCAACGATTAGCTATTTTGGGAAAAACTGGTTCCGGAAAGTCAACTATCGCTGATCTTTTAGTTAGAATGTATGATGCTAATAAAGGACAGATTACTTTAGACGGTATTGATATCAAGGAATTTGATCTAAATCATCTTCGTCTTAACGTCGGATATGTTCCCCAAGATGGTTTTCTTTTTTCGGATACCGTGGCAGGAAATATCGCCTTTGGAAAACCGGATGCTACCAAGGAAGAAATTGAATCTTTTGCTAAATATTCTGCAGTTTATGAGGATATTATGGGACTCTCAGAAGGATTTGATTCTATGGTTGGAGAACGCGGAGTTACCCTTTCTGGTGGCCAAAAACAAAGGGTTTCTATCGCAAGAGCATTAATTAAGAAACCTTCGCTCATTCTACTTGACGATTGTTTGAGTGCCGTAGATACTAATACAGAACAACTAATTTTGGGTGCTCTAAATACCGTATTGGCTAAAAAGACTACAATAATTATTACCCATCGCATCTACGCTCAACTGTCATTTGACCACATAATCGTCCTAGATGAAGGAAAAATCGTTGAACAAGGAGATCACACGCAATTGTTAGCGAATAAAGGCTTTTATTATGAGCTTTTTGAGCGTCAAAAGGCCGAAGAAGTCGATATCCCTTTACAGTCCTAATCCTCTTAATTCATTGAGGTTTTGGTAATACCAATTGAATGAGTATTTTTGTTTCGGACCATTGATATAATAAAACTTAATAAACGTGGATAACGAGAACAACTACCGCAAATCGGATAGTGTCTTTTCAAGAAAGGTACGAGCCGGTAAGAGGAGAACTTATTTTTTTGATGTCCGGCAAACAAAGGGTAATGACTATTACCTAACGCTAACCGAAAGTACTCGACGCTTCAATGGCGACGGATATGATCGACATAAAATTTTCTTATACAAAGAAGATTTTAATCGATTCATGACTAATCTTGAGGAAGCTGTCAATTACATCAAAACGGACTTGATGCCTGACTATGACTATGACGAATTTACAAGGCGCCATGAGGAATGGGAAGAAAATCAAAGCAAACTAGAAAATGGAGAAGTTCTAGAAAGTACTGAAGTCAACTCCGAAGAAATCAGCAATACTCAAGGTAATCCTTCTGATGAAGAAGATATGAGCTGGTAGCTATAAGTCCTAACCTACTTTAAAAAAAAGGGAATTTGTATTTATTACAAATTCCCTTTTCTAATTTTAATTTGAAACTTTATTCTTGAATAAATAATTTACGAACTTCCGTTCCATTACTAGTTTCAATTTCAAGTAAATATAATCCTGAACTAGTTCCCAATGGAATATTCATCAATTCTTTTTGACTATTCAATCCATCTTTGTTTAATATCAATTTGCCCATTACATCTCTCATATTTACGGACAATATAGAATCTCCACTTGCCGATTCTATAATAAATTCATTTCTTGCTGGGTTAGGATAAACAGACAACTCTAAGGACTGGGCCAAAGGAATATTTGGATTTATTTCAATATTCGATTGCGGGGCTGATGAATTACTTACCGTTTTCGTAATCGTTACAACATTATTCCCGGGTTGTAGATCTCCTAATATTGGTCTACCAACAATTGTGTGTTCAATGACTGTTCCATCTGGCAAATCTGAGGGTATTTGAACGTTAAAATTCAACCATTCGCAAGAGAACCAACTCAATCCTGCATATAACCAACTGGCAGTGTATGTATCTGGATCATAGAAATCAGCTCCGTTAGCAACAGGATCAAATGTTACCAAAGGATCATGAATCAGCTGAATTCTACCATTAATAGTTTGGAAAAAATAGTTACAGTATTGAGTTTGCATATTTTGACTTTCTCCAGCAGTTGCACCTGACGTATATGCGGTAACCGTTAGATCAAAATTAGTAAGGTAATCTAGGAAAAAATAGTTATCGACCAATACCGCAGAAGTATCACTTACATCCACTGAAAGCGTCTGAAACCCCGGGCATAAAATGAAATAAGGTTCTGGAACCTCTGCTGTTAGTACATAACTTCCTGTATCAACTACAAATTCATAATATCCATTCGCGTCAGTCAGAACTGTTTGATTCAACGGCATAATTGTAACAGGAATATTTTCAACATTCACCAATAATGGATCTGCCGGATCACAATCTCCAGACTCACCATCATCAAAGACATTTCCAGCAATAGTCACTTTACAAGACAGATCCGCGGTCACTTCAACAGATAATATTTCAGTACATCCATTGCCATCGGCGCTGGAAACTGTGGCCATGTAGTTCCCTGGAGCCAATTCATCAATATAAGCTCCTGTTCTTCCATTGTCCCAATTAAATTCAGGATTGGGAATGCCTTCGTGAGTTATCGTGGCTGTTCCATCAAGATCGTTACAAACTGATTGGGTAAAATCGATTGATAATTCATAACCACCGAAAACTTCTACTTGATCAGAACCTGATCCACAACCAGTCGTTGGGTCGGTAACTTCAAGCGCATATATCCCCGATTCAGTAACTGTAGGTCTTGCTTCATTTGAAGAAAAACCGTTTGGTCCACTCCACTCATAGTTCCAATCTGAATTGACAACAGCTGACAATTGCGTTTCGAAATTATTGAAACAATTTATCCATTTGTCACTACCGGCATCTGCAACCGGAGGAGCAGCAGGTAAGACCAATACGGTATCTGTATCAGAACACTGCGATAGGCTATTATAAATATTCAGTACATAATATCCAGACTCACTGACCTCTAAAGTAATCTCGGAACCAACTATATCTCCATTGTCATTAGTCCAATATATGTCGGATCCCGCCGGATAATCAGAAGCAGATCCATCGAGAATTTTTGTTACCGTACATCCTACATTGGTGTCATCTCCAGCATTTGCAATAACATTAGAGACATCCAAGTAACTGAGCTGAACATTGAAAACTTCACCGCAAGAACCATTTCCCGGATCGGAAAATGTATAGCTTCCTGCATCGCATAAAGTAGATCCCGCAAAATCAATACAGACTCCAGGGCAAAGGACAAATGCAGTATCTACCACCATACCAGAAGATGCCTCTACTATTTGACTAGCAAAGTTTCCTGGAATTCCACAGACTCCTACGACCACAGATACCAATCCGTCTTGATCATTGACCCAATTTCCAGTTAGAACAGGACTACTTGGCGAAGAAGTAGGTTGGAAATTTGTGGGATAATTCCAATTCACAGTTGTACCAATTGGTAAATCTGGAGTTAAAGAAAATGTTATCACATCTCCAGCACATACAGTTGTTGGGCCCTGAATTTCTAATTCAGCTCCATCAAATATTTCTACAGGTATATTTGTACCTGAAGATCCACAGGCTCCAGTAGAGACCACCCATACTTCACCGCCCATAGAATTATTCCAATCTACGGAAATTACATTGGTTCCTTGACCGCTTAAAATTATTGCTCCTTGAGGAACTGTCCAATCAAAGAAATTTGGATCTCCCTCTGTAGGTGTTGAAGTATATATAGCTATTTCATTTGGACAAACAGATTGAGATCCAGATAAATCTGATGTTGTCGCGATGAAAGGTCCAACACTTAAATTTTTCTCTACATCTCCACATCCGCTCTCAGCATAAACTGAAACTTCGCCAGCTATTCCACTGTCCCAAGAGACTTCTATAGAAGTTGTACCTTGACCGCTAGCGATTATACCATTAGTGACAGTCCAGGTAAAATCAACACCAGGTTCAAAACTTTCAATGCTATAATTTTCTGTGGCAAAAATACATGGCGTAGCATTTCCCATTATTTCCGAAACATCCGGAGTAGCTCCAGCATTTATGGTGATACAATTGTCGGTAAGTCCACTTACACAACCTGTTGTAGGTCTTACACACAATTCTCCACCAACACTGTTACTCCAATCAACTTGAATACTTGAGGTTCCTTGACCGCTAACAATTGTGGCATCATCCGGAACAGTCCAAACATAATTCGAAGTTCCTTGAAATAGAGGAACAGAATATTCACCTGAAGTTAATCCACACAAGTCGGAAGGTCCTGATATTGGACCAACCTGTCCAACAAAGACAGTAATGTCATCCGTTGATGTACATCCAAAAACATCGGTAACAGTTACTGAATAGGTAGTTGTTTCAGAAGGACTTACTTCTGGACGGTACTTTACGGGACCATGCTCCCAGGTATAGACATAAGGAGATGCACCTCCATTTGGAAACTCTCCAATTCTCACCTTTTCTCCAGGACAAAGCATGATGTCTTCTCCTAAGTCCAAATTAAAATCCGATATTATAACCCTAAAAGTTTCAACGGCACTTTCACATCCATCAATCGAAGAGACTACACTATAATTTACAAAACTGGGAAATCCAGGAGTATTAATCGTCAACGTTTGTTGAATTAAATTTCCAGTTCCATTGCTTGCTCCCGATAAATTGAATAATTCAGCTTCCCATGAATAAGTTGTATTTGGGCCACCATCTGAAGTTATCGGTACATTAATAGTTTCTCCGTTACAAACGTACAAATCGGAAATTGGATCAATCGCCGCTCCATCACAGCAATCTAAAATCGCATTGTAATGTATCCTCGTATCAAATTGACATCCAACTGCTGGATTTGATCCAGTCTCCCCATCACCAAATGTTACAAATCCAACTGAACAATCTACTACATCAGGACAATCATATAATTCTTTAGTTTGTATTGAAAAACAAACTTCCCAAGTTTCATTTGCAGGAGGACACATTGTGCCATCCCCTCTTGTGAAATTAGGATCAAACGGATTGATACTTTGCTCGGCAAAATTTTGAAAAAACCATCCAGCGCCGGCCGGATCACCGGGCCCAAGTCCTTTACTCGAACTAGTTGTTTTGTAACTAACCCAATTGTCTGGAAACCAGACCCAAAAGCCATTGGTATGAGGAATCAAAGGGCTTAATATATTCTTAGGCTGTCCAGATGAGAAAAAAGAATTTGGATCCCAACCATCTCCAAAAGTTGGAACAATTCCATGTAGCCAATTGCAATTGGTTTGATTGAATGCATCAATGTTTAGGCACCAGGTAATGCTTTCACCAGGTTGGTAAGGTCCTTCCAAGGGGGACCCCATCGATGTAAAAGTAGGATTGAGGGATACAGTGGTGTTGCAATCTGCTTGTGCAAAAATACCGTTTGTACCTAATAGCCAGCATAGGGCTAGTAATAGCACATGATTTTTCATGGGACTGATAATCAGTTGTTTTTAAAATAGGTAATCGGTAATGGGAGAATGATCTGAGGAACAGATCACCATTATATATTGCTTTGGAATAAAGATAGTAAAAATACTTGGATACTAAGTCCGGAAGTAAAGAAAAAAGGTCTTCCCGTAAGCCCACGGGAAGACCGACCAAAAAGTTTACTCAAGTATGAAAGTTTCTATCGATGGATTTGTACGTAGCCGGAATAACTCTCACCGTCCCCGGTTTCAAGTACATAAAAATATGTTCCATCTGGCAGTGGTTTACCATTCCAGGTTCCCTGCCAGTCATTTCTATAGCCGGTAGCGTTGTAAACTTCGTTACCCCATCGATTGAATATCAATAATCTATTATTCGGGAATTCTTCAATTCCACTAATCATAAATTCATCATTAGTACCATCGCCATTTGGAGAGAATCCTGAATAAATCATCAAGCCCTCACATCTGACAAGAATGCAAACAGTTGCAGTATCACAGCCAACTTCATTACAAATGACATAGGTCATTGTATCTGGCTGATCACTATCACAGTATCCCATTCTCGGTTGATAAGTCAACTCTCCATTAGGATTAAGAAGAACTGTTCCTTCTTTAGGATACGTCAAAATGTAGAAAGAATCTAAGTTCCCATTTATCGTATCGTTAGCCAAAATATCTAAAATAATAGGTTGGTTTTGTCTAGTTGAATCTGAATCTTTAACCGCGATAGGTAAGGTATCAATTGTAGTACCTTCGATAACATTCACATAAACATATGTCGTATCACATAACATATTATCATCACAAACAATTACACAAGCACTGTCTAATCCAATATCTATTCCTTCGTAAATGAGACAGAAGTTGTCTTCGTCCAAATCAAAGAGAACAAATTCCCCAGACCCATCTTCGCAAATGTTTGCGATACTTGTAATTCCATTTGGCAAATCATTTCCGGAAATACATAAAGTATCTAATTCACCTATTTCAATAGTGATGTTTACAATCTCAGGATCAAAGCAAGTTACATTTACCAGTACGGAATCTGCGCAACCATTAATGGAATTGTAGAAAACAAAATCATGCACTCCAATAGGAACTTGCAATTCTATGCTTGTGATTAAATCAATTGGAATCCATTTGATATTTGTAGTTGCTCCAGTCAAGATGCAGCTAATCATCATATTCCCATATTCTGTACCCATATCACCACCGAAAATTCCAAATCCATTCAATAAAAATTCCCAATTCCCAGTAGGGTCATAGAAATTCATTGAATCTACCAATTCATTGATGGTGTTAAATTCAAAAGAAATAATGTCGCCATTTAATTCCCAAGCATCCACTGAATAAGGACCAATAGCTCCTTGGTCTGGTATTGTAAATACTGGGTATTCCTTAGTTGATACAGTATCACATCCTCCAATTGGTCCTGAATAAATCTGTCCATCGAAGTAGATATCATAATCATTCAATTCAACCAACGGAATATCAAAACACCATGGTAATGTTCCGTCGCAATCTGAAGTAACTAAATCCAGTACAACTGTATTGCTACTTGGATCACATGCCTCAGGACTTACATTAATGAATATGATTGTTGTATCACAAATTCCTAAAGAATCACAGGCTACAATACATGTATTGTCATTTCCGATAAATCCTATTAAAGGAGTATAAATAAAGCAACCGTTTTCGTCATATTGGATATTACCATTATCTGGTAAATCACAAACAAAAATTGTATCAATTCCATTAACCAATTCTGATAAATTTATACAACTGTCCGCCGGCATATCCATTGGAGTGTCCAAATAGATTGTATCATTTGTAGGACAAACTTCTGGAATTGTAACTTCTAAAATTTGATCGCAGTTACCACCATCCGAAACAGTTACAAAATAGTTTCCTCCAGAAATATTGATTCTTTCATTTCCACTTCCACCATCGCTCCAGCTGTAAGTTAATGCGGCAGGCAACATTCCGACTGATCCGTCAGAGAAACCGCAGTTTGAACCAACGATATAATCAATTTGAGCTTGAGGAGATCCAATTTCACTGATCGCAATAGTATCAGTGAAAATGCAATTAGGATTACCTATTTCAGTAACAGTTACTTCATAAGTCCCTATTGACAAGTTAGCAGCAGAAGCTCCTGAACTAACATTTGGCGACCAATTGAAATTATATTCGCTTTCGTCCGAAGATAATATCAATGTGATCAATCCAGTACTTTGATCACACTCAGAATCAGTAGTCGCTACTGTAATCAAGTCTGTAAGACAATCTGGGCAATCAGAAGTTAGCTCAATATTCTCAAGTTCTACAAAACAGCCATTGGCATCAGTCACCGTAACGCTATAAAGTCCAACTCCAAGATTTTCTGCAATTTCTGCATTACTTATTCCATTAGACCAATTATAAATATAAGGAGTTGCCCCTCCATTTACAGATAAGGTAATTGAACCGTTATCCGCACACATTGGATTGGTCGGAATTGCACTTACATTTAGATTCTCTGGTTCCGAGACTACGAATGGTAAATTCAAAGCCGTACAATTTGAAGCATCTAAAACGATTAAACTATAGTTTCCTGCAATCAATTCAGTAGCAGAATACTCAGCTCCATTATCAGTATTATTAATAAAAATTTGAGCAGGTCCATTGAAGTTAGCATCAGGATTCCAAGTAAAATCTATCGACCCATCATTACCTCCATTACAGTTAACATTTTCTATATCATTGATAATAATATTGCCTGCTGCTACATTATCTGTTAGCACAAATTCAGCAATCGCTTCACATCCTCCATTATCATCAGTTACTGTAACTTCGTAGTTCCCAGCACCAAGATCAATTCTTGTCTCCGGTCCAAATCCATCAGGCCAAGTATAAGTGTAACTTCCAGATCCGCCCATAGTATTTATGGTCACTACTCCATTTTCAACCATACAATCCGGTTGAGAATCTACATTCGCTGTGGCGGTCAGGTTATTATTTGAACCTACTGAAATTATAAATATAGTGTCGCAAATTCCGTCAGTAGCAGTGACAAAGTATTCTCCTTCGCCAAGATCATTTCGGGTATTTGTTTGCGCTCCATCATCCCAGCTATAAAGTATTGTAGTTGGTAAAATAGTTGCCGACCCGTTTTCTACACCGCAATCTGCATCAGATATTGTAATCAAATCAACAGATGGACCATTGGTAGAATTTACAATGATTGTATCTACTATTTCACAGCTTTCAAGGTTATTGTCAACTATAGTAACTGTGTACACACCGGATTCTAAATTTGTGGCATTTGGTCCTGTACTTACATTAGGGCTCCAGTTGAATGCCAAGGAAGTTCCACCAATTACATTTAACGATATACTTCCAGTTGCTTCACCACAATTAGCATCTACAATTGCTACTCCATTTAATTGTAACTCACAATCCACCGGACAATCCCTTCCAAGCGAGATTTCATCAATTATGAAAACACAGCCATTTGTATCTGTCACCGTTAACGAATATGATCCTGATGACAAATCAATTGCAGAATTCGAATTGCCGTTTGCGGTAGACCAATCAAAATTATAAGGAGCTAAACCACCAAATACTTCAACCGTAATCACACCATCATCGTCTGCACAGCTAGCATCTTTAATATCAATCTCTACTGACAAAATTTCTGGAGATAAAACCTCTACTAATGTCGTTGCAGCCAAGCAATTGGCTTGATCATACACATTGATTTCGTAAATTCCAGCTGTCAATCCCGAAAGACCAACTATTTCGTTATTTTCATCTAAGACTTCTACTCGTTCTGGTCCATTAAATCCTACATCTGCGCTCCAAGAGTAGTTTATGCCTCCATTTGCAGCTCCAAAACAAGAGACTTCAGGTACATTATTTATTGTTAATGTTCCACCAACTATATTTTCAATTAATTCAAATTCGACTTCAGTAGTACAACCGTTATTGCTATCAGTTACCGTAACTACATAATTTCCTGCAGAAAGATCTGTTCTCGTTTGAATATCCATTCCCGACGCCCAATCATATCCATAGTTTCCTGAGCCACCTGAAACAGTAATTGTTACAGTACCATTTGAAGCCTGACAATCCGGTTCAATGTTTATAACCGCCGTAGCCATCAAGTTACTTTCTTCCTCAATCTCTACTGCAATAATCTGAGTACATACTCCATCCGTAGCCGTAACAGTATATGATCCAGCTGATAAGTCTGTACGATTTTCTCCAAATGAACCATCACTCCAAGTATAAGAC
>CALFWO010000041.1 GCA_937928045.1 uncultured Saprospiraceae bacterium | reverse complement strand
CAACTTGTACAACACAATTCGGAAAAACCCAATGCGGATTTCTATTTTACTATTAGGAATTTTGCTTTTGATTCAATGCACTGGAAATAAAACCACTGCAGAAGCCTTATTTGATTCAAATTTTCACCCTTTTCCAAACTTGCTGATTGATCTTGATCAAATCCCTCAAGATACCACGGCTGTAGTTCGAACATTCTTAGCTTACCGCAATAAGGAATACGAAAAGGCATTTAATCATTCAAGTGAAATCAAATCGCTTTCTAACGAAGATCCCATACAATTGTATAGAGCAGTTTGCAAATTGGCCTTGGATGATGCTCACACTGCAGAATATTTGCTCCTTCCATTGAGTGAAAAAAAGTGGGAGTATCGAGATGCAGCGCATTGGTATCTAGCTTTAGCCAATCTCAAGCAAGGGAAAATAAATGCCACCAAGGCCAGACTTAGACTACTTACTGATCGATCAACTTACATTCGAAATGAAGCGGCCGTTTTAATTGGAAAAGTAGAAGAGTTGGAATCGCAGTAAATATATTACAAACTACTATTCTAATCCCTCCAAGTTTACTTACATTTTAATAAATTTGTCCATGCTCAGTAAAAACGAGGAAGACTATTTGAAAGGGTTGTATCAGCTGATTAGTACGCAAGCCGAAAATAAAGTTGGGACCAACCAACTGGCAAATCAGCTTGATGTTACTCCGGCCAGTGTGAACAATATGCTGAAGAAGCTAAAAACCAAGTCACTCGTTGATTATAAGCCATACGGCAAAATTGAATTGACGGAAGAAGGAAAAACCATTGCCGTTGATTTGGTTAGAAAACATCGGCTTTGGGAATCATTCCTTTATGAAAAATTGGATTTTAGTTGGGATGAGGTACATGAAGTCGCTGAGCAGTTGGAGCATATCAAGTCTGACAAGCTTATAGAAAAACTAGATTTATTTTTAGGTCGACCAAAGTTTGATCCTCATGGAGATCCCATTCCAGATAAACAAGGAAATATATCGAGGATTGGAAAGATGACCTTGGCCGAAATCCCTAGTGGCTCCACTTGCAGATTGGTTTCCGTTAAAGACAACTCCGCAGCTTTTCTGCAATATGTCTCGCAAATAGGTCTTCAGTTAAAATCTCAAATTAAAGTTGTAGACCGACAAGATTTTGACAACTCCTTGTTGATTGACATCGATGGCAAAAAGATTTCAGTCAGTGAAAAATTCTGTTTGAACGTTTTCGTGATCTAATTCAATTTTTTTCCTAACACTTTATTATTAAGGCATTAGTTCAATCTACATGTCCCAATATTGGTTCAACTTCAACCCTTTAACTAAGTTTTTAGTTAATTAATTCTTGATTTAGTTGCTTAACTAATTTCTTAGTTATACATTTGGATCATGAGTAAATCACCAGTGAAAAAATTAACTAAAGCTGAGGAGCCGATTATGCAATGCATTTGGCAATTGGAAAAAGCCACCGTAGGACAAATAAGGACTTGTCTGGCAGGTGGAGACGAAGAAAAAAAGCCCGCGCATAGCACCATTTCGACACTTTTAAGAATCTTAATGCAAAAAGGCTTTCTCGGCCATAAAGCCTATGGCCGAACTTTCGAATATTTTCCATTAGTCACCAAAAAGGCCTACAGAAAATCTAGTCTACAAAATTTGGTGTCCAATTATTTCGATGGTTCTATGAACAGCCTAGTCTCATTTTTGGTCAAAGAAGAAAAAATCGATGAAGCAGAATTAAAGAGTCTTTTAGACAATTACAAATCTCCAAAAAAGTAAAAAATGATTCAATATAGTCTTGAAGTCGGTATTTGTTGGTTGCTTTTTTACGGCATTTATTTCTTGTTGTTAAAGAAAGAAACCTTTTTTAGATTCAATCGAATCTACTTGATTGGAACACTTTGTCTTGGGCTGCTCATTCCCAAATTTACAACGCTTGGTTTCTCTAATCCCGCAACGGAAAATACTGCAATCATCCCGACGATTGTACAGCCCATTACGGTCACTGCGCAGAAAATTTCTTACAGCCTAGAAACAATAGTAGTTACTGCGGAAAGCGCTACAACTTTTAATATTTGGAAATTCATTTTCATACTTTGGGCACTTGGCGCCATTCTAGCCTGCGCAAGATTCATTTATGGAATTTTCAAAATTTCCAAATTAACCTACACAAATAAAATTGAACAGCAGCAGGGTTACCTCTTGGTAAACACTAAGGAAAAACACTTGCCCTTTTCATTCCTAAATATACTTTTCTGGTCTGACTTTTACCTTTCCGAAGCATCAGAAAAACAAAGAATATTAGATCATGAATTGGTACATATCAAAAAAGCACACAGCCTTGACAATATTTTTATTGCATTGTTACTCATTCCATTTTGGTGGGTTCTTCCATTGTATGGTTATCAAAAAGCGATTAAAACAGTGCATGAATATCAAGCAGATGAAGCTGTTACAAAATTTACACCAGTGCCAGAATATGGCAGATTGCTAATGCAATATGCCCGCAATGGATTTCAAATTCCACTGACCAATGGCTTTGCATTTACACAACTTAAAAATAGAATAGTTATGATGACTCAAGAAAAATCCAACCCCAAAAAACTTTGGAAATACTTAACCGTAATTCCCGCCGCCCTTGTATTATGCGTTTTCTTAGCTAACACCAATGCATTTCCTACAGCACCTACTGCAAACGAAATTTTAATCAACGAAATTAACAATGCTGATCCTTTTGATCGAGCGAAAATTAAAAAAGAACTAACGCGATTGTTCGAAGCGGATTACAATGATAAAAAATCTGCCTACGCGAATTACAACAAGCGTGTGAAAGCTTTGAAACTAGAATATCCTTCAAAAACTGAGAAAATTGATAATCTCAGTTTTGAAATATTCAAAGAATTAGCGCTCCTTCAAAACAAGGATGGTTACAAACTCACTCAATATGAAATCAAAAATGGGTGCTTTGTCCAGACCAATAAAATCTCAACTGATCAATCTTCAGTAAAAGGAGATATTTATAAAGTCGTTGACAACATGCCTCGTTTTTCTGATTGTCAAAACGAAGAAGGATTTGAATTTGATTGTGCTCAAAAAGAAATGCTCAATTTTATTTATTCGAATATTAAATATCCTCAAGAAGCGCGCGATAAAAATTTACAAGGTATAGTAGTTTGTAGATTTATAGTAGATAAAAATGGTAATGTAACAACGCCTGAAATTGTAAGATCACTAGGTGGCGGCTGCGATGAAGAAGTGCTTCGAGTAGTGAATAGTTTCCCTCAGTGGCAACCAGGTGCGCAAGGAGGTAAGAAAGTTAATGTTTATTATAATTTGCCTGTAAAGTTTAAACTAGAGGACGATACACCTCAAGAAGAAACTGCTCCAGAAATTACAGACAATGCAAGAATCTCAGGATGCGAAGACATTACAGACAAGGAGGAAAGAAATAATTGTTCTCAGAAATTATTACTAACTGAAATTTACACCAATATCAAATATCCTGAACTTGCGCGTGAAAATGGCATTGAAGGGGTTTCAGTTTTGAGATTCGATGTGCATACCGATGGGACCATCAAAGATCCAGGATTTAAAAAATACATTGGTGGAAATTGCGAAGAAGCCATATTGACAATGTTTGAACATTTGCAGAAAACCACTACGTGGATTCCGGCGAAATCCGCAGACGGTACGGCAGTAGTTTCTGAATATATTTTACCTATCAAATTCAAATTACAAGACAATGACCTACCTGAGCAAAAGATTGTTCCATTGGCTTTAACTGCTTATCAGTTGTTTCCAAACCCAACCCACAATGAACTGACTGTTGCGTTCAATCCTAAAGTTGCTCAAAATATGGAGCTGCTGGTTTTTGATAGCATGGGTAAGCAAAGACTTTCCATGGATTTAGGCAAGGTGAAAGGAAATAATAAATACCAATTAAATGCTTCAGATTGGGAATCAGGAATGTACTTTATAAAACTGGTTGGTGCCAATGAAACTTTTATAGATCAATTTCAAGTCGCCAAGTAAATTATTTTCAAATACGTTAAAAAAGGTGTTGTCTTTGGCAGCACCTTTTTTTTTTTGCAAAATACCATTGACAAATATTCGTTCGTTATAATCTTTCCAATACCTTTGGAGCAGAATCTCGAACACTATCTATGCGAACAAGAATATTATTTTTTCTTTCCATGTCGGCCATTTTATTTTTTGGCTGTCGGAAAAATGAAGCAGAAATTCAAAAACAAAATTCTTCAGAAGCATCGATAGATCCTAAAATCGAGGCCTTCCTTTCAAGTTTCGAAAAATCTTTTACCAAGACTTTGAATCGTTCCGGTGCTCCTGGAGCTGTGGTTGCTGTCGTAGTTGACACTGCCAAATTTTCCAAGGGCTTCGGCATTAGAGATATGAAAACGCGGAAGAAGGTTGATCAACATACCATTTTCAGAATTGGATCTTTGTCAAAAGGATTTGCAGCAGTTCTAGCCGGCATTATTGCGGGCGAAGGAAAACTAGACTTCGATGAAAAGGTCCACAAACTCGTTCCTAATTTTAAACTAAAAGATTCACTGCAGGGAGAACGAATTGCGATCAAGCACCTTCTCTCCCACTCCACTGGATTGCCTCGACATGCTTATACCAACTTGGTTGAAGCTGATGTTCCAATAAATACAATAATTGATGAATTGGGTAATGTGGATTTGATTGCGAGAGAAGGAGAAATATACTCCTACCAGAATGCAGCTTTCGGAATTATCGAAGTCATTCTTAAAAAGAAAACCGGGAAAAAATTTAATACATTACTCAAAGAAAAAATACTTCGCCCATCTGGCATGTCTCGCAGCACGACAAAACATTTAGATTTAATTTCAGATAGCAATGTCGCTTTGCCGCATCTATTCGCGTCGAGATCCAAAGGATTTGTTCGCGGAACATTTACAGATAAATATTTTAATTTACCTTCTACCGGAGGCATCGCATTGAGCGGAAATGATATGAGTACCTGGCTCAGTATTTTGCTAGGAAACTATCCTGACATTATCACAAATGAAGAATTGGATAAAGTTTTCGAACCAGTCTTACCTACCCGAAGTACAAAATATTATGATCGCTGGTCCGATCATCCCACGGAGTATGCTTTGGGCTGGAGAGCAATCGATCTGGATTCGACTCAGATTTTGCATCATACCGGATTTGTGAATAATTACCGTAGCGAAATTGCAATCGATCGCAAAAATAAAATTGGCGTTTGCGTTTTATTCAATTCATTCGTAGCAGAAGCCAAAGAAGTCGTACCGGCATTTCTCACTGCGTATGGAGAAAACGTATTGGTTGGAAAAAACATTGAAGGTGATCAATCGCCAGAAATATTGCCTGCGAATTAATTACCAATCTCAGATTTTGAGACAATTTTAATTTATATTCTCACATTTCAAGACTACATATCCACAATTGATGAGTATGTTTGTTAAGATCAATCTACCCAATTGTGAGAATATTAATTTCATTTTTCCTGCTGTTACCTTTTATCCTAATCGGACAACAGACCCAATCTATTTCCGGCGTCGTTCTAGACAAAGACAACAAACTCGGTATAATTGGAGCTTCTGTAACCATTGTAGATTCCGATCCTTTGATTGGAACCACCACTGATTTAGATGGGAACTTTTTATTGGAAAATGTTCCTGTAGGAAGAATATTAATTGAAGTTTCTTATATCGGCTATGAATCCTATCTCAGTGATCCATTTGTTTTGAATACCGCAAAAGCGGCTCAATTAAATATTGAATTATTTGAGTCTGGAGTCACCGGAGAAGAAGTGATTGTTTCGGCATTTAAATACAGCAATGAAGCCTTGAATGAATTGGCGATTGTAAGTACCCGTTCCTTTTCTGTAGAAGAAACTCAGCGCTATGCGGCCTCAGCCAATGACCCTAGTAGAATGGCAATGGGTTTTCCCGGTGTTCAACCTAGTCGTGATTCTAGATCAGACATCGTAGTTAGAGGTAATTCAGGCATCGGGCTTTTATGGCGTTTGGAAGGTATTGATATTCCCAATCCCAATCACTTTGCAAGACGTGGATCATCTGGCGGAGGAATCACCGTTTTCTCAGTCAGTATGCTTGGCAATTCGGATTTCTCCACTGGCGCATTTCCTGCAGAATATGGCAATGCATTTTCTGGCGTATTCGATGTCAGACTTCGAAATGGGAATAAACAAGAAAGGCAAAGTTCATTTCGAGCGGGAATGCTCGGCTTAGATATTTCTACGGAAGGTCCAATTAAAAAAGGTAAAAGCTCTTACTTAATCAACTACAGGTATTCTACCCTCGGCTTATTAAATAAACTTGGGATCTATTTGGTGAACCCTCGAGCAGATAATCTTTTCCAAGATTTATCCTTTAAACTAAATTTCACCGGCAAACCAAAATCCACTTTATCCATCTGGGGAGTTGGAGGGCTGAGTGATGAGTTCGAAAGAGCTATCGATACATTGGATGCCAATAGTACTTATTCAGAAAAATTAACCAGAGATTTTGATTCCGACATGGGCGCAATTGGATTGACCCACACTTGGCTCGTAGATGACCAATCCTATTTGAAAACTGCTTTGGCAGTTAGTGGCCAACATATACTTTTTAACAATGACACCCTCACCGCTAATCGTCAACCTGTAGCCGTAAATCGAGAATTGTACAATACCAATCGGATTACCTTAACTACCACATACAACAGAAAGTTGTCTTCTGCTTTAAATTTAAAGACAGGAATATTTATCAGTAGAATTGGTTATCGGTTAGAGAGAGATGACAGTTTTAGAAATAAAACTAGTTTCATCTTCGAAGATGATGCGACGTTTTTGACACAACCTTATGTTCAATTTAGATGGCGTCCAACCGAAAAATTAAATATAAACTTTGGAGCACATGGAATGTTCCTAGGATTGAACGGAACCAAAAGTATTGATCCAAGACTTGGATTAAGATATCAGTTTTCTGAAAAGACTCAGGTAAGTCTGGCTTATGGCTTACACAGCCGCATGTTACCTATTGGAAATTATTTCCTTCAAGATCTTGTAGGATCTGAGTTTCAAAAACCAAACTTAGATCTTGAATTGATCAAAGCCCATCATTTTGTATTTGCCTTTGATCAATTTTTAACAAAATCATTAAAGCTGCATACCGAGTTGTATTATCAATATTTATTTGATATTCCAGTAGCCTTCAGTTTCGATGATCCGAATTATTCATTAATTAATATTATCGATGGCTATGCAGATCGACCATTGACCAGCGATGGAACTGGACAAAATATCGGCATTGATTTAAGTTTGGAAAAATTATTTCGAGAAGGAAGTTTTATGATTCTATCTGGGAGTATCTTTAATTCAACTTACACAAACTTAGCTGGAGAATCATTCTCTGGACGGTACAATTCAAATTTCTCTGCCACTTTCATGGGCGGCAAAGAATGGTCGTTTGAAAAAAGCAATACTTTGCAGGCCAGTTTTAAATTGTTGTACAATGCTGGTGCACGGATTACGCCGTTGATATCAAATGCTACAAGTGACGGACCAAATCCTCCTTTTGATTTTTCGCGACCTTTTGAAGAGCGGGTGAAAGCCTACTTCCGACCAGACATTAGAGTTTCTTATCGAAAAAACCGAGAGAAAACTTCTTGGACTTTAGCCTTGGATGTTCAGAACGTAATATCAAGACAAAACCAAGATGCATTGGATCGCATATATGATCAAGATACTGGACAGTGGATTGATCGGGTGCAAAGTGGATTGACACCGGTATTGAGTTATCAATTGGATTTTTAACATTGGCTACGATGCTTGTGGCATGACCATTTCGCTGACATAACGATCAAATTGTTGCCTTTTTCAATTAATCAGTTAATAATTTGTCCACTGCATAATACCCAGAAAGAATCGCCCCTGGCACTCCCATTTGCTGATAAGTATCATAAATTTCACCAGCAAAGTAAACCTTATTGTCCAAAGGTAAATTGAGGACTTCAAGATCAGATTTCTTTTCCTGGAAAGCCTGTGTCCAAGTACCTTTAGTAAATTCGTGTTGTCCCCAATTTTCCAAAATATAATCTCCAGTGTAAGATGCCGTGGCTTTTCCATCAAACATTTGATCCAACTCTTCTAATAATTTGGAGATAATTTCCTGCTCAGAATTAAGGCTGTAGTACTTTTGAGTTTCATTTCCGGCGCAAAGAAAACCTAGCACATTGTCTTGAGTATTTTTCTTAAAGGCCATATCGTAGAACCCTTTTTCTCCATTTTCTACTTTGCAATTAATGGCATCTGGATAAAATTTTTCGGAGAATTTTATAGCCGCTTTAATTCCAGGATGAAAGGTAATGGATTCAATAATCTTCTTTCTTTCTTCATCTATTTCAGGCTTGAAGATAATTCTATTAGATTTTAGAACTCCAATGGATACAGTAACAAGAACGCGGTCAGCTATATAAATCTCTCTATTTGTAGTTTTGACGACGACCTTATTATCGGAATAATCAATTGCTGAAACTGGAGAATTGAATTTAATTTTGTGCTTTACGGTAACAGCAATATGCTCATTTACGAAATCGTACCAAGTTGACGTTTTGAATTTAGATTCTGGCAAGAAATTGTACATAAAATTATTTTGCCAATGAGGATCGGGTTTGTACTTTTTCCCATCCCAACTTGCCGTACTGTCCAAATGATAAGGAATTAATTCTTCATCTATTCGAGCTCCTTTCTTGCCTTTTAATTTGTTTAAGGTAATCGGAGCACTATGAAGCCATTCTGCCCCAACGTCAATTGGGAAATCTGCCAAGATGGTATCCTTTTTTAACCTTCCTCCATACCTGTCGGTTGCCTCTAAAATTATATACTCTACATTGTTTTGTTCCAATACCTTTGCAGCTGCCAATCCTGAAGCTCCAGCTCCGACAATGATTACCTTACCTTCATAGTTGTAGGTCTTTTGTAATGCCGTTTCTTCCGGGAGTTTATTCTCAGCTCTAGCCGCCCAATTAAAACAGCCTGATAAACAAAAATTAAAAGAAATAAAAACAAGGATTATTAATGGATGGAAAAATTTCATACTTGAATATTTGTCATTTGGTTCTGTTCGCAAATCTCGTTGATTCACACCAGGTTTCATATGACAAATGTCACAAAGTTAATTCTTAGCTCTTAATCTACTCAGCGTTTCTCTACTCATTCCTAGGAAAGAAGCAATATCAGTAAGCGATACTTTTTGTAATATTTTAGGAACTTCTTTAACCAAAGCGTTATAACGTTCTTTGCTCGACATGAACTGTAATTTGTAAAGTCTCTCCTCGAGAAAAACAGCATGCTCAGTAATAATATCCGTTACCCAGTGGCTTATGGATAGATCAGTTTGAGCAAGGTTTCTTATTGGTTCAGTTTTGAATCGAATCAAGCTGGAATCTTCCAGAAGCTCAATGGTTTCATTAGAAGGTTCCCCCTCAAAAGTTTTAATGGTAGAAACAATTTCATTTTCGAATGCGAACCATAAGCAAACTTCCTTTGATTCTTTTTGGTAGTATGATTTAACACTACCCTCTAGAATAAAATAGAAATAGTGATGTCTACTGCCTTCAGAAATCAACTTTGTTCCTTTACTAGATTTGACATGACTTGAATGCAAGAAAATCGCTTCAAAAGATTGCACATCTAGATTAGGGAAGATTGAAATAATTTTTTCTTTGAGTACTAACCTATTCATTTTTTCTTGAACTATCTTTTATAAGAACGCTTAGCGATAGACGATGTAGGCGCGATAGCGACTGCTAGGTTCTCTTCCCCTGATCTCAAGGAAAAATGAAGAATAAGAAAAATTGCAATTTCATTAGCCGCTAAGCAATCCAAATTTAAAAGTAGTACCTACATTTAACTCACTGGAAACTTCCAAAGTAGAATTGTGTAACTCCAAAGCTTTTCTAACGATCGCCAATCCTAAGCCCATGCTTTTATTGTCGTGCTTATCCGGATTGATTCTTTTGTATCGATCAAAGATTTTTGAAATCTGAGTTTCTTCTATACCACGACCTTGATCAGCAATAGTAAATACGATTTGACCTGAGGAATGATTTTCTATGTCAATAGTAATATTGGAATGCTCAGGCGAGTATTTAATGGCATTATCAATCAAGTTTTGAATCACCCGTTCGATAAGCGAAATATCACCAAAAGCAATGATTGAATTTTCTGGTCTTGCGTAAGATAAAGTAATATTTTTCTTCTCAAGAATCACTTTGTAGCGACCTGTCAAATCTCCCACCAATTCATCTATTGGAAATGGTTCTTTGACTACTTCGAGTTGACTGTTTTCCAATTTTGACAAGTCTATCATTTGATTCAATAAACCTGTGGCGCGCTTGGTGCTTTCATTAATATAGCCAAAATACTCTTCCCGTTGATCTCCACTCAGGCTATCGGCCTTCGTCAATAAGGTTTCGGCATAACCATTGATCACTGTAAGCGGGGTACGGATATCGTGGCTTATGTTTGCGATCAATTCCCTACGGAAATCATCAATAGATTTTATCTTTTCTATGCTTGCCTCAATCTCATTAGCCATGTGGTTATAAGTCGTAGACAATTTTCCAAAGTCACCTCCCTCATTATGAATTCTCGTTTCAAATTTTCCTTTAGAAAAATCATCCATGGCACTGTAAATTGGATCTAATTTTCTTGTCGTATACCAAAGGAACAAACCTCCAAATAAAAAACTCAAAAACAAACTGATGCCTATCAGTTTTAATCCCATACCTAATGTATAGTTATTGCTCAGTAAACTCAGCGCACTCGCTCTTTCTTGACTTGCCAAAATAATATAATAATAAGCAATGGTCTTTCCGTCTTTTAATACTGGCGCCGCTGAGAACACCTTTTCACCAACTTTGTCTCGTGGATCATCTCCCTTGATAGATTCCGCACCTTTTGTACGAATAAATTCTTTGATTGGCCCAAGACTAATTTTATCTCGAACAATCTTTTTATACGGAGCAACATAGGTGATCAACTTTCCAGTATTATCTACAAGATATACTTCAACATCTGGGTTGATAATCATCATCGAATGCATGATATCTTGAATAGCTGTGGTATCAACTTCTAAACTATCGTTGAAGGTATTGACATGATCTACAGTGTACTGAGCCAGATCTTTGTGCAGACGCTGATTGGCTTCATCGTAGTAGTTTTCAGCAGTGTTGGAACCAATCCATGCTATGATTCCTCCGAGCAATAAAAGTAGGATCAAAAGTCCTACTGACAATTTTAAAAACAACGGGTTCTTCATAACTATAAATTTTCATTGAATCTGTAACCATATCCCCATGTGGTCTGGATGTAAACTGGCTTACCCATGTCGTCTTCGATCTTGGATCGAATTCTATTAATATGAGAATTTACAGTGTGTTCTAATCCTTCAAAATCGTAGCCCCAAACTAAATGTAATAAACTTTGTCTGTTGAAACTCTTTCCTGGCTTGGAAGCCAAAACTTGCAAAAGATCAAACTCTTTATTTGTCAATATAATTTCTTGATCATCCTTGTAAATAGCTCTTTTTTCAATATCAATTACCAAGCGATCAAAATTCAATTTCTTTTTTTCTTCTCCTACTCCACTGACATTCTTGTCAAATCTTCTCATGACTGCTTTTACTCGCGCTTGCATTTCTCGAACAGAAAAAGGTTTGGTAATGTAATCATCCGCACCAGTCTCCAAGCCTAGGACTTTATCAATTTCTTCTGTTCTGGCAGTGATCATAATAATGGGTGTAGGAATATTCTTTGCTCTAATCGCTCTGCACAGCTCAAGTCCATCCATAGATGGTAACATAACATCCAGCAATATTAAATCAAAATCATTTTTATCAACCGCACGAAATCCCTGTAATCCATCATTTACAATCTCACTTTTGAAAGACAAATCTTCCAAAGAGAGCCGTAGCAATTCTGCAATCTGTGGATCATCTTCCACTATTAAAACTTTTTTCATAAGATCGGCTTTTCTTGCAGGGGAATTTCGAATTTACTGTTTCACCAATTTTTGTGTTCCAATAAAATATTCGTTACTCAGTTCTACGAAATAGACACCTGCTGATAAATCGCTAAGATCAACAACTTCCAAAGAAGAATTTGTCTGTTTGGAAACAATTACCCTACCAGAAACATCAACTATCCGTAGATCAACCAAGCCATTGAATGATCGTTTTATTTGGACGTTCAATATCCCAGTTGTTGGATTAGGATTTATTTCAAACGCGTTGTTGTCAACTAGGTTGTTTACCGATGAAGTACAATCGATTCCTTCATCAACCCTTGTAACCGTCAAAGGATTTGATAACGCAAAGCATCCATCCAAGTTGGAAGTATTTGCATCTAAAGCTAGACCAGTCAATCCATCGGCATAGGATATGTGCCAGATCTGACAAACTCCTGGTTCAGCACCTTCCAAATCGAATGGTGGAGCAGCTGGTAAACCTACAATATCTCCAGACTCATTGGTTATTAACCAACCTGCGTTGGCTCCGATTTGATTGGAAATATTCACATTTAGAGCATCCGCAATTCCATCTCCAACACAAATGGTGACTTCATCGGTACCGTTATCAAATTCTAAAGCACCTCCATTTACCCCTTCTCGATTTACCGTGATTGGATTTGAAAAATCATGACAACCTTGTAAATCATTAACATTAGCTCCCATCATTAAACCAGACAAACCATCTGAATAACTTATTTGCCAGATCAAACATTGACCGGGGCCAGCTCCTTCTAAATCAAATGGTGGCGCCATTGGCAAGCCTAAAATAATTCCTTGTGGATCAGTAATTGCCCAACCAAAATTTTCTCCAATATTATCTTCCAGCGTAACATCGATAGCATCAGGAATTCCATCTCCTGCACAAATACTAATCTCATCTCCTGCTCCCCCTGCAATTGCAAGCGTACCTCCAAGGTTTTCAGTTCGATCCACTTCAATACTGTTAGACAAAGCATAGCATCCTGATAGACCAGAAACATTTTCTCCCATGGTCAAACCAGTCAAACCATCTTCATAACCAATATGCCAGACATAACAAGTTCCGACTCCAGCTCCTTCTAAATCAAATGGCGGTGCTGCTGGAAGACCAAGAATCTGGCCGCTGCCATCAGTAATTATCCAACCAGAATTCATTCCCTCGTTACCTGTCAAGGTTACATCAAAAGCATCAGAAATTCCGTCGTTCACACAAATGGCCAGTGCTGTTTGACCAGCCGTGGTTGCAATTTCACCACCATTTACGGCAGTTCTATTTACAGTGATCGGAGTTGACAAAGAAAAACATCCGTCCAGATCATTAGCATTTGCTCCTAGGGTCAATCCAGTTAAAGTTCCGCCATAGCTTAAGTGCCAGACCAAGCAGGTTCCGCCACCAGCTCCTTCCAAATCAAATGGTGGCGCTGCAGGCAATCCTAAAATCTCTCCTCCTTGATTGGTAATCACCCAAGCGGATGCACTACCGATACTATTTAATAATGTTGGTGTGAATGCATCCGAAACACCATCTCCAGCACAAATATTTAATTCATCACCTCCATTTGCCAACATCAATTGTCCACCCTCAGGCGCTTCTCGTTCTACGGTAATTGGATTGGACAAATCAAAACATCCGTCCAAATCTGCGACATTATTATTAGCCATAAGTCCCACTAATCCGTCTCCATAACTAATGTGCCAGATTTGACAAGTTCCTTGACCGGCGCCTTCCAAGTTAAAAGGAGGACTCGGCGGTGTTCCTAAAATGGTTCCGTTTGGATCGGTAATTAGCCAACCACTATTCGCTCCTTCATTATCTGTCAATGTTACATCGAACATATCGGAGAGGTTATCATTGGCACAGATCGATAAATTAATTTGTCCAGCATCAGTTACAATGTTTCCACCGTCAACACCAATTCTATTGATCGTAATCGGATTAGACAACGCATAACATCCGTCCAAATCATTGGCATTTTCTCCAATGGTCAATCCGGTAATTCCGCCGCCATAGCTTAAGTGCCAAAGCAAACATTGTCCTCCACCAGCTCCTTCCAAATCGAAAGGAGGTGCGGCAGGAAGTCCTAAAATCTCTCCATTGGGATCGGTAATAATCCAGGCTGATTGATTCCCTACGGAATTCATCAATATTGGCGTAAACTCATCGGCAACGCCATCACCCGCACAGATCGTCATTTCATCGCCGCCCCCGGCAAACATCAGCTGACCACCTTCGGGCGCATCTCTGTTGATGGTAATGGGATTGGAGAAATCAAAACAGCCTTCCAAATCTTCTACATTATTTCCGGAGTCTAATCCCGTCAATCCATCTCCATAAGCAATGTACCAGATCAAACAAGTTCCTGCTCCAGCGCCTTCTAAATTGAATGGTGGTGAAGGTGGAAGCCCTAAAATATTTCCGTTAGAATCGGTAATCACCCAACCGCCATTAGCTCCAACATTTGCATTTAGATTAACATTAAATGCATCGGAAATTCCATCATTTGCGCAAATGTCCCTTTCGACGGAACCATCTGGCAAAGTCAACATTCCGCCATCAACACCTTCCCGATTTACAATCAATCGATTAGAGATATCAAAACAGCCATCCAAGTTTTGTAAATTTTGACCACCAACTAAACCAGTTAATCCGTCGCCATAACTTACATTGAAGATGAGGCAAGTTCCACCACCTGCTCCCTCTAAATCAAACGGAGGTCCAACAGGTAATACTAATATATTACTATCGGCATCAGTGATTACCCAACTTGAATTGCTTCCAACATTTCCCGATATTGTTACACCCAATGGATCTGGAATTCCATCTCCAGCACAAATATCAACTTCATCATTTCCATTACTAAATATTAAACTTCCTCCATCGGGATCTTCTCTTTGAACGGTAATCGAATTTGAAAAAACATGGCAACCTTCCAAGCCTGCTACATTGTTTCCAGTAGTTAATCCGGTTAATCCATCTTCGTAAGACAAATGCCAAAGTAAGCAAGTTCCGTTTCCAGCGCCTTCAAGATCAAACGGAGGAGCCATTGGCACACCAAGGATACTTCCATTTGGATCAGTAATTACCCAAGCGGAGTTTGTTCCCATATTTCCAGAGATTGTTACATCGAAAGGATCAGCAATTCCGTCGCCAGCACAAATCTCAAGATTTGTTCCTCCATTGGCCAATTCTAAAGTTCCCGGTGCAACACCAATTCTATCGACAGTAACTGAATTTGAGATTTCGTAATCACCTGATATATTGCTTAAGTTTTCACCAACTGTAATTCCTGAAACACCAGCACAATGACTAATATGCCAAATCAAACATTGCCCAGCACCAGCACCTTCCAGATCAAATGGAGGCCCAGCTGGTAAATCCAATATTGTACTATTCGGATCGGTGATCACCCATTGATTAATACCACCTTGGATCGCATCCAATTGAATATCCAATGGATCTGCTATACCATCGCCAGCACAAATTGTGATGGAAGTTCCTCCACCCGGCAGCTCGATTGTACCAGCATCCGCACCATCTCTATTCACGGTAATAGGATTTGAAAAATCATAACAACCTTCCAATGCGCTAACATTATTTCCTACTTCCAAATTGGTAATTGCTCCGAAGTAGGCTACAAACCAAACTTGGCAAGTACCTGATCCCGCACCTTCTAAATCAAAAGGCGGTGTCGGTGGAATCGCCAATATTTCTCCAGTCGCATTGGTAATCACCCAATCTCCAGCCAATCCGGTATTTCCAGTGAGGCTTACATTAAAAGCATCTGATTGGCCATCAGTTGCGCAAATAGCCAATTCTGTTTCCCCAGAGGCTGTAGTCAAAATTCCGCCATTCACTGCATCTCTTTTTACCGAAATGGAATTTGAAAAAGCAAAACAACCTTCTAGATCGTCAACATTCTGACCAAGATCTAGATTTGTTATTGCTCCATTGTAGTGCAACCTCCAGATTCTACAAACACCAGCTCCTGCGCCTTCCAAATCAAAAGGCGGAGCAGCCGGCAATCCTAAAATATTTCCTTGTGGATCGGTAATCACCCAACTTGCATTTTCTCCAATTTGATTGCCATCCTCTATGACATTCAAAGGATCCGCAACGCCATCCCCTGCGCAAATGTCAATCGATGTGCCACCACCTTCTAAAGAAATAAGGCCTCCATCAACTCCCGATCTATTTACCGTGATAGAATTTGAAAAGTCAAAACTTCCATTTAGGTCTGCTACATTTCCGTTGAACAACAAACCCGTCAAAGGTGGATCATAAGACAAGCTCCAAATAAAACAAGTGCCTTCGCCAGCATTTTCTAAGTCGAAAGGTGGCGCGGCAGGAAGTCCAACTATTTTTCCATCTGGATCGGTAATCACCCAAGCATGTATTTGCCCCATGGTGTCCGTCAAGTCCACATT
>CALFWO010000040.1 GCA_937928045.1 uncultured Saprospiraceae bacterium | reverse complement strand
TTCAGACGGACAACATTTTCCAGAAGATATCATGAAGCTTTGTATCGAAATGGAGAAAAATGGATCAGACGTGGTTATCGGTTCTAGGTTTATTGAAAATAGAGCTTCTGTTCCTTTAATTCGGCAATTGTTCAATCAGCTTGCCAATATGTTGACTAGGATAGGGAGCACCACTCAAACTGATAGTCAGTCTGGATTTAGACTGTTCAATAAAAAGGCAATTCAATCTATTCATTTGGAACTGGATGATTATAGTGCTTGTTCAGAAATGATTTGGAAAATACAACAAGAGAAATTAAAACTCACCGAAGCATCTATCCGAGTAGTCTACAATGAATATTCAATGAAGAAAGGTCAGAGCTTCATAAAAGGAATTGTTACAGGTTTAAACTTAATTAAAAATCTAATTCGTTAACATGCAAGATTTTAGAGTATTTCAGATTATTATTATTGCTGCTATTGTTGGATTTCTAATTTGGCAAAGTCGAAATTTGTATCTGCGAAAGTCTTTTTTTAAGGACATTTGGCCTTTCATAATTTTAGCAATAATTGTGGGAATTGTTGCGATTAATCCTGACTACTTTACCAGTAAGATTGCAAACTTGCTGGATATAAAAAGTAACGTAAATGTTATTTTCGGTTTCGTATTGTCTGTTCTTGGATTATTGACTTTGAAATTATTCAGTCTTTATCGTAAACAACAAAAAACAATTACCAAATTGGTAATAGAATTATCTGTTCTTACTGGAGAAAAAAATAATACTATTTAGTGAAAATACTCTTTGTTCTAGAACATTTTCATCCCTACATTGGTGGTGTTGAGTTTTTATTCTGGCAATTATCCAATGAACTTCAAAGTCATGGCCATCAGGTTAAGGTTGTCACTACTTTGTTTGATAAAAAATTAGCAAGAAAAGAAGAAATTAATAACATCCAAATAATCCGAGTTGCTTGCAAAAATCGCTTTGCATTTACTTATAGTGCAATTCCTGAAATTTGGAGGTCAAGTAATGATGTAGATATAATTCATACAACGACCTATAATGCCGCGATTCCTTCTTGGTTTGTTTCTAAGCTTAAGAATAAAAAGTGCGTCATAACATTTCATGAATATTGGGGACAGCTTTGGACTAAACTCCCGTATTTGACAACTTTGGAAAGAATTGCTTATAGGAGTTTCGAATTTTTTGTCAAATCATTAAATTTCTCTAAAGTTGTAAGTGTTTCGAATTTCACCTATGATGCTTTAAAGGAGGCTGGAGTTCAAGAGGACAAACTAAAAAGAATTTATAATGGTTTGGACTATAAGAGACTTGAAAAAATTCGATCGAGATTTGAAAGAAAGGAAAAGGCAGTATCTTTTACTTTCACATTCGTTGGTAGACTTGGCGTAAGTAAAGGATTAGACTTAATCATTCCTGCTGCGGGAAAATTTTTGAAAAATCATCCCGAAAGTCAATTTAATCTTGTGATTCCTAAGAGGCCAAGAAAATTATATAAGGTAATTCAGAATTTAATTTCTAAATCAGAAATGACTGGTCAGATTAGAATTTTACATAACTTACCAAAAGAAGAACTTTACAAAACAATGATTCACTCTTCGTGTTTGGTAGTCCCTTCTTATTCAGAAGGTTTTTGTTTTGTGGCTGCTGAAGCTTGCGCTTTGGGAATACCTTTAGTGAGTTCGAATAAAGGTGCATTGGCTGAAGTAGTTTCGGGGAGATTTATTAGAATGCAAGAGATGAATGTCGAATCGTTAATTGAAGCTCTAAATTTTGCGCATTCTGGAAATTGGATAGAAAGGGAGGTTGAAAAATTTGAATTAAAGGAATCCATTGATTCTTATTTAGAATTATACCAAGAACTGATAAGTGTCGAATAATATATTGATACATAAACGGAAGAATAATTTATTTTTATTTCAACAGCTTATAAAAATGAGATTATTTGCTGACTTAAAACGATCGTTTTTAGGTTGGAGCTGGTTGTTGATTTTACCTTTCTTTTCAATTATTACTTGGATTTTCATGAAAGGAGCTGGCGTTCTTAATCCTGGAGATGTAGGTATTCCTTATCTTGCTTTTGTGCTTTTAAGCACGACTTTATGGTCTGGATTTTTTGATACTTATAAAGGCTGCTCTCAGATTTTTCAGAACTATGGAAAAATTATGCTGGTGAACACCTTGCCAGTTCATGTGGTCGTTTTTTCAGAAATATTCGTGGCAGTCGTAAGATTTTCAATACCCTTTTCTTTTATACTAATATATTTTCTGGTTCAAAGCATTCCTATGTCAATGCTAGGTTTTCTATTTCCTTTGATTTACCTACCAATGATTTTATTCGGAGCGACTATAGGATTGCTTTCAGGATTGTTTAATGCAATAGCAAAGGACTTTACATTTTTAATGGATAAGGTCATTCACCTATTGATGTTGTTGAGTCCTGTTGTTTATTCAGTGGATGTATCAACTGGTTTTCTGGCTAAGATCTTAAGGTTTAATCCTATAACTTATTTCATAAGTAGCGCTAGAAATATTTTAATTGAAGGCGATATTTATATGGCGCAGAACTATTATGGCTGCTCTTTGCTCATTTTAATAATATTCATTCTATTGACTAGATTCTTTATTTTGAATACTTCTAGAATTTTAGAACGAGGAGATTTTTAAACGAAGAAAATCATGATAGCACAAAAAGTCTTGCTAAGTGTTGAAGGATTGTACAAGAAGTTTACAAAAGACTTGAAGTACAATATGTATCATGGAGTCACAGATTTAACTAGAAATTTTTTCGGAATAAATTTTAAATCTGACGAACTTAGGACAAAAGAATTCTGGGCCTTGAATGATGTTAGTTTTAATATCCACGAAGGAGAAATTGTTGCCCTCTTAGGGACTAACGGTTCAGGAAAAACAACCTTGATAAGGTTGCTTGCTGGAATTTATAATCTAGAAAAAGGAGCTGTGAAATATGATGATTGTGTAAAGAACATTATAAGTGTATTTGCTATAAAATCTGGCTTCTACTCATCCTTATCGGGTCTTGAGAATGTTTATCTGAAGTGCGCATATTACGGATTAACAAAAGAAGAAGTCGATGAGAGATTGGATTTTATTGTTGACTTTTCAGGTGTGGCTGAGTATCTACATGCGCCAATCGGAAAGTACTCTTCGGGAATGAAAACACGTTTAGCAATGTCAATTGTATTATCTATCAAAGGAGACATACTATTTATTGATGAAGGATTTAGTTTTAGTGACCCCGGATTTAAACAAAAGTGTTTTGATTATTTGAAGAAGGAATATTTACAAAAAGGAAAATCTTTAGTAATTGCAACGCACCGTTTGGATAAAATAAAGGATTTGGCTAATCGAATAATAGTTTTAAATAAAGGAAAAATTGTATACGATGGACTTGAAGTGGCAGATGGGATGATGAAATTTCATAATCTTTTTAAGCAAGATAAAACACATTAGATGTTCAATTTCTCTTTTTTTAGAAAAAAGTTGCCCCCATCATTTTACCTCAAGGGAAGGACTGACGTGATAAGGGTTCATATTACAAGAACGGCAGGTACGAGTCTTTCAAGGGCAGTCGAATTTAATCAACCTAATCGCCATAAAGAAAATCCTAAACATCATTTTGCAAGGCAAATTATAGAGAAGGTTGGAGCAGTGAATTGGAATGCTGCCATTAAATTCAGTTTCGTTAGAAATCCATGGGATAGATTGTATTCCATTTTTTGCTTGAAGATCAGGAAGGGAGAATTAGAATTTGAGAACAATCAATCTAATTTTAAAACTTGGCTTATTGGAGAATTTGCTGAAATGGAAAGCAATGAATATTGTTACACTCATTCGCAATTTAATTGGTTAAAGAATTTTGATGGAATTGTGGACTATGATTTTATCGGAAGATTCGAAAACTTGAATGAAGATGTACAGACTTTGTCCAAACTTATTAAGATGGATATTAACATTCCTCATGTAAATCAGGCACCAAAAGCATTTTCATACCTCGAAGCCTATGATGATGAATTAGAAGAATTGGTTAGAGTTAATTATAAGAAAGATCTAGAATTGTTTGGATATGATTTTAAGCGGAAATAGAAAGTTATAACATGAATTCAATCGAGAAAATATATCAATTGCAATACAGAATATTAGGGAAATCTTTTTCTAATACTAATTGGGAGGATGTGAAATTGATTTCATTACATATTCCCAAAACAGCTGGAACTTCATTTTTTCATAGTCTTAAAAAGGAATACGGTGCTACAAAAGTTGCTAGAGTTGACTTTAATCGAAATCAAGTATCAAAGATTAATATGATGCCGTTCTCTAAGGCATATGTTCACCGAAATCCGAAAGTGATTCATGGTCATTTTAGAATAGATCAATTAAATGAACTTATTAGCATAAAGCAAAATGTTCCAATAATAACTTGGCTCAGAGATCCTGTAGAAAGAGTAATCTCTAACTATTACTATCTGTCAAAAAGATTGGATGAGGAGTTGGATGAAAAGGGAAAAGGACTAAACATTTTAAACAAGATGAGAAGGTCGCTCTTGGAATATGCATCGGCAGAAGGTAGTAGAAATAGAATGAGTAAATTCTTGTCAGGCTTGAAGAAAGAAGATTTCTTATTTGTTGGTAATGTTGAAAACTACAATAGCGATATTCAAAAACTCGCCGAGCTCTTAAATTGGAAAAATCTGCAAATCGTAGAACACAATAGAACAGGTGGTGGCAATAAAAGAAACGTAAGTGATGAGGATAGAAAGAAAATTGCCGAGCTCAATCAATTAGATATTAAATTATACAATGAATTGCTTTCCTAACTTACCAGCTTTTCTAATACCTCGATAATTTGTTCAGCATGATTTTTCCATGAAAATAATTTGGCACGTTCAAGTCCTCTTTTAGAAATGTGATCCAATTCTTCTTCATTACAACTTGCGAACTTTAGCATCAATTCGAATAGCTTGTCAGAACTATCTGCAGGGAAATAGAAGGCAACATCCCCTCCGACTTCGGGTAGACTCGAATTGTTGGAACAAATAACGGGTGCTCCGCAAGCCATCCCTTCTAAAATAGGAAAACCAAATCCTTCATAGATAGAGGGGTAGATCAAAACCTTACAATGACTATAAAGAATTGGTAGATCATCATTTTCAACATATCCCAAAACTTTTATTTGATTTCTGAATGGATGTTGATTCAACTTCTCCTCAAAGCTTTCCGACTTCCATCCCATTCCACCTGCAATAATTAGCTGTATTTCATGCTTGGTTTGTTTACAGAATATTTCGTAGGCATCAAGCAATACAATTAAATTCTTCCTGGGCTCGATTGTGCCAACAGATAGAAAGAATGGCTCGGAAATGCCAAGTTCTTTTATTCTTTCAGAATTGGTTGTGGGTCTAAATCGCTTTGCTTTACCAAGTAAAAAGGGAGAGTTTTTTCCTTTGGTTACAGGGTAGTATTCTTCTAAGTCATTTGTCGTGTTTTGAGAATTGGTAATTACCCAATCGGTGTTTTTCAAAATACGACCCAAAAACAGTTTTTGTAATAATTGACTATGCCATCTATGGTATTCAGGAAATTTTATAGGTGTCAAGTCGTGAATGACAGTAACTCTTTTTATTCTTTTCGGAAGATTAAATGGACCAAAATGTGCCGGTTCGATAACTACATCTACTTTTTTCTTTCTCAAAACATAAGGAATCAAGAAAAATAACCTGATGGAAGCATAACCAATTGGAAGATTAATATTCTTAAGAACGATTTGCTCAAAATTCGGATAGTCATCGGATTCCTGTTGACGAATTAGAATATATTCATGACCATCATTCCTTTTTGCGAATTCATCTAAGACGGCCTTTGTGTAGATATGTACCCCAGCATTTTGATTGTCCAATGGATCGGCTATGATGGCGATTCGCATAAAAAAATATTTGATGTTAATCCTGTTGTTAAACAAGTTAAGAGTAAGCAATATACTATTCTTTTTATTAAGAAACATTAATAATATTCGAGTGATATTTCCCTGAATTAAGTCTAATTAATGCATACTTTTGCTTTCATAAGAACGAAGGTTATGCAAGAGAAAAAGACATTAGATTATTTGAAATATGTGTTGGGAAATGTTCCAGCGGATTGGTTGAATCTAACAACACATCGATTGGATATTTACGATGAGCAATTGGCTAAAGTTCAATTTTTAGAAAAATTTGAAACCCTCGTTGAAAAAAATTTTCGTTCGACTTCTGCATTGCTTGAATTGCCGACGGCTTTTGATTATATCCGCTTAGGTCATCCATTGTCTTGCGTATTGGAGTGGGCGATTGCTGTAACTAATAATCATTCGGCAGATCATGTGATTAGTTTTTCTTCCATGACAACTCCGGTTCTGGCCGTTTTGCGTAAGAATTTATTGATTCAACAAAAGACGCAGATCCATTATATTGGAAAACTGCCAGCTTGTTTGGATACTGATGCGCTACGGAATGTTTATGGTTATAATTTCTCATTGAATAAAATTGAAAGCGTCGACGATGTTCAATCCTTCACTGGAAGTAATGTATTAATTCTTGACAAACAAAAAATACATAGTTTTGATTTGAATGATAACGTTGATTTTATAATAAATATTCAAGCGCAGTTGGGAAGTATTCTTTTCGTCAATGGCAAAAAGAATGCCGAATACATTTCTGAAATTCAACATGTCCGTCGTAGAGAAACAATTGCAATGACACCTGCAAATACATTGATTGCTTTAGAATCATTTGTCGCAAATACACCTGTAAAATTCAAGCCAAGTAAGGTCGCAGAAAACAAAGCGATAGTTCTTCAAAACTTAAAAGAAATTACGGGTACGAATTCTAATGCATTGGTTGGTTCTAGTGGATTATCCATTCAGTACGCTATTATGATGGGCCTGATTAATCATTCCATCGATCATCATCCTGGCAAAGACATTAAATTTATTGTTCCAACTAATTGCTATGGTGGTACCAACGATCAAGCGCGTCGTGTGGCTGCATGTATTGATCTAGTGGAAGTGGTTGATTTAGCTGTGGATGGTGAACACGACATGGTGAGCAGTTTAGAAAAGGTATTAAAGGATTTGGCAAGGGAAGATGCAGTCCCTTACATCATAGCTGAGATTCCAACCAACCCAAGGGTAGAGGTTCCAAATCTTCAAAATTTGTTGGCGGTTTTGAGCGCAGAACGAACTACTGCAGCTGGAACAACGGCAATCGACCCTGTGTTCATTTTAGATCAAACATTCTGTCCTAATATTCACTTCTTAGGGGAAGGAGAAAT
This sequence comes from uncultured Saprospiraceae bacterium, assembly GCA_937928045.1. Lineage (GTDB taxonomy): Bacteria > Bacteroidota > Bacteroidia > Chitinophagales > Saprospiraceae > JABDJM01. Next base: position 12,458 of record CALFWO010000040.1, on the reverse strand, counting down.
CCTTTCGACGGTTCGAGCCATTTCTTATTCGAGCGGATCGAAATTTCCCAGCGGAGGTAAAGTTACTGCAGGTTATTGTGTTGCAAATAATAAATGTGATGATTTAATGGAAAACATTGAGCGTCACCTGAGCCTATGCGATAATGAAGCGACTGACCTTCAATACGAAGTATTAGCGCATCAATTGCCTTCAATGCTTCAGCGTATCAAAGATGCCTATGTAAATACCCGTTCTTTTGTAAATTACATACAAGAATTACTGCCAGCATCCAAAATAAATTTCGTCTCGGAAGCATTAGCCAAGGATGGATTTACGCCCTCTGTTTTTTCTTTAGATCTTCCAACCAAGGGGAATACCGCAGCTGAAAAAGAAACTTACAAGAGAGCCTTAAATCTAAAACTCATCAATTTGATGATATCTGAAATACCTGACCAAAGTAAATATTGCGTCAGCTATGGACAGTTAAAAGGTTGCTACTGGACCATCCCAGCAACTTCGACTCAAGGAACAACCAAAGAAGGAGATAAAGATTATATTGTACGTGCTTCGCTTTCTCCTGATCTAGATTTAAAACTTCATAAACAGGTATTTGCAAAATTTGTTTCGGAAATTGAATAAGGACTATGAATATTCATTCTAGGATTTCATCGGTACTTCATGCGAACTTTTTGGATGAAAGTTTTACAGGAATTCCGGCTTTTGATTTGTCCAAATTAAGTTTATCTGTTCTGCCGAAATTCTCTATTCCCAAAAACTTAAGATTAGGACATCTTGTTGAAAGCGTTGTCCAAGATCTCATTAAGTCCTCAAGCAATTATCGGTTGCTCAACGATAATATTCAGCTGATTGAATCGGGTAAAACTTTAGGAGAGATTGATTTCATTATCCAAGAAAAAGCATCTAAGCAAATTACTCACTTGGAATTGGCCTATAAATTTTACTTATTCGATCCAAGTATTTCTGAAAAATCAATTAATAATTGGATTGGACCAAACCGTAATGATTCTTTGCAAGAGAAATTGGAAAAATTAAGGATAAAACAATTTCCATTGTTGTACCACAAGGCAATGGCCAATCAACTAGCTCCTCTGGATATTCAAACAATGAATCAAAAACTATGTTTTTTGGTTTCACTATTTGTTCCATATCAGCAAAGAATTAAATTTAACCCAAGTCTAAAAAATGCAGTGAAAGGGTATTATTTGAACTATCAACAGTTTGCTCAAATGGATCACTCCGCTAAAGTTTATCATTTACCTGAGAAAAAGATGTGGGGAGTGCATCCAAGTCAAAACCAGGAATGGTTTGATTTCGCTGAGCTAATACATGAATTGGAAAATCAAATGGAGACTAAAAAGGCGCCAATGTGTTGGGAAAAAAATGATGATAAATTCAATAGCTTTTTTATTGTTTGGTGGTAATACTTTTTACGCATATAATTTCATTTCCTAGATTTCACCTTTATTGATTTTGGTGATTTAAACAACTACTTTTATCTACTAATGTCAAATCATAAAATATTGACTATAGGGATCTTGGCGCATGTCGATGCCGGAAAAACCTCGCTTACTGAATGCTTGCTCCTTCAGTCTGGGGCAACGAAGGCTTTGGGTAGTGTTGATAAAGGCTCAGCAATAACAGATAGTTTGACGATGGAAAAAAGCAGAGGCATCTCTATTAAATCTGCGGCAGTAAATTTTAATTGGAACCAAACTAGATTTCAATTAATTGATACACCAGGTCATATTGATTTCGCCGCAGAAGTGGACCGTTGCCTTTCAATTTTGGATGCTGTAGTTTTGGTGGTTTCCGCCAAAGAAGGCGTCCAAGCTCACACGCTTAGTCTTTGGGAAAGCTTACAAGAGCGTCAATTACCTTCAATTGTTTTTATCAACAAAATAGATAGAGCAGGAATAGATTTAGACCAAGTTTTTCAAGATTTTGAAAAAGATTTGAATGCTAAATTATTTGCATTGAATTTCCCGGATGTCGGAGATCCTGATCGGCCTCAGTTAGTACCTTTTGAAAATACTGCTGAATTTTTAGATACACCAATTCTAAATTCCTCTTTCGAAAATTTGGCAGAATGTGACGATGCCTTTATGGAGCAGTATCTAGAAGGAAATGTTTCCGATCTCTCATCTGTTCTAAAAATCGGTAAGCAATACATCAAGGCCAGAAAACTTTTTGGGGTGATTTTTGGATCGGCCAAACTGGGTCTGGGCATCGAAGATTTATTAAATAATTTGGCTAGTTTGATTTCAACAAATAAAAATTATTTTTCGAAACCCGCTGCTAAGGTTTTTAAAGTTCAAATGGATGATAAAAAAGGGAGACTTGCCTTTATCAAATCATATGGTGCAGTCATAAAAACCAAAGATGTTATTCCATCGCAGAATCTAGCTAAAGATCTTAAGATCAACCAAATTTTCATATCAGATTTAGGAAACTTGGAACAAATTTCGGAATTGCAACCCGGTGAAATTGGTGCGGTGAATACTTCTGAAGTTATTCTTCCCGGGGATGTCCTCGGAACGGAAGAAATGAATGATGACTTTTCAAAAATTAGCCAAGCAGTTTTTACTGTAGAGATCAAAGCTAAGGAAGATAAAGATTATTATAAACTTGGAGAGACTTTGGAAATTCTCAATCTGGAAGATCCCGTTTTGGACTTTAAATGGTTCAAAGAAGAGCGGGAATTACAATTGAAAATACTAGGTCCAATTCAAACCGAGGTATTGAAAGAGAGTATTTTTCAGAGATGGAATATCGAAGTTGAATTTTTAACACCAAAAGTGATCTACAAAGAAACGCCTTCAAAATCAGCGGAAGGTTATGTCCGTTACTGGCTGCCAAAACCCTGTTGGGCAATTATGACATTTTTGATTGAACCTGCACCTTTGGGTACTGGCATTTCGTTTACAAACAAAGTTAGAACAAGCGACATCAGTACGAAATATATAAACGAAGTTAAGCGAGCTATTCCTTGGTCGCTCAAACAAGGAATTAAAGGCTATGAAGTAACCGACCTATTTATTACTTTGATTGAAGGATCTGAACACACGGTGCATTCCAACCCCGGCGATTTTTTATTGGCTACACCAATGGGTATTTTAAGAGGCTTGGACAACGCTGGTACAGATTTGTTGGAGCCGATGTATACATTTGAAATAAAAGCGCAGCAGAATCTATTGGGAGCAGTTTCGAGTGATCTTAATCAAATGGGTGCACGTATTGAAACTCCCATATTCGAAAATGATAACTTTATTCTAAAAGGTCGAGTTCCTGTTTCAGAGGCTATGGATTATTCCATTAAATTTAATGCGACCACTTCTGGGAAAGGTCGATTGAAATTAACCTTAGATGGTTATGAAAAAACGACAACAACTCCGGAAAAGATTAGGGAATATAAAGGAGTTTCACCATTAGATGAATCTTTGTGGATATTGCATCGTAGAGGGGCTTTCAAAGCCGATGAACGACATTTATAATTCTTTCAAAACTTGATTCATCAATTTCAAGTGATAACCATTTAACTTTTGATGAGTAGGCATCCAGCCCAATAGGAATCTGGTAAAGTCTGCGAATGCAAAAGGGTAGAGCGAACGCCATTCTGATTCCAACTCGAACAGATTAATATCCAGTTCATTGGTTTTAGTTGCTAGTTTCAATTCTTTAAAATAAAATTTTAATAATTCATCTTGATACAATTCACAATCACTACTCGAAAGACAACTTCCAAGAAAGTAAGCAACATCTTTCATTCCGCAACCACCGCCGACATATTGAAAATCTACTGCGGCAATAGCCACTTCGTTTTTTGAAAAACAGAAATTCGCCAATTTTGCATCGCCATGAACAATAGTAGAATATTTGCAATTGTTCAATTTATGATCAATTGCCACTGCCTTAGATTTTATTTCTTGATTTTCAATTTTTTCAAGTTCATCAGGCCGAGTTTCCAAGTGCCAATAGGTGCCGACTTCCCAGAGTCCTTTTGGCGTTTGGTTCAAAAATGTTGAATGAAAATTCGCCAACCACTTTAAACAATTTTCTATTCCTGAATAACTAAGTGAATATTTTCTAAATGGAAATTTATGATTTAAATCTTCTAGAATAATCCATTGATCTTGACCTTCAGTATAAGAACCAAGAAATTTTGGAGTTCTAGAGAATTGGGTACATTGATGATTCCAATGTTGATACCAATAAGTTTCGATTTCGTAAGATTTGACTTTTCTGTTGTGGGAATTTGTGCTGTCCCAACCACGCGGGTGGTTGGAAGATTTATTTAGTGCTATATGTTTTACGACGACCGTCTTGTTGGGAGAATTGTCTAATTGATATCTGGAAATTTTCCCATAGCCACTCCAAAGAGATTGAATTACTTCGGATTCTTGGAATGCGAAGGAATCAGTAAGCTTTAGTAATTGTTCCTTGAAGTTTGGGTTCATAAATAGCTTTATTGATCAATATAACTTATTTGTAAAAGTAACATTTATTAAATTAGCTGGCCACCATTTTCTCCACTTGCAGGACCTAAAGTTATGACTTGGTTTGCAGCTTGAATTAAGGTTTCATTATGCTCAATGAATAAAACGGTATTTCCATCTTCTATCAAGGAATGAAAGACTTTGATTAAGTTCAAAATGTCAAAATAATGTAGCCCAATACTTGGTTCATCGAATAGGTAAAGCGTTTTTTCTTTATGTTGTGTGGTCATAGCGTTGGCCAATTTAATTCGTTGAGCTTCACCAGAAGAAAGGGTGTTCCCAGACTGGCCTAAGGTTAAATGACCGATTCCTAATCGTTTTAAGAGCTTTAGTTGTTCAATGATATTTTTGTCTTCAAAAAAATCAATCGCTTGAAAAACGGTCATCTTTAAAATGTCTCCAATGGAACGACTTTTTAAATGACAGTTTAAAATATTTTCATGATATCTCATCCCATTGCACCGATCACAACTCAGCCAGATATCACTCAAATAATCCATACTTGTTTTGATCTTTCCATAACCTCCACAAGAAGGACATTTCCCATTTTTACTGATGTAAGAGAAATCGCCTTTTTTTAAGCCAGCTTCTTTAGCTGTTGTTGTTTTAGAAAAAATAGTTTTAATTAATTCCAAAATGCCGGTCATCGACGCTGGAGTACTTAATCTGTTTTGTGGTTGCGCATTTTGAGATATCATTACGACTTCATCGAATTGGTCAAGGCCATTTATCGAAGCACATTTGGTAGGCTTTTTTCGAAGCCAAGAACCATATAAAACTTCATTAATTAAACTAGATTTTCCACTTCCGGAGACTCCTTTTACGGCGATTAGTTGATCAGCGTAAAAACTTACATCTATGTTTTTTAAATTATTGGCCGAAGCATTCGTAATGCGAAAGATCTTTCCTTGGCCGAAATTTGCTACAGGAGTAGCTGCATTATTTTTATTTAGTAATTGATAAGTAATGGAATTTTTTACTTTATACAGTTCGTCTAGTTTTCCCTGAAAAATAATTTCGCCGCCAAGATTACCTGCGCCAGGTCCCATTTCAATCAAATACTCGGCTGTTTGTATAAATTGTAGATTGTGTTCAATAACAACTACGGTATTTCCATTAGTCACAATTTTATTTAAGACATTCGAAAGAATTTCAACTTGTTCTTGATCTAAGCCAATGGTAGGTTCGTCTAGCACATAGGTGACTCCATATAAATTATTGGACAATTGTCCAGCCAAAGTTATTCGTTGTCTTTCTCCACCGGAAAGTGATTTTATACTTCTGTTTATATTTAGATAACCCAGGCCCAGATTTAGAATTGTTTGCATTGATTCTAAAATTGTGGGCAAGATAAAATCGCTAATACTGTAAACTACTGAATCTTTAGCAAGAGCTATGGTTTTAAAAAATTTCAAGCAATCTGCAATCCTCATTTTGGAAAGCTCATATATGTTTTTATCAAAAAAAGTTATTTCTAATAATTCCGGCTTTAATCGACTGCCTTGACACTGGGAACATTGTACTTCATGCATCAAATCTTCTAGCAGCCTAGTGTTCTTATTATTGCGTTTGCGCTGAAATTCTTTATTAATGTATTCACATAATCCAAGCCATTTAGCATTCAACGATTGTTCTCCAGATCTAGATTTGGTATTAAATTTCCAATTGACATCCCATACTTTCTCTCCTGTGCCATATAGAATAGCCTCCTGAATATCTTTGCCTAGTTCTTTCCAAGGTTGATCTAGATTCCAGTCGTTCCTTTTTGCTGCTTCCTTCAGCGTTGCAATAAACTGTCCATTTTTATCTCCATAATATTGTAATGCTTTGTTTGTATTCAGAGCACTGCTAAAAATTGATTCTTTTGGATTAATTATTATTTCATCTGGATTGCACTGAATTATCAGTCCAAGACCTTGACATTCCGTACAAGCACCAAGATAATGATTGTATGAAAAATGTTGAGCACTAAATGATTTGCCTTTTTGTTGTGCAATTCTGGAATACATCAATCTAAAGGCGTTGTAAATACCAGATTGGGTTCCTACGCTGGAACGTTTTGATGCCGTCCTGCCTTTTCTATTGATTCCAATTGCAGGACCAAGGTTAGAAAAAGAAGATAGGGTGGCTGTGCTATTTTGTTGAATCAAACTCCGATTGAAAGTAGATAGTGATTCAGTAAATCGTGCGTTGGATTCTGAAAAAAGGGTTTCGTAAACGAGAGAAGATTTACCAGAGCCAGAAAGACCAGTAACGACAGTTAATCTATTTTTAGGAATGATAACATTAACGTTTTTTAGACCGTGGGTGGTTACTCCGTTGAGAATAATTTCATTGGTATTTGGATGACTTAACGGAATCTTCTTGATTGTAGTTTCTTTAAATTCCAGTTGCCGTTTTGGAATTCCTTGATGATAGATTGCTCCTCCGGCGGCTCCACCTTTGGGACCGAGTTCAATGTGCCAATCACTCCATTTGATCACCATTTCATTTTGCTCAATGCAGACAATGGTATTGCCTTTTTCCTTAATCGTATCAAAAAGTTCAAGGAGGGAATTAATGTCTTTGTGATGAAGGCCAATACTAGGTTCAATGATGATGTATAAAGTATCACCAGTATCCTTTTTTTGAATTTGGTTGGCGATTTTAATACGCTGGGCTTCGCCTCCCGAAAGTGTCGTTGAGGATTGGCCTAGCGTTAGATAGCCTAGACCAATTTCTGACAGTGTTTTTATGCCATTAAGAATCTTTTTTTGATTGGAAAAAAAAGACAAGGCTTCATTAATGGAAAGCTGGTAAACATCCGCGATTGATAAACCTTCATATTTAATTCGTAAAGTTTCCTCATTAAATCTAGATCCATTGCAAGTTCCACAAACCAAGTCAATATTTCCAAGGTAATGCATTCCGATTTGAGTTTTCCCGGCACCTTGGCAAGTTTCGCATCTTCCTCCTTTGTTGTTGAAAGAAAATCTAGATTTGGTAAATCCCTTTTCTTTGGAAGCCGACAAGGAAGCGTATAGATCACGAATGTGATCTGAAATTCCTAAATACGTTGCAGGATTACTTCTTGGTGTTTTACCTATTGGCGAGTGGTCTATGAAAATCAGTTTATTGATTAGATCAAAGTTTTCTGAATACTCAACTGCCAGCTTAATTTCCAAGTTTTTTCCCAGATGTTTTTGAACTACTTTTAACAAGGTATCTTTTACCAAACTGGATTTTCCTGTTCCTGATTTTCCGCTGACCACATTAAGTTTTCCTAACTTAAATTCAACATCAATGTTTTTAAGATTCCTCTTCTTACATCCAATTAGTTTTAATGATTTAATTTTTGAATTTAAATTGGCACTTTTAGTTTTAACAATCGAATTATGAATCGCCTTGTAAGTAAAACTGTTGTCTTTAAGTTTTTTTTCTTTTAAAAAGCTAGAGAGTGCTCCGTTAAAAACAATCTCTCCACCATCGACTCCAGCTTTTGGGCCCAGTTCAATAATATGATCAGCACTTCTGATGGTTTCTAGGTCATGTTCTACAACAATCACGGTATTGCCTTTTAAAACCAGCCGTGTAAAATGATGAATCATTCTTTTCTTTTCTTCTTGATGTAAACCAATTGATGGCTCGTCAAAAACGTAAAGTACATCACTGAGCGGAACAAGAATTTGATTGGCAATTCGAATGCGCTGAATCTCACTTGCTCTTAAGCTTTTGCTGGTTCGATCCAAAGTCAAATGACCTAGTCCTAGATCTTCCAGCAGCATAAGTTGGTCTAGAATCTTTTCTGTAATTGCTGAGGATATTTCATTCCAAGATTTTGATTTAATCCACAACGTCAATTCATTCAATTCCATGCCATTTACATCGGCTATAGATTTATCATAAACATGGACACTTAGGGCATCATCGTTTAGTCGAGTACCGTTACATTTAGAGCAAGTAATGGAATGAACGTATTTAAGAATATTAGCATTTCGATCTCTTCTCAAGATGTCAGTCATGGTTGGAATCATGCCTTTGTAATATCCTTCTTCTCGTGGCTTTGCTTTAATTCCAGTCCACTTCAATCTAGATTCCAAACTATGTTTTCCAAATGGAACCTTTATTTTTTCACTACCAAATAAAATAACATGCTGTTGTTCAGAGGTTAATTCATTCCAAGGAATGTCAACAGAAAAACCTTCTGCTTCACAAACTTGATTCAATACCGTCATAGTAACTTGCGAATACATAATGTATCCATTCGGTAAGGTAGGGGCGAGTGCGCCCTCTCGAATTGTTCTGTCAGGAAAACAAATCAATCGATTCAAATCAATCTTTTCTTCCTTACCGATTCCATTGCAATGTTTACATTTTCCAATTTCTGAATTGAAGGAGAACAATGCTCGAGAACATTTAATAGGCTTTTGTGATTCGCCTGTTCTCGCATAGAGCAAGCGCAGTAAATCATAAATATCAGACATGGTCCCAACAGTGGATCGAGGATGCATTCCAGTTGTTCTTTGACCGATGGCAATGACTGGAGAAAGGCCTTCAATGTTATCTACATCAGGACGACTGAGCTTTCCAAGAAATTGTCTGGCAAATGAAGGAAGTGTTTCGAAGTATCTTCGTTGACCTTCCTTAGCTAGAATCTCAAAAGCCAAACTTGATTTTCCAGATCCAGATATCCCAGTTACAACAATAAACTTATGGTGTGGAATGTCGATAGAAATATTCTTAAGGTTATTTGTCCTAGCCCCTTGGATAATAATTTGTGAATGTTTCTTTGAAGACATGTGGTGAAAATAATCAAATATTGCTTGCAGAGATTTATAGCAACTTGTGATTTCTTGTGTAAATTATAAATTCATTTCAAATCAATAATTACTTTAATTTTTGGGTAGAAAAAATAATGCTTATAGGCTCAAATGTTAATAAAGGCGCAATTATATTGTCGTCGATTGTAATTAGTCAGAGAAATTAACTAACTTTTGCATGAAGTATAAATGGACCGTTTCACTCCATCATTATATTTTGCTGAAAACAGAAGACTGAATCAATCGCCTGCTATGGAAAGAAAATCAATTCTACTGATTGTTCTTGCGTTTTTCTTGGTCCTTGAGTCATCTGGGCAGGATATTCATTTCTCGAATTATAACTATTCGCCGCTATACTTATCACCTGCCAAAACTGGAGCGTTTTTAGGCTCATATCGTTTAGGAGCAAACGTCAGGGATCAATTCAGCAATTTTATACAAAAGCCTTATCAAACACTGATGGCATATTCAGATATGACCATTGCTTTTGGTTTGAAAGATCATCATTGGATTGGGGCAGGAATTAATGTTTTTGCCGATAGAGCAGGGGACTTAACCTACAAAAATACCGGTGCGCATTTAAGTCTTGCTTATCATTATGCCATTGATCCCAAGTATAAAACGGTGATTAGCTTTGGTTTTCAATTTGGGATGACCAAACGAGATATTAATTCAGACAATTATAATTCGGCAGAAACGCTAAAAGGAAATTCGGCAGATCCTGACATGGGCCTTATTCAAAATTTTAATCCATCAGTTGGCGATGTTAACATTGGCTTAGCTCTGAAAAGACAGCTAACTAAAGCATCCTATATCGATGTCGGTATAGCGATGAATCATTTAATGCAATCTGAGTTTTCATTCACTGGCTCTTCCATACAAAATCCAGTAGCTAGAAGATTAAATGTATATGCAGAATATAAAATTCAAAGCACAAGTAAGTTGGCACTTAGACCAATGATAGTGTACTCGAGGATGTTCAAATTTCAAAACCTATTTGGACAAATTAATGCAGAGTATAAACCCAATAGAAAGTCGGATACAATCATTAAAGGAGGTCTTGGATACAGAACCGGAGATGCAATACAGTTTTTGGCGGGGACGGTCTACAAAGGACTAGATATAGGAATCGCATTTGATCTTACGATATCATCTGCGGCTAGATTTAATAATAGCAATGGCGGAATTGAGATTGGTTTAAAGAAAATTATTAAGGCCAATAGAAAGCCTAAGAGAATTCCAGTTTTGATTTGTCCAGTTTACTAAAAGACACAATTGATTATGCTAAAACAAATTTTTAAATTTTCATTTGTGATCGGCTTGGTTCTTTTTTTAGTACCGATCATTTCTGATGCACAGCCTTTGCATCATTTGAATCAGGATCTGCCATGCATAAATAAAAATTACAATCTACTGGCACATGTAGCAGTAGATTCAACGTTAAGAGAGCCGTTGTATTCAATAGAGGAATTGGATACCATGATTATGAAATTGAATGAATTTTTTAGTCCAATTTGTGTATCGTTCTCTTTGTGTGAAATAAATATTTTAGAGGATGATTATTCTTTAGGAAGAGTGGTGAATGAACCTATTACCGCTGATGAACAATTACTAGAGTTAAAAAATAGATTTAATCTAAGAAGGCGAATCAATGTCTTTTTTCTAGACTATATCAGTAAGGATTATTGTGGTGTCAGCACTTTTGAAGGCATACTTACAGAATTCGACGCCAATATTTATGTAGAGCAGGATTGTATGGATGATTTAGGCGGTCAAGTTGCACATCATCTCGGTCATACATTTGGATTGAGAAATACATATGATCCCGGTACAATTGAATTGGTCGATGGTTCCAATTGCACGACTACTGGAGATTTACTATGTGATACACCGGCTGATCCATTTGGACAAAGTACAGTTACTCCAGAAGAACAGCTATTAATTGATCAAGGATTATTGCAAACAAATTTTATTGGTCCTTCTTGCGAATTTGTATATGAAGTCAAAGATCCTAATGGCGAATATTATCAACCTGATATGGGAAATATTATGTCCATTTATCCTTGTAAATGCGGATTTACTCAAGATCAGTATCGGCTGATGGCAGAAACAATTCTGGAATCGAAAGTTAAACATTTCTAAAATTGAAAATTATGAAAGAGATGTTTTTTCGCACTAGGTTAGTTTGTTGTCTGATGTTTTTAAGTATCAGCGCTTTCACTCAAACTGCTAGTGTAACAGCCGGTTGTGCTGAATTATCGGTGGAATTTAATGCGCCACCAGCAGAAAATTATTACTGGGTATTTGGTGATGGTCCCTCAAGTGTTTCCAATCTTCAGAATCCTGTTCATTCTTATGTTCAACCAGGAAATTATACCGCTCAATTATTTGACCAAGAGAATGGATCGCAAATTGGTGAAGACATCATGATCACAGTCTATCCACCAATCATGTTTGAAATTGATGCAGATTTTAGAACTGGTTGTGCACCATTAGAAGTTAATTTCACCAGCACCTTGGACATACATCCTGATATACAAGTTGTGGACATAGTCTGGACTTTTGGTGATGGAAATAGTGCCTCTGGACAAAATGCAAATTATACTTACGCTGAAGATGGTACCTATACCGTTTCTGTGAAAGTAATTACTGATGCTTCCATTAAATGTGATGAACCGGTCATCTTTGAAGATTACATTGTTTTAGAAGGTCAAAAAACAAATTTCTTTATTGATAAATATTCTTCTTGCACAACTCCTGCAACTTTTACATTTACAAATACAACGGAAGCAGTAGATGGAACGACTTATTTATGGGATTTTGGAAATGGGCAAACAGTTTCCGGAGCAGGTCCTCATACAATTACTTACAACCAAGAAGGTCTGTTTAGTCCTATGCTAACAAGCACATCCCCAGGAGGATGCGTTTCTTCTAAGATTCGAAACATCAGTATTGGTTCTCCGATCATTGTTCCAGAATATCCCGATACAGTTTGTCTGGGAGCACCGACATTAATGTATCATACAACCATTGCGCAAAGTTTTCTTTGGGATTTTTCCGGTGTTTCGATTGATTCGATCATGTCTCCTGATTCAATTCCAATCAAATGGCCGGAGATTACATTTTTGGAGACAGGACTACAAACCTTCGATTTAACTGCATTTG
>CALFWO010000039.1 GCA_937928045.1 uncultured Saprospiraceae bacterium | reverse complement strand
ATACCCTATATCGGAGGAGCAGTAACTCCCTGCCACGGCTATCGTATCTTCTGTAGCTACGTCCACTGTAAAGCAGAATTGCGTCATTCCATTCGGCACAGGGCTACAATCGTTTACGCCATCTCCACAAATTGTTAATGTATTCCCGACATTATTTCCCCAGTTAGTTACTAGTAGTTGGTTTCCATTCCCTGTTCCAACAACGCCAGAAGGAAGTGTCCATACGACATCAGTTGCTCCAAAATCTAACTCTGCCAAAAAGGTTGTATTTGCAGACCCAGCGCAAACTTCTTGAGGTCCGTTAACGGCTAACACGGCCCCTGGCTCCACGGTAAAATTAGAACCTTGCATCAAGTTTATTTCATAATCACAAACTGAACCGGCGAAGCCATCGAGAAAAAAGAAATAGGCTTGACCAACGATTAAATTAGACAAGGGAACGATTACAATACCATTGTTTTCCGCACCGTTACAGTATACATTTATAAAAAAATCACAACCTTCATACACTCCTATTTGCGCTCCACCGGGCCCTTGAGGAGTAGGACTACAATTTGTCAAATTGACTTCGAAAAGCATGTCTGTACTTCCGGCAACGAAAGAATACCAAGAGGTATTATTAGGCACGGTGGCTGATCCTGGACAAAGCGGATTGGGTCCAAATGGAGATGGATCTGTCGGCAAGGTTCCTGAAATTCCTGTAAATTCACCACAGCATAATAACTCTGCTTGAAAACAATCAATCCCGGAACTGGGATCTGGATTGGGGTTACATTGGGCCAGTAGCCACTGACTGGAGCAAAATAAAAATACGATTAGCAGATAGGCGTTTTTCATAACAAAAAGTTTTGTAGCTATTAAAGATAGCTAATTTTTAAAGTCCTCTATGAAACGGTCTAATTTTAATAGAGGAAATAGTTTTAGTTAATATATGTTTCACTGAATTAAAATTCTTCCAGTATTTAATAAGCCATCTTCCGCAGTTAATTTATAAAAATATAAACCTGAAGAAAGCTGATCTCTTTTTAAATCGATTATTGCAGTTTGATGTTTTTCACTTCGCACAAGAGAACCATTTGCATTAAATATTTCCAATAGATATTTAGTATTATTTAAACCATGATTCACTATCTCTAGTCGAGCCTGATCAACAAAAGGATTCGGGTAAACAAGTATTTCAATGTTCTTCAAAAACGGATGTTCAATTACATCAGAAATAACTTCTATAAAATCTTGACCAATCGTATGAAATGTTTCATTTGTAATAACTGGTTCGTTTAGGTCAAAATAAATTCCCGCTTTATTGTGAATCACTGACCCTATGGCGATCGAATCTTTCGGTGTTATTTTAAATTCAACAAATCCATTTGAGCCTGAAAGATCTACTATGGAATCTGGGAGGTTGATGTTGCTAAATGTAAATTTTACGACTCCCTGCCCTTCCATATCCAAATCATATTCATGGCTGCTTGCGCCAGCCTGAAAGCTAGTGATATCAAAATGCTCGTCAAGTGTATCGCGAATGACAACATGATAAGCAGTATCCGTTCCGGTATTTTGAAATCGGATTAGGTATTCAATCGTAGTCGATGGTTCAATAAAATGTGGTGCTTTGTATCCAGTGGGAAATCCTTGTTTGTCATTTGGATCAAAAGAATTTACAGCAATGGGGCAATCGATATCTTGGTACAAATTCGCATCGTTAAATTGAAATTGGTTTGCAAAACCGACAGAGAATGTACCATCGCCATTTTCTCCACATCCTTCAATCACTGCCATTGGAAATGAATTCCCCGGAGCATCGGCAACCTGATCCGCAATCAATGTATAAGTCGATCCATTTGCTCCCAAAACATCTTCAATAAAATCTCCGGTGACCAATTCCACAGAATCTTCCATTAGCAAAATTACATCTTCTACAATGATGTAATTTGTATAGCCAATCATATCTCCGTCTCCAGTATTTTCAATTCTAAACCTAAGTTCATCTCCTTCACACACTCCATTAACTTCCAAAAAAGCACCGGACCAATTTGGGGATGGCGGCTCACATAAACTATCTGGATACACTTGCGCTTCGATGCAATAACTTGCACCTACAGTTGCATCACAATCCAACATCAAGTCTACTCTAAAATCTCCGCAAGTCAATGGGTCGACGTCTCCTAATTCAAATCTATAAATATTATCTGGCAAGGCGACCCACGGAATGGTACTTGAAACCGGGGCGATAAACTCATCATAGTTAATATCGACATAGGCTCCAGTAGCAACCATAGTCCCATAGTTGCAATAATTAATATAACTGGGACGAACAACACACGGCCTTACTGTTGGTACCGACCCCGCTATGGTCATGTTCGGACAGTTGACCATTTCTTGAACTTCAAAATCAAGTTGCTCTGTATTATTATTTCCAACAACATTAATAAGTACATCATTGGCACAAGGTGCCCAATAACTATTAGGTAAATTTAATCTCAATTCATATTCCCCTTCATCAACCGGCAAAACATACTCACCATTGCCATTGGTCGTGGTCACAAATACTTCCTGTCCTTTTGTCGCGGTAATAATCCAATCTTGGATTGGGATTTCTGCAGAATCAACCATGCAGTTTTGATTCGCATCAACTTTTACCAAACCAGAAATAACATTAGAATATATAATTCCATTGTCATCTGACTTGATCATATAAGCATCTTGTGGCTGACCCAATGAAGGAACACTTCCCGCTTCTGGAAAATAAATTCCTAAAGTTAAGTGGCCGCCATCAGCTGTTGCATAAGTTCGATTGCCTTCTTGATCACCGAAACGATGATCATAATTTTGTTGCCAAATAATATTGCCGTCAAAATCAGTTTTGGTAACTAAAATCGAATTAGGAGAATTATTAGTCGGCTTAATGGTTCCAGTTTGTAGAAATCCATCTGCTAAATATGTCGTTACTCCAGACTCAACATTGGATCCGCTCCAAAGGGTATCAATATCAATCAAGTTGTTCATTGAGTCAATTCGTAATTGACGGACACCTTCAAAGGTTGGATAACTTTCGAATACTATTAAGTCATTGTTAGATTGAAGAAATAATTCTCCTGTCGATCTTCCTGGAAAAACTCTTTCGATTACTAAATCCCCATTTAGATTTGTTTCTCTCAGAACGGCAGTATTCCCTGACGCTTCTTCTTGATAATAGTAACGACCATCAGGTGTTTGAGAAAATCGAGGTACAAAGAAAAAACCGGGGGAAGGATTCAAGCTGGTCACCACTCCACTTGAGTCAAGTGATCCTATAAAATGATCAGCGCCGATTCTGGCTGAAAAAGTAATCGAGCTATCAGGTTCTGCGAAAAAATTTCCTACATAATTTATTTCTTCTTCGGCCTCATTAAGAATTCGCTCCCAAAGAATATCTCCAGCTTCATTTATTTTGATAAACTTATGCTTTACATAATCTGATCCATTCACATCTACTTTGGTTCTAACTCGAAGTACAATATTACCGTCCACTGTTCTGATCATTCTTCCGTCTAGTAGAATTCCTCCGCCTTCTATAAAATTCAGTCTCCAGCCTTGATCTCCGATAGAATCAATCTTGGTAACAAAGGTACCGGGTTCGTCCACTGTAAAATATCCACTGATCAAAAATCCTCCATCGTTAGTCTCCAGCATATGGTAAGGCCACATTTCTTCAGAAAACTCCTTTTCCCAACCCTGAGAGAATAGGCAAGATGCATAAAACATCCAAAGGATCATCATGAAGAAATTTCGCAAAAACATGCAATTCACATTTAGGATAGTCGATCTCTTACGAATATCCACTGTTTTAAAGGGTTCACCAATATTAAATTATCGTTTTTGTGGGAATAATTGAGTGATTTATACTTATAGATGTCTATTTCATTAGCTTTAAGCCTATATTTTGTGGATATTTATATCAACATTTTGGTATGAAAAACGGGTTTAAACTTTACGAAGTCATAGATTCTTTGGAAAATAAGGAAATTCGGCAACTCCGAAAGTTCTTACGCTCTCCATTCTTCAACTATAGCGAACCCATTCAGCTGCTATTCGACGCTTTGGTTCGCTACCGAAAAAAAAGAAAAAAGAGCTACGACCAACCTAAGATTTTTAGCAATGTCTACCCGAACGAACCCTACGACGATTTAAAACTTCGGGGTATTATGAGTGATTTGCTTGGGCTCATCGAAGAGTTTTGGATTATCAATTCAAGAAGAGCAAATCCTATGAAATCCAAACTAATGATTTCTGAAATATACAGAAAACGAAATTTGGAGAAAAGCTATAACAGCGCTATCAAAAAAACCAAGTTGCTACTTCAAGGACAAAAGAACAGAAACGCGGATTACTACAATTGGCTACTTTCTCTTCAGACGGAACAGATGAAATTCCAATCAGTGAAACAGAGAACAGAAGATCTTAACCTACAAGAAATTTCAGACACCAATGACATCCTATATTTGATCCAAAAATTACAAGCGGCTTGCGCACAGCTTTCCCACCAATTGATAACGCGCCGCGAATACGACTTGGGACTTTTAGCTCCGTTACTTTCTGAGATTGAAAAAGAAAAATATTTAAAAATTCCTGCAATTGCGATTTACTACAATTGCTTTAAATTTTTGACAGAACCAAAAGAGACGACTTACTTCCAAAATTTTAAAAGTATAATAGCGACACACCGCAGTCAATTTACCACAGAAGATCTTGCCGCACCTTATCGACTAGCGACCAATTATTGTACAAGAAAATTAAATGAAGGTAAAACAGAATACTATTCAGATTCATGGAACTTATATCGCGAAGGATTGAGTGAAGGAATATTAACCGTTAATGAAAAAATTCCGCGGTTCACTTTCGCCAATGCTGTAGCTGCTGCACTGCGTATTGAAAAATTCGAATGGGCAGAAAATTTCATCAAAGAGAATGAACACCTTTTGGAAGACACCTTCAGAGAGCAAACAATCAGTTTTAATCTAGCTAGGGTTGCCTACATGAAAAACGATTTTTCAAAGGCTTTAAAATTATTGCACCAAACGGAATACAATGATTTAATGAATAATATGATTTCGAAAATCATGTTGATCAAAATTTATACAGAATTAGAAGAATTCACTTCGTTAGAATCTCACATGGATAGTTTTCAGCAATTTATTCGTCGAAGAGAGGTTGGGGATTTCCACCGCACCAATATCTTAAACATTATCAAATATTTGAGAAAGATTAGATCTTTACCGGTGTATGATGAATCGGAGCGGGAAAAATTAAGAGGACAAATATCATTGGAAGGTACTTTGTCGGAAAGAGATTGGCTGTTGGAAAAACTAAAGTAAATACATCAAAATAAAAATAAATGGGATTGGAAATTCTGGATGAAGAAGTGTTTCATAAAAAAAGAAAATTAGACTATGCTAATTTTATAGTTCGATCAATGTCTTACTTGGTTGACATCATTCCTATTATCGTAGTCGTCAACATTGCTTTCTATTTTCTTTTTGGTTTACGGCCCTTTGGTATAAGTGCTATTTACAATTCTAATGGAGAAATGCTTTTGGATGCTCCATCTACAAGAATACTTTCGCGATATACATCTTTAATCATTTGGATTGTATATTCTGCGCTCATGGACGCATCGACTCATCAAGGAACTTTCGGGAAGCAAAACTCAAAAATAAGGGTTGTGGACAAATCTGGAAACAGAATAAGTATGAAACAATCAATACTTAGAAATTCAATGAAAATAATTTCCTATCTCCCATTGGGACTTGGTTTTTTCTGGGCTGCCTTTGACAAACACAACCGAACCCTACATGATATCATTGCAGGAACGTATGTGGTCGAAAACGAAGCAATATCTTAGCATTTATAATTCATCCAGCACTAGGTTTACTTGCGTCAAGGATAGTAATGGTGCTGACAACTTAAAGGAGTCAGCATCCTTAGATCTTTGATCTAAGGATGAGCGAATTGCGAAACCATGAATAGCCTATCCGAAAGGGACGCCCAAATTCTATCCTTAATATTAATAAAATTAGCTACGCACCCTACGTTGTTCAGTGTCAGAACCTGAGCCTTTATATTTTTCTTTATTGAAATCAGATTTTCCAAATCGCCAAGAAAAGACCATCCACAGTTTTCTAGAATCAAATTTACTTTGCCAATCCGCATCGGTTAACCTCAAATTATTAATAATTCCGTCGCCCCTTCTAGTATAAAAAATATCATTGAGAACTAGTCTTAAATTTCCTTTGCCATCTAATATTTTTTTCTGCACTCCTAGGTTCGACCAGAAAAACGGTAGAATTTCTAGTTGGGCTAGAACTCTATTGGTGCGCCCACGGGCACTTAGCGTAAGGCTCCAATCATTTCTCAATGTAAAATTATTTGTCAGTTGTCCGTAGAAGTAATTTCCTCGCGCGTTCAATTCTTCGGTATAAAGTTGACTATCAAATCTAACATGTCCAAATTCTACATAACTGTTGATGCGATACCACTTGGCCACTTCCAGGCTTGCATCCAATGACAAAGTTAATGCTTGATCTGAAGCAATATTCCCGGGTCGACTGTAGTAAATTCCATCACGGATTTCTAATGTTTCATTGATTCCATCTACTGTTTTAGAATAATTAATTGCCGTATTTAAAATCCCTTTGAATGAATGCGTCAAAGATAAATTATGAGAAAACGTTGGTTGTAAATTTGGATTCCCTCCATAAATCGTGAATCTATCGAGTGGCCGAATAAAAGGATTTAGATCTTGGAAATAAGGCCGATCGATTCTTCTACCATAAGAAAATGTCCATGTATTTTTACCTGTGGTATCCGCTTTCCAAGAGGCGTAAAATGTTGGAAATAATGTATTGTAAGTATATGAGAAGCTGGAGTCTTTCTGCACTTCGTTTCCCAGTTGATTTCCTTCCAGACTTGTCGATTCCGCCCTCAATCCAGCTTGCACATCAATGACTCCGAAGGATCTTTTATAATTAACATAGGCCGCATTGATCCACTCTTCATATAAAAACCGATTGCTTAAATTAAAATTAGGTTCGGTGACTCCATCTATCGTCGTCGAATATATGGCTTCATTATCTGTATTTGTAAACGCAGTTTTCAAACCGGCTTCTAACTTAGAACCATCCTTTAATGGTTTGGTATAATCACTTTTCGCAGCGATTATTGAAATGTCAGATGGCGTATCTCCATTTATCTGTTCTCTAAAAGTCAAAGAATCATTGATATCAAATAATAGATTTACAAATTCTTGATCTCGACCGGAAGTATAAGCTACATAATCAACATCCAAGGAGATTGAACTTCCAAGGGTGTCTAATTTATGACTTATGTATGCGCTATATAACTGATTATTGAAAGTGCCGTCTGTCCAATTATCTGCCTTCACTCTTTGCAATAATTCCCCTTGATCATCTATCACATTAGAGGTATTGTCTACATTTCGATCCGCAGGCGAAGCGGAAGATTTGAAAAAGAACCCCAAAGTCGTTTTATCGGTTGGATAAAAATCAACTCCGAATTTTCCGTTAAAATATTTCCCTAGTCTTAGGTTGATAGAGTTTTGAGAAAAAGAAGACAATGGATCTCCGGCCTCGGTTTTGTAAAATCTATTGATGGTTAAATCTTGAAAACTATTATAAAACCCGGCAGATAAGTTGGAATAAACACCAATTTTTTCTCGGTTGAAATTTAGATTCAAGCTGTTGTTACTATTGCTGTAAATTCCTTGGCCAAAACTCAATGAAGTATTGCCTTGAAACCCAAGAAGCTTTGTGCGTTTGGTAATAATATTGATCACCCCTGAATTTCCGGCGGCTTCATATTTAGCCGGAGGGTTGGTCATGATTTCAATCTTTTGAATAGAACCAGCAGGCAAAGACCTCAAGTAACTGTCGAGCTCAGTACCTGATAGATAGGAGGGCTTGTCATTAATAAATACGGTCACTCCAGCCCTTCCCTTAAGAATGATACTCCCATCATTTTCCACTGCAAGTCCAGGAGCATTTTCTAAAATTTCCAAAGCGTTGCTTCCAGCATTAGTAATATCTGCATCTACATTGATCACCGTGCGATCTATTTGTCTTTCGATGTAGGGTACTTTCGCAGATACCGTAATCAGTTCTAAATCTGTTGCAGTTTCTTGAATCGCAATTGGTTCTAAGGTCAAATTGCTATTGGTAATTCTCAAGTCCAGTTCTTGAGTATAATCTTCGTAACTCAAAAGATTAACGCTGAGCAAAAAGAAATCTGGTGCTACTTGTCTCATTTCAAATGTGCCGTCAACATCGGTAAATGCGGAGTTCACAATTGTAGAGTCTGAAATGCGTGTTAATGAAACTTGGGCAAGGTCAACTCCATTATTCTTTTCATCCACAATCTTTCCGCTAAGCGTAAATGAAGACTGCGCTGAAAGCAATCCAAATGAGGCGACAAAGCAAATTGTTAATATTATATCTTTAAACATGTTGGAACTATTATAGAATCATCAGTCGGTGACCGAACGCAATTTATAAACTCGTTAGACTTTAGCGGAATGTGAATTGTTAATTGTGTTAATTTTAACTTTGGACACATTAGGGCGAACGGAATTTCATTTTAACTTTGAGGTACAATAACGCTATGCCGAAGTTCCCACTCAATCCAGCATTTAAACCTCACTTTTTCCTTGCATTATTTCTTGGAATTTGGTTAGTAGTATTTTTGATTTTCATTGGACCATTCGACTTAGGAGAAATTAGTTTTCGAGTGCGATTTTTCTTGGTTCCTCCATATGGCTTGCTCTTTTTGATTTCCTATTTGATTCTTATTCCTATTCAAAATTGGGCTTACAAGAAGAACCAAGGTTGGAATGGTTTTCTTGAACTTGGATTCGTTATTACATTATTTATTATCAACTTCACCTTTACTTACTGCTATTACAAAACACCTATTGTAAATGGAACATATTCTTTTTCCCAATTTTTAGCTGGCGTCTTCTCTCCTATTTTTTTCCTAATCATTGGATTACTCGTTATTTCGAGATGGCTACTTGTTAAGCTTGTTCCGGTAAAAATGATATCAGAGAAGCTACTATTGCGCGGGGATAATAAATCAGACCAACTTCAGGTGCTCCCTCAGCAGGTGGTTTGCATTTCTAGTGCTCAGAATTATGTAGAAGTATTCTATCGGTCTGAAAATGGATTGAAAAAAAAGCTACTAAGAACTACGCTTAAAAAAATAAGTGCTTCGTTACCTCATCTGATACAAGTCCACAGGTCACATATGATCAATCCTAACTATTTTAGCGAATGGACGGACAGCTCAAATATCTTGATAGAAGAGTTGCAAATTCCAGTATCCAAAAATTATAAATCATCTCTTGAAGAATTCCTAAAAAGTCGTCCCTAGGAATGTACATTTCGTCCCAAAGCCTTTATAATAGGCGTTATTTCGGAAATAGAACCGTTATCTTGTGACCAAGCTTTGCAAGTCAACAAAGCTATTGTTCATCTTTAAATAGTTCATTATGCGATTATTATTCCTTTGCTTTTTTCTCTGCTGTCAACTCTTTTGCAATGCCCAGAACGAATCAGCGACCAAGCTCTTGGTCCAAGAAATCTCAAAAGGAAATGCTGTAGGGCTATCTGCCGCATATGCCATAGATGGGCAAATTATTTGGCAAGATGCCAAAGGATTGGCTAACGAAGCAGGAAAAATTCCTTTTAACACAGCAACCAAATGTCGAACGGCCTCGATTGCAAAACCAATGACCGCTGTTGCTATTATGCAATTGATGGAAGCAGGAAAAATTAATTTGGATGATAAGGTATCTCAATATCTTAACGCTTTTCCTCATGAACAAATTACTGTTCGCCAAGTACTCAATCATTCTTCAGGAATTCGAGCTTACCAAAACAAAAAGGAGCAAAATAATTTTAAAAATTACCCAAATTTGCAATCGGCCGCTGCTATTTTTTTGAATGATGATCTACTCTTTGAACCAGGTACGGCATTCAATTATACATCATTTGGCTATACGATTCTTGGAATGCTTATCGAAGAGATTAGTGACCTAAGTTTTGAGCAATATCTTAAGTTAAATGTCTGGGATAAAGTTGGAATGAAAAACACCGGGGTGGAAAAAATCGATGTGAAAGTTGACGGTAAGGCAGAAATCTATCATAGGAATAACAAAGGCAAAATAAAATTGGTAAAGCAAACCGATTTGAGTGATCGGATTCCTGCAGGAGGGATTTATTCTTCAAGCGAAGATTTGGTAAAGTTCGGTATGGGAATACTAAATGGTAAATTGATCAAGCCTGAAACAATGGTTTTGATGCAGGAGAATTTGGGGTTAAAAAAAGAAGGGAACGGATATGGTCTTGGTTGGTATCTCTACGGAGAAAATCCTAAACTGGGAAATGTATTTGGACATAATGGTGCACAACTCGGAACGTCTAGTTGGTTGATGTTACTACCGGATCAAAATGCAGTAGTCTGTGTGGTTTCCAATACCTCAGGTGCGCTTCAAGAAACCTTTGGAGTTACTATGGGATTATTCGGGATTATAGCTGATTCAAAAAAATAATTCCCGCAGTATTCAGCTAATTGGCTTAACACCAATCAAACCAACTTAATAAATGTGCTTAGAATTGTAGATCAACAAATAGAACAGTCGTGAGCTTTCTGTCTATATTGAGGGAATATTATTATTCGGCATCAATGAAAAAGAAAGTATACGAGAATCTTATTGAAAAATTGGACTTGAAAATTTCTACAGCAGAATCAGCGATTGCTTCAGCGATAGATTCTAGAGATAATGAGACTAAAAGTTCTGTTGGTGATAAATACGAAACGGGTCGTGCGATGATGCAATTGGAACAGCAAAAAAATGAAGTACAATTAGCCAAGGCAATTACCTTAAAGAAAACCTTGAAGCGGATCAACATTGAACTAAAAAAAGATACAGGAGAATTGGGGGCAATGCTTAATACCACAAATGGAATATTCTTTCTTTCGATAGGTTTGGGGAAAATAGTTGTTGAAGATCAAACCGTCTATGCGATATCTATGGCTTCGCCAATGGGTAAAGTTCTGTTTGGGAAAAAAACTGGGGATGAATTAATTTTTCAGGGGAAGAAGATTGTGATTCAGGCTGTTGAATAAAATGGCAGATATTCGGAATTAATCAATGGTGATTTCTAATAATTTTAAAAGTGTATCTATCTCCATTTGTTCGGTAAAAGGACCAGAGATATCCAATCGTTTTCCAGATTCCAAATTATACATTCGATTCAAATAAAATGCAAAGGTCGATCCTTCGATATCCTTATCCAAATAAGCCTTGTACAGCACATTGAAAAATTTTCTTCTGGCTTCAAATTGACTACTGGAGTGATGGATCACCAACCAAGGCGCGAGGCTGGCCAGTTCCCCATGGCTATCGATCTTGGGATGACCATATCGCTCTAAGTAAGTTGTTATTTTAATCAAATTTACTTCATCTACCTCCAAGATCATTTCTTCGACCTTTCTAGATTCCTTACTATCATATCCAAATTTAGTTTCAATAACAATTCCATCCGTTCTAACTTTTTGATCCAATGCATAGATGCCTTCTAAATATTTTTTCTGTAGCTCAGTGGTTTTCAGCTTGTCTATTTCCGATGAAATATCAGTTGGTTTTTCTTTCTGCTGATTTTCCTTGTTTAGACAACCAAAAAGAAATAAAATTAATAATGCTAGAACTGCTCTATTCAAACCAATCAAAATTATTGTATGTTAGTACCCTCGTATCACCTTCTTCAAACTTAATCATGAGATTTATCCTTTTAGTTAGTGTTGTTTTATTCCTTGGTTTACACTCCTGCACAACTTCCATGTCAAATAACGAGTCTAAAACTGCTAATGAATCAACTAAAGAAAAAGCTCCAGACAAATTATTGAGACATATTGTTCTATTCGATTTCAAAGATAGCGTTCCAGCCGATTCGATTACAATCATCGAAAAAGCATTTGGTAATTTGCCAAATCAAATCCCCGAGATTCATTCTTTTGAATGGGGATTAAATAACAGTCCAGAAGGATTAAACAAAGGATTTAAACATTGTTTTCTAGTGACATTTCTGTCTGAGGAAGACAGAGCCCTATACTTACCGCATCCTGCACACCAAGCCTTTGTAGATTTGATTGGACCTTCAGTGGAAGATGTATTGGTTTTAGATTATTGGGCAGATTGAATCACTAATTCCAAGGGCCGGAACGTTGTACATTGATGACTTTCCCAGAAGGATCGATTCGATACAATCCTCCGGCTCCTGCAAGCCAAAGATTGCCTTTTGGGTTTTCGATTATTTTCATGATCGAAACAGGAACTTCGTAGTGGATGAATTCTATTCCATCGTATTTATAAACTCCATCCCTAACCGTACTAATCCAAACATCCTCAGAACTGTCAATATAAATTTCGTAAACGTCGCCTTCGTTAAATGCTGTTATTACTGGAAAGGAAATTATTGAATCTTTGGTTAACAAGTTAATTCCTCCTTTTCCTTTTCGCATTTTGGGATCTGGATTGTCGTGTTCAGCAACTCTTGTTCCAAACCAAATGTTCCCTTCCTTGTCAAATTCAATTTCTGTAACGCTATTAGAATGTAATCCATCTTTCACTAAAACAGGTGTGAAGTTCTTTCCGTCGTATTTGCAAGCTCCATATCCACCTTGAGCAAACCAAATATTTCCTTCTGCATCTTCATTAATTTCCTTAATCCAGTTCTTCGTGTCTTCATTGATCATTGTTTCTACAGCAGGTAAAGGAATTGGAAATGGTTTATAATCTTTGCCATCAAAGGTATAGACGCCGTCCCAGGTTCCTACCCAAAATATTCCTTTGCTATCAATAAACATATTGCTGATCATGCTACTGGCATCATCTTTATTAGGGAAATGAAAAAAGGAATTTCCATCATACTTTACCAGGCCTTTTCCAGTTCCGATCCAATAAGTTCCATTCGGATTTTCAATAATCCCAACAGCTCTATTTGAAGGCAAACCATCAGCCATTGTAAAGTACCTCAACTGTTTACCATCATACATCGCCATTCCTTCCCGCAAAGTACCAAACCACAAATTCCCTTTGGAGTCTTCAAAGGCATTGACAACGTATTCTGCAATTTGATTGGCGCTGTTTCTGGCTTTCTGTTTGTAATCTTGAGAATTGCAGGAGAAGGTTAATACTAAAAAAAGAATTGGGACAATTTGTTTCATGGTATAATTTCAATTTTGAATAAAATCTTCAAGGATTTCGTCAAATCAAATGTAAAGTAAATTTAATCAACATTGCGGAGCGCGTGAGTTGCCTGCAATGGGTCTGAAAGACCGTCTCGCGCCAACGAGACCGACTGTTTAGGGAGTATGAAAGGGAACGACCTCGAAGTTAAACGAAGAGGACACGCCCAAACTCCATTCTTAACATTACATCATTTAACGTACTTTTACATTTCATTTACTAAAATTAATCAGCATTATAATGGGAGTATTATCAGCATTGGAGCCAGCGGCATTGTGGGAGTCTTTTGAAAAGCTAAACGCGGTACCACGACCGTCCAAAAAAGAAGAGCGGGTCATTGCATTTATGAAAGCTTTTGGCGAAGAATTGGGACTATCAACGATGGTGGATGAAGCTGGAAATGTAATCATTAAGAAAGGGGGATCTGCTGGCCGAGAAAATGACACGATGATTATTATGCAAAGTCATTTGGATATGGTGCACCAAAAAAATAATGATACGGAATTTGATTTCTTGACGCAAGGAATCGATATGATTATCGATGGAGATTGGGTAAAAGCAAATGGAACAACGCTGGGCGCTGACAATGGAATTGGGGTTGCGACCATCATGGCCATATTGCAATCAACCGATATCAGTCACCCGCCAATTGAGGCGCTATTTACGATTGACGAGGAGACGGGGATGACGGGAGCACTAGAATTGAAAGGAGGTCTTTTGGATGGAAAAATTTTGTTGAATTTAGACACCGAAGATGATGATGAGTTAACGATTGGTTGTGCTGGCGGAATCGACGTAACTGGAACAGGTAGTTATTCTTCTGAAGCAACGATGGAAAATGGAAAAACTTTTAAAGTAAAGATAAAGGGACTTTCCGGCGGTCACTCTGGAATGGACATTCACAAAGGACTTGGCAATGCCAACAAATTAATGAATCGCTTTTTGTTTTTATTAAGCCTGTCTTTTGATTTGCAAGTAGCGGCTATAGATGGTGGTGGATTGCGCAATGCGATTCCAAGAGAATCAGTGGCGACGATAGTAATTTCTGCGGACCAAGAAGAAGATTTTTTAAACTTCACAAGGCAATACAAAGCAACTTTAATTAGTGAATATAAAACGACTGATCCAAATATTGAATTAGATTGCGTTGCAACATCGTCTCCTGATTCCGTTTTGGAAGATGACTTTTTGCAGGATGCATTGCGTGCAATATATAGCATTCCGAATGGCATCTACCGAATGAGTCCTGACATTAAAGATCTTGTACAAACTTCAAACAATTTGGCTAGAGTATTGATCAAAGATGGGTCTTATACTTTGATGTGTCTTTGTAGAAGTTCAGTAGATTCAGAAAAAATGGATGAAGCGTTTATGATTCAATCAGCCATGGAATTACTGGGAGCTGAGGTTTCCTTTTCTGGTACCTACCCGGGATGGGCACCGAAGCCTGATGCGCAGATTGTGAGTTTAATGAAAGATCTTTATAAAGAAATGTTTAATGCGCCCGCACATGTGGCGGCTTGTCATGCTGGGCTGGAATGTGGAATTTTAGGAACGAATTACCCAGAGGTAGAGATGATCTCATTTGGGCCAAATATCCGCGGAGCACATTCGCCGGATGAGAAGGTTCAGATTAGTTCTGTTCAAAAATATTGGGGATTTTTACTGGAGACTTTGAAGCGAATTTCTTGATTGGATAAGGCGGGTTGAATATTGGCCTACGGATTTTTACGAAATCCTTTGGGTGATTCAAAGCAATGATTTTCTGGCCTACGGATTTTTACGAAATCCTTTGGGTGATTCAAAGCCAAAATTTTCTGGCCTACGGATTTTTACGAAATCCGCAGCATTATCTCTTGTTTTAACATCCAACCTACTTTAACAGCAACAAAAGCGATAATTATCCAGATTCATTACAACCATTGAGATTTTTCCGGGTCTTTTAGATAATACCTTTTTACTGTTTTAAACCAAAGCCTCTAAAATGCATCCAATCCACTTCTTGCTTCTAATATTTTGTATCGCAGCAAGCTCCCCAAAAACATACGCCCAAAATTACCAAGACAGCATTGATCAAGTCTTGAATACTGTAGCCGACAACCCAAATATCTCAGGATTTGCAGTGAGTATCATACGTGACGGCGAAGTTAAATACATCAAAGGATTTGGGTTAGCGGATGAGGCAAACAACCGACCTTATACTTCCAAAACCACCCAGAACATTGCAAGTATAAGCAAGACCTTTATTGGTGTTTCATTGATGAAAGCCCAGTCGATGAATCTATTGGATTTGGATGATCCGATTGACAAATATTTGCCTTATAAAATTATTAATCCTCGATTCCCAAATGAAGTGATAACTATTCGACACCTGGCCAGCCATACCAGTTCCTTAAAAGATCCAGAAGTTTATGAAAAGGCATATATTTTTGAGGAAAAAATAAATATAGATCCAAGTGCCAAGCCTAAAGCACTTCACAAAATGGTGACTGACTACAATTCAAATAAACGTGTTGGATTAGATGAATTTATTAAAAGTATTTTTCATCCATCAGGAACATATTATAGCAAGAAAAATTTCTTAAAAGTAGGTCCTGGGAATAAATTTGCTTACAGTAATATCGGGGCTGGGATGGCCGCTCGAATCATTGAAGAGGCTTCTGGAAAAACATTTATTGAATTTACTCAAGAGCATATATTTGATCCATTGCAAATGACTAGTACGACTTGGGAATTAAAAAAAGCGGATCGTAATTTGAAAGCAATTCCATATTTAAAGCCGGGAATGCCCATTCCTCATTATGATTTAATCACCTTTGCCGATGGTGGCTTGATTACGAGTGTTGAAGATTTGAGTAAATACATACTGGAAATGATGAATTGCTACCTTGGAAAAGGAACTATCCTTACCGAAGCGCAAGCTAAGGAAATGATGAAACCTTACTTCAAAGATGCGGATGAAAAATATGGGATATTCTGGGAGAATAGTAGATCTGGACTAAGTATTGGACACAATGGTGGAGACCCTGGTTCGGGAACAAACATGTATTTTATACCGAGCCTTGGTATAGCGAAAATAGTGTTTACGAATTCTCCGCCAATAGACAAGGAAGGAGGTGAAGCATTTTCTAAAGTTTGGGGCACCATTAAAGCCTACCAAACTAAAATTAAGCGTTGATCACCATCAGTGTTTTTCCACCCTACTAACTAATTTAAGTCCGCCTGAATGAATTTCAATAAAATAAACTCCATTAGGCAACGATTGAAGATCAACAACCTTTGATTCATTGAATTGCAAATTGCTTTTTCTCCAAACTAAATTTCCAACTATATTATAAATTTCAATATTTACTTTTCCAACAAAATCTATTGGCTTAATAGTAAATATACCATTCGAAGGGTTAGGGAAAATAGAAATATCAGATGCTTGTAGTAATTCCTCAACATTAGAACCGACACATTCTATTTCAGTCACTTCAACCGTCTCAGTCGTGCCACAGCCATTAGTAGTGTTTGTTAAATCAAATTGATAAATACCAGGTAGGTTTACTTGAATGTTAAAAGGATCGCTTAGATCAACGAGTCCAGGACCAAACCACTCTACAGATAAATTAGAAGTGTCAAGATTTGTTGATAAAACAATATTCGCTGTACTATCACAGTTTTGCACCACCTCAGAAGTAGCATCAGGAATTGTGGAATCATCAAAACTCAAATCAAATTCTACAAAGACTGTACAAAAATATTGCAAATGAAACATCTCTAAAGTATAGGTCCCCAATTCCTCAATATAAACTTCTTGATCTACGGCAAAAGTGGATCCCGAGGGATCAATCCAATAGTAATCAATGAACGGATCTTCTTGCTGATTTAAATTTATTGTTACGCCTGCTAATTCGCAGGTTAAAAAATACTCTTCTAGCAAATCTGTGTCAGGAAAAACCACAGCTTCAACAATCACTTGAAATTCAGATATACAGCCAGTTCCATTTTCCATAAATGTTCCGTTTATAATTGTTGATCCGGTGGGGATATATGAATACGGCGCAATTATTTCGATTAGATTTTCTGTATAGGTGTAAGTTCCGTTCCCGTTCGTCTCAGCCAAAGTTAAATCCAAAACGTAGTCGTCAGGACAGTAAACATGAGTATAGTCCGGAATAAAACACTGACCAAAAGCAACATTTTGGACGACAAACACCAAGAGCAAAAAAAGTATACTTCTAAACATAATATCTATATTGCAAGCAAAAATAGCAAATCTTGTTGTGTAAAAATGTTAAATGTTTTACCAAAAATAATAACGCCCTTCGCCAAATGTTTGAATTTCAAATTAACCACTTAGACCATGTTGCTATTCGCGTAATTGACCTTCAGGCATCTGCTTCATGGTATCATCGAGTGCTTGGACTAAAAGTAATCGAAACGGAAAAATGGAAAGGCTATCCTATCTTTTTAGTTGCCGGGAAGACTGGAATTGCACTATTCCCAAAAAAGGAGGATGACAAACACTTCTCGGATTTACCAGCCAACATTGTAGTCGATCATTTTGCATTTAATGTTAGCAATAAAGATTTTGAATTGGCGAAAAATAAATATAAACACTTAAACATTGAATACATCTTTCAAGACCATTATTATTTTCATTCTATATACACGAAAGACCCTGATGGTCATACAGTAGAACTGACAACTTTGGTTGTAAATGCAGATGAATTTTATCGCAAAAAAACTAGTTAAATTTCACGCCAAATGAATTATCCGATTTATACAATCCTCTTTTTATTAGGCACAGCGATTTCAAGTTTTGCACAACCATCTGCTGAGAATATTATAGAGCCGCTACTATTTGATATCGAAGCGATTTCAGGAGTTGGTTTGAAAAAAATTGATTTAAAAGACGAACCAGAAAAAGACTTCTATCAAAAGAAATTATACTGGGGAAAAGAACTTGGTATTTTTGTGGTATCAACAGAAACATGGAATAACAAAATTGAAAATTATAGTTTTGATGAATTCGTCTACATGTATCAAGGCGAAGCTATGGTCAAACCCAAGATAGGGGCATCTCAATTATTTTATTCTGGAGATTACTTCTTCGCACCAAAAGGTTTTAAAGGCGAATGGGAAATTCGTGCTGGCAATAATCTACACTACGAACTTTCAGTGATAGCCACCACCCGAGCAGATTCTACTTTGGAAATGGGGAATCCACAACATGTCTTATTCGATCGATCTACCTTATCTGGAAATGCAATTAACTTTGAAGAAAATAAAACTTACGAAGAATTACTACACAAAGGAGTCGAATTGACCATTAATATGAAGGCTGAACAACCGAGCACCTACTTATTACCTTCTCAAGAAAAAGAAACAATCATTCATATTCTCTCTGGAAAAATTAGCTTAGAAGTTTCGGATCAAAAGACATTCACCTTTCATACTGGTCAATATTTTTTGCTACCAATTGGATGTCAAGGAAAATGGACCAGCAACGGGCATGGCCTGATCAAATATTTAACCATAGAACGTACAAAAAATTAAGATTAGATGAAAATATTAATCATAGGAGGAAGAGGAACAATCGGAAAAAAAGTGGCTGCACATTTTTCAATGAATCATGAAATCCTGATCAGTGGGAGATCAACAAATGAATATTCAGCTGACATAAGTGATAGCAAATCTTTAGAAAAATTATTTGAACAAACTGGCGAACTCGACGCCATTGTTTGCATTGCAGGTGAAGCCAGATGGGCGCCATTCGAAGATTTGTCAGAAGCAGATTATCACATCGGCCTTAAAAGTAAATTAATGGGGCAAGTGAACTTGGTGCGCATCGGGAAAAATTATTTAAAACCTGGCGGATCGATTACTTTGACGACCGGCATATTGGCTGATGATCCGGTTATCAAAACTGCTAGTGCAGCCATGGTTAATGGCGGGATTCATAGTTTTGTTCAGGCCGTTGCGCTAGAATTAGAAAACGGAATTAGAATCAATGCGGTATCCACTGGCGTAGTGGAAGATGCTTATGAAAAATACAAAGATTATTTCCCGGGACACAACCCTATCCCAATGGAGCAAGTAGTCAACTGTTATGTCCGATCTGTAGAAGGGAAAGGAACCGGGCAGGTGATTAGGAAGTATGATTAATTCTGGAAGCAATTTCTTTTAGGAGTTTCCAATGATCGAAATAATTATTAATGTCTAAATCGAAAGTTCAAGTAACGGATCATCAATCAAAAAGACCGGGCAGATAAATCTACTCGGTCTTTTTAATTTTATAACTTGATTCTATTAAATCAACACTAACGCTAATCTCGAGTCAAGATCAATTTCTCAGAAACCAATCGCCTGCCGTCTCTTTCCAAACTCACGAGATACAATCCAGCAGGATATTGATCCAGTTCCAATTCATATTTGGCCTGATCAGTTCCTTCATTGTTTTTCTCTATAATCAACTTACCAAAGTTGTCATAAATTCTCAATGTTACATTCGCCTTATTCAAATTATTTAACTGAATAAAAAGTAAGTCATTAGAAATTGCTGGGTTTGGATAGACCACCATATTTGCTTCAGAAAGATCGGCCGCAGTGTGAAATATCAACCCAGGATTTTCCCAAGCATTTGTTGAAGAATTATTACCGGATTGTATTTGAGACGATTGAATTATCATAACATCTTCAACTGTCAAATAGGCTTTTTCTTCGCACAATTCGTCCCAATTTTCATCCAACAATTTCGCATTTACGAAATAAGTTCCTGGACTTAGGTTAGACAGTGTTTCTGTTGGCAAACAATCACCAGCACACTTAAATATTTTATCCCAATTATCATTGAAGACTTCTAAGAATGAATTTGGGCTAGCATCCAATCCTTCGACAATAATGTTGTCATCTTCTACTCGAAGGGTTAAATCATCACAATCTACAGTAACTACGATTGGAGTGCCTGCACAAGTACAACCATCAGACTGTATCTGATCATTTTCGGTATCGACATCACCATCATCACAAGCTGTGCCGGCTGCCATTGGAAAGTTCGCATCATTATCATCACAATCATCTTCCGCGCATATACCATCCATATCCGCATCCGTACATGGACCGCCCGATAGGACTATCTCCACTTCCAATTCACAAATTAATTCGTAGTCTAGTTCAAAAAATTTGATCTTTATGAAGTAGGTTCCTGCTCCTAAGTTTTCTATCAATTCTGATGGTCGACAATTTTCTACACAGTAAAAATATTTCTCACCTTCAGCATCCCATACAGCAACTTCAGAAATTGGCGCCGAATCTAATCCAGAAATACTGATGGAAGTATCATCATTGTTTACTACAATATCATCGCAATCCGCTGCTGTTGTTATTGGCGTTCCTGCGCATTCGCACCCATCAGATTGTATTTCATCATTCTCGGTGGTTGTGTCACCATCGTCACAAGGTGTTCCAACCGCCATTGGGAATTGCGGGTTGTTGTCATCACAATCTTCAAAACCACAAACTCCATCACCATCATTGTCTATCGTACAAGGTAATGGCATACCAAGACAAGTACATCCGTCTTGTTGTATCTGATCATTGATCGTATTCGAATTGAAATCATCGCATGGCGTTCCTGCTGTCATCGGAAAGTTAGCATCATTATCATCACAATCATCTTCCGCGCAAATACCATCCATATCGGCATCCGCACATGGGCCACCAGATAAAGTAATTAT
>CALFWO010000038.1 GCA_937928045.1 uncultured Saprospiraceae bacterium | reverse complement strand
ATCTCTTTCCAGAGAATGGAATACTATATAATGAAGGCCAACATATCGTTTATGTTGGGAATGCCGGAGTCTGTCCAACACGATATGAATTGGACATAGAAGTGCTGCCATCAGAAAATATAAACGAGGAATTCTTTTTAGATTTTGGTGAAGTTTATACCACAAATGGAATTCCATTTGTAGCACCATTTTTCGGACAGTTTGACAATGGTCAAATCGGAACCAATGGTTGTCCTCAAACTTTGACCTTAAGTTTATTAGCAGCTGATCCCAATCCAGATATTCTTACTTCAGATTCAACTTTACTTTGCGATAATCCGTCGGGGACATTAACGGCAATTCATGAGGTAGTACAAGGCTTAGAATATCTTTACGAATGGCAAACTGTAGATGGTTGTATTTTGTCAGGAAATGACACTGAAATAGCGATCATTGGTTGTGGAGGAACTTATGAGCTTACAATTACCACTTCCGGAATGGGAACGGCAGGACCGCTAAGCGTTGAGACCAATTCCTCAATAATCATCTATGATAACAACACGCTAGAGTTGTCTATCTCCGGATCATCCGTCTCTTGTTTAGATGAAGGAACCGCTGAAGTGATCGCTTCAGGCGGTAGTGCTCCTTATCAATTTAATTGGAGCCATGGACCAAACACTCCGCAAGTTACTGGTCTTGCACCTGGGACCTATGACGTTACTGTAACGGATAGTGAGTTGTGTATAGCCATTGGATCCATTGTAATTGAACCTGTAATTGATCTTGAGACTAGCAGCACTTTTGCCGATTGTGATGTGGAAAACGGCACAGCAACCGCAACAGTAATTGGAGGAGCGACAGATCCGACATTCTTATGGAGTGATGGTCAAGTTGGAGCAACGGCCATTGACTTGTCCCCAGATTACTATTCCGTGACTGTTACAGATCAGGTGAATGGATGTCAAACGCATGAAAACGTTCAAGTGGTTGAAGACCCCGGTTGTTATGTATCGATCTCAGGTAATGTTGTTATTGATGAAAATGTAGATTGTATTAGAGATCCGAATAGTATTTCTTTGCAAAATTTTAGAGTTGAATTGAGTGATGGACAGATTGATTTTACAGACATCAATGGTCAATATTCATTTATTGCAGAACCAGGAACTTATGAAATCGCTATTTCTAATTATCCAATAGATGTCTCACTTTTATGCGACAGTTTAATTACAGTGAATGCCACAGAGCTTGGTCAAAGTTATGAGGACAATGATTATCACTTTGAATACAATCCACCAATGGATATTCAAATAAAAGTTGTGAAGTTCAATGCAAGGCCAGGATTTCAACAAATGGTTAGAATTTGTTTAATGAATATTGGTGGAGTTGCAGCTTCAGGTACATTAAGTATGACGCATCCCGATGTCATAGAATATTTGTCGAGTAATCCAGCAATCACCGCTTATGATACTTCATCGTTTAATTTAACATGGGAGTACACGGACATTCCACCCGGACAAACTTGGATATATACGCCATCTTTTTACATTCCTTCGAGCCTACCTATTGGAACTGCATTGGATTATGAGTTTGAAGCAACACTTGAAAATGGTACCGACGTCGATCTGTCCAACAATTATATTTTCTGTCCATTTCAGGTAACGGGTGCTTACGATCCCAATGACAAAACTGCATCACCAGCAGGTGAAGGAGTTGAAGGAATCATAGAGCCGGAAGTTACAGATATGAGTTATACGATTCGTTTTCAGAATACTGGAAATGATACCGCCTTTACCGTTTTATTAAGAGATACGTTGAGTTCGCAATTTGATTTAAGAACATTTACTCCAGGTCCGGCAAGTCATGATTATTCAGCAAGAATAGTGGAGGGAAATATCATGGAAATACTATTTGAAAATATTTTGCTACCGGATTCTTTTGTGAATGAACCTGCATCCAATGGATTCTTCATCTTTGATATAGAGCTAAAACAGAACTTAGCTCCAGGGACGGTAATTAACAATACTGCGGGAATTTATTTTGATTTCAATGCACCGATCATCACCAATACAACGATCAATACGATTCGTGAGCCAGTAGGCGTGAGCAATGTTCAAAAGTCATTTGATTTTGATTTGCGTCCCAATCCAACAACAGATTTAACTTATCTTGAATTTGATTTAGAAAACGCTGAGCAACTTACCATTGGTCTTTATGATTTGGTGGGTAAAACATTGAAGGTGATCAATCATAATGAAATTTTCACTCCAGGAAAACACCAAGTCAGGGCAGATTTGACGGACTATCCAGAAGGCGTTTATTTCTTGAGAATTGAAAGTAAGGCTGGAAAAATAGGAACTAAAAGAATTGCAAAATTTAAATAAAAGCCCCTTTAAAAATCTAGTGCCCGAGTTGCTTAAAGTGACTCGGGTTTTTTATTTGATCGAAGTGATCTGTACAGCGCTAAGTCCCAATTTCGATAAAATAATTTCCAAAAATAAATATTAATGTAGAAAACCCCCAAGTTAAAATCAGGTACTTCTACCCTTAAATCCATTCTTGCCAATTCGTAAGTTTATTTCATTAATTAATCAATTAAAATTTTCAATATGGCAAAGATTTCACCTAATCATATCCCCGCAAAAGGTTGGGTTGGTGGTTTTATAGAGAAGAATAAAGATTTACAATATAAAGATGGTGTTGCAAATTTAAGTAGTTTAGATTTTAACTGCAACTTACAATTTGTCGAAAAGATTGAACGTCAACAACGTGTATTATGGCCGGAGTTTACCTGGTTGACTGTGCATGATGATCCGGATTCTAGATGTTTTCAAATGTTTGCTCCAGATATTTCTAGAGCAGGATACGACAATACCGGGCAGAATTGGGCAGTAATCTGTCCTCAGCAAGGTACCTATATCAAAGGTTTTGGAACAATCAACGTTGAGGTTACCGTTGAGAAACAACGTGGATGGGTTAATGAAAAAGATAAAAGTTTGGCTATAGATATGGTTGTCAAACCCAAAATATGGTTTAGCAAAGATGCTCAGCAGTCCGCTTACGGAAAATTATTTTGGGGAGCTTTTGAAGTATTAAATTTGCTTCATCATTTACCAATTTCAAAAGATCAAGCCATAAGAGTACATACCCATCGCACAGAAATAATGAAAAATGTCAAAGATCCAGAAGTGATTTTTGTAAGAGATAAATTGTATACACCAAAAGCATTGGATCACTTACCAAGTTTCACTTTGCATAACAGTGAAGCATGGAATTATGCCAATTTAGAAGTTGGTATTGGTGATATCGCAACAAAGAATGATGAATTTGTAAATAAGTTTAATCATCTAGTTATGGATTTGTTTAATATCGGTTCTGGGAATCTATTGAAAAAAGGGGGCGTATTGGCCTGGAATGTTTGGGTAGATGCTCCAACCAAAGTGAACCAAAAAGAATGGAGAAATCATGCGCAATATTGGCGAGATTCTATTGATGTGGATCACTGTAGTCCAGATGGTAATGGGTCTAAGGTTCGTTATGCAAATGGTACTGAATTTTCAGTAGAACAAGAATTGATACAAGAAGCTTTAGATGCTATTTGGAAGTTTATCAAAAGTCATATTTAGAATTGGTGTGGCTATTCCTGTTCTAATTAGTCCTTAATGAATTTATTATATTGAGATCGGTTATTGAGAAATAACCGATCTCTTTTGTTTTGGTGGATTTCTTAAGTTTAAAGTATTTTTTATATAAAATAGAATTTATGAAAAAGATGACCTGCCATGAACTCGGTGGTGCATGCGATGCGGAATTTGAGGGAGAAACATTTGAAGAGATAGCTGCGAAGAGCAAAGCACACGGAATGGAAATGTTCAAGACTGGAGATGGGCCTCATCTTGATGCGATGCAAAAAATGAAGGACCTGATGCAGACTCCCAACGCAATGGAAAACTGGTATGCTGAAAAAAAGAAAATTTTTGAATCCAGACCTCATTTGGATTAAAAAAATACTTGCTTAAAAATCGGTTGTGTGTAAACTAGGGTTCCTGTAATTTTAACCCCGATGAATTACCATCAATGTTTTTACCTTATCAAATATGTCTGAAATTTCGGAGGCCAAACAAAGTGAATATTACAAGGCTTTAGTGGAGAGGGATTCGACTTACGTTGGGATATTTTTCGCAGGTGTAAAGACCACTTCAGTGTTTTGTATCTCTACATGTCGAGCGAGAAAACCAAAGCAAGAAAATGTAGTGTACTATTCGACTTTTAAAGAAGCGTTGACAGCAGGATTTAGACCTTGTAAAATTTGTAAACCTACGGCACATGCTAAAGAAGCACCTGCTCCGGTTGTTTCGGCGATTAGATTGGTTAAAGAAAATCCGAAACAGAAAATTTCTGATGAATGGCTTCGACAAGAAAGTATTAGTCCTGACAAAGTCAGAAGATGGTTCAAAGAGAACTACGGTTTGACTTTCCATGCTTTTCAAAGAATGTATCGTGTAAATAATGCTTACAAAGAATTGAAGGATGGAAAAAGAACTACCGACACCGCTTATGATCAAGGATATGAATCGCTGAGTGGATTTGGATATACCTTTAAAAAAATATTAGGAAAGTCTCCTCAGAAAAGTGCTGAAAAAAACATCTTACTTTTAAATCGTTTAACGACTCCGCTAGGACCAATGTTGATTTGTGCATCAGATCGGGGAATCTGCATGTTAGAATTTACGGATCGAAAAATGATTGAAACTGAGTTTCGTGATTTGCAAAAACTATTGAAAGCAGAAATTCTGATTGGAGAAAACAAACACATCAAACAAGCAAAAAAGGAGTTAAAGGAGTATTTTAATGGCGTGAGAAGGGAATTTGATGTTGCTTTGGAAACGCCGGGTACCGATTTTCAAAAACGGGCTTGGTCCGCTTTGCTCGAGATAAAATATGGAACTACTGCCACTTACCAACATCAAGCTTTTGCCTTGAACAATCCTAAAGCAGTTAGAGCGGTGGCTCGGGCAAATGGAATGAATCGAGTTTCGATTGTTATTCCTTGCCATCGGATCATTGGGAAGGATGGAACATTAACAGGATACGGTGGTGGGCTAGCAAGAAAACAATGGTTGCTAGATTTTGAAAGTAGAAAAGTTTAGAACTCGAAGGATTTAAGTTTGGCACATTTACGAAATAAGAATAACTGTTTTAAAGTACAAAACAGTTATTCTTAATTAGGAAGGAGACTGATTAAGTGATAGGACATCCTATTACTGTACCACAATTTCCAGCAGTCATTGTAGTCCCTTGGCAGTTGTCAGTACCAGTTGTTGGTCCAGATCCACCACAAGTCATGCGCCTAGAGCCTCCGCCTTTTACTGTAGTTGCACTAAATTTCGAGATAACACTCTTGTCTAGTTTCAATTTTTTGATCGTCTTCTTTTTCATAATATACTTAGTTTGTCATTCTAACATAGGTTAGAATAGGTTAAGAATCTAATTTGGCGTCACAGTAAACATACAAAATAAATATCATGTAAAAGAATTAAATCATGTAATATTGTTATTATTTATTGAGATTTGAGCCATGTAATAGCGA
Organism: uncultured Saprospiraceae bacterium; assembly: GCA_937928045.1. GTDB lineage: Bacteria > Bacteroidota > Bacteroidia > Chitinophagales > Saprospiraceae > JABDJM01. The sequence goes on along the minus strand of CALFWO010000038.1, from coordinate 70,745 downwards.
AATAGGAAGTCATATCCAATCATTTCATGGATACGATTTTTTGATTTAAATAGACGATTCATGAACATATGGATATAGCTCGCCATTAGTTCATTGATATCCATTTCAAGTTTACCTTTACTTTGGATGTCCAGAATATGATGAGAAGAAACTTTAATTTTATTGCTGCGCTCATCAATTAACGCTATTAAAGGAGCGTATTCATTTGCAGTTTCGTGGGTTAACGCCATAAATGAATCAATTTTTTGCCTGTATTTTCTATAACGATCATTTACTTGCTTTTTAAGATGTTTATCCGAGTGAAATTCTATAGCAAAATCAGATTTTAACCAAGACATTAGTTTCATTTTTGACTGTAGGCTAAATTCAAAGTCATTTAAAAATGAGTCAATACCACGTAATGAGAACATCCAACGTAGTTCATCGCCTTCAGTGCCTTCTGTTAGCAAATCAATGAAATTGACTATCATTTCACTTTCGTGATGAAAAAGTTCTTCTGCTAATTCAATTGTTTTGCTGCCGTATCTTTCTAATTCTCGATGGTAGGTGTCGGTTTGTATTTTCCAAACCAAATCTTGCTCGACTAAATCCTTCAATTGACGATTTACGCGCGTTATTATTTCGCCAATCTTCTGAATGTTAACACACTTGAACCTAAGGCGAAGGTGGTGTTCAGGATCTTGGTATCGGATGAAAAACCAATTATCAACTAATCCACTCTGCTTTAGTTCAAATATTAAAGGTTTGATCCTCGTGGACAATAAAAAGTCAGTTGTTTTTGTTCCACAATAAATTTTATAATACAACCAATCATCACCAATGAAAAAGGTTCTTTGAGTTTTCATGTTTGTCTTTTTTCTTTTGCAATCTTTCTTTATGATAAAAGGAAATTATAAATTGATTGGTATGAGAAGATTCGAAATCGCTGCCCTGAACCAAGCCATTTTGATCAAATAGAAATTCATCTAAAATAAATACAGTTCGATTTTTAACTAGATTTAACCACATTCGGATTGATGTCAGGTTTTTCAAATTTATTAACAATTCATTATCTCCATCCTTTAGTAGAACTAGTTTTGGGATATTCAAAGTTGTACAAAATTCTTGAACAGCATTCAGTAAACCTTCGTCCTCTTTTTCTTTCTTTAATAATTGCCCTAGGTCAGATTTTGTTATTTTCCATGATGCAGGTCTGAGAATGATATTTTGATATTCAATTCTAGGAATGAATGGAAATTCTTCAGAAAATGGACCAAGATTGAGAAATAAACTGGCCCTTAAGCCTTGGTTTTGCATACTAGCTAGAAATTGATAAATAGGTAGCGCATTATTTACAAAATTATGAGCATTACTTAACCTAGGAATGATTTCTTTATTTAGGCGTTTAGAGCGCAGTCGGATTTTATTTCCTCTTACGGAAATCATTAGATCTTCAATATCTATTTGTTGTTCTAAAGGAAGAACTGATTTTGCCAAATATGGGATCTCGGCTTTTCGGAATACCGGTCTCATTAAAACATTTCCAACTCTAGCCTCGGGTAGATGAACAATTTCAGCTAAAATTTTATTGTTGTTAATCTTTTCTTCGATTTCTACTATCTGTTTAGTATGCTCTAAAATTTCTTGATCGCCATGACAGAACCTGCCGAGTAAGTTCGCAGCACTAGAGCCGCCAGAAGGAATTATTTTAATTTTTTCCTTACCATCAATCATTATCAACTCAGTCATAAATGAAAGTGTATCTGGAGTATCATTCCAGTTTGGCTCGGGAAGATCGAAATCCTGTTCATTTAAGATTATTATTTGATCATTTTTTGAAACCGCATCCAATATAATTTTATGTAAACGTTGATGTATTGAATTGATCTTGTATTCATGTTCTTGTATCTTGTTTTTTGCAGGAGGTAGAATTAGATTATCTAGTATTGGATCAGGATCATCAACGTAATCTGATTGAAGAAATCCAATTCCAATCTCAACATCTAACACTTTTGATAGTGGCATTTCCCTAGATTCATATCGCTTCGAAAATGCTTGTCTAAATTTATCAATATTTGTATCTGTTCTTGCGGGACTTAGTTTATTAATAAAAGTCATCGCTCGTAGCAGGGAGTATGCAATTTTTTTATTTAAGTTAACTTCTTTGCCATTTATTGATAAATCTGTTTGTAGTAAATATTTGTCTTCAAATTCTGTTTCTAGCGAAGTAATAAGCGTTGTTAATTTCTTATATTTAGAGGTGTCATTTCCGATTGTTTGATCCAATTTATTGCACAAATTTTGGATGTCATTCAATGTTTTTAATATGTTTTCTACACCATTGACTCTGTCTAAAATTCGAATCATTTGAGTTAGGAATTCTGGACCAGAAACAGATGGTTCGAGTTCGCTAATTAACAATTGATTGTCTACTAGTTGATAAATAAATTCAGTAGCCTCTTCAAGAGTGATGTCAACTTCCACTATAAGTTTTGCAAGATTTTCAAGCGTAGCTCCATTTTTTGCATGTGTTAGTATTTTATTGAGGTATTCGGAATTGGAGACACTGGCGATATGATGGTGTCTTTTATTTTCAATGTATTTGTATTCTACGTATCGAAACTGGTCTCCAACTTCATAAATGCTAGAGTTTGGAAAAAACAATAATTGAGATTTGATCATGGGTAGTTTTGCTAAATTTTGAGCAAGACTGACCAAGTAATTCATATCTAATCTTGTATGGCGTCTAAAGGTCGTGGTGGCATTTAATTTTATATTACTATCATTCGTAAATTTCCCTATGGTGCAACCAGCAAAAAGTCCAAAAGGGGTGCATCTGGATGACATTCTGGAAATATATTTTAATAGTGAATACTTTAGTCGACTAAATTCTTTTTCATCATCCAGATCTTCAGTTAGCCATTTATCCATTTTGTTGAATAGAGACGGAGAAGCAAGAAATAATGATTCTCTAAAAATCAAATCAGTACAAACCCTTTTTAATGTGTCATCAGAGACTAATGACGCTTTTGTTACCTCATGATAGAAGTCCAAAGGTAAAATTGGGGACCTTAAAACAAAATTTGGAAAAAAATCGTAGGGGTTATTATTTTTCATAAATGATTGATTTTTCTTCGGTTAACTTATCATTAATATTTTGTCCCAATTAAGTTTTTTGTCGCTTAGCGTATCAATCATTACTAGTCCTATACCTGCAACGCCCTCAAGAAGGCTGTTAACATCAACCCAATTTTTGTTTATGCCATCTCTCTGTATAAATCCAGTTGGGGTGTTTTCGTGATTTCCTTTTTTTAAACCATCAGTAAACCAGAAATCCGATGATTCTTTGTAAATCAATTTCTGACTTTGTTGGTAAGCTCTATTGAAAATATATGCATTACCAAAAGACCCATGACAAAAAGCAGAATCATAGGTATGAGTGATTTTAGGATCTCGTTTTACAGCCTCGTGAGAAAATAGTTCGTCCGACAATGCATTAAGATCTTTTCGCTGCAATAATTTTCCTGCTCTAGAAAAGAGCATTGCGGGCCCAAGATCGCCGTAACACCATCCGACGCGACTCCAATACTTTACTTCTTTTTCATTGTGAATTTGAGAAGGGAATAGACTGTGAGAATTACTATCGTTTGTTTTGTATTTCAATATGTATTTTAGGGTTCCTTCCAGTAAGTAAGTGGCTTTACTCTTTAACTCATTATAATTAGTAAGTCTACAGAGAAAATTAGCAATTCCGCTTAGTCCATGGGCATGACTAAAATCATAGTACGGAGGTCGCTCGTGTAAGATCGAATTAATTTTCCAAGTAATTTCATCTCCATTGTGCTCCGCTAATTTTTCCAGCTCCGATAATAAAATTTTCAACTTGTGCATGTATTGTATTTTTAAATCAATATTAGCACTGTTTTCATGGCGATTCAGAAAATATAATCCATATCCTATTGCTCCATGTATGTAATCAATATTATTGTTGTTTAAATCTTGAATCATCGCTTCAAATAGGAATTCATCAAAATTTGATAATAATTCATCATTACTATCTTCAAGAAATCCTTCAATACTCAAATGATCCATAATCCAACCCATCCCTGAAATGCCATAACCAAAAGCTGGAACGCTATAACCATTATTAATTTTTTCCATGCAATGAGAAAGCATTTCTAAACCTATCTCTGCATATTGATCGTCGTCCTTGAGTTGAGCATAGTAAAATTCAAAAAGAGCCAATCCCGAAACTCCAAGTAATCCGCCTATATGTGTTTCTTGCTTATAATTATTAAGAAGGGTTTCATGGATTTTTTCTAACTTATTCCATAAAATTTTATTTTCATTCATGTATCTAGAAAAGTTTGAAATTATCTCTTATTTGGAACAAGAGTTAAGCTAACAATATAACTGGTAAATTCAAAAAAATATTAGAACTTATTGTAAATAGAAATTCCAAATCTTATCAGAGTTTGTAATAAGAACTTTAACCCCATTTAAAAGAGTTTAAATGGAGTTTTGTAAAGTGAAACGAGCTAGAGCAATAGATTTCGTTTTAGATCAGGATGCTAATTGAATTTGACTTTAGTACTTATAAAGGATTATCGATTCGCAACTCTCTTTCGAATTCGACTCAATGATTCCGCGGTAACACCAAGGTAGGTTGCCAAGTGATATTGAGGAACTCTATTGAGTAAATCCGATCTGGTCTCCTGAAGATAGAGATACCTCTCTTCAGGAGAGGATGCTATGTAATTCGCGAAGAACTCTTGAAAGTCGACTAGGTTTTTTTCACTAGTCATACGACACATTTTTTCAAATCTGGGAAATCTTTTGCAAAATTCTTTTTCTGTTTTTAAGCTCACTACCGATAACGTGCAATCTTCTAGGCATTCTAAATTGAATTTTGAATAGGCCACTTCTTCTGTAAGTGGAGGAAGATGGACTGAATTATTTTCGGTGTAAAACAAATTTGTCTTATCAACTCCATCAATGAGTTTGAATTGACGGATGCACCCTTTGATTACGAAAAAGGAATGAGTGATTCGATCTCCTTCTTCCAATAGTAGACTTCCTTTCGGAAATTTTTTCACAGCCTTCATTGACAAGATGGCTTCTTGTTCGTCTTTACTAAAAGTTAGGAACAGTTCCTTGTCCGGTATATTTTCTAATTCTGATCGCTGATCCATAATAAACAGGCTTTACATGCAAATTAAGGATTTGTTTTTATAGCAGCGGCTAATTGTTGTAATTTTCGATTTAAAGTTGATAAAATTCGACTATTGAAAGTTCTTGATTTATTTAGTCATGTTTATTATTACATTTCCAGTTTTAAATCCAGTAGTCACAAAAGTAAACGCAGCGCCGATTTCATCCAAAGAGTATTTTCGATCTATAACGGCCCTAAATTTCCCTTCAGAAATATGCTGCTTCATAATTTTCATACTTCTTTTGATGTTCATTGGAAGCGGGAAAATTACTTTCTTGGAAGAGAATAATTTTGTTGTTAGTGCAAGTAAGGGAAAGATGTTGTTGGGTCCGAGCTCTGTGGAGATGAATATTCCTGAATTATTCAGTAAATTTTTCCACTCTCCAAAAGAATAGTTACCAATGGTATCAAATACATAATCAAATTTTTTATTAGTAGACATTACTTGCTCTTTTGTATAATCAATAGTGTCATGAGCGCCGAGCGATTTGATCAACGGAATGTCTTTCGTTTCGCAAACGGCAGTAATAATAACGCCGTAGCTTTTCAAAATTTGAATCATTGATGAGCCTATTGCTCCGGCTGCGCCATTGACAAGTACAGCATCGCCTTCGTTTAGTGTTACCTTGTTGGTGATGTTAATTGCATAGTGCGCGCCTTCTAATGAAGCTGCTGCCTCGTCATAACTTATTTCGACTGGCATGATATCGACGTTCTCTTTTTCTTTTAAACAAATATACTCTGCATGGCTCGATAAGCCTTCGTCATTAAATGCCCAAACTTTATCACCAACTTTAAATTTATTAATTGATGAACCCACTTTTACTACTTCTCCTGCCAAGTCAGTACCGGTAATTATTTTCCTCGGTTTAAGAGGCCCGATAAACAGTCTGAAAAGATAAGGAAGTCCGGTAAGTACTCCGCAGTCTGTTCTATTGACGGTAGTGGAATGAATTTTAACTAACATCTCATCAGCCTTTGGTGTTGGTGTGGTTATAGTTTCTACTTTTAACCCAGCTGGATTGCAATAATTTCTTCTAATAGCGGCTTTCATAAATATTTATTTAAAAGTATAGTCTATACATTACGTTAGGGAAAAATCCGAACTGTTGAACATAACCTATATTGTTAATTTCATTCTCATCATAGTATTCTGCTAACTTCCCTTTGAAGTTTGTTACATTATCCAAGTTTATAAAAATTTCATGGGTTGTGTTAGGTTTGTTCCATTTGTAACTTGCAGATAGGACTACCAAATATAGGTCTTCAATTTTATTTTCATATGCATTTTCGAAATCGTAAAATTTGCCTTGTGTAGGATCAACAGCCAAATTGCCATTCGTGTCTCTCATTAAAGACAGTATTCTCTTACCACCTCCGAAAAACACTTTACCATTAAGACTGAGTGTCTGGTTTTTCTTTTTTCCCATATTTGTAAACTCTTTCCCTAAAAGTAAATTTGCTAAATAGTCTCCATTAAATTGGGTATTTCTTTCTATGCCGTCAAGTGCGGTATATTTTGAAGAAAAGACAGAAGCATTGACAAGGAAATAAAATCCATTTTTCAAATAACGCTCAAGGGTTAGTTCAATACCGTAGTTTTTTCCTCTACCTTCATTGACCAAATCAACATATTGAAACTCTAGTCCTTCATTAATTGTCGAATAGTAACTGGAGGTTGAATTTTCTACCGGAAGATCATACAAATGTTGATAATAGGCTTCTAGTTTCAGGCTTGTTTTTTTGTTGAAAATGTGTTCATATCCCGCTACAAAGTGATGGGCTTTTAATAGTCCCAAGTTGTGGTTTGGTTCAGAAATATTTCCGGATTGATCAGCTACCTTCGCAAAGTAATTGTGGATACTTTCAACATTGCTATGTTTTCCATAACCGATATGGAAATTGTTGGAACGGTTGGGGGCATATTTGAAAGCAAGCCTTGGCTCAAGTGTTGATTTGTTGTTGAACAATACATTCATGTTGTGAATACCTGCAACCATTGAAGTCTTTTTATTGAAGTGGTGTTTCCAGGAGGCGTAGTTGCGCAAGGTTCCAAATTGTTCATTGGTGTCCGCCAGTTGTGTTCTTGAGTTCCCAGTTCCACTTAATCGACTTTGGTCCAATTTGAAATCAATAAGACTATATTTTATTCCTACTTGTAATTTGTTTTTAGCATTGATTTTTTTGTGATAGGTAACCGCTCCGCGGTAACTAGATTTAGAAAATTGATTATTAAAGTTCAATCTTTTTTGAATGACAGAGTCTACCATGGTTTGATTATCTTCCCCAAGAACATTGACGAATTGAGATTCAAAAATTTGATCATCTATTCCTTCATTGGAAAAAAGAATACTTGATTTAAGGAAACTGGATTTATCTAGGCTAATGGTGTGATTTAAACCGATGTTAAGTAAATGAGCGGTCTTGTCATAATCCTCAAAAATATCAGGTTGTTGAAAATTATCTCCCGGGGTCACCCAGGTTGCTGGAGTCACTTTTTCCCATTTAAATTTGCTAAGCCCCGCCAAACCAAACAACGAGAAAGTGCCGGTGTTTTTTGTGGGTAATAATATCTTGAAAGCTGCATCTTGGAATGTAGGAATTCCACCTACATCAATGAGGCCAATGTCCGCCGCTAATCCTGCAGTAGAGTAGCGGTAGTTGAATAAATAAGATCCTGGTTTTCCCTTTTTAAAAGGACCTTCAAGGGTAATATCTGTGCCTAATATTCCAAAGCCAAAAATACCTTCAAATTTTTCATTATTTCCATTTCTGAATTTTACATCATACACTCCAGAAAGTGCATCTCCAAATTCGGCAGCAAAAGCGCTCAAGTGGAAATCCGAAGTGGCAAGTAAATTGTTGTTCAGCGTACTTACTGAACCTCCAACGGCAGATGGATCTCCGAAATGATTTGGATTGGTGATTTGAACACCTTCTAGTCGCCATTGAATATACTTTGGAGAATTGCCTCTAACGATAATATCATTGCCACCATCTTGGGAATTACTCACACCGGTGAAATTTGACAATATTCTAGAAGGATCATTAAATCCTCCAGCGTATCTGTTGGTTTGTTCTGCTGAAATCGAACGGCTTCCTACCAATGACATGCTATTGTTCGCAGCCCCTTTTTCTTCGTTGGCGATAATTTCTACGGCTTGTAAATTTTCAATTTGCTCGACCAGACTTAAATCTAATACTACTTCAGTAGCTGAATTTACAATGATATTGGGAATGATTTTTTGCTCATATCCTAAGTAACTTATTGCGATGCTCACTCTACCAATATTAATATCGGTGAGTTTAAAATGCCCGTTTTCGTCTGTAGTTGTCCCTATTGTAGGGTTAGATTCCAAAAGGCTAATCGTAGCGCCGATTAAAGGAAGTTGGCTGTCTTCATCTACGATAGTTCCTCTAATGGATTGAGTTAAAGTTTGTGCATTAGCATCTATGCTAATAAGTATTGTAGTTATTATAAAAATCCAAAATGTTTTCATCAGTACAAATTTTAAGGTTGATTTGATATTGACAAAGATGAAGAGGCAAGTGGCGTGATTTCATTGACTTTGGGTAAGAAAGAAAATTTGATGGCCTAAAATTATGTTAAGATTGGTAGTAGACGAAGATCAGAAAATAGAACAAATCGCTATTCGTAGAAATTATTTGACGATGCATCAATATGCTAGTCAGAATATTTTGGAAAAAAGGAAGAATAGGAATTCTGCGATGACCTATGATAGAAAGATGGCTTTAGAATTGTTGCTCAACAACGTGATTGAAGAGTGAAAGGCTTCAAATGTAAAATGAATTTGGTATAGGCCTTTATTTAATTATGCCTAAGTGTAATATTCTACCACCTGCTTGATTGACTGGGCTTACACTTTTCCCTATAACTATTCCATTTTCTGGAGCGAAATATTCTTTGAGTACGTCTCCGAATATGTTTCTAAGGGTTGCCACTTTCTGGCCTTTCTGTATTACTTCAGTTACCTCGGGATGAACAGTAAGGAGTCCTCCTCGGTCACAATATAACCAGTACGACTTTTTGCAAATTACTGTATTGTCTGATATTTGTTCAACTTCAGAATCTGTGATTCCGAAATGTCCGAGTAAGTTATGAATTCCGGTGAGGCCATCTCGAATCATTCCTTTTTGGAATAAATTGGGATTTCCAACTTCCAGAGTTATTGCTGGAATTTCTAGTTCGTCTGCTGTTCCTCTCAATGTTCCGTCACTTGGTGGATTGTGAACTATTATCTGGGCATTTTGTAGTAATGCCATTTTACGTACAACTTCATCACTCATATCAGCTCTGATGTAATAGGAATTTATTCTTCCGTTACTTGCCGTGTGTAAGTCAATTAAGAAGTGAAAATTTTTTATCACGTTGTTTACGATTCTCCAAGCGTATACTTGACTGACTGTGCCAGTTTCCTTTCCGGGCATAATGTGATTTAGATCTACGCCATCTAAAAATCTTCTTTTTTTCCTTAGAAATGAAGGAGTGTTTAGAACTGGAATACCAACCAAAGTTCCTTTAAGATTATTAACATCTATTTCATTAAAGAGTCGCTGAATTACAGGAATTCCATTCAATTCATTCCCATGAACTGCGGCAGTTAAACCGACAACTTTTCCTTTGTTTTTTCCTTTAGCAACAATTACAGGAATTTTAATAGGCACCCCCATTCCATCTTCAACCAATTCTAGCCAAAATCTACTAATGGCATTGCTTGGTACTTTATCAAGATTAAGTTCATTAATTACTTTTATTTCTCTATCCATTTTCTTTCTTTTTGTCGTTAAAATATTTCCAGATTAAATCAATTGCCTTTTCAACCAATGGTTCATTTCTCTTTTTTGCAATTTGAGGTAATCCTCCAATACTTGTTGTATTTATTTCAGATAGTATTCTTTTTCCATCATCATTTACTAAAGTGTCTACACCATACATGACAATTCCGAGTTGAGCTAACTTGGGATTTATTATTTTTATAATTTCTACTTCCTCTGGTTTGACTTCAGCAAAATGAGAACTTCCTCCCATGGATACATTACAAAGCCATGAGTCATTTGCGGGCATTCGAAGAGAGGCTCCGAGTATTTCACCATTAACTACCACAATTCTTTTATCTCCTTTAGTGACGTTTTTGAGATACTTTACAGCCAAATATTCGACAGGATTTTCATTGTAGGTTTTTGCAAATTCATCAAATGACCAATTGGCGGTACCTGAAATTACAAGATCATTGGAAATTTTGACAATACCTCGCCCTCCATATTCTCTAAAAGGTTTCAACACAATTGGAAAAGATTTTTTGAATTCAATAATATCCTTAAGGGTGTAGCATATTTTCATGGGAGGACTAATGTTAGGGAAATTAATAAGAAACGCTTTGCTCCCAGTTTGTGTTATTCCTTTTGGGTTATTAATAATTACGGCATTAGAGAATATTTCATCTAGATGGTCTAAGAATCTGGTATTGATTGGTGGCGGTAATCGAAGCCAAATAAGATCGTAACTCGTCAAATTGACTTGAATAAAGTCTTTTGATAATGGATGATTTTCTCCTTCATATTTGAATTCTTGATTTATTCTAGTAGCCCATAATTTTGATTGCTGATTAGAATTGAAAAATTCCGAATTAATTTTATTTCCTCTACTAGCAATATCAATACTTTTAGTATTAGAATGTGCTAACATTTTAACTGACAGATCATATAAAGAATTTTCCGAAGAATGATTGGTGTGGTCAGTTAGTATAAGTACTCGGTTATTCATTTTATCTAATTAACTTTTATTTCAGAAAGTAAACTGGCATCATCATTTAGACTTTTAAATAATTTCATTCGAAATTTGCCTTGTTTGTTGACTAAGGTTTGTGCCATCTTGTCTATTGCTACCATTGACAAAACAGTTTGAATGTAGCACTCTATTAAGTCATCGAGACCAATACCTAGTTTGTTAAAATCTCTTCTGTCCATCAGGACTAATCTGTTTGTATCACTGCCCCAAGTTCCATCTTGATTTTTTATAGAAAGGTTGGTTCCGAGCATAGACCAACTATCAATGCTTGAAGAGATATTGTCAAGCAGTGGTTTTTCCGCTCTTCGAGCATAAGTACACAAAGGACGAATTCCTTTTTCTGTGGAGCTGACCATCATTCTTATGTCAGCGACAAAGGTTTGATTTTTGTTGTCGGGAATTGTTCCTACATGATATAACTTTCCAGATGGAGTAGTACTGCTCCAGTTAGAATTCCCTATGAGACTTTGAACGATGAAAAGATCATAGTCAAATTCCAATTTCATAAAAGCATCGAGTTCATCTTGAGTAACTATGGTATAGACGCCTTGGCCTGCATTGCTATAGGGTACCTTTATAACCGCATGGCCTCCTAGTTTCCTGACCCATAATGGAATTTCATTTTTGCTGACATCCCAAATGGTTTCTGGAATATTTATTTTTAAACCAAACGGTGATAATTCAGCATTGAAAATATCATAGGCCTTAGCTGCAACCATTTTGTTTCGACCTCCAGCTAAGCAGGCGATAGTTGGGTTAAGAATCTTTGTCCTTGAGTTAATAGGAATTCGGTTCCATGGCTTCTGGGTAACATATCTGAAGGCTGCTCTAATTGGCCTCCATTCATTTTCAACTAATACATGAAGGATTCCATCAACAAATTTGGCAGATGGATCTTCTTCATCTTTGTAAAATGATACATAGTAAACTGGTTCCTGCATTACATCAGCAATAACTTCTGCGTATCCAGAAACTTCCATTGGGTTCTTGTCATAAATTACCGCCAATCCTCCATTGATCTTATTCCTAAGGTTTTTGAGCATGGGTTTAAAAGTCCTTTCAATCATAAGTCTATAACTTCCTTGCTCCTTATTGTCATCGACCAAAGGCATTGACTTCTGTCCCGACGGGCAAGAATTGTTTTCAATGACGACCATTTGCCTTTTGCCCCCAGCAGAAGTAACATTCAAAAGATCGGCGCCAGCCCAAAGAAAATATTTCGATTTATGATTCAAAACTTCGGTAAGTTTTTCTTTGTTTACCGTTGGATGTAAATGACAATACCTTTTGATAATTCGATCCTGTTCAAGACTTAAGAAAAAACTAATCATGGGATGAATTGTCGCATTAAATGCTTTAGGATACCAATGAAGATGAGGCTCAAAATCATTGGGTTGAATAACTCTTAGATTTTTCATGAATTTCAGCTATTTAAATTCGAAGAAGACGTCCAAATCTAGTTAAAAATACATTTTACCTGGTCTAATTTCAAGTTATTTTATTGGAGTCTAAAGTGGATGATTTGATATGAATAAATTATCCTTTATGCTGAAAGAGAGAAGGACTTCAAGATGGTTTTTAAAAGACTAGTTCGTTAGAAAATGTTCTAATTAGTGATGTAAATTTAAACAAAATATACCGCTAATATTCGCTATGAATCTTCAGCTAAAGGGTTACGATCCATGCTGGATTCCTGAGAGGAAATATAGAATACCTGTTTGGGCAAGGCACAAGATGCAGGTGAAATTTCGATTAGCGTAGCCTTGACTGCTACCATTTACAGCCAAACCTACTGCACTACCAATTTCCGAGTGATAGCCACCTCGCCTATTCCCAATTGGACAAAGTAAATCCCGCTTTCCATGTCGGCAATGTCCAAAGGCAAGCGATTAATTCCTGCTGTCAGTTGCTGCGTTTTTTGGTGCAACACATTTTTCCCCAACAAATCAAAAAGGTCTAGCTGGACAACAGCTGATTGAATCAACTCAAATTCAACAACGGCAGATTCTATTGCTGGGTTTGGGTATATATTAATATTGTCTTTGACCTCACTCAGGAATTTTGTAGAAGTAATCGGTTCGAAACTGTCTTTGTCGTACTGTATGTGTCTGACTAAATGTTCGACTGTGGTTTCATTGTCAGCAGTGTAGCCGGGTTGGAAATCTTGTATGTAAACCAAGTCGATTTTTTCGCCAATTCTTTCTGGCAAAGAAGGGAACATCCCTTCAACAAAATTGTAAATTTCGGAATAAGAAGGATCAAGCAAATCACTTGGTTCAGTCCAAGTAACTCCACCATCCGAAGATTTCACCAAATAGATGTGTCTAAAAGTCAACTCTTCAAAACTGGTTAAATCTTCTCGAACAGAAGTATAAACGCAATACAGATTTCCATCATCATCAACAGCAGCATTTGGAAAACTGGTATAGTTTGTATTTCCGTATCTTAGGACTGCAAATTCTCCAGAAATAGTAATCAAACTATCTCCATCCATATCCAAGGCCGAACCAATAATTTGCCTTTCGTTCATTGCCATGTCTTCGTTCCAATAGGCAATGCCTTCAGATTCCAAATTTAAAAATAGATCCGGTCCTTCTGCAAAAACATACATGGTCGAAAAAAATACATGCACTTTTCCATTGTCGTCGATTATAACTGATCCAGAACCATCCGATGAAAAAATGGTAGTAGAGTCCGGTGCATTGGGATCAAAAGGAATGTCTGCAGCAGTGTATCCATTGCCGTCATATTTGTCAAGAGGAAAGTCATTTATAATTGTCTTCGACCAGTTTGAACCATTGTCTGTTGATTTAAAAATGGCAATGTCTCCCCAACTTTCAAAAACGGCAATAGCTACCGTTTCTCCATTACAACTAATATTATAGTTCTCTCCACCAATGTCATTATAAAACATGCTGTCTAGTCCAGGAATAATTACATCTTGTTGGTCCCAAGTGTCACCGTTGTCTGTCGATCGAAAATATAAAAGATGTTGCGCCATTCCTTGATAAGGTGCCCCTCCAAAGTCTTCTGCCAACGAGATTCCGATGGCATGAATACTATTTCCATTGGCTCCGCCAGTCGCAACTTTACCCCAAACGATTCCACCCGGAACTGCGGTTGGAATAACCGATTCCACCCAAACATCTTCATCTGGCATTTTAGTGTTGGTGTGTAATGCCCAAGTATCCGTCCCTGTGCTTTTGTGTGATAAAGCGACTTCAAGCCCATTGGGTGTTGTGGTAAAACAGGGATAACCTGCACGGTCTTTTTCCAAACTTTCCAAAGGTTCTGTTGCCCAACTAACTCCATCAAAATGATTGTAACCAGAACCGCGATCCGGAAATCCGCCTGCTTGATTAACGCCGTAATGAAAGGTGGCGGAAATTTTACCGTCCGGCAATAAGGCGACTCTTCTTCCTGTGCTCGCCAATGACTGAACTTCAAATCTTGTTTTTCCTATATTCACTTCGTTCGGAACAGTGACTGCATTTGAAGTGTTCTCAATAGGTGAATTGCTATTGTACGTTGACGAAGGCGATGGCGATGTAAGTACAGCTGCTTTGGCCTGACCGTTATTTGAAAATTGCTGGTTTTGGCCAATTACATAAATAGATAAGCTAATTGAAAGCAGTAGGGTTAAGAAATATTTCATTGGTCACGATTTGATTTGAAGTTTGAATTAACGATTGAAAAGATAGGAAAATTTGGCCATAGAATTTAATGAAAACTGAGGAAATGCAATTGTATTTTCGAACAGAACCTGTTCGCTATCAAACATTAGTTGAGTAACAAAATTTTATAAATTATTTATTTTCAGCTTTAGCCCTTCGGAAATTAAATATTGATAAATAATAACTACAGTTCGATAAAGGCTAAAGAAATCTAGGTTACCAAAACAAATGGACAAGGCATCGGCTTGATGCTTAGTCGTGAAATCTTACAAAATCACGACGCAAAGTTAATCTTGAAGACGGAAGGGGAGTGGACTACTTTCAAAATTGAATTTTAAACTTAGGCTAAGATTCTATTGATTCATTTTATCCAAAGCTTTGACCAATTCTGGGCGCTTTCGAACAGACACAGGAACGATGTCTCCGTTTTTCATTTTAATATAACCACCATCCTTTTTTTCAAAACTTCCCAAGTGTTCTAAGTTGATTAGGTGAGATTGGTGAACTCGGATGAATGGATGATCTTGGAGTAAAATTTCGAATTTCTTTAAAGTTCTAGACACAAAAATTTTCTCCCCATTTTCTAGGAAAAAACGTGTATTGTTATCCATAGACTCGCAGCGCATGATGTTTACAATGTCAACAACATGAATTCTTTCTTGTGTAGGAAGAGAAATCCTTGGGGCTAATTTATTCGGATGTTCAATTTGTGTCCGAAGTAGTTCCAAACTCTCCGAGGAAATTGCGGCCCGTTCTTTGGCTTTTCCCACAGCCTCTTGTAGTAAGTCTGGATCAATTGGTTTTAGCAAATAATCAACCGCAGAAAATCTGAATGCTTTCATCGCATATTCATTATGCGCCGTAACAAATATCAACTGGAAGTTATTGTTAGGCAAGATTTCCAACAAATCAAATCCTGTATTGGCTCCAAGCATAATATCCAGAAATAAAATGTCCGGTTGGTCTGCTTTAAATAATTTTGCGGCCTCTACTACCGATTTTGCTGTTCCAATGATTTCAATCTCCGGGCAGAAGGTTTTAATGTCGGCTTGGAGGACATCCAATGCTTCCTGCATGTCATCTACTAAAATCGCTTTTATCATTTCTTTTTTTTCTACTGGCTAATATAACGGTATTCGACAGAGTTTAATATAAACTTAAAAGTCGATTAGCTCCTTGGAGTATTCTTAATTTATTTAATATCTTTTTAAGATTCTGTTAAATTAAAGTATAAAGTTCGTTTTATTATTTCTTCCGCTTAGCTTAGATAAAAATTCAAATATATGAAAGCCTTTAGTCTATCATTTAGTAGTGTGCTGATTGCCTTGATGTTGTTTTCTGCTTGCGACCAATCTGGAGTAAATAGAACAAACATTTCAGTTGATGATCAAGTCGATTTGGATGATGGCTTCTATTATTTAAATGGTGAGTCAATGGACTATGCCGTAATTCGAAAAGGTCATAATGAAACGTATATATTGAATCCAGAACCTATTTTCGAAAGTGAGGATTATGAAACTATAATTGTTTTGGAAGAAGAAAATGGTAAATTTAGTCTAGACTTTAATATTGATGAACTGAATTCATCCAAGTGGGCAGATGTTCTAAGATCTTCAGTTCATTATATAGGTTTTGTTCATAACAAAGAGTTGCGAGGATTGATTAAAATCAAAGGTGAAAATGCAAGGGATCGAGTATTTCTAAAATGCATCAGTCCAGAAAAAGCGGAAGCCGAAGAAATGCTGAGGTCTTTGATGAATTAGTACCCAACTCTAAATGGTATGCGCACAATTACCTTTGTTCCTTTGGCGATATCATTTTCCTTGAGATCGATGATTTCTAAACTTTTATAATTCAATCCATCTTTTAAGTTATCCAATCGAGATTTGGTGACATCCATTCCGGCGGACTGATGTGCTCCCGGTTTTCTGGCTTTGGAAATTCCTGCTGCCTCCCGACCTATTCCATTGTCTTCGATAATACACACCAGTAATTTTCCTTGAATGGAAAAATTTACCGTCAATTGCCCCGTCTTGTTTATCCCATTAAAACCATGCAAAACTGCGTTCTCTACAAACGGTTGTAGTATCATTGGTGGAAGTTCCAGTTCCTCTTGGTTGATGGAGGCCTCAACTTCAATACCGAAATCAAATTTTTCAGCATGACAAAACTGAAGCATTTGTAAATATTCTTCTAGACTTTTTACTTCATCTTCCAAACTTATAAAGTCTTTTCTGGAATTCGATAAAGTGCTTCTTAATTGTTTTGCAAAGTTGTTAATCTGTTTTCTTGCAGCTTGGTTTTCACCCTTTGCAACTAATGCATTTATACTATTTAAAGTGTTGAAAATAAAATGCGGATTCATTTGCAGCTGCAAGGCTTTTTGATTTAGATTTAGCAATTCATTTTCGAGCTCCAAATCTTTGCGTTTTCTTTTTTCTTTCTGCCGAACTTGCTGAATGCGGGAATAAAAAATATAAAATACAGTCAATGCGAGTAATGCCCCGATTAACCATTTGAACCAACATTCTTTCCAAATTGGGTTTGCAATAGAAAACACGCTGGTGACGGTAGGACTAAAATGAATGCCATCATGAGAAGCTTCCGCTTTGAATTGATAATCCCCGGCAGCCAAGTTGCTATAATTAATTTGATTAGATTTAGAAAGCGTGTTCCAATCTTCATCTAAGCCCTCCAACATCCATCTGTACTTAATATCGTTAGGGTAATTTAAATGAACCCCGTTAAGTTCAAATGTCAATTGTTGTACTTGCCAAGGAAGTTGCAATCCTGAAACAAGACCTTTGTTGGGTTCATAAAAATCAGCATAGTCCGAATCTAAAATCGGAATATTTTGAATGGCTATTTCACGAAAGGAAAGGGTAGGAGCTGTGTTGTTCTGGACAGACAGTCCTTCTTTTACCGTGATTAGACCGCCCCTGGTTCCAAGCCACAAAGTTCCATTTTGATCCAGTAATTGAGCATTGCGATTTGCTGCTCCGCCTAAATATCCTTGTGAATACCCAAAGAAATAAACTTGATTGTCGGCAGCTGCATCCGGTGAAAATCGATCTACACCTTTTTCATTTCCAATCCATAAATCATCTTGATTGTCTATTGCCAAAGAAAAAATATTGCTAGAAGTAAGTAATGGATTAATGGAATGTTTGCTAAACTTCAAGCGACCAGAAATGGTGTTTGAATACAACAATCCTTCGCCAGCTGTCCCAAGCCAAAGTCCTCCTTGATTGTCAAATATAAATGTTCGAATTTCCGAAGAGGGAATTCCGTTTTGCCGATTAAAAACTATTGGGGATTGAGTTCCAATTATTTTTCCCAATTCTCCAGAAGTCGTAGCGTACCAAATATTGCCGTCTGCTCCAAGTTTTAAATGATTTATTCCTTTTCCTTGCGTTTTATCAACAGAAAAAATGGCTTGTTGTTGAAGGCTATCTATAAGATCAACTTTTACATAATTTAATCCATTTTCAGCTGTTCCAATCCAAATGTTCCCTTCAAGGTCTGACACTAGAGAAGTTATTCGATTTCCACTTAATCCTCGATTGCGATCTATTATTTGATACAATCCTAAACTATCAAGTACCCCAATTCCTTTTCCGTCTGTTCCTACCCAAAGTCTTTGGTAGCCGTCGTAGCAAAGTGAATTGCAAGTTATATTTAAAAAATCTCGATGTCGATTATATTTGGCAATTACTCCATCGCGAATCGATGCAATTCCGTTTTCTCCGCAGGCAACCCAAATGTTCAATGCAGAATCTTGAGTAATGGCGTTTACATCATTGCTTGGAAGTCCGTTGGATTGATTATAAAATTGGAACTGTTGTTCTAAGGCCTTGATCAATCCCCCATCGGAAGAGGCAATCCAAATTTGGCCAAGGTTGTCTTCTGTTATTTTTGCGATACCGTCGGAAGGAAGTCCATTGCTTTTGTTTAATTGAAAATCTTCGTTTTTTCCATAAATGAAAATTCCTTCATCAGCTGTTCCTATCCAGAGATTTCCCTTTTTGTCAACATAGGAAGAAGTAATGTTGGGGTGATCATAGCTCAGTTCATTGAAGGTTCGGTTAATTTTATTGCTATTAAATAAAGCTGCTTTTTTTTCACCAACCACCCAAATACCTCTATTTGTTTTCTGAGCACTTGTAAAAATATTTTCAGAGATCAATCCATCGTTGGATTTAATGTATTCAAAATCATTCGCACTTCGTAAAAGTATCCACCCGTCACTTGCAGCGATGCTTAAATTGCCGTTAGCCAAGGTTTTTATTTCATTAATATTAGCAATCGCAAAAGGCAATCCATTCACTTTCTTTTTTTCTACATCATAAAGGTAAAGACCCTTAGGGGTTCCTAGTACCAACTCTTCAGAAGTTAAAAAGGAAAGACTTGTAATGTAATTGCCAAAGGAGGGGAGAATGTTTTTAAATTTATACTGATCTTTTTTTGCGAAACCTTTATTGGTACCTACCCATAAGTTTCCAGAATGATCTAAGGTTAAAGATTGAATAAAATTGGAAGGAAGACCATCGCTCGTGGTGTATTGCTCAAAGGATGATCCATCAAACCTAACCAAGCCAGATCCTTTAGTAGCCAACCAAAGAAAGCCTTGTTGATCTTGCAAAACGTCAACGACTTTCGCTTGAGGTAATCCATCACGAAGGCCATATTTTACATAACTGAAATTTTGCGCAAATAGCGAAAGATTACAATGGCCAATGATCAAAATGATAATGATCCTAAGGATAAACTTACTATTAAAGTTGCGGAAAAAAGAGATCAATAGTTGTTGATTGATTAGAGTGCTAAGTTGAAGGATTTCTTCGGCTTTTCCAACAACTGAGAGTTGATCTAAGCAAAAAGATGTTTAATAATTCCAAAAAGAATGATTGCGGTAAATATTACTAAGCTAATTCCTATTTTTTTCATTTTGCTGATTTTTAAAAGTGCCCTCCCCATCCACATTTGGCGGGGAGGACCTGTAATACCAAATCTCGGGCTATCCAATAATCTTTATCCAACGCTTGTATAGATATTGATGACCTTGCCATCTTTAGATCTATGCTTGGAAAATTTTGTTTTTGTCAGTTTTGTATGTGGCGTTAAATCCATCATTGCACCGTTTCGGCTGATGCTGATGATTTTGCCGCGTTTGTCCAAAGACACCTCTAGTTGAGTAGAAGTGCGTTGGTTTTTAAGGCAAGTTTCCTGTAGTGCAACCCAAAGGTTTTCATAGCTTAATAGATCTGTCATGGTGTTATTGTTTTCTTTAATGTTCACGAGTCTCATGGTGCTGGCCCAAGGGTAGCAAACTGATCGACTTGGGGTTGATTGTATCTCTGAATAAAGATTGGTCAACATCGTTATCTCGCTATAGCTATAACTGTCATTTTGTGCTGGTAATAATTGACTGCCTAGGCAGGTCATTACGAATAAAATCATCAACTTTTTCATATCACTATTTCTTTTGTTGATGTAAAGATGCAGCCTCAAAGTCGTTGGCATATCGAGTCATTAGAATTCGTAGGAGCTGATTTAGAATTCGTTGTTTGAATGTTCCTATGCAACGGATAATCCTTTGATTATTGCCGAAGATTTGAGGGAAGCCTCTATATTTGAGCCAAAAAAGATGAGCCGGTTTTTCTTGTTTTCAGTACTTCTCCTTCTTACTTTACAATCTTGTGATTCCGAAAAAACTGCTGTTTTGGATGAAATCTCCAGCATTCAAAAGGATTTCAATAGTATTTTGAATGATTATACGAAAAAGCGAAAGGAACTGTATCCCTTAGAATCAACGGCTGCTGGAGAAGATATTTACAATGATGTTCTACCAAATAACTTGACGGCTTCTTATACAAAACGACTGGTTGCTTTTTATGAAGATAATTTGCAGCGACTTTCAAGGATCGACCGTGCTCAGTTGAATGACAAAGAAAAGATGTCTTACGATGTTTTAATGTGGGAGAGTGAAATTAATATCGCTGATTTAGGCTTTCCTAAAAACCTCATGCCCATCGATCAGATGTGGACGATGAATTTGATAATCGGACAATTGGCTTCTGGTGCTGGTAGTCAACCATTTAACACAGTAAAAGATTATCGCAACTGGTTAAAACGGATGTATAGCTACGAATTGTGGTGTATGACCGCCATGGATAATATGCGCGAAGGAATGAAAACGGGAGTTGTTTTGCCAAAAGCTTTGGTGAAAAAGATTATTCCGCAAATGAAAGACTTGAGTGATGGTCCAGTAGAAAAACATTTGTTTTACAAGCCAGTATTGAATTTGCCAGAATCATTCACGGAAGCGGAGAAAGAAGAAATCACAACGGCCTACAAAGATGTGATTGAAAACAGCATCATTCCTGTTTATAAAAAATTCACCAAGCAATTTGAAAAAGAGTATATGCCGTTGGCACGAACTACATCTGGTATTGATGCGATGCCAAACGGTACTGATTGGTACAATCATCAAATCAAAAAGTTTACTACCACAAACATGACTGCTGATGAGATTTTCAAACTTGGAGAGAAGGAAGTGGCCCGTTTGCGATCTGAGATGGAGAAAGTGAAAAAGCAAGTGGGTTATACCGGTGATCTGAATTCGTTTTTCGACCATGTCAGAAACAAAAAAGAATTGATGCCATTTAAAACAGCTGAAGAAGTGATTGCAAATTTCAATGCTATTCATGAAAAGATGAAACCAAACTTGGCCAAACTTTTTGACTTGGTTCCGAAAACAAAATTTGAAGTGCGAAGAACGGAGGCCTTTAGAGAAGCTTCGGCGAGTGCAGAGTACAGTCCAGGTTCTTTGGATGGAACAAGGCCAGGCGTTTTTTATGTCCCGCTACCTGATCCAAGTAAGTACAACACTTTTTCAGACGAAGATCTTTTTTTACATGAAGCCATTCCTGGCCATCATTATCAAATCTCGTTGCAGCAAGAAGACAAAGATCTTCCTGAATTCCGCAGAACATTATGGTACTCTGCATATGGTGAAGGTTGGGCCTTGTATTGTGAATCTTTGGGTAAAGAACTTGGTTTATATCAAGATCCGTATCAATATTTTGGAATGCTTAGCATGGAAATGCATCGCGCCATTCGATTGGTTGTTGATGCTGGAATGCATTCTAAAGGCTGGACTCGAGAACAAGCGATTAAATATTCTCTCGAAAATGAAGCTGAACCTGAGGCTTCTATTATTTCTGAAATAGAGCGATACATGGCGAATCCTGGGCAGGCATTATCCTACAAAATTGGTCAGTTGAAAATTCAAGAATTGCGGTCAAGAGCAGAAAAACAAATGGGAGATAAATTCGACATCAAAACATTTCACAATAAAGTGCTAGAAGTTGGATGTGTTCCTTTAGCGCTTTTAGAAAGACGAATAGAGGAGTGGATTGCAGAGTGATCTGTTTTATGATATAATTTCTGTTGAGGTTCTTTTTTGAAAAGCGGGAGTGGAAGCGCTTTGTGTTGAACAATTTAATCTTTAATAATAGAGTCATTTTATGTTTTTAGACTCAAAGGAATTTGTGAAGGTCCTTTGCTTTAGTATCGTATGATTTTCCCTGATCGGTGCTGGGGCGTATGCTAAGCAACAAATATTTTTTCTGTAGTATTTTAGGCTATTCTATTTAGTTAAATAAAATACTAAGTTAGTTACTGTCAATCTGAAACGAAATCGAATATTTTAGGTGATATGTATATGTACCAAATACAGTTCACTATGTTATATCAATTTGTTGTTTTCGCTAGTTTAATTTTGTTCGCATTCCTAATTGAGGAATTTTGTACCAAGTCAATATTGAAATTTGCAGAACGATTATACAGAAACCCGGCTGTAAAGGTTCTAATGACAATTTATTATGTCTGGTGGTTTTCTTACATCATAACTACTGTTGAAATTATTCCAATTTTCCGGTAATCGGAGATGATTGAAGTTCATTTCAATGAGGTTTTTTCTGGTTAGAAAAAAATCTAAACTAGAGTGAAACGATTTTCAAAGATCTTGTCGTTGAATAAATAGTTGTTCGAATCTAATTTTTTTCATCAAAATGTTAATCTAATGGAAAATGGTTACAAGGGTGAAATAAAGGAGGCTATCATACGAAACCCCTCCATTATCACCAAAAACGCGATTATCGGGACGTTTATTAAAAACTATGGTGCAGCCCTTTTAGCAGCAGCGGTTAAAAGGGGGTTGTCTATCACAGAGGCAGAAGATGCTGTGCAAGATTTCGGTGTTTATTTATGCGGCTGGAGCGAAGAAAGAATTAAAGGAGTTTTTAAGTCATGGCAATATTCATTTGGTTATATAAGAAACCGATTCATTTGGAATCTCTTAACCAAACAGAAACGAGACCGAAAAATTCAAACAATGGAGATTGTTGAAGAAATAACTCGTGATCAATCCGCTATAACACCTTTAAGTTTCATTGTTAAAGAAGAGGTGATGAAATTTAGAGAAATTATTTCGAAGAAAACTAGATCCGAGAAAAACTTAATAATATTTGATTTAATGATTCAAGGCCGTACGACGCCAGAAATTTCTGAAATAACGAATATAAAGCGCGGTTCAATTCGTACCTGTAAGCGAAGGATTCGAGAAATTTTAAAGAAGTATATCTAACCAACCCCTGGTCGGAGAATAAAATAACAATGCAAATTAGACCGTGCAAAATTATTCTATTCTCCGATTTATTATATAACATTAAAATAATAGAATTATGAATTTGTTTCAATCAACATCTGCAGAGGAGCCCACATTGGTAAAATTTGTTAAAGGCGCCGTTATTATTGTTACTGGATCTCGACCGATTGATAAAATAATCATAAACATAGCTCCAGAAATAGCTCAAAAGCCAAGTATAGAGATTGTTGAAATACGAGACGCTATAATTGATTATTTATTTAGCACAGGTCCTGGCATTGAACACATTGTTGAGAATGAGAATCTTATCGAATTTATTGAAGGAAGCCGAATAATAGCTTTGGAAAAGGATATTAACAACATAATAGATCTCGGTGAGTATTATGCAGCAACAAGTGATGCGATTAGCTCTACAATTATATGCTAGATCTGCTAACTTCAGTACCTAGAATTGATTGTGTAATTTCCTTAAATAGGAAGATGGGTTTGACTAAAAATTTGAGGACTTCATTAATGTGAAGTCCTCTTTTTTATAAAATTACTTCGCCCTTGGATGAAATTGCATTAATGTCTGTCTTAGAAAGTCACGATCTAAGTGGGTATAAATTTCCGTTGTGGTTATCGATTCATGGCCTAGCATATCTTGTACTGCGCGCAAATTAGCGCCACCTTCCACCAAATGAGTCGCAAACGAATGTCTAAATGTGTGCGGACTGATCGTTTTTTGTATTCCCGCTTTTTTTACCATCTGTTTCACAATTGTAAAAATCATCACTCGAGTCAATCGGTGTCCTCTACGATTCAAAAAGACAATGTTCTCTTCTCCAGCTTTGATGTTTTTTTGTAAACGGCGAACATGATCTAGGTATAACTTGATGTGTTTAATCGCCGCACCTCCTATGGGCACCAATCGTTCTTTATTATTTTTCCCGTGAACTTTTAGGAATCCTAAATCCAAATGCATATTGTTCAATTTCAAATTGATCAATTCAGAAACCCGTAGACCACAGGCATACAATGTCTCCAGGATCGCTCGATTGCGCGTGCCTTGAGGCTCGGATAGATCGACCGCCTCCAAAATGGATTGAATCTCTTCATAACTCAATACATCTGGAATCTTTCTGGCTAACTTAGGACCTTCCACCAATTCTGCAGGATCTACATCGATTAGATCTTCCACCAATAAAAATTTAAAGAAAGCTTTGATGCCTGAAAGTATCCTAGCCTGAGACCTTGGCCCCATCCCCAAACCATGAATAAAACTTACAAACTGCTGAATTTGCTCGTACCGTATGTTCAAAGGACTGGTATCCGGATGTTCATCTTCAATAAAAGATCGTAATTTGCCAACATCGCGAAGATAGGCTTCAATGGAATGTACAGACAATGAGCGCTCCAATTGCAAGTATTCTCCAAATCCCTTTATACCGCTCCTCCAATCCATTGTCTAGGTTTTAAAAATTCCCTAAATTTATAAATTAATAACTTGACGATGAAACTAAAGTGGGGCATTCCAATTTGCCTTTTAATGGTACTATTGATTTTAGGATTTTTTGCTCGTGCAGAAATTCAAAGTCATTTTATTGGAGTACAACCGAATTTTCTGGAGAAAACTATTTTCACTAATAGCGCAGTTGATGTTTATTTCAACGAAAGCAAAATTATTGAAGCGCTTCCTGTACCAGCATACACTCAAATGCAAATAGCACCTGAGAATAGAGATTGGAAGTTTCAAACGCTTCCACCCTTAGTAGACTACCTGAAGTTTAATAACGAAAAAGTCCTTAAAATAACTGGTCATTTTCTCTCTAGCGAAGGCGATGTACATCTTGGTGGATACGTCGATCTTGGTGAAGCCAGAGCTGGTTTTTTAAAGCAAGAATTGATTGCTGCTGGAATAGCTGCCCCAAGAATTTTGATAACTTCTTCGAAAGATACCTCAAAGAAATTGAAGCAAGTATTAACTTTTGAATGCTTCAATGACTCAAAACTAATTCCGTAATGTCGCCCCTATCCACTTATGTACTCGTATCTCTAATCCTGTTGTTAGCAGGCTTTATTTTAGGCATAATCACGCAAAGGAAATGGTCTAAAGTACCAATTGCTAATTTGCATGCAGAAATGGCGAAACTAAAAACCGGACTATTTCAATTGCAATCGGATTATGATATTTTATTACAAGCGATGCATGGTGCCAAAATGCAGGCTGAAAATTATCAGCGTCAACTTTTAGGTTCCAACATTATGGAAATTCAACGACATGAAGATCCCGAGAAGTTGTTGAATCGTAAGTTGCTAGCTGATTATATTTATAAAAAATTAGAAGATAATTATTCGAAAAGCGATCTGGCAGACGATGAGCAAATTCCTGGCGATCCAAGAATCATTGAATCTTTAGAAGTATTGGATGATAGGGTAGTAGATATATTGACTAATGCCATAAAATAGGTGTAAACCGTTTTTATTATTGCTTGCAAGAAATCTTTGGCCAACGTTTAAAAGCATAGATTTCAAGCTACTTTTTTTTCACCCCCACCATATTCTGCTCGATAAAATTTTCAGGAAACTCTTCAACGCCTGGAAACCCAAGGCGAATCTCACGTCCATCTTTGGGGATATAAGCAGTTCCGAAAATATAATCCCAAAGTGCTAATGTTAATCCAAAGTTTACCCCAGTGTGTCTATCTTCAGGTAGTTCATAGGAGTGATGCCAGATATGCATCTCTGGCGAATTGAAAAGGTATTTCATTTGAGGTCCTAAGATAAATGCACCAATGGATGTTGAGACAAAAATAATAGAGAGTTGAACCGTTATAGTTGGATCTTGGAACAAAGCAACATCCGCTAATCCAAAGGCGATTACGATCCCTAAAAGCAAGCCAAGGATGCCACCTGTTATTTTTTTATCGATACTGATATTTGCATGGTTGTAATGACCCCAAGCCAAAGTAAAAATGTGAATTACAAAAAAGTCGTACAAGCCAATTCCCAAAAGTGCCAACGGAATATATTCTAAAGTTCTGTAAACAACATTTTCCATCCAATGGTAGCGCAAGTGCGCTGCAAATCCCATTTGTTCCACCGAATGATGAACTTTGTGAAATTCCCACAGCTTTTCATTAAAATGCAACAGACGGTGCACCCACCACTGCACAAAGTCGCGAACAACAAATCCTATTATTAATATAGCCCAGTAAGGGAAACTTTGCAAAGGATTATTGGCTTGCAAGTTGAATCCAGTTAATGCTCCGATTCCATCGTTAAATAAGTTGACGATGAGGTCCGAAGCAGCATTGTAAATAATCAATGAAAAAAGAAAGAAGTTGAAAAACATGTAAAAAGCATCCATCCAAAAATCTTTGCGAATGATGCTTTGTTTTTTTCGCCAAGGAATAATGACTTCGAAGACAAAGAATGTGCAAGAAATCATAATCAACCAATAGAAGTAACTATTGTAGCCTGGATTTGTAATTTCCTTCCACAAATAGCTGGCATAGCCGCTGTATCCATTGATGAAGATTTCCCAATATTTGTCCATGGAACAAAATTTAAAATTTTTCTACTGTTGTCATATTTCAACAGTTAAAGATGCGAAACGTTGCGCTTGGGACTACAAATATGCGTAATCTGACATTCTTCGAACAAAATTAGTTGGAAAAAAGTGGATTGTGATCAATTCTTGTGGACTTTGGCGATTCTTTTAGTCAATCTTCGGTGCTAAGAACTGTATTCAATCAAAATTCTTTTACTTTTAATTTTAGGATATCAAGGTTAACCTTGGTCAAAATTAGAAAGCTTAATTTTTACTGTGAAAATCAAATTAGTAGCATTCGGAATTGCCAAAGACATTTTGACGCATCGGCAACAAGAATTTGTATTTGAGGGGTCCTCTATTGCCGATCTAAAATCAAACTTGCTAGAACGATTTCCGGCTTTTTCGGATTTAAAAAAATTGTCTTTTGCGGTTGATGAAGAATATCAAGAGGATACTTTTTTGCTGAGCGAAGATAAAGAAGTCGTCATTATTCCACCCGTTTCTGGTGGTTAATTCAAGGGTTTAACATGATCAATATTCAACTTTCCGATATTCCTTTGTCTGCTGATGAATGCACTGAACTTGTAAAAGATCCGTCTGCAGGAGGTGTGGTTGTCTTTGTTGGAACTGTCCGAGATCAAACCAAAGGGAAGGCTGTAAAACGATTAGAATTCGAAGCTTATGCTCCCATGGCCGTAAAAGAAATGTATAAAATCGCAACTACAATTGAGAAAAAGTTTGGTGCCACTAATGTTGTGATTCATCACCGTACTGGAGTACTGGGAATCAAGGATGTCGCGGTTGTCATTGCTGTTTCAACGCCCCACCGAAAGGCCGCTTTTGAAGCCTGTGAATATGCAATTGATACCCTGAAAGAATCAGTGCCTATTTGGAAAAAAGAAATCTTTGAAGATGGCGAAATTTGGGTGGCTGCGCACCCTTAATGCAGGACTTTAAATTTAGCAGGTAAAGAAGTTATTCAATATTGCTAATACTTAATTTAGGGGCTTTAACAAATCAACATTAAAATGTTGCAGGCCTATTTTGTTTAAATTCAGGCAATTAAATTGTACTTTTAATCAACTACTCCAAGGTTATACTATTCTCTGAATTTTTTTTAACGAAAACTAACTGATCATGGTAATGCCAACAATCAACTATTTAGCAATTATCGTAGCTGGACTTATTCCTAGCGTCGTGGGTGCCATCTACTACGGACCAATCTTTGGAAATGCGTGGAGATCCGCTTTGGGAAAGACCGAAGAAGAACTCACTCCTAACAATATGCCATTAGCGTATGGAGGATCTATGCTTTTGTCAATTTTCCTTGCGCTGAATTTAAATTTTGTAATTGGACTTGTTCACAAAGACATCAATGATGCTGGAGAACTATTCATCAATTCTAATTTCTCTTTTGGTCATGGCGCACTACATGGATCTATGCTTGCACTTGGAACGATTGTACCAGTGGTAGTTTCTTTAGGAATATTTCACAAGCTTGGTTGGAAAGTAAATGCGATGAACGCATTTTTCTGGATCATCTGTTTTGCTATCATGGGAGGTATTCTGGATGTTTGGCAATAGGTGTAGTTGAGGTTAGTTAATAATTAAGTAATTGGACTTAACTAACCTCAACATTAAACCAACAATCCAAACAGCAACTCGTCTTGGTTTACTTCTCGAAAATCAACGTCCTGATCTTTCATCCGCTGTAGCAAGGCTTGATAGTCCTCTTTTCTTTTCACTTCCAAACCTACTAAAGCTGGACCAGCCTCCCGGTTATGTTTCTTTGTGTATTCAAAATGAGCGATGTCGTCATCTGGGCCGAGTACATTAGTAAGAAAGTCAAGCAAAGCTCCTGCTCGCTGCGGAAATTTAATAATGAAATAATGTTTGAGACCCTCATAAAGCAAAGCACGTTCTTTAATTTCTTCCGTTCGAGTGATGTCGTTATTTCCACCACTCACCACGCAGACAACGCGCTTGCCTTTGATTTCGGATTTATATTGATCTAAAACAGCAATGGAAAGTGCTCCTGCAGGTTCAGCAACAATTGCTTCTTCATTGTGCAATTTTAAAATTGTTTGACAAATTTTTCCTTCAGGGACAACTGCTACATGATCAAGTACATGCTTTGCAATTTGGAAATTCAATTCACCAACTTTTTTTACTGCTGCACCATCAACGAAGGAATCAATTTTTTCTAGTCGAACTATTTTATTTTGTTCAAGTGATTGTCTCATGGCATCAGCTCCGCTGGGTTCAACTCCAATCAGCTTAGTTTTAGGACTTACTTGTTTTAAAAATGACCCAAGACCGGCAGCCAATCCTCCACCTCCAATCCCCAAAAAGACATAGTCAATATGACCGGGAGTTTGCTCGATTATTTCTGCGCCAACAGTACCTTGTCCTTGAATGACCAAAGGATCTTCAAAAGGATGTACGAAAATCAGATCTTCTTTTTTCGATCGTTCATTAGCAGCTTCGAAGCTATCGTCAAAACTGTCACCAAATAATATGACTTCTACAAAATATTTTCCAAAAAACTTGACCTTCTTTATCTTTTGCGCCGGAGTAGTCGTTGGCATATAGATATAGCCTTTGACTTTAAGTAATTGACAGGCTAGTGCTACTCCTTGAGCATGATTCCCAGCGCTGGCGCAAATGACTCCTTTGGTCAATTCTTCCTCATCCATGGAAGCCATTTTGTTATAAGCTCCTCGGATTTTATAGGAGCGAACACGTTGGAGATCTTCTCGCTTTAATAAGATCTCACATTCATATTGATCGGAAAGTCCATCGTTTCTCATCAAAGGAGTAGACTCCAGTATTTTGCGGAGCCTTGCCTTTGCGGCGTAGATAGATTCCAAGGAGAATATGTCGATATTGTTTTTTACCATAACTCTTTTGGGTTGAAGTTTGTTGAAAGGTCGCTTTGTAAGTGTATCGTTGAAATTGATTGAATTTTATATTTGGTAAAACGGATTCTCAAATATTAATTCATCACTCCAAGTATTGAAACTAAATTGAACTTCATATTGAGTTAGGCATCGAGGGTTGAAAATCAAAAATTTTCAACCAACTACAGCGTTGAGCAGCGGTCCTCCCTTCAACCAATTTCAACTTAACTAAATCACTTTTCTACTGCCTGTCTTTCCGGTCTCAATCCACGAACAGTTTGGCCCGCTTGCCACATTTCGGATTCTCGTAGCTCCTTTAATTCTTTTTCCAATCCTTCTCGGTAATCAGTTTGGCTATTCGTATCGATAGAGCGCTGTGCTTCATTTCCGCAAGCAACTTCTTTGTATAATTCTGAGAATACCGGAAGTGTCGCCGCTTTGAATTTTCCTTTCCAATCCAATGCGCCTCTTTGTGCTGTAGTTGAACAATTGGCGTACATCCAATCCATTCCGTTTTCAGCAACCAATGGCATTAAACTTTGTGTCAATTCTTCTACCGTTTCGTTGAAAGCTTCTGATGGAGAATGTCCGTTTGCTCTGAGTACTTCATATTGCGCTTCAAATATTCCAGCGATGGCGCCCATTAATGTACCGCGTTCTCCTGTGAGATCAGAGTAAACTTCTTTTTTGAAAGTGGTTTCAAATAGGTAACCAGAACCAACGCCGATTCCTAGGGCTACGACTCTGTCAAAAGCATTACCCGTAGCATCTTGAAAAATCGCGTAAGACGAATTTAATCCTCTGTCTTCTAAGAACATTCTTCTTAAGCTTGTGCCAGATCCCTTTGGTGCTACCAAAATTACATCAACATCTGTTGGAGGAACAATGCCCGTTCGCTCTTTGTATGTGATTCCAAAACCGTGAGAAAAATACAAGGCCTTTCCGGAAGTCAAATGTTTTTTCACCGTTGGCCAAACAGCGATTTGAGCTGCGTCAGAAAGTAAATATTGAATAATTGTTCCTTGCTTACAAGCTTCTTCGATTGGGAATAATGTTTCGCCAGGAACCCAGCCGTCGTTGACCGCTTTGTTCCAAGTTGGTGAATTTTGTCGCTGTCCGACTATCACATTAAATCCGTTGTCTTTTAAATTCAATGCTTGACCAGGACCTTGCACGCCATAGCCGATTACGGCTATCGTTTCATCTTGCAAAGTTGTTCTTGCTTTGTTCAATGGGAATTCATCTCGAGTTACCACATTTTCTTCTGTTCCGCCAAAGTTTAATTTTGCCATAATCTTATTTTTAAATTATCTACTTTTTATAATTGGTTGTTAATTATTCAATTTCTTGCAATGCTTTTAAATAGGTATTCAAAGGCTCCATAACTTTAGGTATCGCAACGCTTCCTGATCGAACAAATTCAAAAATCCCAATGGACTTTAATTCATTTAATAATAATTGGGTATCCGCTTTATGTCCCGTTTTTTCTATGACGACATATTCCGGAGCGACTTCAAGAATTCTTGCGTTGAAACTCCGAATGAAATATTCTAAAGTTTTTTCTCCGTTGAAAGCAGAAGTAGGTACTTTATATAATGCCACTTCCTGCTGTATGATTTCTGATGCTCGATAATAGAAGGCTTTCAAAACATCGATTTGTTTATCCAATTGAGCAACGATTTTTCGAGTGCTTCCTTCGTCAAGTTCAACTGCGATAGTGAAGCGATGAATGCCTTCAATAGAAGATTCAGACACAGTTAACGTATCTATATTTATTTTTCTTCTTGTAAAAACGGTTACCACCCTGGTGAGTAATCCTGTTTGATTTTCCGAGTAGACAGTTATTGTAAATTTCTCCATTGTGTAAACTTTTAAGTCAATCGACATTCAGAAACTGAGCATCCAGAAGGAATCATTGGGAAAACATTGTCTTCCTTTTCTACAGAGACATGCAATAAATAGGGACCGTCATGGTCTAACATTTTTTGAATTTCAGTTTCCATGTTATTGGGGTCTTTCAGTCGACCTCCTGCAACTCCAAAACCTTCTGCTATTTTTATAAAATTTGGATTTTGTAATTCTACTGAGGAGTACCTTCTTTCAAAAAATAATTGTTGCCACTGTCGAACCATACCTAAGTATTCATTATCAAGCAAAACAATTTTTACAGGAACATTCGATTGGGCGCACATGCCTAATTCTTGAATGGTCATTTGGAATCCTCCATCACCTATAAATGCAACCACAGTATTTTCTGGTTGAGCTAATTGGGCACCGAACGCAGCGGGTAATCCAAAGCCCATAGTTCCAGCTCCTCCTGAACTCACCCATTGATGAGGTCGGGTATATTGATAATATCTTGCCGCTGCCATTTGATGTTGTCCTACATCAGTTGCCACCGTGGCATTGTTGTCTGTCATTTCAGAGATCTTTCGAATGACTTGGCCCATTTTGATTTGACCTTCAGGACTGGAATTTAAATCTCTTTTGATTACTTGGGCTTCTTCCATTGCCCATAATTCGGCAAACCTTTCTATCCATTCTGGATGCTTGTTTTGATTTATGTGTGGTAGTATTTTCTCTAGAGCTTCTTTGGCGTCACCTAGAATAGCAACATCAGATTTGACATTTTTATCTATCTCACAGGGATCGATTTCGAAATGAATTACTTTGGCTTGCTTGGCATACCGACTCAAATCTCCGGTTACACGATCATCAAATCGCATTCCAATGGCAATCAAAACATCGCATTCATTGGTTAATAAATTTGGCGCATAATTTCCGTGCATGCCTAACATTCCTTGATTCAATGGATGATCATAGGGCAATGATCCCAAACCATGGATCGTACTTGCAAATGGAATTCCAGCGCGCTCAACTAAAGTTTTAAATGCATCCTGTGCATGTGCAATTTGAATTCCATGTCCAGCTAGAATAAATGGTTTTTTCGCAGCATTAATCAATTTAGCAGCTTGCTCTAACTTAGATAGAATAGGTCTTGGAGAAGGATGGTATGATCGAATGTATGGCTTGGGCTGATATTCGAAATCCAATTTCCCCATTTGCGCATCTTTGGTGATATCTATAACTACAGGTCCAGGCCTTCCTGTATTTGCAACATAAAATGCCTTCGCAAAAACAGCAGGAATTTCTGAAGCATCCGTGATTTGATAATTCCACTTGGAGATTGGAGTAGTACAACCGACCACATCACATTCTTGAAAAGCGTCACTGCCTAAGACTTTGGAAAACACTTGTCCAGTAATGCAAACTAAAGGCGTAGAGTCCAATTGGGCATCCCCAATTCCCGTAAAGAGATTCATCGCTCCTGGTCCTGAAGTAGCAATGCAAACAGCAGTTTTTCTAGTGACTCTAGCCCAACCTTGAGCAGCATGAATAGCTCCTTGTTCATGGCGTGGTAGAATGTGTCTTATTTGATCTTGATAATCATATAATGCATCATACAACGGCATGATGGCACCTCCAGGATAGCCAAAAATTGTATCAATATTTTCTTGAAGCAAACAATGAATTATTGCCTCTGAACCACTCATCGATTTTTTGGCAATGATCGTTCTTCCGCCCAGATCTTGATCGTGATACATTTTTTTCATAACTGCTAATGTTTATTAATTCATTTCTATAGAAATAACTTCCAAAGTCGATTTTAAAATTGATCTGTTACACATCCTTCACTTGCTGAACTCACGCATTTGATGTATTTAGCTAAAGTTCCTGAAGTCGCAGCAGGAGGGGGCGTTTGCCATTTTTCTCTTCGTGCCGCTAATTCATTTTCAGGAATTTCCATTTCAAGAAGATTTTTCTCGGCATCGATAGAAATCCAATCGCCATCTTTTACCAAAGCAATGTTGCCGCCCACAGCTGCTTCTGGTGTAATGTGTCCCACAACGAAACCATGAGTTCCTCCAGAGAATCTGCCATCAGTGATCAATGCAACTTCGTTCCCGAGCCCTGCCCCCATAATTGCAGATGTTGGTTTCAGCATTTCAGGCATTCCCGGTGCACCTTTTGGTCCGATGTTTCTTATGACAATCACGGTTCCTGGTGTTATTTTTTTATTGGCAATAGCTTGATTGGCCAATGCTTCTGTATCAAATACTTTTGCTTTCCCTCGGAACTGCAATCCTTCTTTTCCGGTGATTTTAGCAACGGCACCACCTGTTGCGAGATTGCCATAAAGGATTTGTAAGTGACCGGTTTTTTTGATGGGTTGAGAAAAAGGATGAATGACTTTTTGCTCAGGAGTTAGTCCCTTAATTTCTGCTAGATTTTCAGCGACTGTTTTTCCAGTAACGGTCATACAATCTCCATGAAGTATTCCTTTTTCTAACATCATTTTCATCACAGCAGGAATTCCTCCTACTTGATGTAAATCTTCCATAACGAATTTGCCCGACGGTTTTAGGTCCGCGAGAAATGGGGTGTTGTTGGAAAAAAATTGAAAGTCATCGATGCTAATTTTTACTCCCACCGATTTTGCCATTGCAATCAAATGAATTACTGCATTTGTAGACCCACCAAGAATAATGATCAATCGAATCGCATTTTCAAATGCTTTTCTTGTCATAATGTCTCTTGGCTTTAAATCTAATTCCAGTAAGCGTTGCATGGCAGGACCTATACGATCGCATTCTGATTGTTTTTCTTGAGAGGTTGCCGGGTTGGATGAGTTGTAGGGCAAACTCATACCCAAAGCTTCTATGGCGGAGGCCATGGTATTCGCAGTGTACATTCCTCCGCAAGCTCCGGGGCCCGGGCATGCATTCTTCACTACATTTTTAAATTCAGTTTCATCAATCTG
This sequence comes from uncultured Saprospiraceae bacterium, assembly GCA_937928045.1. Lineage (GTDB taxonomy): Bacteria > Bacteroidota > Bacteroidia > Chitinophagales > Saprospiraceae > JABDJM01. The sequence continues at coordinate 36,143 of CALFWO010000038.1, read as the reverse complement.
TCCGGCTATTTTTTCACCCAAAGCTTCAAAAGCGGATACAATGTCTAATTTTTTTCCAGCTACACATCCCGGTTGAATGGTGCCTCCATAGATGAGCAGACTTGGACGATTGAGTCTTCCTAATGCCATCATGGCTCCCGGCATATTTTTATCACAGCCTACCACAGCCACAATGCCATCATACCATTGCGCGGAAGCTACGGTCTCAATGGAATCTGCAATAATGTCTCTAGATGGAAGAGAGTATCGCATGCCAGATGTTCCCATGGACATGCCGTCGCTTACACCTATCGTGTGATAGATTAAGCCAATCAACGGTTCGGTCTGAACACTTGCTTTGGCGAGCTTAGCTAGATCGTTCAAGTGCATGTTGCACGGATTTCCTTCCCAGCCCGTACTTACAATTCCGATTTGTGGCTTTTTCAAATCTTCAGTTGTGAGTCCAATGGCGTGAAGCATAGCTTGTGCAGCAGGTTGGCTATCATCTTGAGTGACGTGTCTACTATATTTATTTAGCTCATTCATATTTCCAATTAATTCTTAATTGCTTTCAAAAGGCACAAAAAAAAAGGCTGCTCGGAAGAGCAGCCTTTTTTTGAATATCTAATTCGGCAATACACTTCCTGTCATTCGCGGGTTTTAATCACGATAATCACGTTAATGACAGAAATAATAATATTGCTACTGTTTATATTCATTCGATGTCTCAAATATGGGGGCTAAAAAATTAAGATGCAACTATTTGCTTTTGGAAATTACTAAGTCCACTGAAATCCAACTCTTATTTCATGACCTTTTATATTTAGTGAAAACGAATTAAATTCTTTTTATCTCTTATTGAGGTTAGTAAAATTAGGAAAGTAGATAAATTATTTGCCGATTAGCAAAGTTTGTATTTTGTCCGAGTATTGATGAAATACTAAGCCCAAAGATATTATTGAGAACAATTACCATCAATTTTTTCCCCTTATTATATTGAATGATATAGTTGAAACACTGATCAAAAGAAAAAGCCGATCAAATCTGACCGGCTTTTCTCAATGCTTATTTCAAACAACCTTAAAAGGCTGGAAGATATTTATTGCTTAATCAACTTTTTTGTTGATACAACTTCTCCGTTAGAAATAGAAATGTAATAGATTCCTGGAGTTAACTTGGCAGTGTTTAATTCAATATTTCCGAATCCAACTTTTTGCGCTTGCAAGTGATCAACAATTTGACCCAATTGATTTGAAATTTGAATATTCAAATCGCTTGTTCTTTCAAGATCTAACTTTAACTGTGCATTTCCAGTTGTTGGATTTGGGAACAGTTCGATAGATTGATCAAATATTAATTCCTCAACATTGGTCATTAAAGGATCTGAAGTAACAATTCTATAATGGTAATCATCGCCAGTATTTGCAGCCCAGCCTGCTGCTCCGAGTACAAAAGTAGCTCCTCCTACTGCAGGGGTAGTTTGTACAATCCAAGTCTGTCCTTCAGCCACAGTGAATCCGATGAATACATCACCTGTAATATTCCATAGCGATTCGAAGTTACGAAGATCTACTCTGGTCATAATTGAATTCTGATCCAAGTTTGCTTCTGGAGTGAAAGTCAATGGTGGGATTAAATCTTCCCCTGGCAGTAGGCCAGTACTGTCTACACCCCAAACATGCACTTGCATATCATTGTTTGGACGATTCTGATCAGTGTAGTTTCTAATTAAAGCGAAAGCAATTCTTCGATCATTTAAAGTGTATCTAACAGCAGAACCAGATAACATCGACTGAGCATTTGGTCCAAAGGATTGGACAAAATTAACAACACCATTATCAATGAATTCATGTTGTCCAGCGATATAACTGAATGTTGGCGAAGTTGCTGAATTTGAATTTGTAGATGCATCAACTGCAGTTACAGAGTAGTCTACTTGTGCTCCGGCCTCTTGCATTGGAATCACAAATTCATAAATATTGCCAGCAGTAGTTGTTCCAGAAATAATTTGTTCTACGCCATTGTCAACAGTATAGCTCAAGGTGGCAGCTCCAATTCCTGAAATATCAACTAACTCAGCACTCATAGTAACATCACCGGCTTCCCCTTCATAATATTCAGGTGGTGTGTGCGCAATAAACGGAGCTGAATTGTCTTGGTCAGAACTAAGAACTTCAACATTATCAATGTAGATTCCATCCACCTCATAGCCACCATCCGTAAATAGTCTGAAACGAACCAATGCATCACTTGAACCGGCTAGAGCTCCTAAAGAATATTCGTATTCTATCCAAGGCGTTAAGTTGTCTTCTCCTAAAAAGCGAGCAACTTCAAACCAAGTAGATCCGCCGTCGCCAGAAGCTTCAATGAAGCAATAGTCAAAGTTTCCACCTTCTATATCGTAAATCGCATCGAATTTAAGCGTAGCATCCAGAGCTGCGGAAAGATCAAGGCTGTTGGCTAAAGTGGCAGTGATGTCTAAATTGGCTGCGTAAAGTCCGCCGGGGCTATCTGTCAATGAGTTGGATCCACCGTTGGCTTGCTCCGTGGTCGTTCCCCAAGTTCCAGTTAATGTCCAGTTGTCGACACCGGCTTCAAAATCGTCTGAGAATTCTACGGTTTGCCCAGTGGAAACGCCAGCAAAAACCAGGAAGGTTAAGGTAAAAAGGGTAAAGATTTTTTTCATAATTATTTTTGTTAAGTGATTTTGTGTCATGACTAAGGAGCTGGACGATTAACTTGTATCTGCGGAAAAATGGCTCATTCCTGGGATAATTCATTTCTTATCTTTCTAGCCCAATGACTTGGATTCAAGTTAGTTAATATTTACCAAATGAAATCGTCACGAGAAAAGATCGGAATTGACCTAATTAAATTTTTAGTCCGGCTTCCTTAAAATATTAGCCTAAAAGTTCTTTAACTACTGAAGAAATGGTTTTACCATCAGCTTGTCCTTTTAATTGACCATTGGCCATTCCCATAACTTTGCCCATGTCTTTCATTGAGCTTGCTCCGGTCTTTGTAATGATCTCTTGGATAATAGGTTTGAGTTCTTCCACCGAAAGTTGGGCAGGCAAATACCTTTCTAGAATAGCTACCTCTTCTCGTTCCGTCACTGCCAAGTCCTCTCTACCTTGTTTTTCGTATATTTCTAAAGAATCCTTTCTCGATTTGATTAGTTTCTGAATCAATTTGATTTCTAATTCTTCCGTCATTTCAGTACCACTACCATCTGTTTTTTGCAAAAGTAGTGCAGATTTTACGGCACGTATGGTTCGCAAGGCAGCTTGGTCTTTCGCTTTCATTGCGGTCTTTAAGTCTTGATTGATTTTTGCTTCTAATGACATTGTATGGTTGTTTAAAATTTATGCGCGGGCTTCTTGAACCCAGTTCGTTAATTTTACAAAATCGGCTACACTTAGACGCTCAGGTCTCAATTTAAAGAATTCATCTTCTAATTTTTTGTTGCCTTCTAGGAATAGCTTCATCGTGTTCCTAAGCATTTTCCTTCTTTGAGAAAAAGCTTGTTTCACTACTTTCCTAAAAAGTACATGATCACAACCCAGCTTGTAATTCTCCCTTCGAGTCATGCGAATAACAGCTGAATCTACTTTTGGAGGAGGATTAAATGCGCCCGGTCCTACTTTGAACAAGTATTCACCTTCGTAGAAGGCTTGACATAACACAGATATCACCCCATAAGTTTTGGAGCCAGGAGGAGCAACTACCCGTTGAGCTACTTCTTTCTGGAACATTCCGACCAATTCTGGAACCTGAGCACGCAATTCGACCATTCTAATTAATATCTGACTGGAGATGTTGTAAGGAAAGTTACCAATAATGGCAAATTGATGATCTCCGAAAATTGCTGGGAAATTGAGTTTTAAAAAATCTTCCTGCACAAGGTTTTCAGCCAAATCAGGGAATTTTTCCTTTAAAATAGGAACCATATCACGATCTGCTTCTACTGCATGCAAAGTAAAAGAACGATCATTCAAGTATTGAGTAAGCATCCCTTGCCCAGGTCCAATCTCTAGAACATGGTCATAATCCGCTGTTCGGACCAAACTATGAGCAATTCGTTCAGCAATATCTTCTCGATGTAAGAAATGCTGACCAAATGATTTTTTCGCACGGATTGGCTTTGCCATAATCATAGTATTTATGGGAACTTCGCAATAGTGGCATTTGATTATCTTTACCGGCCGGAACAATACGAAGCACCTCCCATTTGTGCCGCAAGATAGGTATCCTAGCAATAGGAGTGGGCATTCAGCCAAGTTTGCATGATTGGGGATAAAAGTAACATATGAATAAGCCAAGAATTGGAATTACTATAGGAGATATCAATGGAGTGGGAGCAGAGGTCATTTTAAGAACACTAGATCATCCACATTTCACTGAGATTTGTACACCAGTTATCTATGGGTCTTCCAAAGTGATGTCCTACTACAAGAACATCCTAGGAGGATCAGAAATGAACTTCTTTAAGATTTCATCTACAGAAAGATTGAAATGGGATCGTGTGAATCTATATAACTGTTGGGAAGATTCAGTTCAAATTACACTAGGAAAGGCTACTGAAGAAGGTGGACGGTATGCGAAGATTGCCTTGGCCCAAGCGATGAATGATTTGAATCAGAAATTCATTGACGGTGTGGTTACTGCTCCGATTAATAAGAAAGCGATGAGTTTGGCTGGATTTGAATTTCCGGGACATACTGAATTTTTCACCAAAGAGGCGGACGTAAAAGAAAGTCTCATGTTTATGATTCATGAGGAAATCAAGGTGGGATTGGTGACTAATCATCTTCCTTTGGCAGATGTGAAGTCAAACATCACTCAAGCTTTGATTGAGCAAAAGATCGAAATTATGGACAAAGTCCTAAGAAGAGACTTTGGAATTAATAAACCAGTGATTGCCGTGATGGGATTGAATCCACATGCAAGTGATGATGGCGTTATTGGAGATGAAGAAGAAAAAATCATTCGCCCGGCGGTCTTGAATCAGAAGAAAAAAGGAAAATTGGTGATGGGACCTTTCCCGGCAGATGGATTCTTTGGCTCTGGAAAATATAGAAAAGTGGATGCAGTATTGGCGATGTACCATGATCAAGGACTGGTGCCATTTAAGTTGCTATCTTTTGGTGCTGGTGTTAATTACACTGCTGGCTTACCATTTGTAAGAACAAGCCCAGATCATGGAACTGCTTACGATATTGCAGGTAAAAACTTGGCGAATCCATCGAGCTTTAGAGAAGCGATTTATGCCGCTGTTGATATCTGTAACAATCGAAACAAGTATGACGAGATGATGTCAGATCCTTTAAGAGTTAAGACTAATTTGAAAGATGAGCGAGTGGAGGGCAGTTAGTTTAGTGATGTTAGTTAAACGATGGTTTAACAATAGTTGAACCATTGGTTTGAATTATTGAGATTGTTTATGGGCCTTGGGCCCAATGGATTTATGTAAAATTTGTTTCTGAAAAAAATTAGTTTTTACAATTCCCCAAACGAACCATGCAAAGTCATTCGTTTTCTCTTTGAAGTATTTTCTTTTTCGATTATTGGCGCGGTATTTAAATCTGGAGTATTTACCTCTGGTAGCCGGTTGGCTTGACCGCTCGGAATAACTAAATCCTGTGATTCAATAATTTCTATAGTTGAGATCTTCTCATCTGATAATTCTGAGGGTAAAGTATAAGCTGGCGCCTCCATGACTTCTGTTTCGACAATAGTCGAAGCTGAATTTACTAAGCTTTTTATTACCCCTGTTTTTTCCAAATCTTCCAATACTATTTCTTCACCATAATCAAATCTATACAATTGATATTCTTCAATTTTATTAATCAACTTATTCGCGTATTCCGGATCGGTGGCATAACCTGCTGCTTGTAAACCACGGGCCCAAGAAACATAGTCTGTCGGATCTAAATCAAATAATGAAGCGTAGCGTTTGCCTTTTTTCAAAAAGTCTGAATGATCTAGGTAAGAGGCCGCCGCATCCTCGTATGCGCGAAAGCAGCTCTTTACCAAATTGCCTTCACTGTCGAAGTCATCATCTTCCAAGTGGAAGGCTTGTCCGGCCCATTCTTGTTTGCATTTGATTCCGAAGTGATTGTTAGAAGATCTAGCTAGAACTCCTTTTCCCCAAGCTGATTCAATAATTCCCTGTGCTAGTGTAATCGAAGCGGGAATTCCTGTACGATCCATCTCGTGCATGGCCAAGTCTTGAAATGCTTCTATATACGGATGAGTGTTTTGCGCAGCGCAAAAAGCTAATGAAATACTAAATAGGGTTATGGTAAAAAAGGTCTTCATGGTATCGAAATAAAATATATTATAATAATTTATATACTTAAATGGAACGACCTTTGTTTCAAAATCGAAGTTTCTTAGGGAATTTGTCTAATATTCCAAGATTTTGAGCAACGCTCAATGAGGCGCTTTGATTAATAAAGGAATTTCGAAGATTCGGCTTTTACAGTTAGCGAACTTATTGGTATACTCAGGCTCCATTTTGTGAACTTCAAGGTTGTATCTATTTGATTATTAGGTGTTTAATGAAATATTATTGTGGTTCACAGCTCGGATCGATCGAAACTGCCGAATCCACGGTTTTATTAACCAACTTGCCGCAGACAACATCATCGCTTTGAACTCCGTTGAACCCTAAGAAATTGATGTTTGTCGCCATTTATAAAAGCCTTAAGCATTGTTTTTTATTTACCCTATATCTTTACACCTTTGTGGGCTGAACTAAAAGATTCTTGAGTGAGTAAGACTACCAAAGTAGCCATCGTTGTTTTTATTGTGCTTTTTCTAGATCAAGCATTGAAGATTTGGATCAAGACCAATATGGGATTGGGAGATGAGATTAAGATCCTTGGACAAGATTGGGCTTTGTTGCACTTCGTTGAGAATCCAGGTATGGCATTCGGTTGGTCACTTGATGGAAAATACATAAGTGCAGCCACTGCAAAAATTATTTTGAGTGTCTTTCGGATTGGAGCGGTAGGTTTTTTGATTTACTTGATTAAAAGTCTTATCAAAACAGAAGCGCCTTTTGGACTTTTATTGAGCTTTGGTTTAATACTCGCAGGGGCACTTGGAAACATAATTGATAGTGCCTTTTATGGATTGATTTTCGAAGCTTCAAAATTCCATGGTGGGGTAGCGATGATGTTTCCACCCGATGGTGGATATGCTCCATTTTTGCAAGGCAAAGTGGTAGACATGTTTTACTTTCCGATGTTCAAAGGCCACTTTCCCGAATGGTTCCCAGCTTGGGGCGGAAAGCCATATTTGTTTTTTAGACCAGTTTTCAATCTTGCAGATAGTGCGATAACTATAGGCGTGTTTAATTTGATTTTATTTCATCGTCAGTTTTTTAAAGCAGAAGAAGAGTTGAATAATGCTGACAAAGAAGAGTTAGATCAATCGGTCAGCGAAAATGATTCCGCGGCGGAAGAAACTGTCAATTCTGATAACTAACCAATGACCAATATTGTCAAGTAATTATTTGCTTGTTCTCCCTTTTGATATTTATTAATTAATCCTCGATAAAATGATCCGGATTTTTGTCTGTCTTTTGTGCATTGGATTTTTGCCATCTTTAAATGTTATTCACGCTCAAAACTATGTTACTAAAAAAGAAGTGACTGGTGGAGCGAAGAAAGCATTTGATAAAGGGATGACTGCATTTCGTGCAGGCAACAATGAAGATGCGATCAAGGAATTTAATAAAGCAATAAAGTCAAAGGAGAATTTTATTGACGCGATTATTCAGCGGGCGGCTGCTCATTATGACAATGAGCAATTTTCAGAAGCTGAATTAGGATTTGAATCTGCGCATGCATTAAGTCCAACCTATCGGACTATGGTTATTTATACTTTGGCAAAGACCGAAATGATTTTGGAAAAATTTCCAGAAGCGATTGCTCATTTTGAAGAGTATAAGACTTTGGAAAGTAAAAAAGTTGTTTTACTAGAAAAGGCAGATCGTTATATTCAAGAATGTAAGTTTATGTCTCAGGCATTGACCAATGCAGTTCCATTTGAGCCGGTGAAATTATCTTTAAATATAAATACGGAAGAGGCAGAATATCTTCCTGCATTGACAGCGGATCAAGAGACGATGGTTTTTACTAGGCGGGTGCGAGGACAAGAGGACATTTATATAAGTAAAAAAATGGGAGATGACTGGTCCTTGGCGAGACCATTGACGGATATTAATACCAGAGCCAATGAAGCGGCGCAAAGTATTTCTGCAAATGGTAAATTTATAGTCTTTACGGCTTGTAATCGACCGGACGGAATTGGCGGATGTGATTTGTATTTCTCAGAAGTTATAAATGGGCGTTGGACTAATGCAAAAAATATTGGCGCTCCGATCAATACCAAAGGTTGGGAATCTCAGCCAAGCATTTCAGCGGATGGTAGAACCCTTTATTTTGTAAAAGCTTCTGACGGTGCTTCAAGAAGTAGGGACATTTACTATTCTATTAGAAAGCAAGATGGCAGTTGGACTACTCCTGAAAATGTTGGTCCTAATATTAACACAAAGGATTCAGATCAATCTCCATTTATTCATCCGGATGGATCTACTTTGTACTTTATGTCTGATGGTTGGCCAGGAATGGGAAAGCATGATCTTTTCTATTCTCGAATGGATGACAATGGTGTTTGGTCTCCAGCAATCAATTTGGGATATCCAATCAACACGGCTTCAAGTGAGTCAGCATTGATTGTTAGCTTTGATGGGAAGACAGCTTATTTTGCCAGTGAAAAAGGAAATCTTAATCCTACGGAAGAAAATTCTACTGTTGATAATTTAGATGGCAATCCTGATATCTACCAATTTGAATTGTACGAAGAAGCCAGGCCACAGCCGGTAACCTATGTTCGCGCAAAAGTAACGGATAGCAAATCTTCAAAACCGTTAGTGGCGCAGGTCGAATTTGTAAATCTAAATTCTGGTAAAATTCATTCAGCTTCGATTACTGATGTCGAAGGAGATTTTTTAGTATGCCTTCCTTTAGGAAAAAATTATTCGTTGAATGTAAATAAAGAAAAATACATTTTTCACTCGGAGAATTTTGCATTGACCGATAAAAATAGAGATCAACCTTTTTTCTTAGATATTGCTTTGAGAAAAATTCCTGATGCACCTGTTGCGAGTAGTTCACCAACGCCCTTGCCGATGTCTGCTCCAATTATATTGAAGAATGTATTCTTTGATACCGGTTCTGCAAACCTTCGCTCAGAATCTTTCTCTGAGCTGGGCAAATTAAAGCAATTGCTTTTGGATTATCCAACCATGGAAATTGAGATCTCTGGGCACACAGATAACGTGGGTACTGATGATGCAAATCAAAAACTTTCCGAAGATCGCGCCCATGCGGTTTATGACTATTTGATTGGGCATGGAATTCAAAAAACGCGATTGGCCTATAAAGGCTTTGGGGAGTCCCAGCCGATTGGCACTAATGAAACTGAGGAGGGGAGGCAAGTGAATCGAAGAACGGAATTTGTGATTATTAAGAATTAATTTTTTTGCTCGTGCTATCGCACTTTGGTTGAACGGTAGTTGAACAGTTGGTTTTTTTCGATTTAAGATTTTTGGAATTTAACTTTATGTTTCGTGTGAGAATGTTTTGCTTGTGCTGCGCACTTCGGTTGAGCAGTTGTATTCGTTTGGAGAGAAATAATGTACCGCAGAGCCATAAGATTATTTGAAATAAAATTAACAATTGTTCAACCAAGACTACTGGTTCGTCTCCTCTATCGTTCAATACTCAAGGTATCAGCCCAAGTGTTCAACCAAAGAACCAAGTATCCAGCTAAAATATTCTGCGCAGCATCAAAACAAGAAGCAAAAAAACCATAGCTTTGTACCAAACCTCAGAGATGGAAAAGAAATTAGACAAATGGTATTCACCGGCCCTTAACAAGCACATGGAAATTGTGACTTATGGCCATTATGGATTTGCACTGTTATTATTGCCAACTGCCGCGGCGGATTATCTTGAGTACGAGCGATTTCAATTGATAGATGTTTTACGTCCTTTGATTGATGCAGGAAAGATCAAAGTGTTTTCCGTAAATAGTATCAATTCTGAGAGTTGGTTGAATAATAACATGGAGCCTAGACACAAAGCGATTCGGCACACTCAATTTAATACCTATATCTACGACGAAGTAATACCCTACATTAAGACGCATACTTCAACAGAAACACCCATAGTTATTTCCGGGGCAAGTTTGGGAGCTTTGCATTCTGCAAATTTATTCTTTAAGCGACCGGATTTATTTGGAGGACTTATCGCAATGAGTGGCAATTATGATTTGTCAACCTATACAAAAGGGTATCACGACGAAGATGTTTACTTTAACTCTCCGATGCAATATTTACCAAACCTAAATGATGATCATTTTCTTCCCATGCTCCAGCAGAAAAAGCACATTTATGTATTGACTGGATCTGGTAATTATGAAACTCCCGAAGCTTCAAAAAAATTCTCGTCGCTTTTGAATGCGAAAAAAATTCCTCATGAGTTGGATATTTGGGGCCCAGACATGGCACATGATTGGCCAACTTGGAGAGCGATGCTTCCCCATTATTTGTCTGCAAAGTTTTAAAATAATTCCCTTGTGAATAAGATTGAAAAATCATTTTTTCAAGAATACTTGGAAGAAGATGAAGTGATAAAGTCGGAGGTAAATTTGAACCTTAAATGAGTTATCAAGTCAGAAAAATAATCGAATCAGACATTCCTGAATTAAAAGCTGTTTTGAATTCTATCGAATTGTTTCCTGCAGAAATGTTGAACGATATGATTTCGGATTATCTGAGCAACGCTGAAACGGAAGAGCTGTGGTTTACGGCAATTGAAAATGATAAGCCAATAGCCATTGGCTATTGTGCTCCGGAAAAGTTAACAGTAGGAACTTTCAATCTTCATGCTATCGGCGTGCGAAGCGATCTTCAGGGGAAAGGAATTGGATCAGCAATGATGGAATATTTAGAATCAACCTTGAAAGCGAAGAACCATCGAATTTTGATTGTAGATACTTCTGGAACAGATGATTTTAAGTTGACCAGGAAATTTTATGAAAACCTAGATTATCATAAAGAATCGGTGATTAGAGATTTTTGGGACGAAGGAGATGATAAGGTGAGTTATTGGAAAAAATTAAATTGATTTTCAAATTAGAATTACCTTGAACTCGAAGAAGTATTTTTTAAAATTTAAGTAGTCAGGAGATATTTTAAGAAATAGCCTATTCCAATTCCTAAATAATTACCAACTGCATAGCCGACCAATCCGGTGGCAACTCCAGCGACTACAATCTCTCGGTTGTTCAATACAGATGCAATTTGTCCAACAAAGGCAGGACCAAAAATTGCGGCCGTCGAAGTAATCATGGTTGTATCTCTATCTATTTTGAATACCCAGGATAAAAAGTAATGTAAAGAAATAGCTAAGGTGACGACTGCTCCAGTAAATAAAATACTCATTCCTCCTTGTTCAACTAATTGACCAAAGTCTGAACGCATTCCAATAGCTACACAGAAAACTAAAAGTAGATATTCCCCGGCTTCAAATGATCCTGCACGTCGTTGGATATTTGGAAAAAACGATGCGATCAATGCCCCGGTCGTTAAGCAAAGCATGATGAAAGCAACTGGAGCCAATTGACTAAATATAAGCCAAGTTAGCCCAAGAGATAATCCTACTATTCCAATGGCAAATGAAATGGTGATGGCAATATCCTTGATTCGAATGATTTCTTTGTTGTTCGCTGAATGATGATTTACAAGAGATTGGGATTTATATTGAGGTAGAAATAGTGCAACTACTTTTTTACCAATAGAAGTCAAAAATATTAAGTAAACACCCGACCAAAGAAGATCGGCTGCATTCAATAATACAAAAGTTTCTTGAGGTACTTCCAGCGCCAATCCAATAGCTTGCATATTTGGTGTGCCTCCAGTGTATACTCCTGCAAGCATGGCAGCGGGTTGCCAGATGTCTGGAAGAAAATCTTGAAAAACATAAGCCAAAGTTACTGTGCTGATCGAACCGGCAACAATACACAAGCCAAATGATAGCGCGGTATGTTTGGCCTGTTTGAACCATTGTTTCAGGTTGGCGGAGAACAATAGTAGTGGTATAGCGATTAGAATACTGCCTTCGCTTACTGACTTTGCAAGTTCATCATCTAGTGGGAATAATTTAAAACTAATGATAAGGATACCGAGCAAATAGCAAAGCACTACTGGACTCATCCAAGATGCCAGATTCAGTTTTTTGATGGCTATAAGAATCACCCATGGCCCTAAAACCATTAAGAATATTTGAATCAGAATTGGCATAAGTCCAAAAATACTAAATTGTTATCTTTACGGCTCTCCAGCTCTTTACGCTTAATAAGTTTAATGCTAACTATCGAAGAACAAGATTGGCTTTCAATGCTTCATCGTGAAGATGAAAAGGCAGTTGAATTAATAAGTGAAGCATATTATGAAGAGCTATTTAATGTGGCATACAATTTTTTAGAGAATAAAGAATTGGCAGCTGAAACGACCAATGAGGTGTTTTTTACATTTTGGCAAGAAAGAAAACGTCTTGAACTTAAAACAAGTCTAAAAAAATATTTAAAGAATAAACAAGTCGAAGCTTGTGTTAAACAATTGAGGTACAAATACAAATTGGTCTATTCAGAAAACATTACTAAGGGCCAAGAATTGCCAACGATAAATAAGATTAACTTCAATTTTGAAGAAGATTCCAGAAAGTTAATTGGAAAAATAATTTCTGGTCTTCCTGAAAAAAATAAATTGGTGCTGCGATTGAGTCGTCACGAGTCCTATAAAATAAATGAAATAGCAAACTTACTAAAAACATCAAATGAAGTGGTGGAGTTTTATCTGCTTCAAAGCCTCGATATCATCCGGCAAGGATTGAATAGATTTGGTTGAAGTATTTCGTTCAGCTACTTTAATAATTTGAAATGCTAAAAGCTTTTCTAAATCAATGGACAAAAGAATATTAATTTTAAAACAATTGACTGGCGATATCTCTTTGGAGGATCGAAATCAATTGAATGATTGGTTGCAAGAAGCTCCGCAGAATGTAGAAATCAAGAATCAGATTCGTGCTGATTGGAGAATGTCAAAGGAGGCAAAAGAGCCAATTGGATTTGATGTTAATAAAGGTGTCAGAGAGATTCAAGCACTGATTAAAAATTTCAAAAAGGACACAGTAAAGGATGAAGTAAGGGGAAAAGTGAAACCTACTCCCAATAGGAAGCCATTGAAAATTCCTTTTGTACCAATATTGATCTGCCTTTCTCTGGTGGGCTTGTTATTTTTTACGTATAAATTTTTCCCTAAAAGTAAAGACGCTCCAGTCGTTGAACGTAAGCTTACAACGATGCTTGGAGAAGTTAGAAGTCACATGTTGCCGGATCAATCAAAAATTTGGTTGAATGCAAAAAGTGGATTGAGGTATGTTGAAGATGCCTCAAATACAAATCTTAATATTTTTTTTAATGGAGAAGGTTATTTTGAAATTAATTCAAAGGTTGATCAACAGACAATTATCCGATTGCCTAAAATGATAATCAAAGCCAAAGAAGCACATTTTAATATTTCTAATAAAGAATCCATTTCTTTTGCTGAGATTTTGGTTTCAACTGGGGAAATTGCAATTCATGCTTTGGATGATCAATTGATTCAGACGTTAACTTCTCGGCAGGTTGGGAAATACTATTACGATGAAAAAAGATTTGAACCTGATTCAAGGTTTAATCCAAATATTACCTCCTGGAAATCAAAGAAATTGATTTTTAACAATGTTGCTTTAAGTCAAGCGATAAAAGACATGGAGCATTATTTTGATCGTGAAATTTTATTGACTGAAAAAAAGTTGGAATCTTGCATGCTTTCGGCAACTTATGAAAAACCCGATATCAATAGAATTTTAAGTAAACTGGCTTCAAAATATCAAATGCAGTTGACGCAAGGAGTGCATGGTGATTATGTCTTGAGAAGAGGAAGATGTGATTAAAATAGTTGATCGCTCCGTAGAGCAATCAACTATAAAGTTATAAAACCTAAAAACCTATGCTATTGTCGCTTGTTTGTATTCGCTCGGGCATTTGATCTAGGATCTGTTCTGAATCCCCAGCTTCCAATTTCTCCACTTTCGATACAGAAATCTAAGTAATCCCAGTATCCAAATTCTCCTGTTGAGCTGGCAATTTCATCACCGTATTCATCGTATAAGGAGAATGATCCTTCTCCGTAGTAGCAGCAGATTCCATCTCGATATTCATCCAATACGGCTACATAATAACAGCCATCTTCTAAGCAAAATTCTTCTTTGATTGTCTGTCCATCAGTTCCATCCTCGAAAGGTCCTCCACCAGTAATAATTTGTCCGTAGTCATCTACCAAGTACCAAGTTGTTTCGGATCCAAAATCATCAAGAACTAACTCAAAATAAATTGGCGTCGCATCACAACCGTTTGGATTGGTGTCACAAGGAACACATTCAGGACCACCGCAATCTACACCAGTCTCTTGACCGTTCTGAATACCATCATCGCAGGTTGGAGTTAGTGCGCAAGGAACACATTCAGGGCCACCGCAATCTACTCCTGTCTCTTGACCATTCTGTATACCATCGTCGCAAGTTGGATCTACTTCACATGGTCGACAGTCAGGGCCACCGCAATCTACTCCTGTTTCTTGACCGTTTTGAATGCCATCATCGCAAGTTGGATCGGCCATACAAGGAACACAATCTGGACCGCCGCAATCTACTCCTGTTTCATCACCATTTTGAATACCATCATCACAACTAGGCTCATTTGGTTCTCCTGATTCATCACAAACATTTGCTGCATTAGCGATAACGTTTTGAAGATTACTGATAAAGTAATTTTCCATTCTTGTAGATTGGCCAGCAGTAAACATATACATGCAAGCATCATTGGTGTAATCCATGTAATTCATGTGAAGGTCAGTGCTGCTACAAGAAGAAGCGCCAATACTAGGGCATCCATAATAAGGCTCAGTTGAAACCGGAGTATCATTCACGCCATCGTCATCATTACATCCTCCGTTTCCGCCCCATACATGGTCCAATAGTAAATAGTGACCTAACTCGTGTGTCAATGTTCTTCCTAAGTCATAAGGACCATCCGGACTTACTGTACCACAACCAGCACCAGAACCAAAGGCATTTGCATCGACTACAACCCCGTCACCGTCTCCAGTTCCACCAAGCGGAGAATATCCTAAATATCCTAAATCTGGTCTAACGAAAATATTAATATAACCAGACCATGCACTTACATTGTCACCGGTAGTTTGATTAATGGTTACTGCTAAATCACCATTCGATAGATTGTATCCAGTCGGGTGGTTCTGAGTTGCGATACAGAATTTAACGCAAGTTTCGCCATTGTTAATATTTGGAAAACTACTAGCTGCATTATCTGTCCAGTTATTGATGTCGTCATTTTGTGAAGTGTAGTCATCGTTTAATATGTCGATTTGCGACTTCGCTAATTCTATTAAACATGCTGCATCTGGATTGCTTACTCCTTGATAGTGTACGGCGATTGGTAAAACCGTTGGATCTGAACATATTGCCGATCGCCCAGAACTCATAGCTTGCATTTTGCTCAGTTTTCTTTCATGGTTTTTTCGATAGGAATCGTCTGTCATCATTTTGGAATGATGTTCTTGCATTCCACAACTTCGTTGTAAATCTCGGCTTACTTCGTTCTGTTGTGTTTCTAGTTCTTCGCCTAGGTCAATATCTTTTTGACAAGAACTAAAAATGAACATTGCCATTAAACAGCAAAAGAAAATTGAATTTTTCATAATTAAAATTTGATTGAGAGAATGCATAGTGGTCTTGGTAGAAGCATTTGCAACTTCATTTATTTGCTAAACATTCTAGGTTTTGGAAATAAATTATTTGGAAAAATCAAGAGGAATTTCGTCCTAGTATTTGAAGAAGCGAAATTCGCTCTTGATATTGAAAGTGTATTTTAATGTTTGTGTTTCTAAAAGAATGATTCCAACTGAGCTTTAGTGTGCTGCAGACTTTTCTCCAGAATGGTGATTGTGTTTGTGTTGGCATTTACCCATTCTAAATTGTTTTGCCAATGGGTTGTCTTTCCAGCTCCCTGGTTGCATTGCGCGCAGGGTAGGGTTTTGTCTCATCTCTTGTCTGAGTTCCACCAACTCTGGGTATTCATAAAGCAAATTAATTTTCTGGTCTGCAATGCTATTGCCAGAAGGCCGATCTGCTTTGGTAACAAAGTATGCAAATACTTCAGCGATGTCTTCGGCTGGATTGGTTGCAGCGTAGTCTGTCAAGAATCGATCTTTGTATTGATCGTATAAATTTTCATTGCCATCTTCGCCGTTGTAAATATCAGTCCAACCCAATTCATACAATTTATTGATGTAAGAGTTCTGACGGGCACATCCTTCTCCAGGGAAATACGTTCCGCATTCTGATTCACGAACATTTGCATCTACTTGAGTCTCTTTTAAGGTTACGATGTGTCCCAATTCGTGCACTGCTACATAGGTGAAAAAATTCTCAAAATCGATTTCTTCTATGTTGTTGGCCAATTCAATAGCCAGCCCAAATCTCCATTTGCTCAAATCTCCTTCATTCACAGGGGCAACATATCCAGCGAGCTCATCTCCTCCATAAAAAACCATGAATTCAGCAATTCTCATTCTTTCGTTTTCAGGAATCAACTTCTTTATGAATTCCCACATTTTTAGGTGCTTTGCATAATCTTGTTGGTAAGCTTCTAAGTTACCCGAAACATTGAAGTCTTTTATTTTGTCAATTTCGCTGTTTCCTAAAACTTTATAAAGAGTCAATTCTCCCTCTTCGCCACCACCAACTTGACTTCCTTGGTCATCGAAATCATCTTCGAATTGTTCTAAATCGTCTTCAAATTCGCCTTCATACCCAAATGAGTCGTCACGGTTACAAGCACTCAAGAAAACTAATACCAGTAACATCCATATCAATTGTTGCGCTTTCATCTTTTTTAATTTTATAGGTTTGTAATTGATTTTCCATCTGTTTGTTGATGGCTACAACCCCTAGACGCACAGTTTTTTGATATCCCCTATGTTTTTTTGAATTTTTTTAAAATGTTGATTTTCGTAGTTGAGATTCATTGTTAATCCTCTTATATTCAATCATGTATAATAACTTTATTTAGAACAATTCTATCTAATAAATCCTCATTCTGGCTATTTCAACACCATTAATCCAGTAGTATCTTGAAAAAAAAATGGCTTATCTGAAATGGCATATCGAAATCCTAAAAACGCTCATACTTACCTTATTGCTATTGTTCGTGCTGCTGATCTACGCGGTAAATCGCGATGTAGCAATTCTAGAAGACGTGCTCAATACTGAATTTTGCGGGACTATAAACCCAATGGATGATGCTTCTGAATTTGCTTTACTAGGTAAAAAACTCTTTAAGGCCAATTGTGCCACCTGCCACAACAAGAATATGAAGGATCGTTTGACTGGTCCACCCTTGATGAATGCTGTTAAGGATTGGGCAGCGTATCCAAAAGATGATCTTTATCGATGGATCAATAACCCAATGAAGTTAATTGCAGATGGTCATCCAAGAGCTACTGAACTTTGGAATGAATGGGGCCCAAGTGAAATGACCGCATTCCCAAATTTAACTGAAGTGGAAATCGATGCGATTTTCGAATATGTAGATTTAATGAGTAATTAATCTCGGCTTATATGCTAATCATATAGGATAAGTAAGATCAAATTGGGACTCTTGGTTTTGAAATGGTATGTCCATGGACATTTGCTTCTGCACTCAGGTAAATTGGTCCTTGTACATTACTAATACGGTCAAAAGAAAAAATCCTATTTTGTGGAGGATACTTCAAACCAACAATGCTCACAACGGAAGAAAAAGGCTGGCTAGAACTGCTCCAAACTGATGATGAGCAAGCAATGGAAAAAATCTTCCAGCATTATTATAAGTATCTCGTGGTGACTTCCTATAATATTCTAAATGATGATGCAAAAGCCAAGGATTTGGTCCAGGATACTTTTTTTGACTTGTGGCAAAAGCGGAATGAGCTTACAATAGATTTATCATTAAAAGCATATCTTAGAAGAGCCGTAATCAATAAGTCAATAGATGAGATTCGAAGAAGAAAAAAATTGGTGTTCAATGATGAAATAGTTGAGCAACAGGTTGAAGAAGAATCTTTGGAGCTGGAAGAAGTTGATTCCAGCGATTTGCAGGCGCATATGATGCGAGCAATAGAATTATTGCCGGAAAAGTGTAAAGTTGTTTTTAAGTTAAGTCGTTTCGAAGGATTGGCTCATAAGGAGATAGCTGCCGAATTGGGAATTTCAACAAAGACGATTGAGAATCAAATTACAAAAGCATTAAAATTGATAAGAAAGAATATGGGGGTGGCAGGAAGAATTTCTATGTTGGCCTGGATTTATTTTGTGCAAAATTATATTTAATATCAAGATTCAATAGGGGATAGGGCAACTTGGTTCGTCCAAGGGGCACGAAATCTTCTCAATATGAAAAAAGAAATTTACATAAAATTAATTGCTAATAAGCTCTCCGGGGAATTGTCCACCGCAGAACAAAAAGATTTGTCCGATTGGTTGAATCAATCTGAGGAGAACCAAAAAATCTATGATCAGATGGTGGCCGATTGGGATTTAAGCGCAACTGCCAAGAAGTCAATCGAAGTCAATGTGGCCGAAGATTTTTCTAAACTTCAGAATCGTATTCAAGCAGCGAAGGCTTCCAAAGATGGTAAAGGAAATTCAACAGCCAAGGTGATTCCTATGAGGCGCACGAATTTTCGTTGGGTGTATATCGCAGCTTCCTTCTTATTGTTAGCTACAGCCTGGTTCGTATTTAGTCCAGATGACCTGCCAGAACAACTAGTGGTGAAGACAACCTTGGGAGAAACCCGAACCATTGCCTTGGAAGATGGAACAAAGATTTGGATGAATGAAAATTCAGAGTTGTCTTATCCTGAAAATTTTACAACCGATAAGCGTGAAGTAAGTTTGCAAGGAGAAGCGTACTTCGATGTTGCTAAAAACCCAGAAGTCGCATTTGTAGTCAGATTGAAAGATACTAATGTTGAAGTCTTAGGAACGGAATTTAATATTAAGGAAAGTGAAAGTCAGGAGGAAGTTTTAGTTCATGTCACAGAAGGAAAAGTTAGATTCTCTGAGAAGGTGGGAAGTGATAAAATTGAATTAACCGTTAATCAATCGGCAACTTATTCTACAGAAACTAAAAATATTTCCAAACTCCAAGGGTTTAATAAAAACGCAACTTCTTGGAAAACCAATTCATTGATTTTTGAAGCGACTAGATTATCCGATGTTTTGGCAGATGTTTCGGAGCACTTTGGAAAATCTGTTTCTGTGGAAAAAGAAAGGTTAAAGGGTTGTACCTTTAGCGGGTATTATCCAAAACCTGATGCCAATGCAGTACTTTCCAATGTGGCCAGTTCGTTTGGAATGACCTTGACTCAAGATAGGAATGGTAATTATTTACTCAAAGGCGGTGAATGCGAAACACAGGAATAATTCATTTTATTTTTGGGTGAAAAAAACTTGTTGCACTATAATGCAAAAGGGCAAATTTAAATCTTCCAACAGCAAGATATACGTTCTATTTCTTTTACTGAATTTCGTTTTTAACGCGACACCAATCGTTGCACAAACTTCAAGTATTTTACAAACCAAGATGGATTATCAATGTAGTCAGATGACTACGGCAGACATCTTAATCGAGTTGAGTCAGCTTGCTGAAGTAGGTATTGGCTTTGACAACAAAACACTAGATGATCAATTAAGAAATTATTCCTTTCGGCATACGTCATTATCGGGAATTTTGAAAGCAGTATTGGTTGTTCATGGATTAGACTATCGACTTGAAGACAATGGAATTGTTTTAACGAAATTAAAAGTTAATCGGGAATTTATTATTTCAGGTTTTATTGAAGATAAATTGTCTGGAGAAGCATTGATCGCGGCGACAGTTTATGACAAAGGATCTGGCAGAGGGGCGATTACAAATGAGTTTGGTTTTTTTAGTGTAAAAGTCAATGCTGGTGAAGTTGTCCTGGAAGCTTCTTATCTCGGTTATAAAAGAGCATCAGTTCCTGTCACAGTTGAAAGAAATCATTCCGTGCGCATTTCTTTGGAAGCTTCCTTGAGCTTTGAGCCAATAGAAGTTGTTGATTCTAATATAAATAAGAATTCGAAGTTGTTGCCCTTTTCGAATCAATTGCAAATGAATAATAAAACTTTGCAAACGATTCCTTCCTTGGGAGGGGAGCCGGATTTGTTTAGTTATATCCAACAGCAACCGGGTGTTACCTCCGGGGCAAATGGATTAGGAGGATTGCATGTGCGCGGTGGGAACGTCGACCAGAATCTAGTCATGCTTGATGGTGTTCCGATTTTCAACCCTTCCCATGCTTTAGGTTTATTTTCAATTTTTAATTCCTCCATTGTAAATAATGCCACGATGCACCGCTCAGGTTTTTCGGCTCGTTTTGGTGGTAATCTTTCTTCTGTGTTAGATGTTCGGAGTAAAGAAGGAAATATTAAAAATTTTGCGGCCACTTTAGATCTTAGCACGATTGCTACAAAGGCAATGGTGGAACTTCCATTTGGAAATGAAAAAGGTGGTTTTCTTTTGGGAATGAGGCGAACGCACCTTGATCCTTTGATCCAAAACCTTTCTACTAGCAGTAAATTTAGGAATGAGAAAAGGGGTAGTGCGAATTTTAATTTTTATGACATCAATGCAAAAGTAAATTTTAAAGCTGGATTAAATGATCGATTTTATTTTAGCTTTTATCGGGGAGCGGATAGCTACAATGATTTAACAATTTGGGATGATGAAATTATAGTAAGCCCGATCAGCACCCAATTATTTGCAGAAGAAGATCAATATATTGATTGGAGTAATACAATTGGATCATTGCGATGGAATCATATTTATGGCGATCGACTTTTTTCTAATGTAACGACTACATGGAGCAGGTTTAATTATCAAAATTTTAATAGTTATATCTCTGACCTAGATGTCGGTGAAGAAGTAGTGTTTAATGACTTTTACAATAACTTTTATTCAAATATTGTCGACTTTAGAGTTAAGGTTGATTTCGATTATTACCTTAACGATAATCATAAATTAATTTGGGGAGGAGAATTTCTTATACGAAATTACGAACCCGGTTCTTTGGCTGGAGACAGTCGTTCTATTAATGACCCAGATGAGCTTAATTCTATATTCGAAGATTTCATATTTTCCGAATATTTTCCAACTAGTGAATTCAGTTTGTATCTGGAGGATGAGATAAAAATTCGCTCAAATTTAAAACTCCATGTTGGTCTTCGAAATTCCTACCTAGTTGGTACGGATTATAACTACAATTCTTTGCAACCAAGATTGAGAATTAACTATCAACCCACAAAGCGCTTAGCTTTGGAATTGGGCGCGAGCCGAATGACGCAGTTTTTACATTTAGTGACCTCTTCCGATGCTGGTTTTCCTAACGACCTTTGGGTACCTTCTACTGCTGCAGTTTTGCCACAACATGCTTGGGAAATTAGTACCTCCTTTGGGTATCAGTTTTCCGATGCTTTTCGACTGTCTACTGCATGGTATTATAAGTCTATGCAAAATCTCTTGGCATATGGACAAGAAGCAAGCCTACCGACATTGATGGATATTGATCCAGATTTTTGGGAAGAACAAGTAGAGCAAGGCGAAGGATTATCCTACGGTTGGGAGAGCCAACTCCAAATTACAAAGAAAAATAGTAGACTTAATATCAATTATACATTGGCTGAATCAAATAGATCATTTAATAATATTAATGATGGTTTTACCTTTCCATCAAGATATGATCGCAGACATGTCATTCAAGCGAACTATTCTTATCGATTTCGAAAACAATGGGAATATCAAGCTGCATGGATGTATGGATCGGGACAGCCCGTTTCGTTGATAAGTGTACCCAATGAATTTAGTCCACTGAGTACTCCTAATGCATTGGAGTCAGAATTGATTGGTCCGGTTAATGGATATTTATTGCCAAGTTATCATCGGTTAGATTTTAGTGTAAAGTGGTTTTCGGCAAATTTAAAACATACGATCACCTTCGGAGCCTATAATATTTACAATTTGAAGCATCCCATTTATGCTTATCAAGTAGCAAGCGAAGTGAATTCAGAGGACGATGGTATTAGGATGCAGCAGGGGTTGGGTATCATACCAACTATAGGCTATCATTGGAAAATTAAATAAATGAATTCAAATCAATTTTTATCAATCGTTTTATTCTTTTGCATATTGTTGGGATATCAAAAAGAAACATTTGAATTGCAAGCTGGAGATTTGTTATTCCAACAATGGGATCAATCAGATTTTGCAAAGGCGATCAATGCCGTGACAGAAGGATACAAGGGAAATGACTTTGCCCATGTTGGTTTAGTCCTGTCGTATAATGGAACTTTAAAAGTATTGGAAGCAACTAATGGTAAGGGGGTCTGTTTGACTCCAGTTGATTCTTTTTTGCAAGCAAGTAAAAACCAAGCCGGCGCTCCGAGAATTGCCGTAGGAAGATTAAAGCAAGAATATCAATCCTACGTATCGAACATAAGCGATTGGTCATTGGCTCATGTAGGAAAAAGCTATGATACGTTATTTGTCTACGGAAATGATCAGTATTACTGTGCTGAATTATTGCATGACGCATTTAATTTAAACATTCCAGGAGGTCAAGTATTTGACTTGGCACCAATGACTTTTAAAGATCCAATTACCAACCATTTTTTTCCTGTATGGGAGACTTACTTTAGAAATGTAGAAGCAATAATCCCAGAAGGCGCACCAGGCTTGAATCCTGGAAGCATGTCTCGGTCTGATAAGCTGGAGATTGTTTGGGAGTATTTTAAATAGCTTGTTTTAGACAGAAGACATCATCGGTAAGACCAATAGTCTTTTATTCCTTCTAGATTCCCGTAAATTGGAATATGGTACAAAGGGATATAATTAAAGATCAGATTGAGCATCTCGGTCGTGTTTTGGCGAAAGTCATGGGGAAGTTTTTTGGTTTTAAAGAAGCTGGAAAAATTAACGAAGGAATTCAAATTTCCAAAGAAGAATTAATTTCAGAATTAGATTTTGATGTAGAGGCCGTTGTGAAATTATCGGATGAAGAACTTCGCCAGTATTTGATGGATAGACTTTATTCCGCGGCCAATATTGAAATATTTGGAGATTATTTTTTCGAAATAGCTCAAAGTAAATTGGACTTAAGGCCGGATAAAGCTTTGCTGTATTTTGAAAAATGTTTGGATTTTTATCAGATAGCTGGGCGTTGTACGGATGTCTATTCTATGGAGCGTGCTACCAAAGTTACACGGATTAAGACAATGCTGGCTGCTTACTTCGGCGAAGAAGGATTATGATTATGTTATGAATGTTGATCAAAATCGTAAAGTTTCGAACTGGCCGCTCGTTTATTTTATTCTAGGTGGTTCCATTTTGTGGTTCGGAATTGTTTTTCTGATGTTCGATTTTAACGAACTGAGTATTCGATCAAATATTCGTTGGTCCGCAAGATTTAGCTTAATTAGTTTTTGTATTGCCTTTTCCGCTTCCGCCTTTCACAAATTATTATCGAATTCCTTAACTCAATGGTTGGTCGATAATCGTAAATATTTTGGAATTTCATTTTCGCTGATTCATCTTATCCATTTACTATTTTTATTCACGCTTCATCGATTATTTCACAAATTATTTGTTGCTGCAGCAATAGTTGAATTGGTATTGGGAGGAATGGCGTATGTGTTTTTGGTTTTAATGTTGCTAACCTCTTTTGACATATTTGCTAATTTAATTTCTAAATCGAATTGGTCACGATTGCACAGCATCGGCGGATATTGGATTCTTATCGTGTTTTCAAATGGTATCTTTGGAAGGATTGCCTCTGGGCAAACAGAATATTTCTCTTTTGGTATTGTGCTCGTAACAGTTTGGGGAGTTCGATTATTAGTGTGGAAAAAAAGATTTAGTTCAAATAAAAATCTATGACCCAAATCGTAAGAGATTCTGATCATAGATGGAAATACCCAGAACGCTTAACTTTATCGCCTTAAAATTTTAAGCGAAGTTGTTATCTATTTGGTATCTTGAATTATACAGGGTTCTTTATTCAACTATTAACTTTGTATTGTAAATTTCTGTATCGAGCTTAAGCTGTATTGTATAAAAGCCTGGAGTAAATTGATTAACATCTATAGATTTTTGGTATGTTCCCATTTGTAAATTTCCAATTTCGTTAGCAGAAATCAGTTGACCAAGATTATTGAAGATGTAAATGGATGTATTTGCCTTTTTAATAATTTTGAAATTCATTGTAGTATTCCCAGATGCAGGGTTGGGGTAAATCTCAACGGGGTATGCCAATGTTTGAGAAGGGGAAACGCCGTTGATAGTTGTTTCATTATAAGTGAATACACCATATATTCCACTTCCCCACCAAAGCGTTCCATTGTCATCAAATACAATTTTGCCGATGCTGGAAATATTTGTGGTTGGTAAATCAGGGATAGGCAAATCCGTAAATTCACCATTGTATAAAGTTGTAACACCGTAAGGAGTTGAAAAATAAACTTTACCTGATTCATCACTCTCTACAGCTTCGGCCTTGTAGTTATCTATCTCACTGATGTTTTCTTGAATTGGATTGGAAAAATCAGTTCCATCAAATTTGATCGCTCCGACCACATCTTCCGGAACCCAAATATTTCCATTTTTGTCAAAATGGAAATCTCCTATCGGACGTTTGATGGCTTCGTGGTTCAAGGCACTGTAAGTTGTCCAAACACCATTAGGAGTTACTTTCTGAATAACATTTGGCTCTTCAAAATCTCCAGTACCAACCCATAAATTATCTTCAGGGTCAATTCCCATCGCAGTAAGGACTAAGCCATTCAACATGGAATTCCCAGGAGTATATTGGGTCACGATTCCATCCTTTATCATAGAGATGTTGTCAAAGCCTAAGACATATATTTTACCTTGACTATCGACATCAATTGCACTTCCCGTGATATTTGAATCCGTTGTCCAGTTTATGCCATCAAAATGGTGTAAAGCAGAATAGGAAACTACCCAAATGTCCTTTTCCGATAGGACAAGAATGTCTTGATATAGCTCAAAGACAGATGCGTCTGGTGGATATGTTAATGTTGACCAATTGCCATTCATATCCACTACAGAAAAGTTCTCCAAGGAAGAGGTAATAAAATACATCTTTCCGTTTTTGCCTTTGCTGATATGAGTTGTGCTATTAGTCTCTAATGTTGTTTTAGAAATTGTGGTATTGCGAATTGTTCCATTTTCTGTAACAGAAAGATGTATGCCGTTATTTAACCAGCTGTTGTTGTTTTGGTCAAAATGATAGTAGTTCACAAAGTTATTTGCAGCCTGTGTTTGGGCATTGCTTTGTTGGATCCAAGTGTCATTTTCTAACTTGAAGATGCCATCAAATAGGGTAAAGAAAAATACATTCCCATCTAGGTCTTCCGTAAATCCGATTACTTGAGATCCATTAAAATCGATTGGAAATTCTTCCCAGTTTTGACCATCATAGCGACCAATATTATCCAAATCGCCACTGAGATAAAGATCTCCTGATGAACTGGTAAATAGATCTCCATCAAGATAGCCCTCTAAATTTGTGTTGGTTGAAATATCTGTCCAAACACCATTACTAAATTTGGTTACATTTCTTGACGCTGCAAATACTTCTCCTGTTGAATTAATATCAATATCCCAAACTTCAAAAAAATCAGAACCAAGTTCGTTTTCAGCATAATGATTCCATGTGGCGCCCTCTTTATGAAAAATTCCTTCGTTTGACGCCATCCAAAAGTCTCCATTTGGAGCTACTTTCAAATCATATAGTATCGAATTGTCTAAGTTAGCTGGGTGCGTTGGAAAGGTCAAATCTTTAAAATCAGATCCGTCAAAGTAGCCTATGATCATATCATAAGTACCTATCCAACTCTTCCCACTGTCATCCCTTGTTATGGACTGTATATGATTAGATGGCAAGCTAGTATTTGATTTGTCGTATACGGTGCTTTCCAAAGTGGCCTTGTTCACAACTACCAAGCCCACATCTGTCGCCAAAAGAAGCTCTGTACTGGTTTCAACAAGATCATTTATTTGCTGTTGAGACTGATAATTTGTCCAGTTCTGCGCACCAATTTGTTGTTGGAAGAAAACGCTTATTGCAATTAGAAGGGTTGATTTAATAAAATTCATAATTGATTCTTTTAAAGATCTCGATCTTAATAGGTGCAAACTTAAGGCTCTTTTGTGTTCACATCAAGTACAATGATATTATAAAATAAGGATTCAAAATGGATTAAAAATGACACAAATACTTATTTTGCAACATATTATATTCTAATTCGTGATATAAAATTAGGTTTCAAATTAAGTGTGTTCATGAAAACAGCCTCCCCCTTTCTGTTTGATTTGGTTAAATCCTTGTCAAAAACCGAAAAGCGCTACATTAAGGTGCAAGCCGGAGATGAAAAAAAGGATTATATACAATTATTTAATGCACTTCTTGAGCAAACGGAATTTAATGAAGACCAATTCATAAGCGCAAACAAAGGCGCAAATTTCCTCAAACATTTGGCAGTCAATAAAAGATATCTCTTTGAAAACATTCTTAAGTCTTTAACCCAATTTGACCAGAGTGTGTTGGAGATTAAAATCTTTGAGAAATTCAATGCAGTAAATGTGCTCATTGCCAAAGGGATGTATAAAGCTGCAGTGAGTGAGCTTAAAAAAGGAAAATCTTTAGCAGTCAAATATGAATTTTTTAGTTTACAACTTATGCTCGCTGATCTCGAAATTAAATTAGCCGCCCTTGGGGCATTTAAGAAAGGAGATGAAGTTGTAAAGCAAGTGTATCAAGAAAATCTGTTGAGAACAGAACAGTTGAAAAGTACTAACGAATATTGGTATTTAACCCAACAAATGATTCAGTTCCAAACCAAATTTCAAAAAATTCAATTCGCGAAACAGAAAAAGTATATTGACAAACTAGCCGGATCTTCATTGTTGAAGGATATAAAATTTGCAACTAACTTTCGAAGCAAGTTGTATTTCTTACAAGCCAATGCTGTATATCAATTCATGCAAGGAAACGCCAAGGAGGCCTACATAATTAATCGTCAGTTTTTAGATCTTCTGGAAAAAGAGCCTCATTTTCTTCAGTTATATGCCCAACGTTATCTTGGTACGTTGAATAATATGTTGATAGATAGTTTGGTAATCGGAAACTATGATGAACTGGAGACTGGAATCGATCGATTGGAAAAAGTG
Organism: uncultured Saprospiraceae bacterium; assembly: GCA_937928045.1. Taxonomy (GTDB): domain Bacteria; phylum Bacteroidota; class Bacteroidia; order Chitinophagales; family Saprospiraceae; genus JABDJM01. The sequence continues at coordinate 8,654 of CALFWO010000038.1, read as the reverse complement.
TTGGAAAGAAAAGCGTTTAAACATATTAAGAATATTGAGTCAAGAGTTTTTCGTCAAAAATATTTGTTGCTTATAAATTGGAACCTCAGTCAGAAAAATTTCAAGGCCGCTTTGAGATATATTCCAGCTATTGAATTGGGATTACAACGATTTGGAAAAAACATTGAACGTCACCATCGCATAACTTTTTATTATTTATCCGCATATATCATTTTTCAAAATAGACAGTTCGAAGTTGCGCTTCCCTGGGTTAATCTAATTCTTAATGATTCCAAAGAAGACGTCGTAAAAGAAGTCTTCTACTTTGCTCGAATTTTGAATTTATTAATTCATTTTGAACTTGGAAATTTTTCTTTATTAAGTTCCTTGTTGCAATCCACTCCGAGATATTTGAAAAGCAGAAGGCCTATATATGAAGTTGAAAAAATCTTGTTTAAATTTTTAACTGCAATGATAGGAGCTGTTAATAAAAAAGAGAAAAAGGAATTGGCCACTAGGTTTAAGGATGAAATAGTCGAACTTTCGAAAACAACAAGTGAACAAAGAGTCTTTAATTATCTGGACCTTAGGCTTTGGAATCCCATATAGTCCTTCATTTGGACGTTGTCCATATTAACATCGCATTGTAGTGAAACCGGTTTTTCCCACCTAATACTTTCAACCTCAATAGCTTTTGAAAAGATAGAATTGGCCTCAGCGATAAATCTATTCTTTTGCTAAACCTTCACACATTTCTTATGTTTTACCACAAGTGTCTTGGAAGAATCCTTTGCATTGGATACTTTCAATTACTTTTGCAAAACATAAAACTTTAATTTTCATGAAAAAGAACGTTTTTACATTATTAGTTGCACTTCTATTTTTAGGGGCGACTCAATTAGAGGCTCAAATTAAGACGCCGGCACCATCACCTGCAGCTACGGTTATGCAAACGATAGGATTGACTGATTTTACAGTCGAATATTCTCGCCCCGGTAAGCGTGATCGAGAGATTTTTGGAAAGTTAGTTCCTTACAACCAAGTATGGAGAACTGGAGCAAATCAAGCGACAAAGGTTTCATTCAGTGATGACATTACTGTAGAAGGAAGTGCTTTAAAAGCAGGAGACTATGCTTTGTTTACTAAGCCAGGAATGACTTCTTGGGAGGTACACTTCTATGAGCACACAACTACCAGTTCTGGTGGCTATAAAGATGCGACTCCAGCAGCTAAGGTTAATATCACGCCAAAAAAAATGGCATCAGTTAGAGAGTCCTTCACTATTGAATTCACTAATCTGACTGAAGACAGTGGACATTTGGTAATCGCTTGGGACAATGTTGAAGTTCCTGTAAAGATTGGCGTAAACTCTCAAGAAGTAGCAATGAAATCTATTGAGAAGACTCTAGCTGGCCCTAGCGCAGGAGATTACTTCAATGCTGGTACTTATATGGCAAGAGTTGGAGGAGATAGCGAAACAGCTTTGAAATATATTCGAATGGCTACAGAGTCTGATTCTCCTAAATTTTGGCAAGTAAAGCAAGAAGCTGAAATTTTGGCTAAAATGGGTCGTCATAAAGAAGCAATTGCAAAAGCAACAACTTCCTTGGAATTGGCAACTAAAGCAGGAAATGACAACTATGTGCGAATCAACAAAGAGAACATCGCTGCTTGGTCAAAAATGTAAAGAGATGGTCGCTCATATGAGTTGACATTCATCAATAAAATATTTAAGCCCACTTTTCGGAGTGGGCTTTTTTATGGATGCAATAGCTCAGACATCCTTTTCATCTCAGAATACGTTATATTAAGTGGAACAATATTTAATGCGCTTAATTCGTAAGAGATTTGAAAAAATGCCGTAAATATGAAAGACATCAAGCAAAATAAACGTCGACAATTTTTAAAGAATACCTCCCTAGCTGCCTTCACCTTAGGGGTTACGCCCATTACCGGAGTTGCCGCAACCAATGAGACAGCAGATGATGCGAACAGCTTGATGTGCGATAAGACCACTTTGGACTTTTATGGCGAAGGGCCGTTTTACACCGATAATCCGCCGGAGATTCAAGCAAGTCAACTAGCTTCGAACAATGAAGTGGGTCAACGAATGATTATTTCGGGTCGCGTATACAATCTAGATTGCTCGGAGTTTATTCCGAATACCGTAGTTGATGTCTGGCATGCTAATGACGCCGGCCAGTACGACAACGCTGGCTTTAATCTTCGAGGAAAAGTCAAGACCAATGATCAGGGATTTTACTTATTCGAAACCATATTGCCAGGAAAATACCTGAATGGCGGAGAATTTCGTCCATCGCACATTCACTTTAAAATTACCCCTCCCGGCTTTGAAACGATAACGACTCAATTGTATTTTGAAGGAGACACGAGTATTGCAGGAGATGCTGCCGCTTCTATAACTTCTGGACAATTTGACGCGCGTCATCGGATTATTCCATTGACAAAGAACGTGGATGGAAAGTTAGAAGGAACTTGGGATATTGTAATCAATGGAGATGGTGTTACCGGAACGAATGATATACACATCGATAAAGGCGTTATCTATAAAACTTCACCGAATCCATTTAAAGAAAGCTTGACCATTAAGTATGGTGTCTTTAAAAAAGCAAAGGTTAGTGTGGAGGTTTTTGATTTGAATGGCCGGGTTGTAGCTCAGCTAGAAGATCGGGAATTGTCTCCAGAAAAATATGAGGCAGTTTGGACGCCTAGCGCTTACTTTCCAAATGGTCATTATTTTGTCGCGCTAAAGATCAATGACTTGCAGGTGCATTATTTGAAGGTGACGAAGGAAGGCTGATTATGCTTAGGGTTTAAATTGTTCGAAAGTAGTACCATTGAATTTTAGTGGTCCTAGATTAAATGTACCTAGCCAAATTCCCCCTTGTTTGTCTTTGTAAATTGTAAATATCTCCGCATTGGTTCCGTTGATTTGTACCGGAAGATTCACGAACTTTTCTCCATCATAGCGGTCTACGCCGTGAGTATAGGAAGCGAACCAGATGTCCCCATGGTTGTCTTCAATCATCGCCATGTAAGACAAAGACCCTTGTTCGCTCAGCGGAATTTCAATGCCTTTTAATTTTTCATAGTTCAGATTATGACCGTCGTCAGAACCTGTTTGAAGTATTTTATATTTATGGTTTACGTTACTGCTAAACCAAAAATTTCCTTCACGATCTTCGAGTATTGATCGGACACCAGGAGCTGGACCTGGATCAACTTCGGTCATTTCCCTTTCTGAAAGCCAGCGTTTATTTTTTCCATCAAATCGCATTGCACCTAGGGTCGCACCTCCGATCCAAATGTTTTTTTGTCGATCCTGGTAAATGTGATAGACTTCATGAAGGTATCTGGCATCTGGATTCTTGCGGTAAATTTCTGCTTCTAATTCGTGCGTAGGTAATCTCATTCGATGAAGATGTACTCCGTCGTATCGATAGACGCCATCTTTGTTGAAATCGCCTTCGAACCACAGATCTTCATCAGAAATTCTCCACTCGCTTTCAGAGTCTGGATGAAATTTCAAAGTTTTGAATCTATTATCAATATATTTATTGATACCATCCAAGCAGTCCAAATAAATATTTCCTGCTTTATCTTCTCGAATACTTCTAATCCGATTACTGGCCAAACCATCTTCGGTGTTGTATTGCTTTAAGATCATTTTTCCATTTGTAGATTTATAGTACTGATAAGCGCCTTGATCATTAGAGCCAAACCAGTAATCTCCGTTTTTGGTTTGATAAATTTGGGTGATCTTTAAATCGAAAGCGTCAACGATTTTGCCAAGTTCTTCTGAAGTATCATGCGAAAGCGTTGAACTAGAATTGGGGATTTTAGCCGGTTGGCTTTTGCAGGAGCTAAATAAAAGGTAAAGGAGGAGGAGAAAAATGGAAGGTAATACAATCGGGGTTTTATTCTTTGAAAATTCCATTCTTGGTATTTAACTTTTTGCTACTTCTAATTTGTATCCAACACCATGAATATTTGTGATGCTCACTGCACCATCTTTCTTAAGTAATTTTCTTAATCTAGAGATAAACACATCTAAGCTTCGTCCAACGATCACACCTTCTTTTCCCCAAACTTCATCAATCAAAGTATTTCTTGTTACCACTTGATTGGGTTGGTCTGCAAATATTTTTAAAATTTTTGCCTCTCTAAAGGTAAGATTTTGTTCTTCAGTTCCCATTTTCAAAGTTTGATTTTGTACATCAAATATGAAACTTCCAAGGGGGATACCATTGTCTAGAGATTGCTCACTTTGTACTTCGGGGAACTTATGTGGTTGTTTTTTTCGGAAAAGAAAATACCCGCTTAAGGCAAGTGTCAAGGCAGAAAACAACGGAAAGAAAAGCCAAGTATTCGAACTTGTTGTATGGTTTGTTCCTAACGTATTTGCCATAGTTTCAATTGGTGTCTCTAAGATTCTAAGTTCAATAATGTTGCAATTTTCTTCTTGTTCTCTGCTGCGACAGGGTAAGTTTTGTTCGGACAGGTCTGACTTTATGTAGCCTAAGATCGCAGTTCTGTCGGCATCGCAACTGCGAACCAACACATGATAGTTTGATTCAATTTTTGCTGCGCGAAGCGCTTGATCTAAGATGGATGGTAAATCTCCATATTTAAAAGAGGTATTGAGTTGTATGCTAAATAAATTGTCTTTTTGAACAACTGGCGGAATTTTGCTGGTGGTGTCACCTTTGATGTTTAAAAGTTGATCTCCTACTTTCCGCATCACCAAATTCACACTTTCATCAAAAGTAGCTTGGTTTGTATTATTGCTGTACAAAGTTGTAAGGGGGCTTAGAGCCAATAGCATCGTCCAGAAAAAGCACTTTTGATTAAGTGAAGTCATGTGTGCAATTTACATTGATTTGAAGTGAGATCAAGGCCATTTACATTTCATTTACATTGTTTTACCCTATATATTGGCATATCTTAACTTTTGAGACCAACTTTGAAATACATTTCAGCAATTAAAATTCTAATTTATGAGTACAGAAAAGATTTGCTTTTTCATTATCCTAGGAATCCTTTTTAGCTCAGCAGTTTCAGGACAAAGTGTCAAGCAAGACAATATTAAAGCCAAGGAGAAAAACTATAGTGACTGTGCGGCGATTCTTTACAATGGGAAAATGTTAGTGGATGAGTACTCTCCTAGAGGAATTTGTAAACTTGAAGCAGGGATGGAGGGTAAATTGACAGTAGCTACGGTAATGCTAAATGAAGAGGGTGGAGTTCCAATCCAGAATCTTGGCTTTAAAGTGGCAATAAAAAATGATCGGACCAATACCATTTGGATGTTCTCGGAGGATACACGCTATGAAGTGGAACTCAAGGAAATACTTAAAAAGTGTGAGAAGGATGATAAAATCATTTTAATAACTGTGGATCAAAAATATTCTTTGACACATCATGAAATTGTAGTGATGCCAGGCTCTTGATCTCAAATATTCTGAATAATAAAAAGCCCTTCAAGTTCTTAGAACTGAAGGGCTTTTTATCTATTTTAATTCTTCCAACCGCTTCAAATTATCTTCGGGCATTCTATCGACCAATAAATGATTCGGATCGATTCCTGCTTCGTAAGGAAGCTCATCAACAATAAAAGTGAAGCTGGCCTCAGGTTTTGAAATTTTCAAACGCTCCACCAATATTGGTCTACCATATTTATTGCCTTCAGTTACCTCTTCACTGAATATTCCGATGTCGATATAGTCATCGTGAGGAATTAAGGTTTCCCGTCCAAGAGAATCCGCACGATACTTTTCAACCGTAACATCAATATTCACTTCGTACTTTCCATCTGCCAATTTTTTGTAATTCGAATTGGTTGTTTTGTTGCTATAAAGTGTGATGGTTGAAATCATATCCTTTAGTAAATATTGCAAACTGTCAGGAGTTTCTGCTTCAATGTAATCCATGAATTCTAAGGATGTTGTATATGGTGCTTCTTGATAAGACTTGTCTTTCAAAAATTTTCTTAATGCAGCATTTACTTTTTCTTCGCCTAGATAATCCTGCAATGCGAACATAACAACAGATCCTTTTGCGTAATGGATGTAATTTTGTTTTTCAGAAGTCATTAATGACAATTCATGGTTGGTTTCTTTAGTACGTCCCCGTAAGTATTTTTCCATTTCGTAACGCATGAATTCTTTCATTTTATCATCTCCATATGCTTCTTTCATGACCATTAATGCTGAATATTGAGCAAATGATTCTGAGATCATTGTTGCACCTTGAACAGATGCACCAATGACCTGATGTGCCCACCATTGGTGTGCCATTTCATGGGCCACAACATAATAGACCATGTCGATAGCTTCGGGTGATTCCAAATTTGCAATGAATCCCATTGATTCTGAGTAAGGCATAGTTCCTGGAAATGCCTGGGCAAATCTGTCGTATCTCGGGAATTCAATTATACGCGCTTGGGTATGAGGATAAGGAGAAAAATTGGTTGAATAGTAATTCAAAGAATGTTTCATGGACTTCACCATCTTATCAATATTGTATTCATGGCCTTTGTGATAATAAACTTCAATGTCTATTTTCTTTCCGTCTGGTGCAATCCATTCAGAACGATCCACTTCGTATTTTCCGGAAATAAAACTGTAAAAATTTAATACAGGTTGGTTTAATTCATAAGTGTAATAATTTCTATCATTGACTTTCCATTCTTTTATTAAATTTCCAGGCGCAATGGCAAGTTGATCTTCGGATGTGCTGATGGTACTTTTAATAGTGACCCAATCTGCATCTTGAGAGATATAGGTATTCTGACAAGAGGCACTACAGTTCTCATGTAATTTTGACATCCTCGGTTTTTCCGGAAGATTATATTTTGCTCTCAAGTTTTTACCGGTCAGTTCCAGTCGGTCGGAATATCCTATTGTAGGAATCATTTTGAAGTTGCTTAAGAATGATCCATTGCTCACGATGTTGGTGTTGCTCAATTCGTTTTCGATTCCTTCGCTTGTATAAGATGCAATAACATCAATAATCAAGCTATCTCCTGGAGACAATGGTGATTGTAATTCGAAAATTGAAAATGGAAGTTTTTTATCCCGAGTCTCAATAGCGTTTTCAATATTTATGGTTGTTTGAAGATCATTAAATAGAGAGAAATACAATTGTGAAATATTTTCTTCTGTTTTGTTTTGAACAGTCAATTTTGCCTTAGCAGAAAAGTCTCTTTCTTCAGGATAAATATCGATGTCGTAAATTACATTAGTTATTCTAGGTTGTGCGGCATGTTGATATTTTTTATAATTTTTCTCGTAGCTCACTTTGAGTTGATCATTTAAGGTAGAGCTGGTGATAGTGTTCAGAACTTTCGTTTGATAAAATAAAAACCCAGTGGTACCCAGCCATAACGCAGTTATCAAAAACGTATTGATTACTAGGTTGCCTGCGAATCTGCGCTTGGCAGTTTTCAATCGATTGATTACATTCCTATTTTTTCCCCTTACATAAAAAAGAATTCCAAGTATTGATAAAAGCATTGCGAACAAGGACCAATACGCGCTGAACCAAGTCAATCCACTTTCAAAAATACTCCATGCATTCATGTCGGAATAAATATAGCTCGGCAGGCTTCCATAAATGACAAGATTGCTACTGATTTCAAATGCTTGAGGACCGAATTTTAGGGCCACTATTAGAATTAGAAATACAAAGTATCCGAGGTATTTATTATTTACTAATGTCTGAATTAATATGGCAAAGGCGATGATGCTTGAAAATTGTATTAAGTCGTAAACCAATAATTCTCTTATGTATACAGACAGTTCAAAGTTGAAATATCCATGTATTGTTTGAATGGCGATGCCGTTTAATATTGCTACCGATAATATGATCGCTGTAAGGATAATTAGACTGAATACTTTGGCTATGTAGGGGATCCAAGTTGCAACTGGAGAAGCATCAAATAATTCATTTATTTTTGCCTCTCTTTCTTTCCAAACTAGTGCACCAGAGAAATATAATAGAATTCCCATTACAAATAAATAAAGAGAGTTTCTAATGGCTTCAACCAATAGATATGTTACGGGATGATTACCTGTTCCATACATGTGATTTGAATTGTACATAGAGTTAGACATGTTGAAGATGCCTAAAAGAATAAGCACGATAAATGGAGTTGATCTTAAGATTCCTTTGGTGTCTACTTTTAGTTGAAAGAAAAATTGGTAAAACTGAGTGTTTATGTTGTCTGATATATGGACTATGGGTAAAGGCTTAGTAGTTACGGTCAGAAAAGATGTCAATTCTGATGAACTTTTCTTTGATTCTTTGTTTTTGGTTTTTCTTCTTGTAAATGAAAATCTTTTGTAAGTAAAAAATAAAATAAGAAACGAAAAGGCTAGCCATAATATTCTGTTGACTAATAGTAATCCTGAATATGAGATTACTTGAGTATTTTTTTCAATAATCGTCCAGTATTTTGTGATCAATGTTTGTGCATTGATACATAAAGGGTCGCTAAGAATCGTTAGCGATTCGCTATTGATATTACTAATTAGTGATTGTCCAAATAAATATAAAACTAGAATTGACATGGCCCCGATAAAGGAGTGCAGTGTTGATTTAAATGTCGCTGCAAAGGAGAATATAATAGCTGAGATTATAAATATATTTGGGAT
>CALFWO010000037.1 GCA_937928045.1 uncultured Saprospiraceae bacterium | reverse complement strand
CCATAAGCTTCACATGGCATGTAATCATCAACAACAGCATTCGATTTTGCTGCAGGAGCGGCAGCCTCTGTAGTTGCTCCCATTCCAGCTCCACAAGCCAAAGATTTAATATTCGCTTCCATTAAATCCTTATCGCCGTAGAACAATGATCCTCGAGCTACGCTCTTCTCATTTTCATCTCTAATAAAGAAATAATGTTTTCCGGTTTTAGATACCTTTCTAAAATAGTTCTTTTCATCAGGACCGTACTTCTTGACTTTTTCAATGGCGGCTGCTGCGTCTTCAGGAGTATTATAACCTCTAACATCGCCGTTGATCAATATGGCTTTACCATCTTTGTCCTTAAAAACGAAGTAGTATTTTTTATTGCCTCCACTTTGGAAGGTATCGTAGGTAATGTCGCTACATGGATAACTTAATCCTTGATTTACATATACTCTTTCTCCAACTTCTTTAGTTCTTGCCGCTTTCTTTCTTCTTCTAGTTCCGCCTGTACCAAGTAACCAAGAAATCGCACGATCACGCTCTTTTCCCGTATCGAACCATTTACTGGTTGCAATTTCTTGTTTGTTCCCAGCCAATAGTCGGAAGTAATATTTACCATTCGGATGACGCTCTTTTACATAACGTTCTTCTTTTTTGACATTTTTCTTAACTGAAGCAATCCCTTTGTCTCTGCCCGCCGCTGATTGGTAGGTTTCTGAAATTAATAACGCTTCGTTATTTTGATTAATGGTGAAATAAGATTGATCTCCATCATTAAATGAATCATATCCAAACTCAATACCTTCAATCCGACTTTGGTAAAAATCCAATGGTTTGTAATCTGGGTAGATTGCTCCACCTTTAGAGAACATCGATTTTAATTTTCCTCCGCCTTTTCCACCCGACATCAATAATCCGATGGCGTTGTTTGTATCACCTTCATTATCGAACCATCTACTGGTTGCTATTTCTTGATGATTACCTGCTTTCAGATTAAAAAAGCGCTTACCATTAGAGTGTGTGTCTCTTTGATATCTTTCTTCAATAATCATGTTCTTAGTAACGGATGCGATACCATTATCCCTTGATTTTTCGGAACTATAACCCTCGGAAATCATCACGACCATTCCATCTAAATTATAAGTGAAATAGTACTCGCCATCATCATTGAATTTATCAAAACCGTCCTTTACTCCAGTTATTCTCGATTCGTAAAATGCCAAAGGCTTATAATCATCTGACGAGGAAGAGGTACTCTTTGCTGTAGTAGATTGACTACTTGTCGTAGCCGCTTTACTTTCACCACCCGAAGAACCTTTGGCAACTGCGCTAGGGGCTTCATTTTGACTCAAAGTCGCTCCGGCCGTAGCATCTGCTGCAGAAGAATAACCTACAGATTTTGCAAGCACATTTCCTCCTGAATTGATTGTAAAAAAGATTGTTCCATCTGAAGTTTCTTGGGAGTAATTTGACGGATTTCCGGCAGCATTCATTACAGTTCGAATTGCTTCGAAACAGGATTCTTTCTCCTTGAATGGTCCACCGCTAAATACGGCTTCCCCTGAATCATCAGTAAACTGAAAATGAAAAAGGTTGTCTGATTTCGTCCGATAAGCGCGATACTTCATCGTTATCTAAATGTTTGGTTAAAAATTATTGACGTAAACACTGCTAAAATAGCAATATTTCTGGGGCATCAAATTTTATTTGGTTAATTTTTTTAAAATAGGAACTCAAACATTAATATCCTTAAATTCAGTCAATTAGCCCCTAGCGAAGACATTTTACCCAGATGGATACATATTTTTTTAAAATAATATATGACAGCTTCGCGACACTGAATATATGTTTCTGATATTCAGTGAATTAAGTAGTGCTTTGCTGTTTTTAGACTATAACTTGGGCAATTAACAAGGGAGTATTGATTCTTTGAGGTTGAACTTTATAAGTTAACAGTTTAACTAGTAGTATGGATCAACATCTATATTTACTCTCACACCTCCAAACCCCTTTTGGCCATTTAAATATTTTTTAACCCTTAGGACCAATTGTTTACTGTGATTGGAGATTTTACCATCTTTTTCCGATTTAATCAGAATATCCATTATAAACTGATTCCTGATTCTTGAAATAGCAGGTATGGAAGGACCTTTCACACGATCACCTAATTTTTCAATCAAAGGCGCAATGAAAATTTTAGTGGCCTCATTTAGTAGTCTTGCGTCTTTATGTTTAAGTGTTACTTTTATTAAACGATAAAACGGAGGATACTGGAAGTCTTTTCTTTCTTGTAATTCTCGATAGAAAAAAGAGCTGAAATTTTGATCTAATACTTCTTTCAGCACCTGATGATCAGGTCTAAATGTTTGGATTAATACACGACCTACAGTCTCTCTTCTTCCTGCTCTTCCACTTACTTGGGTCATAAGTTGAAAAGCTCTTTCAGCTGCTCTAAAATCTGGATAATAGAGTAATTGATCGGCACTGAGCACACCTACCAAACTTACCTTTTCAAAATCGAGCCCTTTAGTTACCATCTGAGTTCCGACCAGAATATCTAATTGACCTGAACCAAATTCATGTATTAATTCCGAAAATGCATTTTTTCCACTAACGGTATCCAAATCCATTCTGCCAATTCGAGCATCAGGTAAAAATACTTTCAGTTCATCTTCGATTTTCTCAGTTCCATAACCTTTGATTTCAAGGGTCTGACTTCCACATGCTCCGCAAGTGGTTGGTAAAGATTCTTGAGCACCACAATAATGACACCTCAGACTATTATTGAATTTATGATAAGTCAAAGTGACATCACAATTCACACATTGTTTTCTCCATTCACATGTTTCACATATCAAACTTGGAGCAAATCCACGGCGATTTTTAAAGAGAATAGCTTGTTGACCTTTTGCTAGGGTCTCTTCTAATGCGGTAATGAGTGCGCTTGAGAAAAAGGATTTCATTTCCTTTTTCTTCTTAGCTAAATCCAAATCAATAATTTCTATAGATGGCAATTCTACCTTACTATAACGTTCCATTAATTTTACCAAACCATATTTTCCTAGGAGACAATTTTGATAACTTTCTATCGATGGTGTAGCAGAGCCTAGAAGAATCTTAGCCTTATGCGTAGCTCCGAGATAAATACCAACATCACGTCCATTGTATCGCGGAGCGGGATCATGTTGTTTGAAACTAGCATCGTGCTCTTCATCAATAATGACAAGGTCTAGTTTTTTGAATGGTAAAAATAATGCAGACCGGACACCTAATATTAATGGAATACCATTTTGAACTTTGTGCCAACTTTCTACACGTTCTGCATCACTAAGTTTCGAATGATATACAAGCATATCATCACCAAAAACTTTTGACAAACGATTCATTATTTGAGTCGTTAACCCAATTTCTGGTAATAGATATAAGCATTGATTCCCAGATGCGATGACTTCTTTTATTTTCTCTATATAGATTTCAGTCTTACCTGAGCCAGTTATGCCATGCAACAAACAAACCGACTTTGTTTCAAAAATTTTATCAATTTCTTGATAAGCATTTTTTTGAAGAGTGCTTAATTCAAAATTTGCGTCATCAGATTTCTCCAAAATGGAAATTCTAGAAATTTCTTGATCATATCGTTCAATAATTCCTTTTTTCTCCATGGCCCTTAACACGGAGGAATCGCAATTGGCTCTTTGATAAATATCTTTTGTTGAAACGTGAACCTGCTTTTTAGACAAATCTAAAAGCGCCATGAATGCTTCTAACTGGCGATCGGCACGACCGATTAGATCAAATGCTTTTCGCATTTTATCCGGGTCATCTTTGTAGGAATTAACAACTCTAATACAACTGATGGTTTTCGGCTTGAACTTATTTTTTAATTCCTCTTTTAAATATATCATTCGCTTCTGAAGAAGATTTTGAATGATTTTCTGAACCGATTTTTGATTTAATATTTTTTGTACATCTGAAAGACTTATTTCGCTCTGAATACTTAAAGCTTCAGCTATCATATATTCTTTGTCATCTAAGTCTTCATAGCTTCCATCAAACAGTGGACTAAGGACAATTCTTGTTTCACTGGCAAGTCTGAGACCGCCAGGGATTCCTGCATTCATTACCTCTCCGATACTGCAACAATAATAGGAGGCAATCCACCTCCAAAAGTTGATCTGTTGTTCGGTCACAATGGGTTCTGGATCAAGTAAGGATTGAATTGGTTTTACAGAACGCATATCTGAACCGTTTGCAATATATTTTGCTACGATTCCAGCATACCTTTTGCTACGTCCAAATTGAACTTCTACACGCATTCCTATTCGCAAAGCTCCTACTAGATCTTCTGGAACGCTATAGGTAAATGAACCTACTACAGCCAAAGGTAGAATGACTTCTACGTAAGTTTGCTCTGAAGCTACAGGATGAAATTGCTTTTTGTCCAATAAAAATAAGTTATGTGGTAAATGTAAATGTTCTTAATTGTAACAAGTTAAGATAGCAGAAGGATTTAGAAAAAAATTGAATCGGCGGCCCGAAAGGTATTGGCATGCGCTTCAACAATATCCTTGATTTCTTGAGAATAGCCTCCACCCATGCTTACTGCAACAGGTATCTGATTTACTTTGCATTGTTCGAAGACGTATTTATCTCTTTCCAAACATCCTTCTCTGCTTAATCCAAGTCTCCCAAGTTTGTCTGTAGCTAAGATATCAACACCACTAAGGTAAAAGGCAAAATCTGGATTTACAGATTGAATAAGGCTCGGTAGGATAGATTTGAGTTCCGCTAAATAAGTCTCATCATTACAGCCATCTGGCATGCCTATGTCAAGGTCTGAAACTTCCTTTTTTGTAGGATAATTTTTGGCACCATGCATAGAAAAGGTAAAAACCTTAGAATTGTTCTCAAATATTTTTGCCGTGCCATTTCCTTGATGAACATCCAAGTCAATGATTAATATTTTTTGAGCCAAATTTTCTTTCAATAAATAATTAGAGGCGATAGCAATATCATTCAAAATGCAAAATCCTTCTCCATGATCGGCGAAAGAGTGGTGTGTCCCTCCAGCTATATTCATTGACACACCATGTATTAAAGCATATTTGGCGCATTCTATTGTGCCACCTGCAATATGTCTTCCCCTTTCAATCAATGATGGTCTCATAGGAAATCCAATCTTACGAATCTCTTTAGCAGTTAAAGTTTGATTACATAATTTTTCCCAATAGGATTTTTCGTGAGTTAGTAATATCAATGATTCTTCCACTGGCGTCGGAGCAAATAGATTTTCATTAGTAATCGTTCCTTCATGTAACAATTGTTCAGGAATGAGTTCATATTTAATCATAGGAAACCGATGCCCATCAGGTAAACTGTACTTGTAAATAGGTGAAAATGCAATCTTAAGCACTTAGCAATCTCTAGTTTATTTATCGTAATAATGTTATGTCACCTTTCATCGGCACAAGTGTACCGTCAGGATACTTCACTTGGATATAGTAGATAAAAACAGCTGGATTGAGTGGTTTGTTGTTAATGCTTCCATCCCAACCTAAGGAAGGATCGTTCGGAGCAATTTCTTCAGCTTGGAATACAATTTCACCCCAGCGATCAACAATGATCATTCGCTCAATGGTAAGATTCTCATTGGCAGATTGTAAGAAAAATAAATCATTGTTCCCGTCATTATTTGGGCTGAATGCATTAGGGATATATACATTCGCTTTTTCCACTCTAAGTTCTACGCTTTCTTCAACTTCACATCCTAATGTATCAACTAATCTAACCCGATAAAGTGTAGTTTCAAAAGGGTTTGCAGTTGGATTTGGACAATCATTACAGCTTAAAGTTTCACTTGGAGACCAACTAATTTGATCAATTGTAAAATTAGAACTCACTTCTAACACCACACTATCACCAAGTTGAATCGTACGATCAGGACTAACGTCAATCAATAAATTAGAAGCGGAATTGATCATCGTGGTTTCTAAAATTCCACATTCATTTTCGTCTTCAATGTAAAGATTTATTGATCCAGCAGCCAAGCCTTGAATTTCAAAGGGAATAGCTGTTATTGGAGCGAAGTCAATGTTGTTAAAACTATAATTGTAGGTAGAACCAGTTCCAATGATGTCATTGATAATGATTGAACCACTCAAATCACCTGGACAACTCACATCAGAAGCTTCTAAATCTATTGTAGTGGGTGCAGGTTCAGCGATGTCAAAGTTTATACTATCTCTACATCCATTGCTGTCTGTAATTGTAGCTTGATAACTTCCTGCATTTAAATTGTCCAAATCCGGTAGAGGAACATTCCAATCATAAATATATGGTCCGGTTCCTCCCGAAATATCGATCATAACTTCTGCGTCGGAACTACCTGCGCAGCTAATTTCAAATCCATTAAAATCAGTCAGGAAAGTAACGTCTGGGGCTACATCGTTGACATTAATCATCAAGGGTGAAAGTGGAATGTCTACAGAGCAGGTGGTACCGATTGCTTGTGCATCCGCAATAACAATCGAAGCATTTGTGTCAATATATATCATTTCGACATGTCCATTTGTTATTCCATTCAATGAGTAATTAGTCCCATTAACACTATACATGATGTCAAATATACCACCAGTGGAAAAATCAAAATTTAATGCTAGTGAATCACCCAAGCAGACGTCATCTACAGAGGAAATTCCTGAAACTATATTATTGTCAAAAGTCACTGTAACATTCACGGTAGAATCACAACCATTGACAGAACCCATTGGGTAAAAAACTGGTCCCGAAGGATTAGTCTCACTAAAAATTTCACCATTGATGTCAAGTGTTTCTCCTGAACAAAGTGTTGTAGTGAAAGTGCCAACAGCTGGTGGGAAAAAGTCGATGGTAACCAACTGAGAACTATCACAGCCTGCCTGATCAAATATTACTATCCCGGTGAGATTACTTTGGTTAAATACCGTCCCGTTAATAATCAATTCTTCACCAATACAAAGCATTGTATCTATTGGAGCCAATTGTATTTGGTTTGTCACCGTTAAATTGATTATCACAATTGAATCGCAACCATTAGCCGCACCACCAACGATGGTTTCAGTGGCGTTAGTAACAGAACTATTGTAAATAACATTGTTAATGACAATCGAATCTCCAGCACAAATAGAGTTGGTGTAGTTAAATGTTGAATTACCTAATATTGAGAAATTCAAAACAGAACTATCTGGACAATTTACAAATGGACCACCTGCTAAGGTGAAGGTTAATTCATATAGTCCCACATCTCCAGATGCAATATTTAACATTGATCCAGCAATCGAAGGAGGAGTATTTCCCGGAGGGCTATTTGTAATACTCCAAGTTCCAAGTTGTCCAGGGAAGTTGTAGTCTGTTAGATCAATCGGCAATTCATTTTCACAAAAATCTGGAACTATTAAGGTCTGAACATTAGGGCAAGCACAATCTTCCACTACGACTTCTGTGGAGTAAGATTGAGCATTACAGAATTGACCAGCCGGAAGCGTATAAGTGAATTGATAATTTCCCGGAATTACGCCATCAAAGTCAACATTATTCAAATCAGATAAATCAACTCCTGAAGAACCAATAGTTTCTTGCCAAACGCCATTTGTTGCTCCAGCTGTTATCAATCCATTAAAATTAAGAATGGAACCTTGCGTAAAAGTATTACAAATATTTACCGAAGGAGTTACAGTTGAACTCAGGCTTGCTTCCACGATTACATTATATTCCGTTGAAGAAGCTGGACATGGTCCATTTGCTAAAAGACTATAAGTAAAACTGTATATGTTTTCTGCTTGCCCAAATGGATTGAATGCTCCTGAGGTTGGATCAAACGCTCCTGGAGAGCTCATTGTTGTACTTGTCTCTGTCCAAGTTCCCCCTGCATCAGCCGTTGCAATCAATTGACTCAAGTTTAAGATTGTCATATCATTATTACAAGAGGTAAGGCTCGAGGTAGCCATTCCAGAGTTTGGTGGACTGAAAAGTGTCAATGTTTGTACTGAGCTATCCGGACAGTTTATAATTGGAGCTGCGTCCAATGTAAATGTAAAAGTATAATTTCCTGCATCTGCTCCAGTTCCATTGAAAAAGTTGCCAACTAGGGTTCCAGGATTGGTACCTGTTGGGAAGTCCGTTAAAGACCATGTTCCTAGTTCGGTGGTTAATACAAATCCACTAAGATCTAGTACGCCGTTAGAAGAACATAATTCCGGTAACATACCTGTAAGAACACTTGGACAAGCACAATCTTCAACAGTAATGGTTACATTGTAAGAAGATTCTACACAAGCTCCTTGAGCACTATTTGTAGTGTAAGTGAAAGTATAGTTTCCTGGAGTGACACCATCAAAGTCGACAGTAGCCGGATTTGATAAATCTACAGTGGGGCCTCCAACTTCTAACCAACTGCCTCCGGTATCACCGCCAGTTATCAATAAATCAAAATTGAATATTGAACCATTGGCAGTAGCGTTACAAATAATTCCACTTGGTTCAACTGTAGCTGTTGGACTCGCAAATACTTCTACTGAAACTTGCTCAGAATCATTTGGACATGGTGCGGTTCCATTTATTGAATATAAAAATGTGTAGACTCCTTGATCTTGACCGTCAGGATTAAAAATTGCACCAATAGCATCAAATGCTCCTCCTGTTGAAGGAGAGCCACTGGTTTCAGTCCAAGAACCAATTGCATCTTCATTGGTCAATAAATTGAACAAATTAATATTATTATTTGAATCGTTACAAGTTTCAAAAGTAGGTTCAGCACTACCTGCATTTGGAATTTCAATGATAGTAATTGTTTGAACAGAACTGTCAGGACAGTTGACGATTGGAGCAGCATCCAAAGTAAAAGTCAAAGTGTAAATTCCAGCATCAGCACCTGTACCCATGAAATCATTTCCAGTCAATGTTGCTGGATTGGAACCAGCAGGAGCTGATGTAATATTCCAAGAACCGCTTTCCAATGTTGTTACATAATTGCTAAGATCAATCATAGCACTATTCGAACAAAGTTCAGGAATAGACGTAGTGGCAACGCTTGGGCAAGCACAATCTTCAACTGTAATAGTTACGCTGTAAGTAGATTCAAAACATGCTCCTTGAGCACTATTTGTAGTATAGCTAAAAATATAGTTTCCAGCGGTGACGCCATCAAAGTCGACATTGGCAGTATTCGTTAAATCTACATTTGGCCCACCAACTTCTATCCAACTACCTCCAGAATCACCCCCAGTTATTAATAAATCAAAATTGAATATTGATCCATTGGCAGCATTATTACAAACAGTTCCACTTAGTTCTACTATAGCCGTGGGACTGGCAAATACTTCAATTGAAACTTGCTCAGAATCATTTGGACATGGGGCAGTACCATTTATTGAATATAAAAATGTGTAGACTCCTTGGGCTTGACCGTCAGGATTAAAAGTTGCACCAATAGCATCAAATGCTCCTCCTGTTGAAAGCGTGCCACTGGTTTCAGTCCAAGAACCATTTGCATCTTCATTGGTTAATAAATTGAACAGATCAATATTATTATTTGAATCGTTACAAATTTCAAAAGTGGGTTCAGCACTACCTGCATTTGGAATATCAATGATAGTAATTGTTTGGACTGAGCTGTCGGGACAATTAACAATTGGTGCAGCATCCAAAGTGTATGTCAAAGTATAAATTCCAGCATCTGCACCAGTACCCATAAAATCGTTTCCAGTCAATGTTGCGGGATTGGAACCAGCAGGAGCTGATGTAATATTCCAAGAACCGCTTTCCGATGTTGTTACATAATTGCTAAGATCAATCATAGCACTATTCGAGCAAAGTTCAGGAATAGGCGTAGTAGCAACACTTGGACAAGCACAATCTTCTACGGTTACGATCGTAGTATAACTTGATTCAGAACATGGCGCAACTGCTGAATTTGTGGTATAGGTGAAGGAATAATTCCCTGGAGCAATTCCATCAAAATCAACTGAACTTGTATTGCTTAAATCAACGCCAATTGGGCCATCGTCATTCCAACTACCACCAGTATCACCGGCTGTGATCAGTAAATCAAAATTTATTATTGAACCTTGCGAAGATAAATCACATGTTACAGCTGTTGTTGCAACCGTTGCTGCGGGTGCCGCGATTATTTGAATACTAACTATTTCCGAATCATTGCTACAAGGCGGTGTTCCGACAACTGAATATTCAAATTCATAAAGACCTGTTGATTGACCGTCGGGATTGAAAGTAGCGGTTGCTGAGTTAAAAGCACTACCTGAAGAGGGTACTGTTGAAATTTCACTCCATGTTCCACCAGTTGTTTCTCCATTTAATTCTGCAAATAAATCGATTGGCGTATTGTCAGAATTACAATAAGTAGAAGTCGGATTCGCAGTTCCGGCTGACACTGGAGCGGTTATATTTATTATTTGAGTTGCAGTTTCAGATTGGCATGGACCAGCCGGGTCATCGGTAGTAATAATTATTGTAACATTACCATTTGTGATATCAAGGGGGCCAGCTGAGTAATCTGTCGGACTTCCCGTTGGATTAGAAAATGTACCATCTCCCGAAGTTGACCAATTAACTCCAATTGTTTGGTTGGTGTTTGCAGTTAAAGTTAGAGCATCAGATCCACAAATGATCGTATTTCCGGAAATCGAAACAGTAATGGCTTCAATAATATTGAAAGAGATCATCTCGGTCACTTCAGAACATCCGCCTGTTGAAATTGTCGTAACATCAATATTTACTATTCCTGATAATATATCATTTGCTCCTGGAGTGTAACTAGGAGAAACAGTGTTAGGGTTGTCAAAAATTCCATCTCCAGATGAAACCCAATTAATTCCAGTTGCTGAACCTCCGATAGTTGCATTTAACATAATATTTTCATTGGAGCAGATGTCACTAGGTAAATCGACTTGCAGCGTTGGTCCTGAATTTATAAGAACATTCACGTTGTCCATTGCAGGTGTGCAAAGTCCATTAACATTGTCTGTTGTTATAATTAATACCACACTTCCTAGTGCAATATCTCCGGGGCCAGGTGTGTAGATAGTTGAAGGATTTCCTACACTAGAAAATGAACCATCTCCAGCTGTCGACCAGGTAATACTTGAAGTATTGCCTCCTGTAATTGCATTCAGATTAATATCCGCACCAGAACATATTGGAGCGACTGGATCAATTGCAACTGATGGACTAGCGACAATATTAACAACAACATTATCCATTGCAGCATTACAATTTCCATTAACGTCATCTGTCGTAACTTCAAGCGTCACTGTTCCATTATTGATATCTTGAGGACCTGGAGAATAAGTCGTGTTAGCAACATTAGGATTAGAAAATGCTCCATCTCCATTAGTCATCCAAGTTAAACTTGAAGCACTTCCTCCAATTATTGCAGATAAAGAAATATTTGAACCTTCGCATATATTTGAAACAGGATTGATTGTAACTGTCGGCTCATCATTAACAGTTATAATCACTTGGTCTGTGGCTGCACTACAAGTTCCACTAACGTCATCTGAAGTAACTATTATAGTTATTGAACCTGAGGCAATATCAAATGGACCTGGAGTATAAAGCGTGCTCAACCCATTTGGATTATTAAAAACACCATCTCCCGAACTTGACCAAGTCAGCGTTGTACCACTTCCACCTAACTGTGCAATCACTTGGAATGGATCGCCGCCGCAAATTTCAGATGGACTTGTAGTTATGACAATCGTAGGAGCCGGTGAAATGGTAACATTTACTAAATCAACATTTGGTACACAGTTGCTTCCAGAAGTACTGGCCTCAAACCTTAGTGTTACCATACCTAATCCAATATCACCCACACCGGGCGTATAAACAGCATTGGGTAGTGAAGGATTGTTAAATGTACCATCTCCAAATGTTGTCCAAATTCCAACATCTGCTGAACCACCTAGACTTCCATTTAGATTTACATTTTGTCCTTGGCACACCTGATACGGTCCACCAGGTATAGCAATGGGAGCAGCAGTTATGTTTACTATTGCCATATCAACCGCAGCAGCACAAGTTCCTCCGACATCATCAGTAGTCAATGTAATTGTAATTGAACCAGAAGAAATGTCCAGAGGACCTGGAGTGTAAGTGGTTACTTGAGCATTTGGATTTGAAAATGAACCATCTCCACTAGTTGACCAAGTGGATGAAGTTGCTTGACCTCCAATAGATCCAATAACATTGAAAGGTTGATTAGCACATGTGGAGTACGGTCCTCCGGCATTTGCAGTAGGGCCTGGAACAAGAAGTAATGTGACTTCTTCCAAATTTGATGTACAGGTTCCGTCATTAACAGATGCATAAACACTTGTGCCGTTTGATGCATTAAAACTTGTAGGGTTAGAAATTAGTGTACCGATTTGATCGGAAAACCAAGTGACAGAGCCAATTCCTCCGGACAAGGCTGTATTGACAGAAGTTAAATCAAAAGTTCCGATACCTCCACCTGGATCACAGATCGTTATATCAATATTAGAATTGATGTTTGGAAGTGGATGTACCACCAAATTAACATCATCCTGCGCAGTACAACCTGAACCATCGGTTATGGTTACACTCCACAATCCAGCATCGGTTAGTTGAGCATTGCTTAGATTAACTGTTGAATTAGTACCCGCAGGAGAACCACTTGGATCTGCCCATTGCCACATTGTTGCAGCGCCTCCTGTTTCAGAAAAAACAACATTATCTCCAACGCAGATTGGCGACTGCGATACAGTTGCCGTCGCACCAGATCCACCGCCGCCAGCACTAAAAAATTGGATATCCTCTATTAAAATTCCTTCAGCAACAGATTGAGAACCAAATCGAATTCTAATGCGAACATTTGTTCCAGCGAGTGAACATCCTGATGTGGAAACTTGCAGTCCTCCGCCAGTTCCAACGGTCGTTGCATTAGGTATGGCAGGATCAAACAGTGTCCAAGCTCCTCCATCTATTGAGTAGCTAAAAGAAAGGAAATCTTGACCACAACCAGGATTGGATTCCAAAGAAGCAGGAATTGCTCCACAATTAGCAGCATTGCCACCAACTCCAAAATCAGCATAATTCCAAAAGGCAAAATTGGCAGTAATTGAAAAAGCCGCCACACCGGAAACATCGATATTCGAAGTTTCATAAAAATTTTGATTATCACCTCCTGCCTCTCCTCCAGAGCAGGCAGGCGAACAGTTCGCTCCTTCAACATCTATAAACAGCATCGATCCTGGTTGGATATCAATAATATTTGGTACACCAGCTGCAATACCAAAACAAGTATTATATACTGGATTTACCAATCCACAATCATTAGTAATCAATGATGCTTGATCAGCAACAAAATCAACCGTATAGAATTGAGCGGAAATGATAGAAGCTTGCATCAAAATAGATACAATCATCACTATCCATTTGGAAGAGATTCGTCTGTTCGTAGTCATGTATTTTTGGCGAATAGCTAATAAAAAAGCTTTCACTGGTAAATTTAACCATTATTTTAAGGCCAAACCTGAAAAAATTATATCTATTCAAAATTAATTATCAACATTTAAGCGGAACAATACCTTGGAAATTAAGGGCATTGAGACTACTTTTGCCACGTTTTTTACCTTCAAAAAAATCTTATGCAATTAAGTGAACAGGAAATAGTACGCCGTGAGGCATTAGAACAGATCAAAGCATTAGGAATTGATCCGTTTCCAGCGGACATGTTCGAAGTGAATTTTAAAACCACGGATTTTGTTTCTAATGATTTTCACAATCGTTTGGTAAAAGAAATCGAGCAAATAGATTCTTTTGAGGTGGACCAGGCTGAAAAACTTGCAGATTACTTAAAGGCCAATAAATTTAAGGCTGATAAACTTTTAGGAGATAAAGAAGTAATGGCTTCATTAGGTTTGTCCGAAGAAGTGAAATTTAAATCAACTTCTGGTAAAGATGCTATGTCATTAATTGATTTTGTTGGGACTTTGAGAACTGCTCCTTTTCAAGAATTTGGCAAAGAACAACGTCCCGATGTTAGAATTGCAGGAAGATTTATGGGACAAAGAGGGCCTTTTGCAAAACTTCAAGATAGTGATGGAAAAATGCAATTGTATATGAAAAAGGGTACAATTGGAACCGATGAAACTGAGCAATCACTGAATGATAGTCTTGTAAAATTGCTGCATATTGGTGATTTTATTGGCGTTGAAGGATTTTTATTTTCAACTCAGACAGGTGAAGTCACTTTACATGTTCAAAAGCTTACTTTTTTAGGAAAATCTTTAAGAAATCTTCCTATTGTGAAGACAGATAAAGAGGGAAATGTTCATGATGCGTTTACAGACCCAGAATTGAGGTATAGACAGCGGTATGTTGATTTGGTAGTTAATCCGCATGTTAGAGAGGCTTTTATTAAGCGTACCAAAATGTACAATTCCATTCGAGAATTTTTGAATGAGAAAGGATACTTGGAGGTAGAAACACCAATTTTACAACCCTTGTATGGAGGAGCGGCAGCAAGACCCTTCAAAACACATCACAATACTTTAGATATGACACTATATCTAAGGATTGCGAATGAACTTTATTTAAAGCGGTTAATAGTAGGTGGATTTGATGGCGTTTATGAATTTTCTAAGGATTTTCGAAATGAAGGAATGAGCCGTTTTCACAATCCTGAATTTACCCAGATTGAGCTATATGTAGCTTATAAGGATTATGAATGGATGATGAACCTTGTGGAGGAAATGCTTGAAAAGGTTGCAATTGACACCAATGGAACGACCAAGCTTCAAGTGGGGGATAATCTAATTGACTTCAAACGTCCTTGGAAGAGATTCTCAATGTATGAGGCAATTGAACATTTCACAGGAATCGATATTTCAGAGATGGATGAAAATGAACTGAGGGCCACCGCTAAGCAATTGCATGTACCAATTGATGAATCAATGGGTAAAGGAAAGCTTATTGATGAAATTTTTGGAGAAAAATGTGAAGCTCAGCTAATTCAACCAACTTTTATTACAGATTATCCGGTTGAAATGTCTCCATTGGCGAAAAAGCACAGGACAAAAGAAGGATTAGTCGAGCGTTTTGAGGCAATTTGTAATGGAAAAGAGATTTGCAATTCATTCTCAGAGTTAAATGATCCAATTGATCAAAGAGAACGCTTTGAGTCTCAGCTGGAGTTAGGAAAAAGAGGTGATGATGAGGCAATGGTCTTAGATGAAGACTTTTTACGCGCATTAGAATATGGTATGCCACCTACAGCCGGTCTTGGCATAGGAATGGATAGGTTAGCTATGGTAATGACCAATTCGAATTCGATTCAAGATGTTTTGTTTTTCCCACAAATGAAGCCAGAATCTAAACCAGTTCCTGAAGCCGAGGCGGAAGGAGAATAAACCTATAGAAAATGAAACAGTTAATTTTTCTACTTACAATCTTAATCAGCATTTATTCTTGTAGTGATCAAGCAGTAAAAGATTCTAAGTCAGCAGTTGCACCAGCGGGAAAAGGAACATCTTTCAATGAACAAGATGTTGTAAATGAGGTGAATGGAGGTCTAGCCAATAGCACTCAAAAGCAAGTGGATTTAAAGAATATTGTAAGAGGTAAAGAAGTGGCAGAAGAAAAAAAGTTATTATCTGTAGACCAAGTTCAATCACTTTTTCCTGATGGAATAGGAAAGTTCAGTGTATTTTCTAGGGGAGGCGAGACCAATAATTTGTTGTCTGCTCCAACTACATTCGTGAAGAATGAATACAGAAATGGTAAACAAGTAGCTAGAATCAACTTTACAGATACGGGAGGTTCGCCAAGAGTGCTTATTGGATTGGCCAATTGGACAAACCGAGTTATTAACAGGGAAGAAAAAGATTTCTACGAAAGGACTAGAACTTTTGGAGGATTTCCAGCATATGAAAGAGTCATACGTAAGAGCAATGCTAATAACTTTGAATACATTATAGACAATAGATGGATTTTTGCGATACAAAGTATAAACATACCAATTGACGATGTACATGAACTAGCCGGGTTTTTAAATCCTAATCAGCTCAGGAAATTGGCAGTTCAATAGTATTTTCTTATGAACAAATGGAACTCATTAAAAGCTTCGTTCAGCCTTTGTTAGGAATAATTGCTATTGCAATCAGTGCACAGATCACTTTCGAATTTTCTATTTCACAAATAAATATTCCTATTACCGGACAGACTTTGGGAGTTATTCTTGTTGCGTTTTATAGCAAGAAGTACTTCGGCATTGTCGCAGTTTTTTTATACCTAATTTTTGGAGGATTAGGATTGCCGATTTTTGCAGAAGGATCTTTTGGATGGGATAAATTTACTAGCGGTTCTGGCGGTTTTTTAGTTGGTTTTTTATTTGCCGCGATTATAATTTATTTTATAAAATTAAATTTCAAAAAAGAAAAACTTTCTGTCATTGCTTTAATTAATATTGGCGGGACTATAGTAATACTATTGTTTGGAATTACCTGGCTTACTTATCTTTTTGGTTTCGATAAAGCCTTAGAATATGGTTTTTTCCCTTTCTGGATAGGGGCTTTGGCCAAAGTTGGAATTGGAATATTTACTATGTATTTGGTGGGAAAATTAAAGATTAAAGAAAACGTATCTGCGTTATAAGCGAGCAATAATGGTTTTATTTCCTTTCACTTTATCTCCAATATTTACATTTAATTTCGTGTTTAAAGGCAAAAATAAGTCTACTCTTGAACCAAACTTAATGAAACCCATATCTGTCCCTTGTTCTACTTCGTCACCTACATTGAGATAATTTACAATTCTTTTTGCCATCGCTCCAGCTATTTGTCTTAATAAAATCTCTTCAGACCCATTGCCGATTACTACCGTCGTTCTTTCGTTTTCCAAAGAACTTTTTGGATGCCATGCGACAAGATATTTTCCGGGGTGATATTTAAAGTAATTAACAGTACCACTAATAGGATTTCTATTAACATGAACGTTCGTAGGACTCATAAATATGGAAACCTGAATTCTAGGTGCCTTAAAATACTCTGTCTCTTGAGTCTCTTCAATAACGACAATTTTGCCATCAGCGGGAGCATAGACTATATCGTTATCTGCCACATGAATTTCCCGAACAGGGTTTCTAAAAAATTGTAAGATTGCTAAGAAAAGTATAGTGAGTACAACAGATACAATGACTGTTAAATTTGAAGCAAAATAACCAACCAGCGCAATAATTATCGAAAAAAGAACTACTGCCGTTAACAATATTCTTTTACCCTCTTTATGAATTCTCAATATCATAGAACCACAAATTTAATCAATAAATCTCGGTTGGGATTACCTTATCCAAAGTAAGTAAGCGGCTGCAAAAGGAATTAGAAAGATAAAAGCATCGAATCGATCAAGAATTCCACCGTGTCCTGGCAATAAATTACCGCTATCTTTTTTTCCTAAACTCCTTTTCAACATCGATTCAATTAAGTCTCCAAAAGAACCGAAAACGCTAACTATCAAGGCTAAGGTGACCCAATTTGACAAGGTTATTAGTCCAATAAAGTAGTATAACAACAAAGAGATGCAAAGTGTTACAACTAATCCTCCGATACTTCCTTCCCATGTCTTATTCGGAGAAATTCTGGGCAATAAAGGTGTCTTTCCAATCATTGATCCAACTAAATACGCTCCTGTATCATTAGACCAGGTAAGCAATAGTATTCCAAATATCAATTTGGCTTGAAAGTCATCGGCTCGAAAGGCAAGAATATCTACTAAGGAAAAAGGTACGCCAATGTAAACTAGCCCTAATAGAATAAAGGCAATATTAGTGAACGGATTTTCAGATTTAGTATAAAGTTCATAGATGAAAATCAAGAATATAGATGGAAATATGAGCAATAAGGATGCGGTAATAAAAGCTTCTGGATTATTAATCCATCCGAGATGATAGATTGAAATCAGTAGAAACGGCGTTAATCCTAAAATAACACCCAGTATTTTTCGCCCCTTATCCCTTCTTTGCTTTCCAGTTTCTAATGTCAAACCCAGAAACTCCCAAAGACATAGTGCTGTAATTACAGCGAAAAGTAATACAAACGGGTATCTCCCAGCAAAAAGCCCACCCATCATTACTATGACAAAAAAAACAGCAGTAATTATTCTTTGATTTAATCCCCTCATGGCCGTAGTAAACTAAGTCTATTTCCTTTATTGACCTGATAAATGTAATAACCTATAAGTAGAGCTAAGCTAGTAAAAATTACGAGTTGTGGCAGCGGAGCAATTTCTATAGCGGCCAAATCCATCTCTTGAATGTTTTCTTCACTAATATAAACCGCTATGACTTGAAAAGCATTATGAGCAAAATGGGCGATAATAGGAATCCAAATATTTCCTGTCCAATAAAGTAAGTATCCTAGTAAGCCACCAAGAAAGAATCTTGGCAAAAATCCTTGAAATTGCATGTGAATTGCAGAAAAAAGGAAAGCAGAAAATAGAATGCCATAATGATGACTTTGCGCAAATCGACTAAATTGTCGCTGAAGAAATCCTCTAAATAAAATTTCCTCACCAAATGCTGGCAACATGCCTATTAAAAATACATTGAAAGCCATTTCAAAACCTGTATCGGCAATGAGAATGGATTGAATCATTTGATTTGTTGAAGATTCCATATCCAGTACAAAGGCTGGTAAGGGAATTTTTTGATTGACCAGATACAAGACGGCTGTCATCGGTATTGCAAGAACAAGAAAAGCCGCGCCGAGAAAAGGATTAAAAACTCTTTTTATAGTTCTAAATCCTAACATTCTCTTCCAATCAGATCTAAAAATCAACCAGCTGGCGATCAACGTAGGAAATATAAAGGTGAAAAGATGGTTTTGAATAACCAGAAATCTGGTCATATATCGCTCATTAGAAGACGAGTTAATTGAAAGCTGATTACCCAATTCGGAAAATGGAATTCCTTTGAAATATGCGAATGAAGCTAATATTAATAGACCGACTAACGAAGTGAGCAGTACAACTATGATTAACAAAAATATTGTCAAACCGGCTGAAACTGGCAGCTTATTATTCTTATTGATACCCTCCATTAAAAGCTTAATTTGGCTTAAATTTACACTTCGAAACCTGAAATATGACTCGACTAAGTGTAAATCTGAACAAAGTAGCATTAATTCGTAATTCTCGTGGAGCGAATCAGCCTGATCTTCTAAAAGTAGCCAAGGATTGTGAAGCTTTTGGAGCAGAAGGAATTACAGTTCATCCCAGACCAGATCAACGCCATATAAGATATGATGATATTCCACTTTTGAAAGAAATGGTAACCACCGAATTTAATATAGAAGGGAATCCTACCAAAGCTTTTATAGATTTGGTCCTGAAAAATAAGCCCCATCAGGTCACTTTGGTTCCAGATAAGCCTGGTGCACTTACTTCAGATGCTGGTTGGGATACCGTAAAAGAAAAAGAATTTCTTTCGGACGTCTTGAAAACTTTTAATACTGCTGGAATTAGGACCAGCCTTTTTGTGGGTACAGATCTTAAAATGATTAATGGTGCAAAAGAGTGTGGGGCAGACAGAATTGAATTATACACAGGACCTTATGCGAAAAATTATACTGCTGATCGGGCTTTAGCAGTAGCAGATTTTAAATTTGCGGCGGAAGAAGCACAAAAAATTAACATTGGACTCAATGCCGGACATGATCTAAATTTGAAAAATTTAACTTACTTTGGCGAAAGTTTAACAAACCTTTTAGAGGTGTCTATTGGTCATGCATTGATTATTGATTCACTATACTATGGTTTGCAAAACACAATTCAGATGTATCTGAAATGTCTGAAAACCGCCTAAACTACTCAAAGTCAACTATTTATTAATATGTTGGCAAATTATAATTCCTACAGAGCATCTTTTTTATAAAAAGGTTGGTTGGCTGCCAGCGTTTTTTATTCACGTTCGTTATTGATTTAACGAAATGTTAAAGATTAATTAACAAGCATTCTATTTTAAAAGAATGAATTCGTTCATCTTAAATCACTAAATATTTTATTCAAATTAAATCGGCTTAGTATGAAAAAACTCTCACTAGTTTTACTTACGATCCTCTTTGCTGTTGGTGCAACCATGGCTCAGAAGTCCGTAAGCGGTGTAGTTACCGATGTCAGCGGCGAACCTCTTATTGGAGCGAACGTTGTTGTCAAAGGAACAACTACAGGTACAAGTACAGACATCGATGGATCTTGGGCTCTATCAATCCCAAATGACGCGACTGTACTTACATTTACTTACATTGGTTATTCTTCTAAAGATGTTGATATTTCAACATTCAGCAGTATGAATGCAATCAATGTTTCACTTAGCGAAGGTGAAATTCTTGAAGAAGTTGTTGTAACTGCTTTAGGAGTTGAGCGAAGTGAAAAAGCATTAGGTTATGCAATTCAAGAAGTAGACGCTGACGACCTTGTTCGTTCTGGTGCAACCAACGCAGTTGATGCATTAGTAGGAAAGGCTTCTGGTATCCAAGTAACAAGATCTTCAGGATCTGTTGGTGGTGGTTCTAGAATTTTGGTTAGAGGAGTAACTTCTATGGTTGGAAATAATCAACCGCTAATCGTTATTGATGGTGTAAGAACCAATAACGAAACGCTTCTTTCTCAGGCTAGTACTGCAGGTACAGCGGCTTCAAATCGTTTGATGGATTTAAATCCTGAAGACATTGAGTCAATGAACGTACTTAAGGGTGCGGCAGCAACTGCTCTTTACGGAACTGCGGGTTCTACTGGGGTGATCTTGATTACAACTAAAAAAGGAAGTAGCAAAAAAGATCGTTTCGCAGTTAACTTCTCAAGTTCAATGGGATTTGACAATATTACTCAAACGGTTGATCTTCAAGACAAGTATGCTCAAGGTTGGTCCGGTGGATATGATGATCCTTCTACAGGTTCTTCTACTTCATGGGGACCTCTAGTTTCTGATCTTGAATATTCTACTGATCCGTCACATCCAAATGCACCAGCAGCTGGAGCATTTTTTGCTGATGGAACTTACAGATTTGACAAAAACGGATTCTTAGTTCCAAAAGGAACAGGAAATGGTCAAGCGGCAAATACTTACGATAACGTAGATCCGTTTTTCCAAACTGGTATTTCTAATACCAACTCGTTATCAGTATCTGGTGGCGGAGAAACTGCAACATTTAGATTGTCTGTTTCTGATCACCGTGCAAATGGTATTATTCCTAATGAAGAATACTTGAGAAAGACTGTTAAGCTGGCTGCTGGAATTACTCCTCTAGAAGGGTTAAGCATCAATGGTTCGATTAACTACACAAAGTCAGACTATACAAGAGTTCAGCAAGGATCTAATACATCTGGTTTATTGCTAGGTATGTTGAGAACACCTGCCACTTTTGATAATGCTAACGGCTTTACTCCAGAGCAGGCAGTTAACGAAGTTTCTGCTTACCAATTCCCAGATTTCAGACAAAGAAATTACCGTGGAGGTGGAGGATATGATAATCCATATTGGACTATTAATAATGCACTTGGTTTCGAAGATGTTAACAGAACTTTTGGTAACGTAAAGGCGGATTACAAAGTAAACAATTGGTTAGGATTCGGTATCAACGTTGGATATGACCTTACTTCAGATATTCGTAAGCAAGAATTTGAAATTAATTCTCGTACAAACGCAGGTGGGGCAGTATCTCATGATGAATTCAACACTAATCAGTTTGATAACTACTTGACAATCTTAGGGGGAGGAAATCTTTCTGATGATTTCACATTGAACTACTTAGTTGGTGCAAATGCATTTAGCTTTAACAATCACCAACAGACTGTTGATGGTAACGGTTTAGTATTCCCAGGTTTTAGAGACATCAGTAACACGACTGCGCTTTCTGCATTCGAGGTTATCAACAGATTTAGAACACTTGGTTTTTACGGTCAAGTTGAAGGGGGATGGAGAAATACTGTTTATTTGACAGTAAGTGCTAGACAAGATTATGATTCAAGATTGGGTGACCCAGCAGACTTCCAGCTTTCTAATACTGGATTCTTCTATCCTTCTGCTTCATTGTCTTTTGCATTCTCTGAATTGATGAATACAAACAATGGTCCTTTCTCTTTCGGAAAATTGAGACTTTCTTTTGCGCAAGTTGGTGCTGGACCTCCAAATCCATACTCAACTGCATCTGTATATGTGTCTCCTTCTATCGGAGATGGATGGGGTGATAATATCACTTTCCCAATTTCTGGAAATGCTGGTTTCGATCAGTCTAGCCTTCTTGGAAATCCTAACTTGACTCCTGAGCTTTCTACTACTTTGGAAGCAGGTGTTGATTTGAGATTCTTCAAAGGAAGAATTGGATTGGATGCAACAGTTTATCAAAGAAAAACTGTTGACGCGATCTTGAATGCTTCTTTGCCGTCATCAACTGGTTACAACAATGTTTGGTTGAACTCAGGTGAAATGACTTCAAAAGGAATTGAATTAACAGTAAATGCGACTCCAGTACAATCAGATGATTTCTCTTGGAATACGCAAGTTAACTTCACTAAGTCAAGTAACATTGTTGACAAATTAGCGCCAGGTATTGAGCGTTTGTTCTTAGCTGGTTTTAACTCTGCAGGTACTTACCTTGTAGAAGGAAATCAGTATGGTGCAATCTTCGGAGGTGCTTATTTAAGAGACAATGCGGCAGATTGGCCAAACCTTAATGTTCCTGATGGAAATGTTGTGATCAACGACGATCCTAACTCTCCAGAATATGGCTTCCAAGCTGTTGACCCAGTACAAAGAGCAATTGGTAATCCTAACCCAGATTTTATTATCGGTTGGAACAATACACTATCATACAAGCGTTTCTCACTTAACTTCTTATTAGATTGGAGAGAAGGTGGAGACTTATGGAATGGTACTGCTTGGGCATTATCTTTCTTCGGACGTTCTCAGCTGACTGCTGATACTCGTGAAGAAACTGCCACTCCTATTGAAGGTGTATTATCTGATGGATCTGCGAACAATATTCCTGTAACAAGAGGTCAAAACTACTGGACTTCTTCTGTTGGTGGATTCGGAGCTGTTGGAGAGCAATTTGTTCAAGATGGTGGATGGATTCGTCTTCGTGAGCTAGGTCTAAATTATAGATTCCCAGCTGGGGAAATTTTGAAAGGTGGTTCAATTGGAGTTTCAGGAAGAAACCTTTGGTTTAAGTCTGATTACGACGGTATTGATCCAGAAACAAGTTTAACTGGAACAGGTAATGGTCAAGGTTTTGATTATTTCAACATGCCTAGTACTCGTTCAGTAATTATTAAGCTTTCTGTTGACTTTTAATCTTTTTCTAGACAAATTTAAATTTTAGACAATATGAAATTATATTTTAAATTATTCGCTTTAGTTCTGTTCGCTGGATATTTATCTAGTTGTGAGAACTTCGTAGGCGGAGATATTAATGCGGATCCTAATAACCCGATTGCGGTTCCAGTTTCCGCTCAATTACCTGCAATTCAAATTGCAATGGTTGATTTAACTGGAGGAGCTTTCTCTCGCTTTAACTGTATGCTGACTCAGCAAGTTGAAGGTGTAGCAAGACAATGGTCTTCATTTAATCAATATACAGGATTGACTCCTAATCGTTTTGATGCTGCTTGGGACAATACTTATGAAAATGTCCTAAACGAACTTCAAACGGCTAAGGCTAATTCTATGGCTGATGGTAACAATCACACTTTAGCGGTATGTTATGTAATGGAAGCATATACTTTGATGCAAGCAACTGATGTTTGGGATGATATTCCATACTCTGAGGCTTTCAAAGGAATTGAAGTTACAAGTCCACAGTATGATTCTCAAGCTGATATTTATGGAGTAATCAATTCAAGATTGAATGACGCCATTTCATTGTTTGCTGGACCTCAAGGACCTGTAGGTCCTGCGTCAGGAGATGTACTTTATGGTGGTGACATTACTGCTTGGACAAACGCCGCTACAGCGATTAGAGCTAGAGCAAAATTACATTTCAAAGATTATTCTGGAGCTGCTTCAGATGCTGCTGCTTTCTCAAGTTCTGCAGACAACTTAGCATTTAACTACCCAGATGCAAACGCAGCTGGACAATGGTTCAGATTCAACAGAGATAGAACAGGTGATTTAGAATTTCACCCAACTATGAGAGCTTTGATGAATTCAACTCAGGACACTAACCGTTTGAATGTAATGGATCAAACTTTTATTACGGATCACCCTTATTTGGTTGCTGATTTTAACCAAGAACTTGTTACTTATCGTGAAATGCAATTTATCATTGCTGAAGCGAGTGCCAGAGGAGCAAATGACCAAGCTGGTTATGATGCTTACATGAATGGTATCAAAGCATCTTTTACAAGACTTGGTCTTGGTGATGCTGAGTTCAATGAGTATATCACGCAAACCGGTGTTGATCCTGGCGTTGGAAATCTTACGTTAGAAGGAGTAATGACTCAAAAGTATGTTGCTATGTTCCTCCAACCAGAAACTTATTCTGATTGGAGAAGAACAGGGTTCCCTGCTATTACTCCTACTTCAGGAAACGCGGTTCCTGTAAGATGGGATTATTCTTCTGGAGAATACCTATTTAATGCAAGTTCACCTGCTGAAGGTTCTGTAAATGTATTTACAGACAAAGTTGGTTGGAACCAGTAAATTAAAAAACTAATTTATTTAGTATATTGGGACTAGTCGAAATGGCTAGTCCCTTTTTTATTGGAAGCAAACAAGCATTAATTTTTTGACAATGATTAATGTTAACTTAATAGCTTTAAGAATTCTAATTGGTATTCATACGAAAACAAAAGCACATTTCAATAACCTAATATTTTGCTATGACAATATTTAATAAAATTATTTTAGGTCTTCTAGTGTTAATATTATTTCAAAGTTGCGAAACTATAGTAGGAGGAGATATTAATGAAGATCCAAATAGCCCAATTGAAGTACCGGTTTTTGCACAAATGCCGGCAATACAGTTAGCGCTGGTCGATCTATCCGGTGGAGAATTTTCCAGAATTAACAGCATGCTGATACAACAAGTGGAAGGTGTTGCCAGGTCATGGGCTTCATTTAATCAATACACTGCTTTAACTCCAAATAGATTTGACTCATCTTGGAATAATTGTTACGAAAATATTTTGAATGAAATTAAAATAGCAAGAAATAGTTCCATTAAGGATGGTAATAATCATACCCTTGGAATTTTGAATGTTCTTGAAGCTTTTATGTTAATGAATGCAACTGATGTTTGGGATAACATTCCTTATTCTGAGGCACTAGTAGGATTTGATAATCCGAGCCCCAAATATGATTCTCAGTCGAAAATTTATGAAATAATAAATACTCGTTTAGATGAGGCCATTAGTCTATTTCAGGGAAATCAAGGACCTGTAAGTCCAGCTTTAGGCGATGTTATATATGCAGGAGACATTGAAAAATGGTCCAAAACTGCTTACGCAATTCGTGCTCGTGGAAAATTGCATTTGAAGGATTATTCAGGAGCGGCATCAGATGCGTTGGCTTACACATCATCATCCGATAATTTTTCCTATCAGTATCCAGATGAAAATGCTGCTGCTCAATGGTATCGTTTCAACAGAGATAGAACAGGAGACATCGAATTCAGTCCAACTATGAGAGCTTTAATGAATTCAACTCAGGATACAAATCGATTGAATGTTATAGATAATACTTTTGAGACGAATCATCCTTATTTGGTGGCTGACTTTAATCAAGAGTTGGTTACTTATCGTGAAATGCAATTCATCATTGCTGAAGCGAGTGCAAGAGGGGCAAATGATCAAGCTGGTTATAATGCCTATATGAATGGAATCAAATCTTCTTTTGCAAGACTTGGTCTTGGTGATGCAGAGTTCAATGAATATATCACTCAGGCTGGTGTTGATCCTGGAGTTGGAAATCTAACACTAGAAGGAGTAATGAAACAAAAGTATGTTGCAATGTTTCTTCAGTCAGAGGCTTACAGTGATTGGAGAAGGACTGGTTTTCCTACTATTTTTCCTACTTCTGGAAACGCTGTTCCTGTAAGATGGGATTATCCGAGTAGCGAATATTTATACAATGAAAATATTTCAAATGGCGATATTAGTATTTTTACGAATCGTGTAGGATGGAATCAATAAGTTGAAAAGCAATATTGAAAAAAGGATCGTTTATAAAAAACGATCCTTTTTTATTGGATAGCAATTAAGAAGACTTAGGTAAATTATAATTGTTATTTTCAACAATAATCACTTGCTCCTTTTTATTAATTTTGTGATAGCTAATTTAGATTAAATATTTGGCTCATATGCTTCAAAGATTTTTATACTTTTCATTCTTTTGCGCTATTTTAACAAGTGTTATTTTCTCCGCTTGTAATGCTGATCAAGTTGATTCTAATACGAATGATGTACTTAAATTTCAAAAGATTGAATCCGATCAATCTGGATTAAATTTTCAGAATGTTGTTGAAAATACACCCGAGTTAAATGCGCTTGTATTTGAAACTTATTACAATGGAGGAGGAGTTGGAATCGGCGATTTTGATCAAGATGGTTTATTGGATGTTTACTTAGGAGGGAACCAGGTTGCTGATAAATTATTCCGAAATAAAGGTAATCTGAAATTTGAAGATTTGACTGAATCTTCCGGAATATTAGATAGAGGAGGGTGGACTACTGGTGTTAGCGTTGCCGATGTTAATAATGATGGTTGGCCCGATATTTATGTTTGTAAGTCGCTGTTGGATGCTCCTGAGTTGCGTGTCAATGAACTTTATATTAATCTTCAAAATGGAAAGTTTGAAGAACAAGCAACTAAATATGGAATAGCTGATGCATGGAGATCTCAACAGGCAAATTTTTTGGACTTCGATCGCGATGGAGACTTAGATTTGTTTTTAGTAAATCAACCTCCAAACCCAGGTCCATTATCTCCTCTAAAAGGGCAGGATTGGAGAGATCCGGCTTTAGGTTGTCGATTTTTTGAAAACATAGGGAATAAGTTTGTTGACAAGAGCATTGAATCAGGACTATCCCATGGGGGGTATCCGCTCAGCGCGGCAATTGGCGATTTCAATAATGACGGCTGGCAAGATATTTATGTTGCCCATGATTACAATTCGCCAGACGCTTTTTTCATTAACCAAAAAAATAAAACTTTCACCAATCAAATACATGAATCATTTGAACACATTTCATTCTTCGCAATGGGATCTGATTTTGGAGACCTAAATAATGACGGTTGGCAAGACTTGATTGTCTTGGATATGGCTGCAGAAAGTCATTTTCGAAACAAGGCTAACATGGGCGGCATGGATGCTGCTTCTTTTTACGAATTGGTGAAAAATAAGGGACATCATCAATATATGTTCAATACCCTACAACTCAACCAAGGGATTGATAAAGACCAAAAACTAAAGTTCGGGGATATCGCACAACTGGCCAATTTATCAAATACAGATTGGAGTTGGGCTCCATTAATTGCGGATTTCAATAATGATGGGAATCAAGATATTTTTATTACTAACGGTGTAAAACATGATCTGAGATATACCGATGGATTAAATCAGATAAAGGAAAAGGTAAGAAGCATTAAATCTGCAGACAAAAATATATCTCAACAAAACATCCTAAGCAAAGTAGATGCGCTTGATTTATTGAACACTTTGCCTTCTACTCCTTTGGAAAATTATCTTTATTCGAATGACGGAGCGCTTGGCTTTAAGAATGTTGCAGCTGAAATAGGACTAGATCAAAAAACATTTTCATCGGGAGCAGCATATGCCGATTTGGACAACGACGGAGATTTAGATTTAGTTGTAAATAATTTAGATGATTTTACTTTTTTATATGAAAATAAAAGTTCTGGAAATTATATTTCATTTGAGTTGAAATGTCCTAAAGAATTGAATCCCATTGGGACTGAAATTGAAATTGTCGGAAAGGATTTTAAACAAGTTCAACAATTGGCGAATGCTAGGGGGTTTTATTCTACCAGTCAAAATAGAATACATTTTGGGTTGGGAAATAATAAGAATATTGAAAAGGTAAATATAACCTGGTCGAATGGAACCGCTCAAACGATTACTAATCCAAAGGTTAATAGACTCGTGAAGATAGACTATGCCGGAAAGATGATTAATCAATCAATGAATCAGATTGCGGTAGGGAACTTGGCAGAAAAATATAACCTTTCTTTTTCACATGTTGAAAATGACTTTAATGATTTTGACAAGCAAGTATTGTTGCCGCATAAATTATCTCAGTTCGGACCAGCATTGGAAATTGGTGATGTAAATAATGATGGATTGGACGATATTTTTATTGGAGGATCTTCCACTTTTCCGGCTACACTTTTTGTTCAAAAAAATTCAGGGAAGTTTGAAAAATCAAATGAACAGTTGTGGAAAAATGATCAGCTCTATGAAGATGTTGATGCACTTTTTTTGGATATTGATTTAGATGGTGATCAGGATTTGTATGTGGTAAGCGGTGGAAACGAATTTCCGTCGAATAGCAAGTCTTATCAAGATCGAGTTTATATTAATGATGGAAAGGGTGTTTTCTCAAAAGCGGTAATGCTCCCAGAAAATTCCGTCCCAGGATCTAAAGTTAAAGCGGCTGATTTTGACGGAGATGGCGATTTAGATTTATTCGTTGGCGCAAGACATGAACCAGGGAAATATCCTTTCCCGACGACAAGCCAATTGCTTGTAAATCAAACTAAGGAAACTGGTGCAACCCGTTTTTTAAATCAAACAGATAAACTTGCTCCGGTATTAAATAAAATGGGACTTGTTACTGACGCAAGGTGGTTGGATATTGATAATGACCAAGATGAAGACTTAATTGTTGTTGGTGAATGGATGTCGGTACATTTTCTTATCAATGAAGAAGGCGTTTTTAAAGATCAGTCAAAAAAATATTTCCCTGAACCCTCCAATGGATGGTGGTTTGCAATAGAACCTTATGACTTTGACAGCGATGGTGATATGGACATTTTGGTTGGAAATCTAGGAGAAAACTATAAGTACCAGAAAACAGAGGAAGAGGACTTTAAAGTTTTCTTTGGAGACTTTGATGACAACGGACAGGCCGATATTGTTTTGTCTGAACAGGAATCTGGTATAGATTATCCGGTAAGAGGAAGATCTTGTTCTTCAGAACAAATACCAGATATAAAAAAGAAATTTATTAATTATAAATCTTTTGCATCTGCTAGTATCCAAGATATTTATGGCGAGAAATTAGAAGAGAATCAAACCTACGAAATTGATATTTTTCAAAGTGGAATACTGGTGAATGACGGAAGTCAGTCCTTTTCATTTCAACCTTTTCCGAGCGAAGGGCAAATTTCAAATATTAATGATTTCCTTCCTGTTGAGATTAATAATCAAAAGACGATTGTCGCTGCTACAAATTTTTATGGCGCCGAAGTTGAAACACCCAGAGCCGATGCGGCGAGAGGGTTTTTAATTGCGCTCGAAGAAAATAAGATGATTGTAAAAAATCCTCAAAAAACTGGGATGTACCTAAATGGACAAATTAGTAATATTGAAGAATTGAAAATAAATGGTAAGTCTCATTTGTTAGCTATTCCAAATAATGGGGAACTTTTACTTTACGCAACTGAAGAAATTAAAAATTAAAAGAAATGAATACACTGAATAAGAACTTTGCAAACTACATATTCTTGATTTTTGTTTCTATGTTTTTAGTAGCATGCGGTCCTTGGAAAAAACATGTGTCTTATCCGTTTCCAGTTCCTGTTGATACCACCACGAAACCAATCGAACAGCAAACTAAAAAGACCTATAATTTCCCAAGCAAAGGAATTGCTGTTACCAATGAATTTGATGGAGCAAGAGTTAATGATTGTAAGATCGATGAAAATGGAAATGTTGTTATCACCATTACGGCAGAGAATACGCCAATAAATAATTCAGCATATTTTGCTTTTAAAATTTGGACTGAAAAAGATACAACTGTAAATGTCATTCTGAATTATCCTGAATATAATCATAGATACATTCCTAAGTTAAGTACAGATCGAACCACTTGGACCGCTCTGACTGAAGATGAATTTAGTGTCAATGAAGATAAAACCAACTGTACTTTTTCTTTAAAAACTGGAACAACTCCATTGTTCGTTTGTGCTCAAGAATTAAACACATCTTCCGATGTAGAAGCATGGTCTGCTAAAAGAGCTGAGAAGTCATTTGTTAAGATGGGTTCTTTTGGCAAGTCAAGGCTTGGTAGAAATTTGCCAGTATTAGATATTTATGAAGGAGAAAAAAAAGGTAAAGATTGCATAATAATAATCAGCCGTCAACATCCACCAGAGTTAACGGGATATTTCGCCATGCAAGCGTTTGTCGATGTTTTATTAGAAGATACCGAACTTAGTAAATCGTATAGACAAAAGTACAGAACGATCGTAATGCCCATCATTAACCCTGATGGAGTTGATTTGGGTCACTGGCGACATAGCGCTGGGGGTATCGATTTGAACAGAGATTGGTCATTTTATCATCAGCCTGAAATAAAACAGGCGACAGAATATATGGTTGAGCAAACGAATAAATTTAAGAACGATGTTTTGATTGGCCTTGATTTTCACTCTACACAAAAGGATGTTTACTATACTTTATCAGAAGATTTGGATCACGATCTAAAAGGGTTCAAAGATTATTGGATAGATGGAATCGCTCAAGCTTTTGAAGGTGAATACACACCAAGGGATGCACCATCTAGTCTAACTAAGCCCATATCCAAAGGTTGGTTTTTCTTGCAATTTAATGCAGAAGGCATTACTTACGAGGTAGGGGATGAGACTCCCAGGGACTTTATCAAAGCTAAAGGTGAGGTCGCGGCAAAAGAGATGATGAAAATGTTGGTTTTTCGAGATTAGAATTTAATGGTATAAGAATAGCCCCTGTTGTTCGAGTTGTTGCCAGTCTCTTTTGAACCGTTTTTTTTACTTGGCTTCATGTCGTAGTGAATAATTGTTTTAGATATATTCTTAACTTTTTTCACTTGTTCTTGATATTTAAACCAAACTCTGATCTTTTTGTGATGTGTAACTCTTAGTTTTCGAACCTTTTCTACATCAAATTCTAATAATCTTACAACGCGTTCTGCTTCTTCGTTGCATCCATAGCCTAACCCACTAATAACCTTGGTGTCAACCACTTTGCCTTTATTGTTGACTTCATATCTGATATATACGGATCCATTGATCTTTTCAACTTTGGCTTGCTCAGGATAATTTAAGTTTTCTGAAATAAACTTCCGCATGGCCGATAAACCTCCTCTATACTGAGGGGATTTGATGAACTGATTTGATGGTCTGGATTTTTTCATTTTCTTTTTTACGTAATTTTCTGAACGGAGATCCCTTGTTTAACGAATTCTATGTTGTTTGGTCGAATAATTGGTCAATTTAACATCGATTGTCTTGACATTTAAAATGAGCCTCACTATATTACTCGTGTAACGTCTCTTGGACTTATTAATGAAGCACAAAGAATTTTTTACATATCTCGAACATGAAAAGAGGTTCTCTCCGAACACACTGGTAGCCTATTCCAGAGATTTAAACCAGTTTGACGATTTTCTTTGTGAACAGTACCAAATTCAAGATACAGAGGCTATTCGACATTATCACATACGGTCTTGGATCGTAGCGCTGATGAAAGATAATATTTCCAATAAATCTATTAATCGAAAATTGTCCTGTCTGAGAAGCTTTTTTAAATTCTGGCAGAAAAGAGGGCTTAAGATCAATCCAATGAAAAAGATTGTAGCTCCAAAGACAGGGAAGAAATTGCCTGTTTTTGTTCAAGAAGCGGATATGGTCAATGTTTTGAAAAAGGAACATTTTGCTGATGACTTTGCCGGAGAGCGAGATAGAGTGATCATGGAGTTGATGTATAATCAAGGATTAAGAAGGGCAGAGTTGATTGGATTAAAAGTAAGCGACGTCAATTTTCATCAGAACACCTTAAAAGTGTTAGGGAAAGGAAATAAGGAACGATTAATTCCTCTTGCTTCTAATATGGCAGAGGTTTTGAAGGAGTATATTGGTAAGAGGAAAGAAGAGTGGACCGATTCGTTAGAAGAAAAATTGTTTCTAACTAATAAAGGTGCTGCTTTATATCCAAAGTTCCTCTACAACTTGGTTAACAAGTATTTGAGAGCAGTTCCGACGCTTGAGAAGAAAAGTCCTCATGTAATGAGACACACTTTTGCCACACATTTGGCCAATAAGGGAGCTGATTTAAACGCTATTAAAGAGTTATTGGGACATGCCTCATTGGCAGCAACCCAAGTTTATACTCACAATTCGATAGAACAATTGATTAAAGTATACCAAAATGCTCATCCTAAAGCTGAGCAATAAACAAATGCCTATTTAACAAGATTACTTAATAATAATTACTAACCTCTAAATAAAATATCTAATGACGATACAAACGCAAGCCGTTCATTTCTCAGCAGACAAAAAATTGTTGATTTTCATTGAAAAGAAATTAGAGAAGTTAAATCAGTTTTTCGACCGCATTCTAAGTGCAGAAGTCATTCTCAAATTAGAGAATTCAGGACAAATAAAAAGCAAGATTGCGGAAATTAAAATAAACCTACCAGGGTCAGTTTTATTTGTAAAGCAAGATGCTATTTCATTTGAAGCATCCGTAGATAGTGCCGTAGCAACCTTGAAACGGCAACTTATAAAATATAAAGAACGAAACCGCTCCAAAAGCTAAGAAATTTAAAAAGCCTCGCATTTAATATTGCGGGGCTTTTTACTTATTAAGGCTCTAATCAATGAGTTGTGAACCAGATGAATTTCAATGAGCTTCTTTTTAAGAATTTATTTCAAAAAATACTGCTTAAATTTTCGCCAAACTATTTTCTTTTTAATCAAAAACTGTATCTTTGCAGTCGCATTTGAAAAGATGCCTAAAAATGGTCAAAAGTGACCAGTTTATATTGTTGAAATTTAATATGTGTAACCAAAATCGAATTGATCTTTGGAAACCTTTGGTTGTCAGTATTTTGTACTCGATAAATACGAATTGTAGATGTTGAATTGTTGTCTTGATTGTCAATGATTTTTTCCTCTAATATTGAGTTTATTGAAGTGCGAGACGATTTTACAAAAAGTAAGAAATCGGATATTTCTATTTCTTTTGATGAAAATCAGAACTTTTAATAGAATCATCGTTAGAATATAGGCATGTTCTATAAAATGCCAGTGTAGCTCAGTTGGCCAGAGCAGCTGATTTGTAATCAGCATGTCGGGGGTTCGAATCCCTCCACTGGCTCCAATTTATTGGACCACTTGGTTTTCAAATAGATTTTCAA
This sequence comes from uncultured Saprospiraceae bacterium, assembly GCA_937928045.1. GTDB lineage: Bacteria > Bacteroidota > Bacteroidia > Chitinophagales > Saprospiraceae > JABDJM01. The sequence goes on along the minus strand of CALFWO010000037.1, from coordinate 45,877 downwards.
GCACATAAGTGCCCACTTAGGGGGTGCGCCGGAGTTGGAGAGCCGGGGCAGACTGTAAATCTGTTGTCTACGACTGAGTAGGTTCGAATCCTACCACCCCCACAATGTTTTTTAACGCAGTGGGTAAAATTCAATAGCTCTGATAGAAAGCTATCAGTAAATATAAAGAAAAACGAAAAGGAAGATTTCATAAAGTGAATGGAGATTGGAAGCTCCGTTACTTGATTTATCAAACACTTTTAATCAACCTGTTTATTGCGGGCGTAGCTCAGTTGGTAGAGCATCAGCCTTCCAAGCTGAGGGTCGAGGGTTCGAGTCTCTTCGCCCGCTCTAAGTTAGGGCCCTTCGGAAATCCGAAGGTTCCCTAAGTTTTTAATTTAGGTGTCACTTAATTACCATGGGGATTTTTCCTCGCAATGCCAATGTAGCTCAGGGGTAGAGCACTTCCATGGTAAGGAAGGGGTCGGGGGTTCAATTCCCTTCATTGGCTCAAATGAATTTGAATTTATTATTAAACTTTTATTATAAAAATCCTTACTGATGGCAAAAGAAACCTTTGATCGGAGTAAGCCGCATTTAAATATTGGTACCATTGGTCACGTAGATCACGGGAAAACAACCCTGACTGCAGCCATCACTAATGTTCTAGCGGCAGACGGACTTGCAGAAAAGCAAGATTATTCATCTATTGATGCTGCTCCGGAAGAAAAAGAGCGTGGTATTACTATTAATACTGCTCACGTTGAATATCAAACTGAGAACAGACACTACGCTCACGTAGATTGTCCTGGTCACGCAGATTATGTAAAGAACATGGTAACGGGTGCTGCCCAAATGGACGGTGCTATTTTGGTAGTTGCAGCTACTGACGGACCTATGCCTCAAACTAGAGAACACATTCTTCTTGCACGTCAGGTAGGAGTTCCTGGTATCGTAGTTTTCATGAACAAGGTTGATCTTGTTGATGATGAAGAAATGTTGGAACTAGTTGAAATGGAAGTTCGTGAATTGTTAGATCAATACGAATTTGATGGAGACAATGCTTCTATCATTCAGGGATCTGCGCTTAAAGCTCTTGAAGGAGAAGCTTCAGCAGTACAAGCAATTAAAGATTTGATGGCCGCAGTTGATGCTGATATTAAGGAGCCAGAAAGATTGATCGATCAGCCTTTCTTGATGCCTATTGAAGATGTATTCTCTATTACTGGTCGTGGTACTGTTGCTACAGGTAGAATTGAAAGAGGAGTAATCAACACTTCTGATCCTGTTGAGATCGTAGGAATGATGGGCGACGACGATAAGCCACTTACTTCAGTTGTTACTGGAGTTGAGATGTTCCGTAAGATTCTTACGAGAGGAGAAGCTGGTGATAACGCTGGTATCCTTTTGAGAGGAATTGAGAAAGAAGCTATCAAAAGAGGAATGGTTATTTGTAAGCCGGGTTCTGTGAAGCCTCATAAACACTTCAAAGCTGAGGTATATGTGCTTTCAAAAGATGAAGGTGGACGTCACACTCCATTTTTCAACGGATACCGCCCTCAGTTTTACTTCAGAACTACAGATGTAACTGGAGATTGCCAACTTCCTGGTGGAGTAGAAATGGTAATGCCTGGTGATAACGTAGCATTGGAAGTTAAATTGATCAACACTATCGCAATGGAAAAAGGTCTTCGTTTCGCAATTCGTGAAGGTGGACGTACCGTTGGAGCTGGTCAAGTTACTGAGATCATCGCTTAAGATGAACTAACCGAGATTAATTAAAATTAATCTTGTAAAACATAAAGACACCTGCCGGTTTTCCCTTGGAATGACTGGCAGGTTTGTCTGTTTTAAAAAGAAAGAGCAATTTATTTTGCGAGTATAGCTCAATTGGTAGAGCATCGGTCTCCAAAACCGAAGGCTGTGGGTTCGATTCCTACTGCTCGCGCAAAGCAAGGGACAAAGAACAAGGGACGAATCAAAAATTATTATTATGGATAAAATGGTTCTCTACATTAAAGAAAGTTACAACGAGCTACTAAATAAAGTAACTTGGCCTACATGGGCTAATTTACAAAGTAGTACCACACTGGTTATTGTGGGGTCAGTTATTCTGGCGCTATTGATTTTCGGTATGGATGTAATTTCTAAACAATTACTCAGTTTAGTCTATCCTAGTTAGGATATTTCTAGTTTATAATGACTTAATCCTCCAATAAAATGTCAGAAACAGAAGAAGTACAGACAAACTTGAAATGGTATTCTTTACGTGTAATTAGCGGAAAGGAGAAGAAAATCAAGGAGCGAATTGAATTAGAAATTCAACGTAAAAATTGGAAGGACTACGTTACTCAGATTTTAGTTCCTTCTGAGAAAGTGTACAAAATAAGAAACGGGAAAAAAGTAATCTTGGAAAGAAATATTCTTCCTGGATATATCTTAGTAGAAGCCGATCCAGCTAAATTTACTGGAGAAATGGTAACTGCAATAGCTAATATTCCCAATGTGATTCACTTCCTAGGTAAATCGAATCCGATACCTATGCAGCAGTCTGAAGCAAATAGAATGCTCGGTAAAGTGGACGATAATAAGGATCTTTCTGAAGCAATGATCGAACCATTCATCATTGGTGAAACGGTGAAAATTATTGACGGACCGTTTAACGAATTCGTCGGAGATATTCAGGAAGTGAACGAAGAGAAAAAGAAATTAAAAGTAATTGTAAAAATATTTGGTCGAGGAACCGAGGTAGAATTGAACTTCATGCAAGTGGAGAAAAATGCCTAGGAAATCAACCTTACGAATTTTAACTTTTTAATCATGCAATTTAGCCGCTGCGATTTTTCGTGCTTCCCTGGGGCTAAAAGCTGTAACTAGATTTAGATCATGGCAAAAGAAATAGGTGGTTTTATTAAGCTTCAAGTTAGAGGCGGAGCCGCAAATCCTGCTCCTCCAGTTGGACCAGCACTTGGTGCAAAGGGCGTCAACATCATGGAGTTTTGTAAGCGTTTTAATGCAGCTACTCAGGACCAAGCAGGGAAAGTACTTCCTGTCGTAATTACTGTATATACTGACAAGTCTTTTTCTTTCATTATTAAGACTCCTCCAGCAGCTGTTCAGTTGTTAGAGGCTTCTAAGAAGAAAAAGGGTTCTTCAGTACCAAACCGTGATAAGGTAGGAACTGTAACATGGGATCAAATTCGTGCTATCGCTGAAAATAAGATGGAAGATTTGAATGCTCATAAAGTAGAATCAGGAATGAAAATGGTTGCTGGAACTGCTCGAAGTATGGGGTTGGTCGTTAAAGGCACTCCTCCTTGGGAAACTGCAGAAGCATAAACAATATTTTTAACGAAGGGAGTCTAGTGAATAGCTGGATGTTATTACCTCAAATTTTTTTATAAATGGCAAAAGTATCAAAGAAGAGAGCAGCCGCTCTCGCCAAAGTAGATGCTGAGAAATTATATCCTCTTGATGAGGCTATGAAGCTTGTCAAGGAAGTGAATACAACGAAGTTTGATTCTTCGATTGATGTTCATGTTCGATTAGGAATCGATCCTCGTAAAGCAGATCAAGCATTAAGAGGTACAGTATCTCTACCTCATGGAACAGGTAAAACCAAAACCGTTCTTGTATTATGTACTCCAGACAAAGAAGAAGAAGCTAAGGCTGCAGGAGCAGACCATGTTGGTTTGGATGAGTATGTAAAAAAAGTTCAAGGTGGTTGGACGGATGTAGATGTAGTAATTGCTACACCTAACGTTATGGCTCATGTAGGTCGTATCGGTAGAATCCTAGGACCTCGTGGTTTAATGCCGAATCCTAAAACAGGAACTGTTACTCCAAATGTTGGAGCTGCAGTCACTGAAGTAAAGAAAGGTAAAATTTCATTCCGTGTAGACAAGTACGGTATTATTCATTCAGGTATTGGTCGGGTGTCTTTTACACCAGAACAATTGAAAGATAATGCTAATGAATTCTTGGGTACATTGTTGAAAATGAAGCCTTCTTCAGCAAAAGGAATTTATATGAAGTCTGTAACTGTTGCTAGTACGATGAGTCCTGGCATCAAGGTAGACCCAAGATCTATTAAATAATCCATTAAAGTAATTTACGATGACTAGAGCAGAAAAAGCAGTCGCTATAGAATCATTGAAGGAGAAATTTGGTAGTTCTCAATTCTTCTACCTTACAGATTCTTCTTCACTTTCTGTGGAGGACATAAACAAACTTCGTAGCATGTGCTTCGCACAAGGCGTTGAAATGAAAGTTGTGAAAAACACACTTGCAATCAAGGCAATGGAAGCAGCTGCAGAAGAAAAAGGATTCGCTCAACTTTATGACTCTTTAAAAGGACCAACAGCTATTCTGTTTACAGAAGCAGCAAACAGCCCTGCAAAGATTCTTAAAGAATTTAGAGGCGATGAAAAAGAAAAACCTACTTTAAAAGCAGCATACATAGACTCTGAAGTTTATGTTGGTGATGACAAACTTAAGTTCTTGGCTTCGATGAAGTCTAAAGAAGAGTTGGTCGGTGAAATCATCGGATTGTTGCAATCTCCAGCTAAGAACCTTATTAGTGCACTTAAGAGTGGACAAACTACTGTTACAGGTTTATTGAAAGCGTTGGAGAATAGAGAAGGTTAATTAATTAGGCTTCCAAGCATTCACGCATATTTGTTATTCAATTTTTGAAAATTATTAAAACCATATAATATGGCAGATTTAAAAGCACTTGCTGATCAATTAGTTGGCCTTACTATCAAAGAGGTAACAGAATTAGCAGATATCTTAAAAGAAGAGCATGGTATCGAACCTGCAGCTGCTGCTGTAGCTGTAGCTGCTCCTGGAGCTGGTGGCGGAGACGCTGGCGCTGCAGAAAAGACAGATTTTGATGTATTCATGAATTCTGCAGGTTCAGGAAAACTTAAAGTTGTAAAAGAAGTTAAAGGTCTTTTAGGACTTGGTTTGAAAGAAGCTAAAGAATTAGTGGACGGTGCACCTTGCGTTGTTAAGGCGGCAGTTCCTAAGGATGAAGCTGAAAAAATCAAAGCTGCTTTGGAAGAAGCAGGGGCTGAAATCGAATTGAAATAATTCGATCAGTAGTTTTTTCAGTAAATTCTTTTCGTACCTTTAGTTTTATTCTAATATTGATATATACAGAAGTTACTGTTTAACGATAATATAGGCTTAGCTGGTAAACCACGTTTACCGGCTAAGCCATTTGTCGTACTTACTTGTGATCTTTTAATAGATCAAATGTGTTAGGTTAGATATACCTCCTTACTAGATGTTGATTGGTTTCCTTTTAACTCTAGATCCTAAACAACTTAAAAAATGGCATCAAACGGCACAGTTAACGCCTCAGAATTAAGACGAAGCTTTGGAAAAATTAAGCTTTCTTCTGAGTATCCTGACCTGTTGGAAATACAACTTAAGTCTTTTCAGGAATTTTTTCAACTAGAAACTACCCCAGAAAATAGGGGTAATGAGGGCCTTTTCCGAGTATTTCAGGAAAACTTCCCCATTACAGATGCAAGAAACATCTTCGTTCTTGAGTTTCTAGACTATTTCATTGATCCACCGCGCTATACCATTGAAGAATGTATGCACCGTGGTTTGACTTATTCTGTTCCTCTTAAGGCTAAACTTAGACTTTCTTGTAACGATGAAGAGCACGTAGATTTTCAAACGATTGTACAGGATGTATTCTTAGGAAACATTCCATACATGACTCCAAAAGGTACATTCGTAGTGAATGGGGCTGAAAGAGTTATCGTATCTCAACTTCACCGTTCTCCTGGAGTTTTCTTCGGACAAAGTTTTCACCCCAACGGAACCAAGCTTTACTCGGCAAGAGTAATTCCATTTAAAGGAGCTTGGATGGAATTTGCGACAGATATCAATACAGTAATGTATGCATACATCGATCGTAAGAAAAAATTCCCTGTTACCACATTACTTCGAGCTATCGGATATGATTCTGATAAAGCAATTCTTGATCTTTTCGGTCTTGCGGAAGAAATTCCAGCTAAGAAGAAAAACTTAGAGAAATCAATCGGAAGAAAGCTCGCTGCTCGTTTATTGAAGCGATGGAATGAAGATTTCGTTGATGAAGATACGGGTGAGGTGGTAACCATAGAAAGAAATGAAATCATCCTTGAAAGAGATGTAGTTCTTGATGAAGATAATGTTCAATTAATTCTTGAATCAGAAGTTGAAACTGTTATTCTTCAAAGAACAGATGTGGATGCTGATTACTCTATCATCTACAATACATTGCAAAAAGACCCTTCCAGTTCAGAAATGGAAGCTGTTCAATATATCTATCGTCAGTTAAGAGGAACTGATCCACCAGATGAAGAAACGGCAAGAGGTATTATTGATAAATTATTTTTCTCTGATAAGCGTTACAATCTTGGGGAAGTTGGTCGATATAAGATCAACAGAAAACTCGAATTGGAAACATCTATCGATATCTTAGTTTTGACTAAGGAGGATATCATCAGTATCGTTACTTATTTGGTACAATTGATGAATCAGAAGGCAGAGATTGATGATATTGATCACTTATCAAATCGTCGTGTTCGTACCGTTGGTGAGCAGCTTTATGCTCAGTTCGGAGTTGGTCTTGCAAGAATGGCCAGAACGATTCGTGAGAGAATGAACGTTAGAGATAACGAAGTATTTACACCAATCGATTTGATTAATGCAAGAACACTTTCTTCTGTAATCAACTCATTCTTTGGAACAAGTCAATTGTCTCAATTTTTGGATCAAACGAATCCACTTTCTGAGATTACACACAAACGTAGAATTTCTGCACTTGGACCTGGAGGACTTTCAAGAGAAAGAGCAGGTTTTGAGGTTCGGGATGTTCACTATTCTCACTACGGTAGACTTTGTACAATTGAAACTCCGGAGGGACCGAACATTGGTTTGATATCTACCCTTTGTGTTCACGCGAAAGTGAACAAGATGGGATTCTTAGAAACTCCATATAGAAAAGTTGTTGGCGGAAAAGTTGATGTCAAATCACGCGCTCAATTCCTTTCTGCAGAAGGAGAAGATTTCAAACGAATCGCTCAAGCAAATGCACCTATAAATAACGACACTGGAGAATTCCATTCTGATAGAATTAAGTGTCGTGAACATGGTGACTTCCCAGTATTGGCTCCTGCAGACATTGAATATATGGATGTAGCACCAAACCAAATTGTTGGGGTGTCCGCTTCCATGATTCCTTTCCTTGAAAATGATGATGCGAATAGAGCCCTGATGGGATCGAACATGCAACGTCAGGCAGTTCCTTTGATCAAGCCATCTTCACCAATTGTTGGTACAGGCTTGGAAGGCAAAGTTGCTCAGGATTCGCGAATGTTGATTAATGCAGAAGGAGAAGGAGTTGTTGAATATGTAGATGCAAACGAAATCGTAATTCGTTACGATAGAACTGACGAAGACCAGTTAGTATCTTTCGAAGATAATAGAAAAACGTATAAGCTTACTAAGTTCAGAAGAACCAATCAAGGAACTTGCATTAACCTGAAGCCTATTGTAAGAAAAGGCATGAGAGTTAAGAAAGGAATGATTCTTTGTGATGGATATGCAACTGAAAAAGGAGAATTGGCTTTAGGTCAAAATCTGAAAGTGGCATTTATGCCTTGGAGAGGTTACAACTTTGAGGATGCCATCGTACTTTCTGAGCGTGTAGTAAGAGAAGATATTTTTACCTCACTTCATATAGAGCATTTCGAACTAGATGTTAGAGATACAAAATTAGGAGAGGAAGAATTGACGAATGATATTCCAAACGTTTCTGAAGAAGCTACCAAGGATTTGGATGAGCATGGAATTATTAGAGTTGGTGCTTGGGTAAAAGAAGGAGACATTTTGATCGGAAAGATTACTCCAAAAGGAGAATCAGATCCAACACCAGAAGAAAAGTTACTAAGAGCAATCTTTGGTGACAAAGCTGGTGATGTGAAAGATGCTTCAATGAAAGCGCCTCCGTCAACAAAAGGTATCATCATTAACAAGCAACTTTTCGCAAGAGCGAAAAAGGACAAGGTGCAAAAGTCTCAAGAAAAAGAGCTGATCACTAAGTTAGATGATGAACACGCAGTGGCAATCAACGAGCTAAAAACTATCTTAATTGATAAGCTTTTAATTTTAGTGAAAGGAAAGATTACTCAAGGTGTAAGATCTATCTACAATGAAGAAATCTTACCTAAGGGTACTAAATTCTCAACCACTAATTTGAAAAAGGTTGACTACACTACTGTAGATTATACCAACTGGACCAATGATGATCATACCAATAAATTGATCGCTAGATTACTGCACAACTACAGTATCAAAGTGAACGAAGAAGTTGGTCGATACAAGCGTGAAAAGTTCAATATCTCTATTGGAGATGAACTTCCGGCAGGAGTACTTAAACTAGCTAAAGTTTACATGGCTAAAAAGCGTAAACTTAAAGTTGGAGATAAGCTTGCAGGACGTCACGGAAATAAAGGGATTGTATCTCGAATTGTAAGAGTAGAGGACATGCCGTTCCTTGAAGACGGAACACCAGTGGATATCGTATTGAATCCACTTGGGGTACCATCAAGGATGAACTTGGGGCAAATTTTCGAAACAGTTCTTGGTTGGGCTGGTGAGAAGATGGGCGTTAAGTTTGGTACTCCAATTTTCGATGGAGCAAAAGCTTCTGAAATTGGAGAATTGATTGATAAAGCGGGACTTCCGCAATTAGGTCAAACTTATTTGTATGATGGAGGAACTGGAGACAAATTCCACCAGCAGGCAACAGTAGGGGTGATCTATATGCTTAAATTATCTCACATGGTTGATGATAAGATGCACGCAAGATCAATCGGACCTTACTCTCTTATTACGCAACAACCACTAGGTGGTAAGGCGCAGTTCGGGGGACAACGTTTTGGTGAAATGGAAGTATGGGCACTAGAAGCATTTGGTGCATCATCAATCCTACAAGAGTTATTAACCATCAAGTCGGATGATATAATCGGACGGGCAAAAGCTTATGAAGCAATTGTCAAAGGTGATAACTTACCTGAACCTAACATTCCTGAATCTTTCAATGTATTGGTACACGAATTACGTGGACTAGCATTGGATGTAAAATTTGATTAACACTCGTTCCCTGACGATTTCGTCAGGGACCTAAATATCTTAAGCGTATGCCTTTTAAGAAGAATCATAAGCAAAAGAAAGTATTTGATTCAATAACAATCAGCCTTTCTTCTCCCGATGATATTTTGGAACGTTCCTATGGTGAAGTTTTGAAACCGGAAACTATTAACTATCGGTCTTATAAGCCCGAAAGAGATGGTCTTTTCTGTGAAAGAATCTTCGGTCCAGTAAAGGACTATGAATGTTATTGTGGAAAATATAAGAGAATCCGTTACAAGGGAATCGTCTGCGATAGATGTGGAGTAGAAGTAACTGAAAAGAAAGTCCGAAGAGAAAGAATGGGACACATCAAATTGGTGGTGCCAGTAGTTCATATTTGGTTCTTTAAATCTCTTCCGAATAAAACAGGATATCTATTAGGATTATCTTCTAAGAAATTAGAAACAATCATTTACTACGAAAGATATGTTGTTATTCAGCCAGGTCTTAAAGAAGAGGACGGTATCAACAAAATGGATCTTTTAACGGAAGAAGAATACCTAGCTATTCTTGATCAACTTCCAAAGGAAAACCAAATGTTGGATGATGAGGACCCGCAGAAATTCATCGCTAAGATGGGTGCTGAAGCGGTTCATGCGTTGATGGTTCGTTTGAACTTAGATGAACTTTCATACCAACTGCGTCACCAAGCTGCAACCGAAACTTCTCAGCAAAGAAAATCAGAAGCCTTGAAGAGGTTGCGAGTTGTAGAATCTTTTAGAGATGGACAAACAAGAATTGAAAATAGACCTGAGTGGGCTGTTATTCAATTCCTTCCTGTTGTACCACCTGAGTTACGTCCTTTAGTTCCATTAGATGGTGGTCGTTTTGCATCTTCAGATTTGAATGATCTTTACCGAAGAGTAATCATCAGAAATAATCGATTGAAGCGTCTTTTGGAGATTAAAGCGCCAGAAGTAATTCTTCGTAATGAGAAGCGTATGCTTCAAGAAGCGGTAGATTCTTTATTCGATAACTCAAGAAAGTCTAACGCAGTAAAGGCAGAAGGTGGACGTGCTTTGAAATCACTTTCTGATATTTTGAAAGGTAAGCAAGGTCGTTTCCGTCAGAACCTTTTAGGAAAACGTGTAGATTACTCAGGTCGTTCTGTAATCGTTGTAGGACCAACTTTGAAATTACACGAATGTGGATTACCTAAGGGAATGGCTGCAGAGCTTTTCAAGCCTTTCGTAATTAGAAAATTAATCGAAAGAGGAATCGTAAAGACAGTAAAGTCAGCTAAGAAATTAGTTGATCGTAAGGATCCTGTCATTTGGGAAATCCTTGAAAATATATTGAAGGGACACCCGATCATGTTGAACCGGGCCCCAACGCTTCACCGTCTTTCAATTCAGGCTTTCCAGCCTACATTAATTGAAGGAAAAGCAATCCAACTTCACCCACTTGTTTGTGGAGCATTTAACGCCGATTTTGATGGTGATCAAATGGCCGTTCACGTACCTTTGAGTCATGGAGCAATCCTTGAGGCTCAAGTATTGATGCTTGCATGTCACAACATGTTGAACCCTCAAGATGGATCCCCAATAACGCTTCCTTCTCAGGATATGGTTCTTGGACTTTACTACTTGACGAAAGAACGAACAGTTGGTGAGCATGGAAGTAAGTTACCAAAAGGTGCAGGGTCTAAATTTTACTCTGCTGAAGAAGTAGTCATCGCTTACAATGAAGGAGCTGTTGAATTACACGCACCAATTAAAGTAAGAGGTAGAGTAGAAGATGAAAATGGGGCAATGACCACTGGCCTAATTGAAACTACTGTAGGAAGAGTAATCTTCAACCAAGCAGTACCGGAATCAGTTCCTTTCATCAATCTATTATTGACTAAGAAAAACTTGAAGAAAGTAATTCAGGATATTATCCGAAGAACTAACTTCAGAGTTACAGCAGCATTTTTGGATGACGCTAAAGAACTTGGTTTTTACTGGTCATTTAGAGGTGGATTATCTTTTAACTTAGGTGACTTGATTACACCTACTGTTAAAGCCAATACATTGACTGAAGCTCAAACGGAAGTTGATGAAGTTTGGGATAACTATAACATGGGTCTGATTACGAACAACGAGCGTTATAATCAGATTATTGATAAATGGACATTTGCTGATAATAGGATCACGGATAACTTGATGAAGGAGTTGGCAGAACATAAAGATGGATTCAATTCTGTTTATATGATGCTTGATTCTGGAGCTCGTGGATCTAAACAACAAATTAAGCAGCTTTGTGGATTAAGAGGTTTGATGGCTAAACCGAGAAAATCTGGAGATACTGGAGGAGCGATTATTGAGAATCCAATTCTTTCAAACTTCTTGGATGGTTTATCAGTATTGGAATACTTTATCTCTACTCACGGTGCGCGTAAAGGTTTGGCCGATACAGCATTAAAAACTGCCGATGCAGGTTACTTGACTAGACGTTTGGTTGATGTATCTCAAGATGTTGTAATTAGAGAAGAAGATTGTGCAACACTAAGAGGAATTGAAACTACGGCATTAAAAGACAATGATAAAATCGTTGAAAATCTTGCTAATAGAATTCAAGGTAGATACTCTCTACATGACATTGAGCATCCAGAGACTAATGAAATTATTGTTTCTGCTGGTGAATACATCGATGATTATAAGGCCAAAGCAGTTGAAGATTCTGGAATCGAATCGGTAACTATTCGTTCTGTACTAACTTGTGAAGTTCCTAAAGGAGTTTGTACCAAGTGTTATGGAAAGAACTTAGCAACTGGAAGAATTTGTGAAGCTGGAGATGCCGTTGGAATTATTGCGGCTCAATCAATTGGAGAGCCAGGTACACAGTTGACACTTCGTACTTTCCACGTTGGGGGTATCGCATCTGTTACAAAATCGGAATCTGAATTGGTTTCTAGATTCGATGGTAAGTTAGAATTTGACGGTGTTCGTACAACACAATCTGTTGATGACGCTGGAAATGATATCTTAATTGTTCTTTCACGTGCTGGTGAAATCAGAACGATTGAAGAGGGAACCAACAAACAACTATCTTCTTCTCACATTCCATATGGTGCTACACTTCATGTGAAGGACAATGCGAAGATCAAGAAGGGAGATATGATTTGTGAGTGGGATCCATTTAACGCATTGATTGTTTCTGAACACGCAGGAATCACTCAATTCCAAGAAATTGAAGAAGGTGTTACTTTCAGAACAGAAAGAGATGATCAAACTGGATACGAGGACAAAGTCATTGTTGAAAGTAAGAGTAAGAAGATGATTCCAACTATCAAGATTTTAAGTCCTGATGGTGAAGAATTAAAGAGTTATAACTTACCGGTAGGTGCCTACCTTTCTGCAGAGAATGGAGCGACTATCGTGGCTGGTCAAAGATTGGCTAAGATCCCAAGAAATCTTGGAAAGATTCAGGATATCACAGGGGGTCTGCCAAGAGTAACTGAACTTTTTGAAGCAAGAAATCCTTCAAATCCTGCTGTAACTTCTGAGATTGATGGTATCATTTCATTCGGAAAAATCAAACGTGGTAATAGAGAGGTATTTGTTCAAAATGAAAAGTCTGAACAAAAGAAGAAATACTTAATTGGTCTTTCAAAGCACATCTTGGTTCAAGAAGGTGACTTCGTAAGAGCAGGTATGCCTTTATCTGATGGAGCTATTGCGCCAAAAGATATCCTTCATATTAAAGGACCTTTCGCGGTTCAATCATATTTGGTAAATGGTGTACAAGAAGTATATCGTTCTCAAGGTATCTCGATTAACGATAAGCATATTGAGGTTATCGTTCGTCAAATGATGAGAAGAGTACAAATTGTAGATCCAGGAGATACTACCTTCTTAGAAGGAGAAGCCGCTGAGAAGTATGATTTCTTAACTCAGAATGACTGGATCTTCGATAAGAAGTTCGTTACTGACGGAGGAGAATCTACTAAGTTAAAACCAGGACAACTGGTTACTCTTAGAAAGATTAGAGAAGAAAACTCTTTATTGAAGAGAAGCGATAAGAAAATCGTTCAATTTAGAGATGCTGTTCCAGCTACTTCAACTCCAATATTACAAGGTATTACTAAGTCTTCTTTAGGAACTGAAAGTTGGATTTCTGCAGCTTCATTCCAAGAAACAACTAAGGTATTGAGTCAAGCTGCAATTTCAGCGAAGATGGATCACCTAGCTGGTTTGAAGGAGAACGTTATTGTAGGAAAGAAAATTCCTGCAGGTACAGGTATGAAGCGTTACCGCGAACTGTTTGTGTCTAGTAAAGAAGATCACGAAAAAGCAGTAGCACGAAAACGTGAAATGGAAGAAATCGCAACTGCGACGGAAGAGTAATTCCAAGCAGCAATTAGATAAATATAAAACCCGATCTTCTTTTGAAGGTCGGGTTTTTTATTTTCAATAATTAAAACGAATGAATATTTTGAGCTATTTGGAATCCTAAGATTTTACTAGATACGCCTTCATCATTTTGGCCACGTACTTTCCAATAATGTCAAACTCAAGATTGATTTGATCGCCTACTTTCAATTTCCCAAAGGAAGTATGCTCATAAGTATAAGGAATTATGCTTACTCCAAAGGTGTTGTTAACTGGATTTACAACGGTCAAGCTAACACCGTTGATGGTTACCGAACCCTTATCAACTAATAGATTAATATGGGCTTCATCAAATGAGAATCTGAAATCCCAACTCCCATTATTATCAATAATCGATTCACAGATCCCAACTGCATCAACATGGCCTTGAACAATATGTCCATCAAATCTTGCATGACCAGACATTGCTCTTTCTAAATTAACACGATCCCCAACTTTGAGTTTACCAAGATTCGATCTGACCAAAGTTTCTTGAATGGCAGTTACGACATGAGATGAATCATTTTTTTCTACAACCGTCAAACAAACCCCATCGTGCGCAACGGATTGATCAATTTTCAATTCTTTCGATATAGATGAGCTAAATTTGAAATCTACATTTGATCCTGACTCAACAATAGCTTCTACCTTCGCTGTAGATTCAATAATTCCTGTGAACATATTTCAGTGTGGTTTTAAATATCTCGAGGAACTATTATTGTCCTCTTATTATTTCAATATATCCAGAAAGAATATCTGGACTTTCTGTTATTCCTGCGACTCGTTGTTCAAATACTCGACAAGTGTAATAGTAAGTGCCTTCTGATAAGAATTCTCCTTTGAGATTAGTTCCATCCCATAGAATATCTGGATTTGTAGTTTCAAACACTTTTTGTCCCCATTGGTTGAATGCCTGGAAGTCTACAGACTCAATAAAACAATATGGGAATGGAATGAAAAGCTCATTGGCGCCGTCACCATTAGGAGTAAATACGTTTGGTAGCGAATAGGTTGGACAATTGTCCACACAAACAATATTACTAAATACACTTTCATTTTGAAATGAATCTATTGCTGTAACAGTATAACATCCCGCTATTCCAAAGTCAGGTTGATGAGTAGTCGAGAATTGGCCAAAAGAATTTATATCTTCAATAAAAATAAACTCTTCTCCTTCAAAAGGAGCGTAATATACTTTGAATCCAATGACATCATCGGTGTCATCACATATGAGATTTGGGTTATTCCAATTCAGTGTATTTTCTAAATCATCTGCTTGACAAGTTTCATCAGTAAGAACTTCATCACACAAATTGCTCACTGTTAACTCTGGAGGACAAGGTGGAATATTATCTATAGGAATTCCACATTTCTCTTGAGAATCATTTCTTAAAGGACTTGCAACACTTGTAATTCCATAGGTTCCTTCTGCTTCAATGTAATAGCAGTATTCTTGCAAATTTACTAAGCCAAAGTCCATATAGTTTGGTTCAGTTGTTTGTCCTATTTCGATCCAAGCTCCAGCAGTATTTTCTCTAAAAATCTTAAAAGAAAAATTGTCCCAAGGAACATTTGATTCCCAGCTCAAATCATTTCGATTGTCCGTACTACTAATATCTAAGAATATAGAGCTGGCCGCAGTACTAAATCCAATAAATTCTTTTTCCGGCTTTACATAAAATGCCACCTTGTAACTATAAGGTTGATCAACAGTATTCAAACCGGTATCCAAAAAGGTGGTATCGTTTGCACCTTCAAATGTAGTGCTTGTAAAAACAGCAGCTGAAACTAGACTAAATTCCGAATCTTCAGGAGTTAATCCGGGAGCTCTGAACAATTCATAAACATAAGGACCAGGATTAAAAATGGTATCTAAATCCTCAGCTAGAGGCTTCGTCCATTCTACCTGAATTTGACCATTTGTAGCATCTGTTTCTTGTACAGATACTTTAGTCATCAAAGGTATATCTCGGGGAAGTTGAACACATATTTCTTCAGAAGGAAGACTTTCAACTCTATTGAATGGAAAACCATTTGCAGTCAATCGAGCAAATTCTGCAAGTATCCGATAGCAATAAGTCCTACCGCGTTCCACATCTGTGTCAGTATAAGCATATCTTCCATTAACTAAATCATTTATCGGACCAGTTGTTATTTTGGTATATCCTTTTCCCAATAGACCGACTTCGCAAGTATCAATTACAAAAGGATTTGACCCCAATCTTTTCCAAACTGAAAACCCTCTGAAGTATTCATTCTCTGTTATTTCACAATCGTAAGGTTGTTCCCAACTAATATCTACTTTTTGAACCTCTGCTTCTGCTTGAACATCCTCTGGAGGTGGACCAACAACTTTTATCCTGACAACTTTTAAGGTGGTTAAGAAAAAACTGTCTTGGCCAGACTGTATTGCAAAGTCATCCGTAGCTCTAAAAACAACTTGGTAATACTGCTCTGCAATATGATTACAATTGGTATTCCAAGTAAAAGTATTGACTAGCGGTTGAGGATTGTATAAGGAATCTGTGTCAAAAGTCGCTGGACTGCCAACAAATTCCAAAGGTCCTCCATTCGCAACAATTTTAACCTGCTGCCCCGCATCTGAAATAGGGGCAGTTACTCTTACGTCAAATTGTAAAGTTTCTCCTGCGATTACACAATATTCATTTTGAGTTTCAATAACTGGAGCTAAGTTCATGCAATCTAACACTCGTACTTGCATATCTCGCATCAAAGTATCAATGGGTAATCCATTTCTATGTTCTATGACATAAAAAGCAATATTGTATTCAGCCCCAAAGCAAGGTACATGAGGGGAGGCCCAGACCAAGTCTCCCGAAACAGGGTCCATTGAAATTGAATTACCAGAGGTGGCAGGAGATTCATAATTGGGAACATTCAATCCTTGACTTTGTAATGGAGTTGCTAGAACATAAGAAAGACTATCACCATCCAAATCTATCGCTCCAGGATTATGAAGAAAAGGTTGACCGATGCATGCAACATCAATTGGAGCCACGGTTAAGATAGGTGAGTTATTCCTAATATTGCTTTGAAGTCCGAAAAGGGTAACAGTGGTTTGAATGTAAAAAGGGATGCCATCCGGATTCGGAAAATTAATATTACATATTTCTTCATTTCGATTGGGGTCTACTAACGAAATAGCGAAATGGCCGATAGAGCCATAAGTATGTTCAGTAGTGTAAGTATTCTTTTTTACGTTATTTCCTATGTCTTCACCTTGAGGAACACCATTTTGTCCAATTGCTCCATTCGTTCTGACCACTTCATCACAATTTCCATCTCCCCAACAAATAAGAACAGTGTCTCGATCTGCATTGATACTTGAGGTTTTTGTAAAAGTTGTAGCGGTTGCCTCAACAGTTAATGGACCTGTTTGTCGATAAGTAATTTCGCCAGCACGATTATGCGTAGCGAATCCTTCTTGTGGCATTAAAATGCATAGAAAGAGAATTACGCTCAAAAATGGAAGGCTGAGAAGGTATTTTTTCATAAAAGACGTTTGCCCTGTCCAATATATAACGAAAATTGGAATCTATTAGTTTGATTTACTACTAGATATTATGCGTTCCATTAGACAGAAGCATTTATTTCGTTCAAACATTGCCTAAGTGCAACTCTCCAATGCGGAATTTTTATTCCTAAATCAGTTTTGACCTTTTTCTTGTTTAGAACACTGAAAGATGGTCTTGCTGCGGGAGTAGGGTATTCTATACTTGGAATTGGCTTAAGGTTACAATCCAATTTTTCCTCTTCAAAGATGGCTAACGCAAAATCATACCAACTACATACTCCTTCATTACTGAAATGATAAACTCCAGTTAATTTATGAGCGGCATCGGCAATGTCTTTTTCCACAAATGTTATTAAGACTTCTGCCAAATCTCTGGCATAGGTTGGGGTTCCAATTTGGTCATCAACAACTGAAAGTGCAGGTCTTTCGCTACCCAAACGTTTCATTGTTTTTACGAAGTTGTGCCCAAAAGATGAATATACCCAACTCGTTCTTACCACCAGGTTTGTACCCACAGACAAAGTAGCTTCATCTCCCGCTAGTTTTGTTCTTGCATAAACTGATTTAGGAGTTGTAAGATCAGATTCAATCAAAGGTCTATTTACCTCATTGTCATAAACATAGTCACTTGATATTTGGATTAATTTAGCTTGATTGATCAAACAGTTTTTAGCCAATAATTCCGGCCCCAATACATTTATCTTTTCGCACAGATCAATATTTTCCTCTGCTTTATCTACAGCTGTATAGGCTGCAGTATTGATAACATATTCAGGATTATGGGTTTGAAAAAAACTGGAAACATCGTTAGCATTGGTAATATCCAATTCTGCTACATCTGTCCAAATCCAGTCATGTTCAGGTTTATTTTTTGCCAAATATTTTAGTTCAGAACCGACCTGACCATTGCTTCCGGTAACTAGTATTGTAGCCATTAAAAGAATTTTCTGTGTTCGCCAAAGATTGGATTGATTTGATCTTTTTCGGAAAGCTGGGCATCCTTGTGATCTATCTTCCAGTCAATATTTAAAGAAGGATCGTTCCAAGCCAAGCTGCCTTCACAATCCTTGCAATAAAAATTATCGCACTTGTAAAAGAACTCAGCAGTTGGGCTTAGTACAACATAACCATGTGCAAAACCTCTTGGTACAAAAAGTTGCTTTTTATTTTCTGCGGATAACAAAATGCTATAACTTTTTCCATAAGTGCTACTTCCTTCTCTAATATCTACTACAACATCCAAAACTTCCCCTTCAAATACACGAACCAATTTAGATTGAGCAAATGCCCCTACTTGATAATGGAGTCCTCTGAGCACTCCATAGGTCGATCTAGCTTGATTATCTTGAACAAATACAGGATTAATTCCTGATGCAAAGAAATCTTTCTGATTATAGGACTCAAAGAAATATCCACGATCATCTCCCCATACTTTGGGTTCGAAAACCATCAATCCTTCAAATTCAGTCTTGTGAAATGGCATATTACTATTCGTTTGTTAGTACTATTTACTACGGAAATATACACCAATAGGTACTCCAGTGAACTCGAAATTTTCTCTAAGTTTATTTTCTAAGAAATTTCTGTAGGGCAATTTGATATGTTTCGGAGAATTACAGAAAAAAGCAAATGCTGGGAAATAAGTCGGAAGTTGAGTGACATACTTGATTTTTATCAATCTTCCTCTATATGCAGGTGGTGGAGTATTCTCAATGATCGTTAGCATAAGTTCATTAAGTTCAGAAGTTTTGATTTTCCTAGATCGGTTTTCATAAACTTCTAATCCCAGTTCAATTCCTTTAAAAATCCTTTGTTTTTCGAGGGCTGAGATGAATACAATCGGCACATCATTAAAAGGTGCAAGTTTGATTCTAAGTTCTTTTTCAAAATCTCGGGCAGTATTGGTCTCCTTTTGCACCAAATCCCATTTATTGACTAAGACAACGATCCCTTTGTTTCTCTTTATCGCTAAACGAAAAATACTCATATCCTGAGCCTCTATTCCTGTTTGAGCATCAATCATTAGAATACAAACGTCTGCTTCATCCAAAGATTTGATCGCCCTCATAACAGAATAAAACTCAAGATCTTCATGAACCTTGGCTTTTTTCCGTATTCCGGCAGTATCGATGATCATAAATTCTTTCCCGAACTTAGTATACTTCGAGTGTATAGAATCTCGGGTGGTTCCTGCTATATCAGTAACGATGTTCCGATCTTCTCCGAGAAGCGCATTCACCAGAGAAGATTTTCCAACATTCGGTCGACCCAAAATGGCAAATTTGGGCATTTGATCCATTGGAGGTTCTTCATCCGCCAACTTTTCGGCCATTGCATCAAGTAATTCCCCTGATCCTGAACCAGTTAGACTACTTAAAAAGAAAGTATTTTCAAAGCCTAAACTCCAAAAATCATTGGCTTCAAGCATTCTACTGTTATTGTCCACTTTGTTTACCGCCAGAAAAACATCTTTATCCGTTTTTCTAAGCATTTTGGCAACTTCATCATCTAAATCTGTTATTCCTGTGGTCACATCCACCATAAAAATAATAGAGGTGGCTTCCTCAATGGCGATCTTAACCTGGGATCGAATTTCCTTTTCAAAGATATCATCAGAACCTTCGACAAATCCTCCTGTGTCAATTACAGTAAATTTTTTCCCATTCCAATCACTAAGGCCATAGATTCTATCACGAGTCACCCCCGAGATATCATCAATGATAGCTTGTCTTTCTCCAATAAGTCTATTGTAAAGTGTAGATTTTCCTACGTTAGGACGTCCTACTATTGCTACTATATTGCCGATGATTTTATTGCTTTTGGTTTAGGCTGCAAAAGTACAGCAAAGCAAGGACAAATGGGTACCTCAATGATTATTGTTGGTCAATGGAGAAGGTTATTTCGGAAAGACTAGGATTTATATCCAAATCCTTTCAGAAACTTTTCATCATCTCGCCAGTTATCACGGACTTTTACTCGTAATTCAAGGAAAACCTTTGTTTGTAACCAATCTTCAATTGATTTTCTAGCCATAGTGGCCATTTTCTTGATGGCTTTCCCTTCTTTACCCAGCATGATTACCTTCTGCGATTTTCTTGAGACATAAATCATGGCTGAGATTCTTACAATTGGTTTATCTTCTCTAGTTGTTCCTTCTTTAAAAGATTCAACAATAACTTCGCAAGAGTAGGGAATTTCTTCTCGGTAGCAAAGAAGTATTTTCTCTCTAATTATTTCGCTGACAAAAAAACGCTCCGGACGATCGGTCAATTGATCTTTCGGATAATAAGCTGGTCCTTGTGGGCAATGTTTGATAATTCTTTTCATCAGAATATCAGTTCCCTTTTTATTCAAAGCCGAGATCATTCTAATTTCAGCATTGGGTAATAAGGCTTCCCATTTTTCTTTCCAATTTTTTGCCTCTTCTTTTGTAAGTGTATCAATTTTGTTCAGTACAAGCAGTACAGGGATTTCAACTTTGCCAATTTTTTGAAGAAAATTATCGTCTTTGGCATATTCTTCTTTTGGTTCCGTAACAAAAACAAAAACATCCGCATCTTCAAATGATCCATGAACAAAGCTATTCATGGCTTCTTGCATTTTATAATTGGGATTGTTAATGATTCCGGGTGTATCTGAAAAAACCAACTGAAAATCTTCTCCTGAAAGTATACCAATGATTCGATGTCTAGTCGTCTGAGGTTTGTTCGTGATGATCGACATTCGCTCACCCACCAAAGCATTCATCAAAGTTGACTTTCCAACATTCGGTCTTCCTATGATATTAATAAAACCAGATTTATGCATAAATTCTTTTTAACCTAGCGACTTAATTTGTTGATCTTTTTTTGATTCTACAGCCAACAATAAATTTAATGGACTCAATCTTCTCCATTCAATTTCATTGATGTGGTCACCAAGATTTACGTAATGGTGTAATCTTGTTTCTTGCATTTCTTCCATGACATGAGGAAGTAAATTAAGCATAACAATCCATCCATTTTCTTCCACTATATCTTCAAACCATTCTTCATAATAGCAATCATCTGAACCGTGAAAATTTAAAACATTTTCAGCGATTAAGATAAATTTATGAATGCCTTCTTGAATCAAAGTATCTGCAATTTCCCTTTTTAGAAACATGATGTCATTGTTAATGGCATCATTCCATTCGCCAATTAATTCGATCACGGCAACGGCTTGGCTATAGTCGACAAAAAGAATTTTAAGATATAGGGTGGGGCTTCCCATTTCATCCCACTGAGGGTGAATGTAGTAGTTGTAAATTTTAGTAGAAAAAGTAAATTCATTATACACTTTTCCATGAAAAGGACTGCGCTCATCTTCTGAGGCGATGTACTTTTCGCGCCACTTAAAAAATGGTTCTATATCATGCATATCTAAATTCTACTTAAATTTGGTCACAAGGTAGGGGAATTAAACACAATCTTCAATAGAAGGTTCGTCTATCAGATATAAGAATATATGAGTATTGAATTAAAAATAATTGTAGTAACCGGTCCGGAAAGTAGTGGTAAAAGCTATTTAGCGAAATTGTTGGCTGAGAAATTTCGATTGCCACTGGTCGCAGAATATGCCCGTGAATATATTGGTGGACTTGAAAGAGATTATGTAGAAGAGGACTTAGAAGCAATTGCAGTAGGTCAATATGAAAAACTAAATGAGATCATAAAATCTGGTGCTGCTTGGGTAATTATGGATACTGATTTTTTAACCATAAAAATTTGGGGAACAGAAAAGTATGGTAAATACTCCGTTCAATTAAAGCAGTTGTCAGAGCGGTACCCTACCACCCATTATCTTTGTTGTCGGCCGGATATCCCATGGGAATATGATCCACAAAGGGAAAATCCTGAGGATAGAGATCGATTATTTGAAATTCATTATAGAGAATTAGAAAAACAAAAGTGTTCTTTTGACATTATAGAAGGAGATTTTGAGCAAAGAACAGCCATGGCTGTTAGGGCCCTTGAGAAATTGATTCATTAATCTTATTGTAAGTAAAGAAAAGAGCACTATATTCGCAAAATCATACAGGGGTGCCTACTGATTTTAATCAAGGCTGAGATTATACCCATAGAACCTGACCAGGTAATTCTGGTAAGGAAATCAATTCACAGTTCTGTGAGTAGTCATCCTGTATTAACTTTATTAAAGCAATCCAGATGACCAAAATATTTCAATTTATTTTATTGTGTTTAATGCCTGTAGTTGGCCTGTGCCAAAATGACTTCAGCGGATATGTTGTTGATGAAAAAGGTGAATTTTTACTTGGAGCTACTTTGATAATTCCGAGTTTAAATAAATCGACAATTACCGATATAGATGGTGGTTTTGTTTTAAGGAAAATACCAAATGGAAATTATGAAGTGATCGTTGAGTATTTAGGTTATGAAAAAAATGTTTTTCAATTATCTGCTCCTTCAACTGAGCGGATGAAAATTATCTTAACTGCAAAGACATTTGAATTAGAGGATATTAATGTGAAAGGAACGTGGGCCACTGAAAAAACGCCAATAGCATATAAAAATGTATCTAAGGAAGATATTTCTAAAAATAATTTGGGACAAGATTTACCTTTTCTTCTGAGGAACACACCTTCCTTGGTGGTTACTTCAGATGCTGGCGCTGGAGTTGGGTACACTGGAATGCGAATTCGAGGATCAGATGCCTCAAGGATAAATTTCACCATCAATGGCATCCCCTTGAATGATTCTGAATCTCAAGGAGTATTTTTAGTAAATATGCCTGACTTCGCTAGCAGTACTGAAACCATTCAAATTCAGAGAGGAGTTGGAACTTCGACTAACGGATCCGGTGCATTTGGAGCAACTGTTAACCTCCAGACCAATACCAGAAACTCAAAACCATACGCGGAAATTGGAAACAGTTTTGGAACCTTCAACACACATCGCCACAACATAAAGCTGGGTACAGGATTATTAAATAATAAAATTTCGATTGACGCTAGACTTTCAAAGATTCAATCAGACGGATATATAGATCGAGCCTCTTCTGATTTAAGATCAGCCTACCTTGCAGGAGGGTATTATGGCGAAAATACTATAGTTAAAGCAATTGCTTTTTTTGGTAGAGAAAAGACCTTCCAAAGTTGGTATGGCACACCTGAATCAATTTTACTGGGAGATGCAAGTGAGCTTAATGCTTTTGCTGATCGAAATTTTTTATCAGAAAGTCAAAGAGCAAATCTTTTGAACTCTGGAAGAACCTATAATTTCTATGAGTATGATAATCAAGTTGATAATTATGGTCAAGATCATTACCAATTGCATTGGACTCAGGTTTTAGGAAACAATTATACTTTCAACGCAGCTTTACATTATACAAAAGGTGCAGGTTATTTTGAGCAATTCCGAGCAAATGATGATTTTGCTGATTATGGATTAACTCCGCTAGAAATTGGAGATTCTACTATAGCTTCAGGAGATTTCATTCGCAGAAGATGGTTGGATAATGATTTCTTGGGAACGACCACGAACCTTAAATATGTTCAAGACAATTTAACGGTTACTTTAGGAGTTGCTTTTAATAAATATTTTGGAGATCACTTTGGAGAAATTATTTGGGCCCAATTCGCAAGTGATTCTAATATTCGTGATCGTTATTATGATAATAGAGGAGAAAAAACAGAATTCAATTCTTATCTAAAAGGGGAATACGAATTATCCAATGGATGGAATTTTTTCGGAGATCTTCAGTTTAGAAATGTGGACTATTCTGTAAATGGAATTGATGCTGATTTGAGAACTTTAAATACAGATGTTAATTATTCTTTTTTCAATCCTAAATTAGGTCTGTCGAAGAGTATTGATAATCATCGGGTATTTATAAGTGCTGCTGTCGCCAATAAAGAACCGAATCGCGGTGATTTAATTGACGCAATCGATGTCACAACTGTAAAATCCGAGCAGTTACTTGATCTCGAGGCAGGTTATCTTGGGCAATGGAAAAATATAGCGGTGGAGGTAAATCTTTATAATATGGCTTACAAAGATCAACTGGTATTGACTGGCGCTCTGAATGATGTAGGTACACCAATAAGAGTGAACGTACCTAACAGTTTTCGTCAAGGGATAGAAATACAGATGGGTTGGGCTTTGAATAAATCATTGCAATGGAACGCGAACACAACATTGAGTAGAAATAAAATCAAGGAGTTTACAGAATTGGAATACGATTATACCGTAGATTTTGATATCATCGAAAATAATTTTTCTAATACGGATATATCTTTCTCTCCTAATTTTATTCTCGGTTCAGAGTTGGTATTCAAACCAATTGATAAAATGGAATTGGCTTGGAACTCAAAATTTGTTGGTCGTCAATTTCTTGACAATACTGGCAATGAAAATAGAGCTCTTGATGATTATTTCGTCAATGATTTTAGATTTGCTTGGAGTCCTGTAATCGGTAATTACAAAGGACTGAGCATCAACTTGAATGTCTATAACTTCCTTAATGAAATGTTTAGTTCAAACGGTTATACATATTCCTATAGAGTTGGAGATTTGATTACCGAGAACTTTTATTATCCTCAAGCTGGTATTCATTTCCTTTCCGGAATTACACTGAAGTTTTAAAACTTATAGTTGAAACCTACTCGGATACTAAATGGGACAGCTGGTGCATTTGTGAAAACGTCATCATCATCGATTGCGTCGTACAAGAGCATGATTTCGTAACTAAGGTCACCTCCAGAATTGTAGCCTAATCCAATGTTGACGTCGTTGGTTTGGTTTCTAAGCGTCTCGGGATTTCCAGTTTGCGGGTCAACAGCTATTCGAGAGCCAGCACCTAGCGGAATCTCTTCATTCTGCCTAGTATATTCTACATGTGCAAAGATGATTGGTAAAATTTTATATCTGGCAAAAACACCATATTCAAAGGAGATTGGTTGTACTTTTTTTACAAGATTGTCTGTACCCAATCCTTTGATATAAGAATAGCTAAGACCTATTCTTGGTCCAACCGAAAGCGGTTCAATTATTTTATAGCCTACCATTGGAGATAGTGCGAGTCTAAAGACACTAAATCCATTAGCACCACTGAAACCTAAATTAAAGCCAGTTCCATACCACAAGCGATCCTTAAATGCCCAATTCGCCGTACTATTTGACCTAGAAGGAATTTTGGAAGTGGATTGCTCTGTTTTTGCAGGCTTTTTCTTTTTCTTCTTTTTCTTACCGTAATACTGCGCATCTGCGTCCAATTGGACTGCAAAAAGAAGAACTAAAACTAATGGAAGTACTTTAAACCAATTTTTCATTGATACAATAGTTTGGTGATTATTCAACAGTAAAACTATTAAATAATGCAGGAAGTTGCGAGTCCTACTGCCAAAACAGCTATTAATAACAAATTTTTAAGAAAAATGGGCGAAAAATTATTGAGCCGATGCCTCTTGCGAAAGATTGAAAGAGGGGGCGCGGCTTTGATCTACCTTAACCAATCCTTCTTGTTTTAAATAATCCATCCATGCAATTGCTCTTTTGGTTGCATTGAATGTGTAGAATGACTGATTTTCGTTTAGTTTCTCATGAAAATCCAAAGTTGTATTGTAAGTCAATTCCAATACTTTGATCACTCCATAAACAAAATTATCTCTTTTTACACCACCGTCTCCTACGAATGGAGAAACAATTTCAAACTCAAGGATTTCATAAATCTTGTCCATTTCGAGTTTTCCTTTTTCTTCTATAGAAACACCAAACTCTTCCAAATAGTGCAAATAGAATTCTTTCTCAGACATGGCTTCATGATTCTTGACAAATTTCTTGGGATCTTTGATTTCGAAAATTGGCAGACCAAAATCCTTTCTTAAAAATGCTAATGGGTCTTCACCCTGAGGAGCACTCAATTGATCTTGGTAATTAATGATCGTGGCTAAATCTTTAAATTCTATACCCGAAATTAAGTCTTGTTGAATCTTGAATTTTGATCCTGCATCCAACTCGTTCAATACTGACGAAGTCAATCGTTCAATTAGTGGTTTTCCAATATTGTCTAATTGAGCTATGTGTAAAAATGTATTTTGTTCTTCAAATTCAGAGATGAAATCCGACTGATCCAAATATTCAGTCAATGTTCGAGATAATCTTTTAGCAATATCACTATTGCTATTTGCCGCATTTAGAAAATGTTGAAACCAAGCGAACTGGAATAATTTATTGTAAAGACGTCCTAAATTTTCGACTGAATAATCTTGCGATTGGTCTATAACAAATTTAAGCATTGGCTCCGGATCTATTACATCAAATAATTGTGTAATATCATCAAGCACTTTGTAATGGAATCGGAACCCTCTAAAATAATTTAAATCAGTTTCAACGTTGAGGGCCGGTTCAATTTCGAATTTTCGTATGTCTTTTTCAGGATGAACATGACCTAATAACTCAAGGCATCTATTTTTAAATATTGGATCATAGAATTGAGAAGAGGTGATGTCATTGACTTCTGAAATTGAAATAGTATCCTTAGCTTCTAATATTTTTAACTCTTTTTCTAAAAAGCTAATTCCCCAACTTTTATAGTTGAGGCTATCTTCCATCCATAGATTTTTCCAAGCTTCTCGGTTATAAACTCCATCAGTAGGAATTTCATATTTATAATTATATATGTTTTCAAAAATTGGGACCAAATTGGTTCCGACTGTAATTGGATTACCTTTTCTCATTCCCAATACACGCTCATCGTCAATGTGCTTAATGAGTTCCGGTACCATGGATGGATTTGAATTAAAACGAAGGTAGAAAAACACTTTTTTCAAGGCTTCCATGTCTTCTGTTGTGCTAATCATCTTTGCTAACAAAATACCTTCTTCGTAATTAGGTTCTGACAAAAGTTTGATGTCTCTTGAGCCAAAGTTCGCAGGATTTTCAATAAAGCTGGAGAGATTTAATTCATGAATATCTGCTTTTGAATCTACCAATTGGCTAATTTGATTGGCGATTTCTTGATCACTTTCAACCTGTAACATTGTACCAAGCAACTGGTTGGTTGCAGCATTTTCAATATCAAATTTTCGAAGATAAGCATTACAAGTTCCAATTATTCCGATGTTTTCGAAAAGATAACTTTTCTTTAGGTAAGTTCGAAGTTGTTTTTCATCAGATAAAATATTAGACCAGTTTTTAGAGTAATATTTATCAATTATTCTACCCATTGAAAAATTGAATTCTTTGTTTGGTTCTTGGAGGCATGCCCAGTATTCCAAAGCTGTTATGTCATCATTTTTCAAAGAAGTTAGGATTTCATTCTCTTTCTCGAATCTTTTTTTTGCGTTGCTCTCTACCTTTAACGCATTTAATTTCACTAATAATTGACCCTCTGGTTCAAATTTTATATCGTTCTTCTTGCAAAAGTCTGTTAGCCTTGAAATGGATTCCAAGAAGTTGTATTGGAACGATGGAAGATTGGAATTGTAGTTCCTTAGCAACTGTCGATACTTGGTTGAAAGTTCCGAAATTTGAACTGGATCACCTTTGCATAGTTCACTAAAAGCTGCGTAAGCAATTGAATCGTTCTTTGATGCAAGTCTTCTAAATAATTTTTCATAAGATTGGACCTTCTCAGCAGTTTCATTTTTGTTAATGAAAACATTTTGATTTTCTTCCCAAATGTATTCGTTATAATGTCCAGCCCAATAAATGAAGTAATTCCTTTTAAATTCCGTATTAGCTTCTTCCGTTTCAAAAACTTTTTCACTGGATCCATCTTCCAATCCTAACTTTAACTGCGTTAGTCTTTCAATGGATTGGAATATTAATTCATTTTTATTTTGATAGTCTTCAATATCTTGAAATCTACTTTTGTAAACATTAGCAGCTAAATAGAGCAGTGCTCTGGGTTTTCCAACTCTTGTAAGGTCTTTTATGGCATTGATTTCTAACCAAGGATATTCTTCTGATTGAGCAAGTATTTGACCATAGTAATCAACTGGATGATCAAAAAAGTCCAAATCGAACTTGAAATTTTTCTGATAACCATACTGTCTTAAATCTTCAAAATTTCCAAGAGAATCAATTAGATTGTTGTAGTAGTTTACGATTTGTTCATTGCTATTAACACCTTGATATGGAACGTTCGAAAGTTTTGCAATATATTTTTTAGATCTGTTGACTGGGATCATTTCTTTTTCTAACATATAAAGCATAGCAGTCAATGATTCCATTCTTGAATCATTTGAAAGCTGACTAAATATAGCTTGGCCTAGACCTTCTTTTGCTCCTTGCTTTGCTTTTGAAATCGCCTTATTTTTAGTTAGTTCAATAAGCCAATCAAAAGCTTCCGAAGTATTGAGGCTCCCAATATTTACGATTTTAATTATAGCAGCAGAGTAGTTGTTTTTCGATAAAGCCATCATTAACTCTTCTGAAAGCTTTCTCATTTTTGCTGACGAATCAAAACTAATGTTGGACTCGAAAGGAGCCAATTCAAAATTTATCTTATGATTGCTCAGCGAGGAAATATAAAACACATTGGCAATCGTTGAAAACTGTATTTTTTCCTCAAAATCATAATAGAACTTTAGAAAAATATCTCGATTCAGTGATTCGTTAATGTTAATTTCTGATGGATGAAAAAGTGTATTGGACTTTAAAATCTTGATGCATTCAGGCCTATGTTCGGGCATATCTAGTAAAGTACCCAAATCCCGTAATGCCCTTTTCTCCCCCTTCTTAATCGCTGAGGTTATCTCTTTGAAAAGAGCATCGTAGTCAAACAAAGGCCTATGTTGAGCATTTAAACCAACTAACAGGATACAAAAACAATATGTAATGAATATCTTTTTTACCATTTTGGGGGTGCGCTTTTATGCGAATACACCTTATCAAATGGCTATAAAGCAAGGATTGGGCCGATTTTAAAGCATTTAGTGGCAAAAGTTAGAAGAACTATCGAACAACTATGTTCTATTCCTCTTCAATTAAGATTTCTGAAGCTCTCCAAACTTCTTTTTGAATGGTCATGTAATAGAAACCGTTTAAGAAGCAAATGTTACGGTAGGCGGCAAAGTCATTTGGAAATTCAGGATTGTGAACTATATCTTCTGGGTTCCTGAAATCGTTATTACTGTACTTAAATCTAAATCCAATTGCTTGTTGAGAAAAGACGGAGCCATTGGCAATTTCTACTTGTTGAAGTGCTGAACTGTCGTTTTGAATGGCCCAATTGGAACCATTTAAATCGCCCTCATACAAGGCTCTAGATCTTTCTGTAGCATAAATTTGATTGCCTTTTTCAAAGAAATCCCAAAAATGCCCTTGAAATAGTTTTTCATAACTGCCATCTGGTCGGATTAGAAAACTACCATCTAAAGATACAATGTAATAATTACCATTGATGAATTTAATATTGTCTAGAACGCCATTTGCCGCTGGAATTTCAGGAATATCAATAATATGCTTAACTTCTATTGCCGCAATTCCATTTGTACCACCAAGATTATAGTCGATATCAATCAGGAAAAAGGTATGGAGGTTTTTGGAAAAATTAATGGAAGGAATTAATAGTTGTGTACTATTTTCATTAAAGGCACCTGAATATCTAGAATCCTCTTCTGGAAAAATATTGTCTAACAACATCGAATCAATACTATCGTCTAATGTTGTGAAGTCTGTGTCAAATGCTTCTAATGGATTGTTACTGGACCTAAGTTCTAATATAGGATTGCCTTGAGCAGATTTTCTAACAATTCTTGCCATCGCAAAGTTTCCTAGAATTGGTCTACCAAAAAATTTAAAGGGAAGTGGAAGTGGCTGACGAGTTACTAATTTTCCATTTTTATCTAGTCTAACAAACTCATCATCTGTAATAAGATGAATTTCATTTGCGGTAGCTATCATATTTTTATAAGGCGTAACCGTGCTGAAATTGGCAACCTGCTCCCATGGAGTCAAAACTTCCGGGGCTCTAATCAAACAACTTATTTGAGTCAATACTAGGAAAAGGAGCAGCACTCGAAGTCTACTTGTCATGGGTTCTTAATTACAATGGTGAATGTTCAGGAAGCCCAACAAAAATACGAGGTTTAGGTACTCAAGGCAACTTTCGATAAACAAACTTCTCAGAATCCCCACTTTTTAAAACAATAGCATAATTGTCCAATCCCCATTTTATGCCAGAAATTGGACTTTTTTCATCAATTTCTTTGATTATTAAACCTTTTCCTTTGTTAAATCGAGCAATTTTGGCTTTTTCTCCACAATTGGACTTTGGAACTACTGCGAAAAATTTATTGTCGGCACTAAGAAAAAATTGCCCTTTTAGTCTTTCCAGATGATCTTGTTTTGGGTCATAAATACCATATTCTTCACAGTTTTCATTTGTGAAAAACTTTAATATGAACACATGAAATTCTGGTATATAATGGTTTACCATTGATTTCTCAGCCTTCAAGGCTCTCCAACCTTTATTGTCTGTTTGAAATTCTAAAATATCATCAGTTCGTTTTACATATTCCGGCAACTTCGAAATGATTTCTTTTTCCAAAGCCCATGAACAGCTGTTAGTTCCCTCCCAATCCTTGCTTTGGTATCGCTTACTGTCGGAGCAAGGTTCCAAAATATATGGAAGTGAAACAGCCAAAGGTTGCTTTGATGCCCAATTTACAGCTGAGTCCGAAGGTCCATTGTATTTGGAGGAATTTCTCTTTGAATCGCTGTTTTTGGAGCATCCAACGACCAGTACAACGAAAGCAGAGCAAAATAAAGACGTCTTAAACAGACCCATATTTAGTAAATTTCAATTTGGAAGCAAATATATACATTTTGCGCACGTCTTCCTTCCGTCATTTTCTTTGTATTAGACTCAATTTTCCGGCAAAAATCAATAAATTTATAGCACTAAAAGACCAAAGCAGTTTAATCACCCAGCCTTTAACTTTGGATAACGTTTCACGGAACTTTTTTTCTAATTAAAACTGTCAGTTATAATGAGGATATTATGTATTTGTATCTCGGTGCTATTAACTCAAATAGTATCAGCACAAACTGTATTCAATTTCAAAAAAGAGAAAGAATTAAAACATGAAACGGAACTAAATGAAAAGTTTAAAGAATACAAAGTATTCCGAGCCGATGCTTTGGACCTCTTCGAATCCCTTAAGAAGAACGATTCTTCAAACGACTTGGTTTTAAGATTCGATGAAGTGGGAAGATGGAATATGTCTTTACATCAACGTTATCTCATTCAAGAAGAATATACAATCAAGACAACGAGTGATGGGGTGAAAAAAGGATTGACTCCTTCAGATATTCTAACATATAATGGAAACTACCAAGATGATAACCAAGGGCAAATTGCATTAACAGTTACAAAGGATATCATTTATGGTTTTGTCGAAAAAATGGAAGGCGTATTTTTTATCGAGCCTTTAAATTTTCTTGTTCCTGGGGCTGATAAAAATACTTATGTCATTTATGAAGAAAAAGATGTTTTGCACACCGCAGGAACTTGTGCAGCTCATGACAAAATAAACAAGGAAAATGAATTGCAACAGATTGTAGAAAATCTTGAACAAGAAAAAATGAATTGTTTCTTTGTCGAATTGGCTATTGCAAGTGACTTTAGCATGTTTCAAAAATATGGTTCCGTTGGTGGAGTAGAAGGACATACTTTAGGGGTTTTGAATAATGCTCAAACAAACTATGACGATGAATTCAATAATGAGATACTCTTTGATGTCGTTACACAATTCGTAGTTGATTGTTCGGGATGTGATCCATGGCCAACAGGAAATGATTCTGGAACTTTATTAAGTAGTTTTAGGCAATGGGGAAATGGAGGAAATTTTGGAGTTAATTTTGATTTAGGACAATTATGGACAGACAGAAATATTTCAAGTAATGGTGATCCAAGCACTGTCGGTGTTGCGTATGTTGGAGGAATTTGTGGAAGTTTTAAGTATCAATTGATAGAAGATTTCAGTGCTACTGCATGGGCTTTACGTGTTGTGGTATCTCATGAGACTGGACATAATTTTGGATACGGCCATGACGCAGGTGGTTCAGGCTTTATAATGGCCCCATCCGTTAACAACACCAATACTTGGTCTCCTGCATCAATTAACACAATCAACAATACCATAACTGCGGAAATTAATTCTGGATGCTTCTCTCCATGTGTAATAGTGAATCCTCCAATCGCAGATTTTGATGCTAATCAAACAAGTGGTTGCCTTCCACTTTTGGTTAATTTTTTCGATTTGTCGCAAGAAAATCCAGACTCATGGTTATGGGATTTCCCAGGAGGAACCCCAGCAAGTTCAACTCAGCAAAATCCTTCTGTCATTTATTCGAGCCCCGGAACATTTGATGTAACATTGACTGTTTCAAATTCTGCGGGGACCGATACGAAAGTTGAGTTTAGTTATATTAATGTATTTGAAAATCCTGTCGCAGATTTCAGCTTTGCAGTCTCTGATAGAACAATTCTTTTGACAAACAATTCAATTGGTGATGACTGGCTTTGGGATTTTGGCGATGGCAACTCAAGTGTTGATCAAAATCCTATTCATACTTATCTTGATGATGGTGTTTATACAGTGACTTTAATATCTACAAATGGATGTGGCTCTGTTTCGACTAGTATGATTGTCACTATTTCAACTTTGCCAACTGCTGGATTTACCGCAGATGTTACGTCCGGGTGTGAAGATCTCACTGTTGTTTTTTCAGATATGTCCTCTTCAAATGCAGTGGATCGACTATGGACCTTTCCAGGAGGAAATCCTAGTACAAGTAGTTCTGAATTCCCAGTAGTTGTTTACGACACCCCAGGAATGTATGATGTGACTTTGGAAGTCTCAAATTCCGCCGGAATGAACACCTTGACTGAGACTAATTATATTAATGTTCTTTCTGATCCCATAGCAAATTTTGCATCATCTATTACAGACTTGACTGTTAACTTTACAAATACCTCAACGGATGCGCTAACGTATTTATGGGATTTTGGTGATAATAATTCCAGCACTGCAGTGGATCCAACACATACTTATTCCAATGGAGGAACTTTCACAGTGAGTTTGACAGCTTATAATAGTTGTGATACTGTTACAGTTTCTCAAATGGTGACCTTATCTGCAATACCTACTGCTGATGCCGGTTCAGATGTGACTTCAGGATGCGCTTCTCTATTGGTTAACTTTTCAGATTTATCAACGAATGCTCCAACAAGTTGGACTTGGGATTTTCCAGGAGGAAATCCATCGAGTTCAACTGATCAAAATCCCCAAGTAACTTATGACAATGAAGGTGTTTATTCTATTGAATTGATTGCTTCGAATTCTGCTGGGGCGGATACCATTATGTTAACAGATTATATTAATGTTAATGATGTTCCCAGCACTTCATTTAATTTTTCTACCTCCAATACAACGGCAAGTTTTACAAACACTAGCACAAATACCAACTCTTTTTCTTGGGATTTTGGCGATGGAAACTTTTCGACAGATGAAAATCCTAATCATAATTATGGATCTGATGGAATTTATTCAGTCGTACTAACAACAACAAATAGCTGCGGGACCAGCAGTTCAACCGAAATTGTCACCATAGCAAATGCTCCAACTGCAGGAGCAACTGCCGATGTAACCTCCGGATGCGCAGATCTATCAGTTCAGTTCACTGACCAATCTAGTATCAATGCAACGGCATGGAGTTGGACTTTCCCTGGTGGAACACCTAGTAGTTCTACCGATCAAAATCCAACAGTAGTGTATTCGTCCGAAGGAATTTTTAACGTTGAATTGGTAGCATCAAATAGCACTGGATCAGATCAAATTACTTTAACCGATTTTATAAATGTAAATGATGTTCCCGATGCAGATTACTCAGTAAGTGTTTCTGATTTGGTGGCAAACTTTACAAACACTAGTACAAATGCTGATTCTTATGCTTGGGATTTTGGTGATGGAAATGATAGCAACGATGCTAGTCCAAGCCATACCTATGCAATAGATGGAATTTATACGGTGACTTTAACCGCTACTAATGCCTGCGGAGATAAAAGCACTACGCAAACAGTAACCATAGCTAATGTCCCAACTGCTGGAGCAACTGCCGATGTGACTTCTGGATGTGCAGATCTTACCGTTCAGTTTACAGACCAATCAAGTGTCAATGCTACGGCATGGAGTTGGACTTTTCCTGGTGGAACACCTAGTAGTTCCAACGATCAGAATCCAACCGTTGTGTATTCAACCGAAGGAATTTTTAACGTTGAACTTGTTGCCTCAAATAGCACAGGATCAGATCAGGTAACATTAACAGATTTTATTAATGTCATTGATGTTCCAAATGCGAGTTATACTTTAGGAATTAATGATATGGTGGCAAACTTTTCTAACACAACCATAAATGGTACGACCTACTCTTGGGATTTTGGAGATGGAAATAATAGCAATGATGTAAGTCCGACACATACTTACGCGATGGATGGAGTTTATACAGTGGTATTAACAGCTACAAATACTTGCGGAGATGATGAAATTTCGCAAATAATAAATATTAGTAATGCTCCAACAGCAGGTGCAACTTCAAATGTTACTTTTGGCTGTGCACCATTAACAGTCAATTTTATGGATATTTCTAGTAATAACGCTGCTAGCTGGAATTGGACTTTCGAAGGTGGGAATCCAAGTTCATCTAATGCTCAAAATCCTACAGTAGTTTATAATAATCAAGGCACATATGACGTCACCTTGGAGGTTTCTAATGCGGCTGGATCAAATACTATTTTTCTCGAAAATTACATAACAATTGAAGAAGGTCCATCGGCTGATTTTTCAACTACAATTAATGATTTAAATGTTCTTTTCGACAATGATTCTAATAATGGGGATTCTTATTCTTGGGATTTTGGAGATGGAAATACTTCTACAAGTGAAAATCCGAATCACACCTATGCTGCAGATGGAACTTATACCGTAGTTTTAACAACAAGTAATAATTGTGGTGATGAAATGCATACGGAAGTAGTAACAGTAGTGTCTGAACCAACGGCCGGATTCTCGATTGGTTCTTCAGCAGGATGCGCTCCATTAACTGTACAGTTTACGGACTTATCTTCATCTAATTCTACAAGTTGGTTGTGGACCTTTGAAGGTGGAACTCCTTCCACTTCAACAGATCAAAACCCAATAGTTGTTTACGAAAATCAAGGTTCATTTGATGTAACATTGGAGGTCTCAAACTCTGCTGGTTCAAACGCCTCGAGTATGTCTGAGGCAGTCATTGTCAACATTGCTCCATCTGCTGCATTCAATAATTCAGTTTCCGGAATGACCGTCTCTTTTTCTAATCAAAGCGACAATGGTTCTACTTATTCTTGGGATTTTGGAGATGGAAATTCCTCTCAAGATGAAAATCCAACCCATACTTATTTAACCGAAGA
Source organism: uncultured Saprospiraceae bacterium (assembly GCA_937928045.1). Lineage (GTDB taxonomy): Bacteria > Bacteroidota > Bacteroidia > Chitinophagales > Saprospiraceae > JABDJM01. Next base: position 10,375 of record CALFWO010000037.1, on the reverse strand, counting down.
TATCTTTTCAGTGACGCTAACGGTAACTAATGATTGCGGTACAGATATTTTTACTGAAGTGGTCAACCTTACTCAAACACCATTAAGTAATTTTAGTTATTCTGGTGGAGAGGGATGTGCTGGCCTACAGGTACAGTTTACCGATAATTCTTCAGGTACGGTATCAAATTGGAATTGGTCTTTTCCTGGTGGAACACCGTCAAGTTCTACTGCTCAAAATCCGTTGATTACATACAATACACCCGGTATCTATGATGTAAGTTTAGAGGTATCTTCAAGCGCCGGTTCAAATTCCACAACAGAGAATGAGATAGTGGTCATTTTTGAAGAACCTGCAGCCGGTTTTTCTTACACCCAAAACGAGTTAGATTTTTCTTTCGTTAATTCTAGTACCAATGCTGATACTTATAGTTGGGATTTTGGAGATGGGAATACAAGCATGGAAGCCAATCCAGATCACAGCTACTCGATGGAAGGAACCTATGATGTAATACTGCTTGTTACTAATGATTGTGGTTCAAATCAAATGTTAACAACCATCTTTATTGAATCTGCTCCAACTGGATCTTTTTCTGCTCAACAAGTTAGTGGCTGTGCTCCTTTTGAGGTCAATTTGATTGATGAAAGTTCAGATAACGTAACGTCTTGGAATTGGAGTTTTCCGGGAGCAATTCCTAATTCTTCATCATTGCAGAATCCAACTGTTTCCTACAATGAAAGTGGTATTTATTCCATTACTTTAGAAGTTTCAAATTCAGCCGGAACATTTACGGTTACTCGTCTTGAATATATTGAAGTGCAAGATGTTCCTGAAGCAATGTTTACTAATTCGATTTTAAGCAATTCTGTAACTTTTAGCAATACCAGTTCTGGAGCTACCTCTTATCTTTGGGAGTTTGGTGATGGAAACGAAAGTATGGATGCCAATCCAACACATGTCTATGGAACGAGTGGAACTTTTGAAGTTACCTTAACCGCATATAATGATTGTGGTGAATCTACTTCAACAACTACTGTTGTAATCGATGATATAACGTTACCTTCTGCGGGATTCTCAGCTGACAATGAAATGGGTTGTGCACCTATTCAGGTAACTTTTACAAGTATGGCTTCTAGTAATACTGATACCTGGGAATGGATTTTTGAAGGTGGAAATCCAGCAACTTCAAGTCAACCAAATCCGGTAGTTTCTTATAATACTGCTGGATCCTTTGATGTTCAACTTACGGTTGGGAATAGTCAAGGTATCGATGTGTTGCTGATGGAGGATTACATAACTGTCCAAGATGTTCCAACAGCTGAATTTAGTTTTGCCGCTTCTGATTTGACTGTTGATTTTGATGCAGACGAAAGCAATCAATTGGGATATGTTTGGGACTTTGGTGATGGTAATTCTGGATCAGGAGAAATGCCAACTCATGTTTATGGAGATGCTGGTAGTTATGAAGTTACACTTACGGTAAATAATGAATGCGGATTTTTTACTACTACTAATACTGTAATCGTAGCTGTAGGTGCGAGTGCTCCTATTGCTGAATTTTCTTCGGATGTTCAACAAGGATGTGCTCCTTCAACGATTAGTTTTAATGATCTCTCAACCAACAGCCCAACAAGTTGGCTATGGGAATTTGAGGGAGGAACTCCGCTCACTTCAACCGATCAAAATCCAGTGGTGATTTATAACAATGGTGGAAATTATAATGTACAATTGACCGCTTCAAATGCAGCAGGTGATAATGTTGTTTTGAAAACTGATTTGATTTCCATTGGAGAATTACCAGTCGCAGAATATGACTACAACGTTGGAACTGATCAGCAGATTGAATTTCAAGATCAATCAATGGGGGCAACTTCTTGGGCTTGGGATTTTGGAGATGGAGTAGGAATGTCTAATGAACAAAATCCGACCTATAGTTATTCAGCTTCAGGTACTTACACGGTAACTTTGGTGGTAACAAATTTCTGTGGAGAAAATACCTATACGGAAGAAATAATCGCAGGATCTACAAGTAGCATTGATTTGAGTGAAATTCTTAATATTGACTTATTCCCGAATCCAACCTCAAATGAATTTCACCTGCTTATTAATAGCTCAACGAATATGAGTATTGATTTAAAAATGTTTAATGCTATCGGTCAAGTAGAATTATACGATGAATTTTATCTGTCTGGACAGACTTTAAAATCTTACGATTTATCTCAGATGTCAAGCGGGACTTATTTTATCCAACTAAGCAATGAGGAAGGCAGTACTTTCAAAAAACTAATTGTGACTCCGAGATAAATATTAACTTCAAGAGATATAAAAGCCTTGCTAAAAAGCAGGGCTTTTTTTATTTCCAGAGAGAATTAGTGGGGCCTGTTTTTTTCTATAAAATCTGTTGGTACGAAAAATCCAAATATATCTTTGGAATACCCTGGGCCTAATGACATGTTAATGAAGCTCCTAAGTTCCAAATGTAAATGAGCCATATATCTCCCATTTGCATTACCGATACTACCAATTTTTTCCCCCCTCATTACAAGATCGCCTGCTTGGACTCTTCTATTATTCAAATGAGCATAAACTGATTCTACAAATGGATGCTCTGGATTATCTGGAATATAATGAACTACTCTTATCACATTTCCCCAACCGCAACACACATCCTTAGAAAAGGTGACCAAGCCATTAGAAACAGCGTGAACAGGATCTCCTAGGTCGGTATTACCTCCTGTTACAGCATTCCAATCTTCGCCTAAGTGTAGATCGTCTCCAAAATTTTGAGCTTTGAAATATCCTTCAGCGTTTGGAATACCAACCGGATAATCGAAACCATCTGAAAAGAATTGTCGATTGTATCCAAAAATGCTATCATAATGCTGAATAGGGATAGTTGGAAACATATCATTTGCCTCGGTATCTCTGTGCATGATTCTCTCCCAATTATCCGCCTTTTCAGGAACTTCTTGAAAACTAGCTTCTGTGTTTACTTGAGCAGTAACACCTTTCAGAATTTGAGTGAAATCAGTTATTTGGAAAAAAAGAAGTATAGTAATTACTACCAAAAATGATTTAAATTTCATGACGCGTGTTCAACTATGTATGGGATATATATGATCAAAATGTGCCATATATTGTTCAGTATTGATTGCAAAATTAAGAATTCGACCAAACATCAAGCACTTGTTCCCCAAAATTCGTAAATTCGTTATACTGTCGGATAGGCCCTTGTGTGATAATTCGATGGTACAAAAACAGAATTAGACAGCAAAGACCGTGAACATTAGGGTACTCCCCATATTCCTTCTCTGTTACCTATTTGCTTCAGGTAACATTTCGGGTCAATCTTGTGAATGCATAGATTGTCCAGGAATAGCGACAGCCTTCAATACAACTTCTTTTGAATTTTCTTTAAGTGGTGCTGTTAATGACGACCTCTCATTGTCAGATCAGAGTATTTGTCAAATTCTTGTTCAGTTTGCTCCAGAACACATTTGGAGCCTAGAAATGTCTGTGACGAGTCCTGGTGGTCAAACTATTGAAATAATTGGACCTTCATTGAATCAATTTGGTTTTACAGGACCAATTCCTTGGCAAATTCAGTTTTTGCCATGTTCAGAATCTCCCGTACCTGATATGGGTTTTTCACCAGTCTGGAACAATAACCAGCCTTGGTTACCCGGTGCTTTTTATAGTGGCAGTTATCATCCGTTTAATGGTTGTTTGGAAGATTTTGACATGGGACCTGTTAATGGTACTTGGACTTTAACAGTCATAAATAATTCGCCAGTCAATACTGGAAATATTGTGAATTTTCAAGTAATCCCATGCAATTTGGATGGACTAGATTGTTTTGATTGTGAACCTAATGGTGGCGAGTTGGTCGATCTTCCGCCTCAAGATCAATGTAGAGGAGATGCCAGTTTAGCATTTGAATTGCCTCCTTTTTGGTCGGATTCAATTCCCGATAGTTCTAACTATTCCTATTTGTATTTGATTTCTTCCAATGATACGCTAATTCATGTTGACTCATTATTGGATCTAACTTCTTTTTCTCAAGGTCAATATGATATTTGTGGATTGTCATATTTGACCTCCGATTCTTTAAGGATTCCATCTCCAGCGGATGAATGGACAATTTCAGAATTTAGAGAAGAATTGAATAGTATTTATAATCTTTTTTGTGCTGAGATTTCGGACAATTGTGTCGATATCAATATTATTGGACATGACACCATATTCTTAGAGGAGAAATTATGTTTTGGTATGGAATACGATTTTATTGATACCACTATTTTTACTTCTGGAATTTACAATAAAGTAATTAATTCAAGTATTGATTGTGATTCAATGATTCAATTGAATATTGAATTTATCGATCCAGTTGATACCTTAGTAAATATTGACATTTGTTCGGGACAGGCATTTCTATTTGGCGGAGATTTAATATCAACTTCAGGTATCTACTTCTGGGATTCACTTTCACCGCGAGGTTGTGATAGCCTTGTTGAATTGCATTTAAATGTTATTGTACCACCAACGACAAATATAGACACCGTTCTATGTACTGGAGAAGAAATAACAGTCGGTCCTAACACATATAATATGACAGGGACTTATCAAATTCTTATTGATACTAACGATCCTTGTGATAGTTTAGTAAATCTTAGATTGCAAGTCTTAGATCCAATAATTAATATTGACAATTCGCTATTTTTAAATTGTAACAATACGCCCTTAATACTTGATGCTAGTGGTTCTTCTGGTGAGAATTTAAGTTTTGAGTGGTTGGATGTTACGAATGGTGGATTGGGTTTTAATTCTCAACCGAATTTGCCTCAAGTTGAAGTTGTTTTAGGAGGAACATATGAGCTTACATTGATAGATTCCGTGATGGGAAAGAGTTGTTCAGTAATGGCTTCGACTCCAGTCGTGGAGGATTTATCACCTCCGCAATTAGTAGGATCTCCCCCAACTTTGTCTTGTAACCAACAAGTCGGAATTATTCAAACCAATTCAATTAGTACCATAACCAACTATCAATGGTCTGGCCCGGACTCGTACATGAGTACATCACCTTCGCCTTTGGTGACTGTCGCCGGAGAATATCAACTAATTATTACCGGGGACAACGGTTGTCAAGATACTTTGCAATATCAAGTAGCCGCAGATACTACAGCACCGGAATTTACTTTATCTACATTGGATACCATAACCTGCCTAAATTCGAACGTTTTATTACAAGCTAATTTTTCCAATCCTAATTATCAAATTAGATGGGATGGACCAGGAAGTATTTCTTTTGTGGGTAACAACTTTTTGACTAACGTATCAGGGGAATATATTTTGACTTTGAATGATCCAATGAATGGTTGTACCGTAGATACCACCTTTACCGTTTACGATAATATCTCATTTCCTCAATATAACATTTCAACAATTCCAATCTCATGTAATTCATCAATGGGAACAGTTAGCATTGAGTCAAGTTCGGAAAATATTTATTCTTGGGAAAATGATTTTGGATTTTTAACCAATGACTCAATTTTTCAAAATAATGTTCCAGGTCCATATTATGTAAATATTACTGGAGGAAATGGATGCGTTGCGCTGGATACAGTTTTTATTCCATTAGATACCATTTCACCAATTCTATCTGTGGTTTCTACAGAAGTATCTTGTAGCCAACCCATAGCAACTTTGACAGGATTTAGCAATGATCCCTTGGTTGATTATACTTGGTCAAATTCTTCAGGCCCCATTGGATCATTGAATCAAATTCAAGTTACCGAAATTTTAGAATATAAGTTGAATATAATTGCTGCTAATGGATGTCAAGATTCATTATTTATAACTCCAATTGTTGACACAATTCCGCCGGCCTTAGATTTGCCAATTATTAACTTGAATTGTAATAATGTTCAAGAGACTATTCTTCCAATTAATATTGATCCTTTTAATATCATAGAATGGTCAGGCCCTAATGGTTTTCAAAATTTTACCGCTACACCCACCGTATTCGAACAAGGCGACTATTCAGTTACCATTACCGGAGATAATGGATGTTCCTTTGAACAAGATTTTGAAGTCAACGCTGATTTTGAAGAACCAGATCTTACTTTAGAAACTGATACACTTGATTGTAACAACTTAAGTGTGGTTTTAACAGCAATTAGTTCAAATGGAGTTTCCATTTCTTGGAGTGGTCCCAATGGGTTTAACGATCAAGAATTCAACATTGATGTAAATACCTCAGGGATGTACAATGCTTCCGTAGAAAGTTCAAATGGATGTTCAACGGATTCCACAATTTTTGTTCCCAGTAATTTTGATGGGCCAATACTAAATTTCACTGATGGAAATTTGACTTGTACTGATAGTACTTTTCTTCTTGGAGATTCAACACTTTTAGAAAATTGGACTTACCAATGGATTGGTCCCAATGGTTTTCTTTCGCAAGATGACTTTGTCATTGTTGATATTCCTGGTGTTTATCAAGTTTTTGTGAAAGGTGAGAATGGATGTGAATCTATTGAGCAGATTGAGGTAAGCATTGATACAGTCACTGTGCAATTGTCGGTCGATGCTGATACATTGAATTGTGAATTCTCAATGGTTGATCTGAATCCAATAATTGTAGGATCTTTCGATCAATTGCTTTGGAGATTCCCTAATACATCCACATCTAATTCACAAATATTAACAGTTGGAGAGCCAGGTTCATATAATTTGGAGGTATTTAGTGCTAATGGTTGTTCAAATGACTTGACAGTTGAAGTCTATTTAGATACATTAGCCCCGGCAGTATTTATCGATTCTGCAAGTATCACCTGTCAAGATGAGTCTCCAATACTCTCTGTAAGTCTTCAGTCCCAAAACCCTCAAATTTCTTGGACCGGTCCAAACGGATTTTCTTCGACTCAAGTCAATCCTGAAATTTTTGAACCCGGAGATTATGTAATAAATGTTTTGGATGAAAATGGTTGCGTTGATAGCGCAATGGTGTCGGTATTTGATGATCGATCAATTCCAGTTTATTCAACAAATAGTGACTCTCTAAATTGTGTCGAAACCTCAATAAATTTACCGCTTACTTTTTTAGGAAATTATTCAATTTTATGGGAGGGTCCATCTTCTTTTAGTAGCATTCAGTCTAATCCATCAATTGCGGAGGCAGGTCTTTATGGATTGACAATTACAGACAATGATAACGGATGTCGGACAATTGATTCTATTGAAATTTTTGCAGATACAATTTCGCCGAACACAACGATAGAAAACTTTCAACTGACTTGTGCTATTTCACAAGTGGAAATATTAGCAAATGATATTGATCCAAATTGGAGTTATCAATGGACCGGACCTTCTGGATTTAATAGTACAATTTTAAATCCCTTAGTTGGCTTGGTTGGAGAATATCAATTAATCATTACGGAAGAGAATGGCTGTAGTCAAACATTATTTACTACGGTTGCTGCCAATGATTCTATACCGCAACTTCAAATAGCATTCGACACTATTAATTGTATGCAAACGAATGCAAATATTCAAGTGAATGCTGATTTGATTGGAACAACTTTCTCTTGGACCGGACCAAATGGATTTGTATCAACAGATTTTACTTTTGATGTTAACGAAGGTGGTATTTACGAAGTTGAAGGAATAGCACCAAATGGCTGTGATGTTATTGCTTCTTTGGAAATAATCGTAGACACCATTGCTCCAGTTTTTCTCGTAGAAGATATCGAGTTAAATTGTATTAATTCTTCCGGTTTTGCTCAGCCCGTTTCAGGAGAAAATTTAGAATATTTTTGGACTCCTCTAGTTGGTAATCCTATTCAAGCAGATAGTTTTTTGGTAAATGAGATTGGATCTTATATCGTAGAAGCTATCAATGTTGCTGGATGTTCGAGCATAGTTCAGTTCGATGTAAATACAGATTTTTCTTTACCCCAAGTAGATTTGGTTGGAGCTGAAATGAATTGCCAGGATTCTATTGTTCAGATTTTGGCATTACCGAATACGACGTTGCTTAGTAAGCAGTGGAGTGGCCCAAATGGTTTTGTAAGCAATATGGAAAGCCCAATGGTCACTGATCCCGGGGTGTATTATTTCGTTGCTCAAGCCGCAAATGGATGCCGAGATACTTTTGATATTGAAGTAACGGCAGATACTATTTTACCAATAGTTCAATTAACTTCAGATACAATTACTTGTATAGATAGTTTAGCAATGGTACAGGCAATTGGAGCAGATTCAGCTTGGTTTTATTCTTGGTCTGGACCTGGGAATTTTTCAAATGATCAATCCTTTTTTACAACATCCTTTTCAGGAGATTATAACCTAGTTATAGAAGGGGAAAATTATTGTACCAATAATTTTCAGATTTTTGTTCCTGTTGATCAAGATGTTCCGCAAGTATCCGTTGAAGACAGTATGATTAGTTGTGCAATCCCAAGCTTAAACTTAATACCAACTTCTAATCAAGCAATCGCTACATATATTTGGAGTAATTCAGTTCAACAGCTTTCGAATGATCCTCAACTGGATGTTACCGAAGCAGGGCAGTATTCTTTAGACATTGTTTCCGCTAACGGATGTGAAGCTCAAACTACTTTCGTGATAACGGAGAATTTTGATCCTCCTAATTTCGTTGCTATAGGTGATACAATAAGTTGTATGGAAACTGCTGTTAATCTAAATTTAAGCGCAACAAATTATACTTTAATAGAATGGTCAGGTCCATCGAGTTTTTCTTCAATTAATCTTCAGCCTGAAGTTCTTACCCCAGGAACTTATAGTTTTCAATTAACTTCAGAATTTGGTTGTGATACTACTGGTCAAATAATTGTAGAGGCAGATACTCTTGCTCCAGCTATCTTATTAAATTCAAATGAGTTAACTTGTTTGGAAGATTCTGTATTTATAAATATAACTGGTGATTTTGATAAAGTTACATGGTTTGATGCGAATGGGGTAATTAGTAATTCTGATTCTCTTTGGATTAATGACTCTGGGAATTATCAGGGACTTTTCATTGCAGATAATGGTTGCCAAGAAAATTATTCAATTGAAATTTTAGAAGACCTAGAATTACCAGATTTTAATTTGAGTGCCGATACAATCACTTGCACGGAAACTGTTGTTAATTTAAATTTAGCAACTATAGATCTATTAGAAAATGTTAATTGGTCCGGTCCAAGTAATTTTACGGCAAATGTATTAGATACTATAGTTAGTAACCCTGGATGGTATATTGCTACGGCCGTTGGATTGAACGGCTGTCTAGAAATGGACTCCATCTACGTTAGTGAAGATATTGATCTTCCACTATTGACAATACTTGGTGATACCCTAGATTGCGCAGGTAATCTAGCTGAGCTTTTTATTTCTCAAGATATTGCTGTTGCCAGCTATTCTTGGTCAGGCCCAAATAGTTTTATTGGCAATAATAATTTAGAACAAACCGATATTCCAGGGGTTTATAGCGTTGAGGTGGTTGGCACCAACGGATGTACACAAGATTATCAAACCGAAATTCTTGCAGCTTCTATTCCTCCAACGCTTGATTTGTTAGGCGAGAATCAGTTGAATTGTGAAAATACTTCGATTGAACTATCTACAACTCTTCCCAATCTAAATTTTGACTATGAAGTCAATTGGTGGTATGAAGGTATTAATATTGGTCAAAATTTGATGACAGATATTAATGAGCCTGGGCTGTACTTCTTAGAACTACTAAATATAAATAATCAATGTTCTAGCCTAGATTCAATCCAAGTTGTTATTGATACTTTAAGTCCTATAGTTGAAGTTACTTCACTAAATGGATTGACAATTGACTGTGCGAATCCATCGATTCTTTTGCAAGGAATTGTTAATGGAAATTTGGCAGATTATGATTTGAATTGGGTTTTTGAAAATGACACCATTGGAACACTAGATAATATAGAAGTTAGTGATCCAGGCGATTTTTCATTTATAGTTTCGTCAAATACAAATGGTTGTTCAACAACCGTATTGTCTAATATTGAGATTTCAAATGAAGTGCCTGAGGTATCTTTGCAAGGAAATAATTTAATCAATTGTTACAACGACAACACTTTGCTTGAGGTTGACTTTAATTTAACAAATGACTTTGAAATCATATGGTTAGAGAGTGGTGTGGTTCTTTCAAATCTTAATAATTTAACTCAAGCTCAATTTGATCAACCTGGAAATTATTCAGTGGTGATCAATAATTTGATGAATGGTTGCAGCAACAATGATTCTTTATCGGTTGCACAAGATTTTCTGGAACCGACTATTGACTTTGAACAAACAAATGAATTAAATTGCTTTAATAATAATACTGAACTCTCGTTTGTCGATTCAAATAGTGATGCACTTAAT